>NZ_JAATVU010000030.1 GCF_013184745.1 Mangrovicoccus sp. HB161399
CCGGATCGGCCGCCCGGGGGCGATCGAGGGGCGCCCGAAATCGGCATGGAGCACCTCGAACCCGGCATCGAGGCTGGCGGGTGCGTTCGCCATGGGCCTCGGACCGGTGGCGGCGCCATGGCTCGCTTGGCGACCTGCCGGATCTTCCGCAGCGGATGCTGCGCCGGGACGCGCGTCTCCGGATCGGCATGGCTGGACAGCGATCCGCCCGTCCCGTCTGCACTGCGCATGCCTGTCTCCGCCGCTGCTCCGCAGCGGGTGAATCATGTTCTGGAACCGGCGTCGAGATACGACTATTTCAGCAGCCTGGTAGACATCCGGGTTCCGCATTCGGGTGCCTCCGGACGCCGGATCCCGGCCGGGCCCAAGCGGACCGGCGATCCGCCCGAAGCCGACCCCCGCGGCGTAAGGGGAAATCTTGCCGATACCGCTCCGGACGGCTGGACGCGGCCGTCTAGGGCTGGCAGCCTCCCGCCATGGCACGACATATTTTCCAAGAGGCGGCAGACGCACCCGATGGCCGCCGGATCGCCGCGGCAGCCCTGCGCAACGCCGGTCCCCTCATCGAGGCCCTGCGGACGAGGCTGCCCGCGCAGGGGAGGGTCCTCGAAGTGGCGAGCGGAACCGGACAGCATGCAGTGGCCTTTGCCGAGGCGTTCCCGGCGCTGGATTGGGTGCCCTCCGACATCGATCCCGGCCAGCGCGGCAGCATCGAGGCCTGGCGCCGGGCGAGCGGCGCGGCGAACTTCGCTGCGCCTCTTGCCATCGACATCGCGGCACCATGGCCGGTCGAGACGGGGTCCGCGCAGGCAGTTCTGGCGGTCAACCTGCTTCATCTGATCCCCGAATCCGCCCTCGCGCCGCTCTTCGAAGGGGCACGCGCGGCACTGGGCGCTGGGGGCAGGGCGATTGTCTACGGTCCGTTCCTGCGCGCGGCCGGCTACGCATCGGACGGGGACCGGGACTTCGACGCTGTTCTGCGTGCCCGCGATCCGTCGATCGGCTACAAGTCGCTCGAGGCCGTTTCCGGCGCGGCCGCCTCGGCCGGGTTCGATCCGGTCGCAATCGACGCAATGCCGGCGAACAACCTTCTGCTCACCTTCGCCGCGTCGTGAGCGGGCCGGAAACCCCGGAAAGCGCTCCGGTCCCGATGCGCCTTGCCGCCACGAAGATGCGGAGACAATCAGCGCCTTGCCGGAGATTCCGCGCAACATGACCCGCCCGTTCCTCGACAACAAGCGTGCACGGCGCCTGTTCCTGGACCGGCACCTGCTCCTGCGTCCCGGGACAGGACCCGGCCGGGGCACCGATCTCGGCGGCGTGCTGCACGATCTCGGCTTCGTCCAGGTCGACAGCGTCAATACGCTCGCCCGCGCCCATGACCTCATCTTGTGGTCGCGCCGCGCAAGGTACCGGCCGGAGGCGCTCGGACAGCTGGTCTCGCGCCGCCGCTCTGCCTTCGAGCACTGGACTCATGACGCTGCCGTCATGCCGATGCAGTTCTATCCGATGTGGCGGCTGAAATTCGCCCGCGACGAAGCGCGGATGCGGGCGCGCTGGCCGCGGGCGCGCCGCTCAGGCTGGGAGGCGGAGCTCGATGCCGTGCGCCGCCATGTCTCCGATCAGGGCGCCACCTGTTCGGGCGACCTCGGCGGCGGCGAAGCGAAGCCGTCTTCCGGCTGGTGGGACTGGCATCCGTCCAAGACGGCCCTCGAATTCCTGTGGCGGTCCGGGCAGCTGGCAGTGTCGCACCGCCAGGGATTCCGGAAATTCTACGACCTGGCCGAGCGGGTGATCCCGGCGGAGCGCCTGGCCGAGCGCAGAGACGATGCCGAAATCGTCGACTGGGCCATGTCGGAGGCGCTGGACAGGCTGGGTTTCGGCACCAGCGGAGAGCTGGCCGCCTTCTTCGACATCGCCACGCGGGACGAGGCGAAAGCCTGGTGCGGCGAGGCGCTTGCGGCAGGACGCATCCTCGAGGCGGAGATCGGAACGGCGGACGGAGACCGCCGCCGCAGCTTCACGACCGCGGCCGCGCTAGATGAGGCATCCTCGCTGCCGGAACCGTCGTCGCGGGTGCGGCTGCTGTCGCCCTTCGACCCGGCGTTGCGCGACCGGAGCCGTGCGGAACGGCTGTTCGGCTTCCGATACCGGATCGAGATCTTCGTCCCCGAAGCCCGGCGGCAATACGGCTACTACGTCTTTCCCGTCCTGCAGGGCGACGGCCTGATCGGCCGCATCGATGCGAAGCGGACCGGCGCCAAGCTTGCCGTCCGCGCGTTCTGGCCGGAAGCGGGGCTCCGCATGGGCAAGGCGCGGACCCTTGGCCTCGAAGCGGAACTGAACCGGGTCCGGACCCTTGCCGGTGCCGAAGCCGTCGAATTCGCGGATGGATGCATGCGTGCGTAGCGGTGGCGCCCTGCCGTGCCGGCCGGCACGGTCTTTGGCTCGCGGCCGCGCAGGCCGGGAGCTGCGGCCGGGCAGGGAAGGGCGCTTGGCCGGGACGGCATCCCCCGTGCCGTTCAGGCAAGCTGAGGCAGCTGGCTCTTGTCGCGGGTGGAGGTCCAATCCGGGATTGCTTGCGGTCCGTATGTCTTCTGACCCAGGTGGAGATGGATGAAATGGCCCTGCCGACCCCGAACGAGCAGACTGTCCCGGAAGAGGACGGCGCCATGCCGAAGCCAGCGGCACCGGCGATGGTTGACCGCTCGAGATATTTCCGGCCAGTAGCGAAACGCCCCTCCGGGGGCGCTTTCCCGTCTCGGCTGATTCTAGCCCGGGAACTTTGCTGGCTGGACCTGCGGGATTAGGAAATATACATAACCCGGCCTATCGCAGCTCCGGATGAAGCTGGGTGCGCGCTTCTTTAGAGATTGCGGTTTCTAGGCCTGTTTGAGTGAGTTCAGGTAGGACCTGTAGGCTGCGGTGGCCTGGGCCAGAAGCGTGGCCACGAGGTTCATCGATGGCGCGACCTTCTTGAGCTCCGCCTCCAGTTCCACCATCAGCTCGGCCATCTCAAGCGCGCCGACCATCTTGCAGGAGCTCTTCAAGTTGTGGGAGGTCCGGCGCGCAAGGTCGAACTCCTTCGCCCCGATGTCATTCCTGAGCGACTGGATGGACGCCTGGGTCGACGAAACGAAGGAACGCAGGAACTCCGAGAAGCCATCCCCGAGAAGCGCCTTGGTCTCCAGCAGGGTCTTCCTGTCGAATGCTGCCGCCCTCCGCGGGGCGTCGTCGGCGGCAGCCTGGGAGCCAGGGTGCAGGGGAACGCCCGCTTCGGACGCGGCGCCGGGGGCGGCAGGCGGGGCCGCCGCGGGCATCATGTCGGCAGTCAGGACAAGAGCAGGCTCGGGCGGTGCGGCAGGATCCGCGGCGGCTCCTTCGGCCGGCGTCTCCGCGGGGGTGGCCAATGCGCTTCCGGCCTGCCTGGCATCCGGCCCGGCCTGCCAGCCCGGCAGCCAGTGCTGGAGTGCCTTGGCCAGCTCTTCCCGGCGCACCGGCTTGGTCATGAAATCGTCCATTCCGGCCTTCAGGCACGCCTGGCGGTCGGATGCCTGCGCATTTGCCGTGAGGGCCAGGATGGGGATCTCCGGAACGATTCCGTTCTTCATCCGGCCCCGCAGCTCTTGCGCCGCCTGCAGCCCGTCCATGACCGGCATCTGGCAGTCAAGGAAAATGATCTCCAGCCGCGGATCCGCCTCGACCGCTGCGATCGCCTCCTGGCCGTTCCAGGCCGAAGTCACCTGGCAGCCGAACCCTTCGAGCGCAGCCCGCCCATAGATCTGGTTGACCTGGTCGTCGTCGACCAGCAGCACGCGGAGCCCGTCGAAGCGCTGCTCGCGTTCCGTCTTCGGGGCCGGACGCTGGGCATTCGTCTCAGCGCGGCGGCTCAGCGCATGATAGACCCTGTCCACCACCGTCACGGCCGTATGCGGGAACTGGATGAGGAAATCGGCCATGTCCCGTTCCTTCGGTGTGACCGCGTGGCCGATCAGCCGCGAAGAGCGCAGGATGCCGATCCGCGCCGCCGCCGTTTCCCCTCCGCCGCCGCGGAACCGCTGCAGCTCGGCAGCATGGGCCGCATCGGGCACCAGGATCAGGTCGACCGGATCCCCGGCGTCCAGCGCCTGGAGCATCATGTCCTCGGCCGAGGCCAGATTGCCCGCGACGCGGACCTCGGCCCCGGCGGTCTCGATCGCGGTGACTGAGGCATGGCGCTGCGGCGACTCGGGCGCATAGAGCAGAATGTTGTGGATGCCGAGAAAGCAGGACTTCCGCCGCTGCGGACGGTTGAAATTGTCGCCGGTCAGCGTCAGCTCGAAGGAAAAGCGCGACCCTTGTCCGGGCGTGCTGGAGGCCCGCACCTGGCTGCCCATCGCCGAAACGATCTCGCGCGTGATCGACAGGCCCAGCCCGGTGCCGCCGTAGTTCCGCGTGGTCGAGATGTCGGCCTGCTGGAAGGGTTCGAAAATCGCCTCCATCCGCGCCGGGTCGATGCCGATGCCGGTGTCCTCGACGCTGAATTCGAAGACGGATTCGCCGCCGGGAAGCCGCGTCTGCAGCACCACCCCGATCGTGACCGAGCCTTCGGAGGTGAACTTGACGGCGTTCGACACGAGGTTGGTCAGCACCTGGCGCAGCTTGAGTTCGTCAACGATGACCGGAATGCAGGCCTGCATCGGCAGCGACAGGACCAGCTCGACCCCCTTGTGGGCGGCCAGCACGTTGGCGGCATTCGCCACCTCGGTGACGATCTCGCCGAGATTGGCCTCCTGCGGATCGAGCTCGATGTCCTGCGCCTCGTTCTTGGAGAAATCGAGGATCTGGTTGATCAGCGCCAGCAGCCCCTCGGCGGAGGCCCCGAGCGTCTGGGCGTATTTCGCCTGTTCTTCGTCGAGCCTGCTGCTGCGCAGCAGGTCCGCCATTCCGATGATGCCGTTCAGCGGCGTCCGCATCTCGTGGCTCATCGTCGCGAGGAAGCGCGATTTCTGGTAGTTCGACTGTTCGGCCGCTTCCGCCGCCTCCGCCGCGCGTGCCGCGGCGCGCTGGCCCAGCTGGATCTGGCGCAGGTTGAAGTACATGGTCAGGGCGAGGAAGAGGAAGCCGCCGGCTACGTAGAGCTGGGGCCTCAGCTCGCGTTCGAGGAAGTGGTCGAGGAAGGGCACCGGTGCCAGCTGGTAGTCAAGCGCCACCACCGCACCGCCGAGCAGGCCGGTGACGCGCTGCGGCTGCGGAGGCCGGGGCTGGCCGGGCTCGGGCGGCGGAACGTCCTGGAGCGGCTCCGGATCGATCGCAAATTCCGCGTCCAGCACATCCGGCGGAAGCTTCAGGTTCGCCACGAACTGGCCGGCATCGAAGGTCAGGAACAGGACGCCGCGTGCGTTCGTGCCGCCATGGCGGGAGGACGAGCCGACCGGATGCAGCGCCGTGACCAGCCCCGCGTCCCCGGAATCGGAGGCAAGCACGCCGCCGCGGACGACCCAGAGCGCGGCATCGCGCTGTTCGTCCAGCACGGCCAGGCGGTCCCGGAGCCCGCTGCCTAGCTCTGCCTGCGCCACGGAACTTCCGGGGATGCTGCCGTCGACGGCCAGAACCTGACTGTCCCTTCCCTGCGGAATCCAGCCGTAGCGCTTCACCGCATCGGCGCCGGGCTCCGGCCGCACGGCGAATTCGGCAAAGGTGGAAAGCTCGGCGGCATCGACATCGTTCGACGCCATGTAGAGGGCCTCGAGCGCGCGCAGCTGGGTCTGGAGCTGTTCCAGCGCCTTGTCGAAGCGCATGTCCGCCAGGTCCTCCACCTGGGTGCGGTCCTGTTCCAGGCGCTCCTTGTGGCTGTTGCGCAGGAAGGACGCGTCCGCCGCAATGCAGGCGATCAGGACCAGTCCGGCCAGAAGGATGACAGGACCGCCGGACGGCTTTCTCCCGGTCGCCGCGCGGGCATCTGCCGCGCCATGCTTCGCAACGCTCACCACTCGAATTCCTCCCTGGGCCTGGCGAGGCCGGCCACCTGGTTGCCGGACTCGTTGAACTTGAGTTCGTCGAAAGCCGTCGCCCTGGCGCGCAGGATGCCGCGGCCATGCGATGCAGCGGAGCGGGACATGTCGATCTGCATGTAGTCCCGCCAGTTGAATCCCGGCCCAGGATCGGTGACCGCGAGCAGGACGCCGTCGGGGCGGCGCATCACTGCCGCGGTGGCATGCTGCCCCTTCGGCAGACGGGCGGCCCGCTGCTCCAGCTCCGCGGCGAAATTCCCCTGGGCCAGGAGCGCCCCCTTGGCCTCGTAGCCGATGCGGCAGAGACCGTGCTCCACCGCGTTGGACAGCAGCGCGGCAATGCCGTCGAGTGTGCGTTCGGGATCGGGGAAATAGTTGGCGACGAACCCGGCGAGCGCCACCGCCTCCTTCGGCGTCCGGAACCGGAAGCGCACGGCATCGGTCAGGTCGAATCCCGTCGTGCTGACCCGCGCGTCCTGCAGCGCCGCTGCCTGCTGCGACTGGCGCAGGGCGGAGGACAGGACCGAGGCCAGAAGACGCGGGTCCGGCGGCTTCTCGAGATAGTAGAAAACTCCGGCCTCGATGCCCTCGCGGACCTCCTCCGGCGTGTTCGCGCCGGTCACCATGACCACGGGGATGCGCGAGAAGCGGGCGGTCTTCTTCATCTCGCCGACCGTGCGGATGCCGTCCATGCCCGGCATGTCGCGGTCCAGGAGGACAACGCGGATCTCGGGATGCGCGCCGAGCATGCGCAGGGCCTCCGCCCCGTCCGACGCCTCGAGCGGCCGGTAGCCCAGGCGGGAGGCGAGGCTCTTCATCATCAGCCGCGCGGTGGCGTTGTCGTCGACGGCAAGGACGGTGACATCGCCTGCCGCAGCCGGTGAGGCGCCGTCTCTCGGGTCAATGGCCTCGGTCATCGTCATTATTCCCGGAACGCATCCTCTAGCGCCAGCTTCACCGGCTTGAACAGGTATTCCAGAATGGTGCGGGAACCGTTAACTATCTCCGCATCCACGGGCATTCCCGGCAGCAGAGACTGCCTATCCTGGCCGTCGCTGAGCGACTGGACCTCCAGCGCGATCTCGGCGGCGTAGTAGACCTCGCCCCGCTCCGAGATCAGCGCGCCGGGCGAGACCGCCACGACTTCGCCCGGCACCTTCCCGAACCGGGTGAAGTCGAGCGCGCCGACGCGAAGCTCGGCGTGCTGGCCTGGCGACACGCGGCTGACATCCGCGGCGGGAATCCGGACGCGGGCGACCAGGCGGTCGCCTTCGGGCACGATATGGGCCACCGGCCGGCCCGCCGCGACGAAATCGCCGGGCGCCAGCCGCTCGGGCAGCTTGACCGTCCCGGCCAGGGGCGCCAGCAGGCGGCGACCGTCGATTTCCTCCCGAAGGTTGGCGATCCGGATCGCCGCCCCGGCCAAGTCGGCCCGGGTTTCCTGCAGCGTCCCGCGCGCCGCCGCGATATCCGCGCTTGCCTGGGATTCCCGCTGCGCCTCCAGCTCGCGCTGCGCTATGCGATTGCGCTGCATGCGGTCGCCGAGCGCGGCCAGCGCGGTCTCCGCATCGGTGACGTCCTGCCGTGACTCGAGGATCGCGGTATAGACCACCAGGCCCTTTTCGTGGAGCTGCTCGCGCCGTCCCAGGATGTCGCGCATGGCTGCGACCCGGCTCTGCTCGGCGATGCGCTCCTCGGCCAGGATGCTGTAATCCCGCGCATTCTGCGCGATCTGCTCGTCGGTGATCCGCTGCCGGTCGGCCAGGGAAGCCAGCATCGCGCGATAGGCTGCCCGGCCGGCGGCGACTTCTTCCGCGTCCTCGGCACCGCCGAAGCCCGCGAAATCGGGATCGCGCTCCTCGGCGAAGGCGGAAAGCCATTCCGCCCGGATGCGCAGCGACAGCTGCTGCTGCTCAGCCTGGCGCAGCTCGGCGCGCTGCGCGCGGTCGTCGAACCGGGCGATTTCCTCTCCGGCGGCCACCGTCTGCCCGGACCGCACCGACAGCGAGGCAAGCGTGCCGCCCTCGGGCAGCTGCAATTCCCGCTCGAAACCCGATGGGGTGATCTGGCCCTCCGCGCGGGCGATCTCGGGCAGCCGCGCGAAGCCGGCCCAGACGAGAAAGGCGGCAAGCATCGCCGCGATGCTCCAGATCGTCAGGCGGGATCCGACATGGTCCGGCCGCTCCTCCAGGCGCGCGGATTCGGCCAGATGGCGCAGCTGCGGCGATGTCAGCCGCTGCAGCGGGCGGGGCCGCTGCGGCACCGCCCGGAGCTGCTCCGGCACGGTTGCCGGCGGAAGGCTGCCGCGCGGCGCCATCAGCTCTGCTCCGCCATCAGCTGGTCGAGCGTGCCGATCCGGGTCCGGCTGTCGCCGGTCAGGGCCAGCACGCGGTCGGCAAGCCGCAGGAAATCGGTCCGCAGGCTGACGATCACGATGGTCTTTGCGCCGCGGTGGCGCACGATGCAGCGCTTGAGGTCCTCGGCCAGCCCGGCAAGCAGCACGGAGGACGGCCGCTCGTCGATCAGCAGGATGTTGGACGGCCGCAGCAGCGCGCGCGCCAGCGCCAGCCGCTCGTGCAGGAGCGGATTGGACGCCTGCAGCGCGGGCGGGTCGATGACCGTCCAGAGCCCCTCGGGCAGCTCTTCCACCTCGTCCCAGGCACCGGCCTCGCGCAGCGCCTCCTCGATCTCGCTGTCGCGCGCCACCGGCATGCCGAAGCGCATGTTCTCGGCGATGGTGCCGCTGAAGAAGGTCACGGTCTGCGGCATGTAGGCAATCTGGCCGCGCAGGTCATGCGGGCTGAGCTGGCGGATGTCGAAGCCGCTGAGCCGGATGCCGCCGATCTGCGGCTGCACGAGGCCCAGCACCAGCCGCATCAGGCTGGTCTTGCCGCTGCCGTTCGGGCCGGTCACGGCGATGACCTCACCGGCGCGGATGTCGAGGTTGAGCCCGGAGAAGATCAGCGGCGCCCGCGCCTCGTAGCGCAGCGCGACGTCGCTCAGCTGCAGGCTGCCGTCGAGCCGCGTCGTGGTCAGCGTGCGCGCCTCGGCATCCTCCTCGTCGTAATCCATGAGAAGGTCGATCTGGGCGATGGCGTTGCGCAGCTGCTCCAGCCGCGGCAGCATCCCGGTCAGCGCGTGGAAGGGCGCCAGCGCCCGCATCTGCAGCACCACGCAGGCAATCAGCGCCGAGGCGTTCAGGCTGCCCGCCCAGATCGCGTGGGCGCCGAAATAAAGCAGCGCCAGCACGGCGAGCCCCGCCACCAGGTGGCCGCGGATCTCGGCGCGCGAGGCGGTCAGCGACAGCCTGAGCTGCGCCATCTGCTCTCGCCCGGAGGCTTCGCGGTAGCGGTCGAGCCACTTCTCCGTCAGCCCGTCCAGCCGGATGGAGTCGAGCTTGGCGAAGGTGTCGAGCGCAAATTGCTGCATCTTCGAGCTTTCGGTCGCCGCCCGGCGGATCAGGATCGCGATCCGCGCCCTGCCCTGCAGGATCAGCACGGCATAGAGCGCGAGCGCCACCAGCGGGATCACCACCAGCTTGCCGCCGAGCAGGCCCATGAGCAGCAGCGACAGCGCTGCCATCGGCAGCTCCAGCGCCGTCGCCATCAGCGGGCCGCAGAGGAAATCGCGCACCGCCTCGAAGGTCTTGATCCGCGCCACCTGTTCCGAGATCTCGGCACGGTCGAGCAGCGAGGCCGGCAGCGCGAGAAGCTTCTCGAAGCTGGCGCAGCCGACGATGTAGTCGAGCCGCGCCATGATCCATGTCGCCACGCGCGACTTCACCCGGCGCAGCAGGTAGTCGGCCGCGACGATCAGCACCGCGCCCTTGGCGAGATGGATCAGCGGCCCGGTCTCGCCGATGCCCAGCACCCGGTCATAGATCAGCAGGATGAAGAGCGGCACCGAGAGCGCAAGGATGTTGAGGAAGACGGCCAGAAGCAGCAGGTACCGCAGCTGCGGCAGGAAACGGCGCAGGACCGTCGCGAACCATGTCCGGCCGGTGCTGGCGCGCGCTGCCTTGGAACTGGGCCGGTCGCTCTCGACGAGGCGCGAGAAGACCAGAGTCTCGGTGCGGCGGTCGGCGGCATCCGGCGGCACATGGCGCGAGCTCCTGCCGTCGAGCACCACCGGCGCGCCGTCCTCGATGTAGCACAGCCGCGCGCCGCTGCGGTATTTCAGAAGCGCCGGCAGAAGCCGGTCGTCAAGCTGCGACGGACGGCAGGTCACGCGCAGGTAGCGGAATCCGAGCGCCGCCATCGCGTTGACGAAGGCGGTCTCGTCGAAGGGCACATCGCCGCCGCCATGCAGCACCGTCGCGATCAGCGCCGGATGCACCATCGGATCGAGCTTGATCAGCAGCGCGCAGAAGCAGCGTGCCAGCGGCTCGTCCTCGGGGTGCAGCCGCCAGCCCGAGCCGCGCAGCCGCGCATAGAGCAGCTGCGTTGCAGTCTCCATCATCGACAGCGCCGCCTCCTTCGATGGAGGCGAGACGGCAGAACCCGAAAAGATTGTGGATGTCACACGCGGAGTTCTCGGTACTGGGCAACCTCTATTTTCTGCCCGGACGCTACGGCCGAAGCCGTGAAGTTTCCGTTGCCCAGCAACCATCTGTGACGGGCGAGACCGCGCAGGTTGCCGTCGGAGGTGGAAACGACCAGCGTGGCGTGGCCGCGCAGCCGAGCGAAAAGCTCGAAAAGCGCGGTGTAGCTGCGCTGGTCCAGGCCGGTATCGGCGTGGTTGAACAGGATGAGCCTTGGCCGCGGGGCAAGCGCGCGGGCCATGGCGATGCGCTGGCGCAGCCCCGGAGGGATCGGGTCGCCGCCGTCGCCGCGCAGGAACGTGTCGTAGCCGCGCGGCAGCACCGACAGGTCCTCGTCGAGCCTTAGATGGCGCGCGATGAACAGGACATCGCTGATCGAGACCGTGCCGAAGCGCGAGATATTGTCCATGATCGTGCCGCGGTAGAGCGCGGCCGATCCCTGCAGGCAAGCGACCTGTCGGGTCCGGACATGTTCCGGCACCTGCACCATCGGCACGCCGTTGAGCTCCAGCGCGCCGCTGCGGGGCGGCAGGACCCCCGCCAGCATGCGGTAGAGGGTCTCCAGGTCGGCATGGTTGCCGGCATCGACCAGAGTCATCTCCCGCGGCGCGAGTTCCAGCGTTGCCCCCCCGAGGACCACCCGCTCGCCCCGCGTGCCCGTCGGCCTGGACAGCGACACGCCGCGCAGCGCCAGCCTGCCCTCGTTCGCTGGTTCGCGTTGCGCCGGCACCGGCAGGCTGCTGCCGCGCGCCTCCAGCATGGCGTCGACCTGGCGCTTCTCGATCAGGAACTCCTGGCGGCGGTTGATCAGGCTCAGCCCCTTCTGGATCGGCGCCATCGTGCGGCCCGACAGGATCACCGAGGCGATCATCGCCCCGGCCGTGATCTGTCCGGTCACGGTCAGGAAGGCCCCGGCCATGATCAGGCTCATCACCAGGAGCGTGCCGAACGCGGTCGTCGCATCGAACAGGCCGGTCATGCGCCGCATGACGTTCATGTGCGCGAGGGTGCTGCCGTATTTCACCGTCTCGTAGCGGCGGCGCATGATCTGCTCGATCGACAGCGCCTTGACCGTTGGAAAGCCCTGGAACATCTCGACCATGGCATTCATCCTGAGCGCGTCGGAATCCTGCCGCGCCGCCCGGTCGGCGGCCAGCTTGCGCCCGGCGAACCACGAGCTGGCCGCAAAGGCGGCGATCAGCACCAGCGGCACCAGAACCAGCGGCCCCGCGATCAGCGCGATCAGCGCCAGCGACAGCGGCACCAGCAGCAGTTCGGCAAGGCTCGACATCCATTGCCCGCTGGTCATTTCGCGCATGCCCCGCACGGTGGCCAGCAGCGCGAGGTTCTCGCCGGTCCGCGGACCGGGCGCCTCGCCGAACCCGCCCCGCAGCAGCTCGCCCATGACATGGCAGCCGGCCTGGTGGGCAAAGCTGGTCCCGCGCAGGTTCAGCAGAACGGCACGGGATTGGCGCAGCATGTATTCCGCGACGAGGCAGGCGGCCGCAACGCCCAGCAGCACCGCCAGGGAGGCAGTGCTGCCATTCGGGATGAAGCGGTCATAGGTCTGGAGCACCGCCAGCGGCACGACGAGCTCCAGGAGCACGGTGCAACCCGTCGCGACAGCGATCACCCGGGACGGAGCGCGTCTTGTATGCTGGCGGATCATGGCGCCTCAGAACAAGCCGAACCCGCCGATCTTGCCCACGAGGCTGCCGCCGCCGTCGGCAGAGCCGCCCGAGATGACCGCGTCGATCCCGGAGGTCAGCCCGTCCAGCGGAACATCGCCGCCGCCGGCCGTGCCGGTCAGGCCGTCCAATGCGTCGCCCGCGAGGTCGCTGGAAAGGAACCCGCCATCGGTCTCCGCAAGGATGCTGTCCGTTCCGGACTCGCTGCTCCCGGAGAGAAGCCCCAGATCGATGCCGAGCCCTTCCTCGCTGAGCGACAGGTCGATGTCGCCCACGATCGCTTCGACGGGATCGAGCGGAACCTCGAGATCGAGCCCGCCCAGATCCGCCGCCAGGTCCCCGTCCGCCGGATCGGCCAGGTCGCCGCCGCCGAGCGACAGGTCGATGTCGCCAAGCAGCGCCTCCGCCGGATCGAGCGGAACCTCGAGATCGAGCCCGCCCAGATCCGCCGCCAGGTCCCCGTCCGCCGGGTCGGCCAGGTCGCCGCCGCCGAGCGACAGGTCGATGTCGCCAAGCAGCGCCTCCGCCGGATCGAGCGGAACCTCGAGATCGAGCCCGCCCAGATCCGCCGCCAGGTTCTCGTCCGCCGGGTCGGCCAGGTCGCCGCCGCTGAGCGACAGGTCCAGATCGCCCGGTTCCACCGCGGCAGGGTCTGCCACCGGATTACTCTCGGGGTCTCCGCTTCCCGGCGGAACATCCCCCGGAAGGAGGTCCCAAGCCGGGCCGGTGACCTCCGCGGAAGGAAGCTCGCGACCGCCCGGCAGGCCGGGGTCTTCCGGCAGCGTGTCCGCGACCTGATCCGGGCTTTCGAATGTGGTTGGCTCCTGCGGGATCTCCTCGGGGCCGGCGACCGCAGGTCCGGGGTCCGCGGGAAGCCCGTCTGCCAGCGGGGGATCCCCGGGCAGGTTGCCGCCTGGCCTCTCGGCATCGGCGACGCCCGGAGAACCGAGGTCCGGCATCGCTGGACCGAAACCGCTGGACCCGTCCGGCGCAGGCGCCTGCAGGCGCGGATCGGCTGGTTGTGCCACCGCCTGGCTTCCGTCGGGCTCCAAGGGCGCAGGCTCTCCGGCCGGCGCCGCGGGACCCGCGAAGGACGCCTGCTGCTCATACACCGCACCGGTCAGCAGCGGGCCGGTTGCAGCCCCGCTGCCGACCGGCGCGTCGGGCATCAGCCCGGAACTGTTCAGGTTCAGGTCGCGGAAGGGCGGCGGCACGGCCGTTTCCGCATCCTGCGCGAGACCGAGGCTGTCATAGCTTTCAGACGCCAGCCCTGATGGCGGGTCGAAGGCCGCCTGTCCGGCAATGGCGCCGTCGGACACGTCAATATCCTCCGCGGTGAACCGCTTCGCTTCCAGTGCGTCGGCCTTTTCCGCCAGCTCGTTCAATTGTTCGCTCATGACAGCCTCGACTCGCCACTATCCGCAGTGCCTGGAAACATATCATGAAATCCATTAAAATCAGTCGCTTGGAAAGATCATGCTTACCTTGCCGTTAACTCTGCCGCGCCTGCGCATGCATCTGCGGCGCCGACCTGGCTCTTCATGCAGGAAGCCGGCACCGCAGGTGCCGTCCCGGCGGCTTGGCCCATGGTCGCCCGCACAGGCCCAGAAACGGCGGCGGTGGCGCGGTTGGAACCGCGTTCCACTTGACGGAACCGGCAGAGATTGCGCCGGTCACCGGGGGGCCGGGCCCGCGCCGCCGGATCCTGCGGGCATGCGAACCGTGCAAGGCCGGGCCGGAAGGTCCGGACCGCGCTTCGACGGCCGCCACCGCAAGCGCGTGCGGAAGCCGGAAAGCGGCACGCCTTTGCGCCGACACTTGCGCGCGTTGCTGCGCGAATGGGCACCAGACCTGACGCGTGCCCTTCCCGGCTGGCTTCACCCGAAGGCTGAGGTGCGCTTCATGAATGAGCGGAAAGCGCCACTGGTCCGAGTGCAGCCGCGAATGATGCATGGTGTTCCACGTTCTGGTTTGGCTAGAAATGGGCGTCGCGCCTATCGGCGGGTCGAGACGGTCGGTCTCCTTGTGCCGAAGGCAGGCTGACGGCGGAATCATTCCCGACCGGGCAGGTGTTTCCAGCGCACGTACCCGGCGCGCTGAACGGTCCATTCCTCTGTCCGCTCCATCAGGACCGCGCCGGCGAGACGACGGATTGATCCCTCGTTTGGGAAGTCAGGGGGTGACTGCCACCCGTCTGCAGGAGTGCCCGGACACCGGCGCCATCGGTTCGACGCCTGATTTCGCCGTTAAGGCGCTCGATCGGGTTCGTGCCGAGCAGCTTGGTCCGGTGCCCCCTGAAAAGCGGGCCTCCCTGAAGCAGGCTTCCGAGCCAGATGAAAGATTGGATCATAGGTCGGATCGGAGCCGGTCATCCGGGCGGCAGCGCCGAAGGCAGTCATGCGCCAAGACAGAAACCGGATCACCTGATCGGGGCAGCCTACCCGCGCCAGCCGGTTCGCGAAAGACGTCAGGCATGTCCATGAATATGCCCGCCGGGCTGCCCGTGACCTGACTGGCACCGGCGCCAATGTCGAGGCACCGCGGAGGCGCAAGAAGCCCGGGATGCTCATTGCCCACGTCAAGCGCTTCCTGAAGCTCGACAGGTTGCGGCCATGGGGCCCGAACGGCACTCGCGAAGCATTCACGCGCGCCGCTGCGGCCCGGCCCCCGAGACAGATGGCAAGACGGGTCCCAATGGCGCCACCCAGCCATCGCAGAGCGGCGGCGCCAATCTGGCGTCCCTCGGCTGCAGGCCGCGAACCCCGCCTCCTTCGAAGCAAGCTCCTCCGACCGGACAGGGCAGTCCGGACGGAGGATCGGAGAGGATCAGAACGGATAGCCCTGCTTCGGGTCCTCGACAGTGATCCAGCGCAGCTCGGTGAACTCGGCCATGCCCGCCTTGCCGCCGAAACGCCCGTATCCCGAGGCCTTGGTGCCGCCGAAAGGCATTTGCGGCTCGTCCGCCACGGTCGGCCCGTTGATGTGGCAGATGCCGCTTTCCAGCCGGTTCGCCACGTCGAAGGCGCGGGTGATGTCCTGGCTGAACACCGCCGCCGACAGCCCGTATTCGGTGTCGTTCGCCACCCGGACGGCCTCGTCCGTGTCCTTCACGCGGATGATCGGCTTGACCGGGCCGAAGCTTTCCTCGGCATAGATCCGCATCTCCGCCGTGACCCCGTCCAGAAGCGTCGCGGCATGGACCGCGCCGTCGCGCGTGCCGCCCGCGACCAGCTTCGCCCCTTTCCCGGCCGCATCGGCGATCAGCGCATCCATCTTCTCGGCCGCAGCCGGCGTCACCAGAGAGCCCAGCACCACCTGGCCCCTCGGATCGCCGTGCGGCAGCGCCGCCGCCCGCGCCGCCAGCTTCTCCACGAAGGCGTCGGCCACGGCCTCGACGACGATGATCCGCTCGGTCGACATGCAGATCTGGCCCTGGTTCATGAAGGCGCCGAAGATCGCCGCGTTCACCGCGCCGTCCAGATCGGCATCCTCCAGCACGAGGAGCGGCGCCTTGCCGCCGAGCTCCAGCAGCGCGGGCTTGAGGTTCCCGCCCGCGAGCCTTCCGATGATCCGTCCCACCCCGGTCGAGCCGGTGAAGTTCACATGCCGCACGGCAGGCGCCTCGATCAGCGCGCGGACCACCTCGGCGGCATCCTCGGGCGCGTTGGAGATCACGTTGACCGCGCCGGCCGGCAGCCCCGCCTCGACCAGGCATTCGCCGATCAGCCGGTGGGTGCGCGGGCAAAGCTCCGAAGACTTCAGCACCGCGGTGTTGCCCATGGCCAGGGCCATGGCGACGGCGCGGGTGCCGAGGATCACCGGCGCGTTCCAGGGCGCGATGCCGAGGCAGACGCCGCGCGGGCGCGCGACGGCCATCGCCAGGGTGCCGGGCTTGTTCGAGGGGATCACCTCGCCGCCGCCCTGCGTGGCCATTGCGCCAGCCTCGCGCAGGATGCCTGCCGCGAGATGGACGTTGAACCCGGCCCAGACAGTCGTCGCGCCGGTTTCCTCGACCATGGCGTCGACGAAGTCCCGGCTTCTCGCCTCCATGATGTCGGCCGCCTTCATCAGGATGGCGCGGCGCGTCTCGGGGCCGGTCCTCGACCAGGCGGGAAAGGCCGCCTCTGCCGCGGCCACGGCGCGCAGCGCGTCGTCGACGTCGGCAGCGGCGGCGGTGGTCGCCAGCTGTCCGGTCACGGGATCCTGCCGCTCGAAACTGCGGCCGTCCGCTGCAGCGCTGTCCGCGCCGCCGATCAGGAGATCAAGGCTCATTGCATCCATCCTTCAGTTCAGACCGTTCGAGGTCGCCTCGATATGGGCGCGCATTCCGCCGTCAGTGGCAATGTTGACGCCGCGGAGCCAGCCGGATCCCTCCGACAGCAGGAAGCACACGACCGGCGCGATGTCGGCAGGCGTCCCGGCACGGTCCATGATCCGCATGTCTTCCTCGGCGCGCTCGCCCAGCGTCTCGAGGAAATCGGCGAGGATCGGCGTGTCGACAGGGCCGGGGCTGACCGCGTTCATGCGGATGCCTCGGCCGCGCCAGGTCCAGCGCATCCCGTGCGTCCAGGCAACCAGTGCCTGCTTGGAGAAGAAATAGCTGTTTTCCGGCGTGATGCCCTGCGCGCGGCAGAATTCGGGCACCTCCGCATGGGCCAGACCTTCGGCCGCCCTGATCTTCGCGACCTCGCCTTCCCAGCCTATCCCGGCCAGCGAGGCGAGGTTCACGATAGACGCCCCGTCGGCGAGGCTGTCGACGATCCCCAGCGTAAGCCGCTTCAGCGCCACGAGGTTGACGGTCACGACGACCTCGGGCGGCGCGGTGGGCGGCACGCCCGCGATATTCGCCAGCCCGTCCGCCTTGGCCATGGCCAGCTTGGCGACCAGCGCGTCCAGCGCCGCCCCGTCCATCAGGTCGGCCCGGTGGAAGGCGTGCAGGTCGAGCGTCGGCGGATTGCGGTCGACGCCGATCACCTTGCCGCCCTGCGCCATGACCTGCCGCGCGGTCTCGGCACCGATCCCGGAGGACACGCCGGTGACGATGATGGTTTTTCCTCCCAGCATGCCCGTCACTCCGCAGCCACCGGCGCGGGCGCCAGCGTGTATTTCTCGGGATGGAACACCCCGTTCTCGTCACGGAAGCTGTGCGCGAAATCCGGCCAGACCAGCGTCAGCCGTCCGGAACGGTCGTCGACATACCAGCTCTTGCAGCCGCCCGCGAGCCAGACGGTCCCGGCCGCCATCGCGTCGAGCGTCTCCATGTAGGCATCCTCGGCCTCGCGCGTGACCTCGATCACCTCGGCACCGGAGGCCTCGATGTGATCCAGCGCGCCCATGATGTAGTCGACCTGCGCCTCGATGATGTAGACCACCGAGTTGTGGCCGAGCCCGGTATTCGGACCGTTGATGATGAAGAGGTTCGGATAGCCCGCGCAGGCGATGGAGTCGCAGGCCTGCATCCCCTCGTCCCAGCGCGCGTCGAGGCTGCGCCCGTCGCGGCCGAAGATGCGTTTCGCGAAGGGCGGGCGCACCGCCTCGAAGCCGGTGGCGAAGACCAGGACGTCCAGTTCGTAGCCCTCGCCCGAGGCGCCATAGGCCGTGCCGCCCTCGATGCGCTTCAGCGCCGAGGCCTCCAGCGTGACATTCTCCGAGGCCATCGCCGGGTAGTAGCTGTTGGAGATCAGCAGCCGCTTGCAGCCAACCTCGTAATCCGGCGTCAGCTTCGCGCGCAGGTCCGGATCGGCAATGCCCGCCTCCAGATGGCCGAGCGCCAGCGCCTTGGCCTCGCCCAGGAAGCGCGGGATATTGCGGCGCTGCGCGAAATTGAACTCGCCCATCCAGAAGATTTCCGAGCGCATCGCCTCGATGGTTTCCGGGTCGCGGGCGCAGAGGCGGCGCTCTCCTGCGGTGAAGGCGCGGTCCCAGCGCGGGATCATGTAGGGGGCGGAGCGCTGGAACACGACCATTTCCGAGGCCCGTTTCTGCATCTCGGGGATGATCTGGATCGCCGAGGCACCGGAGCCGACCACGCCGATGCGCTTGCCCTCGAGATCTGCCGCGTGGTTCCAGTCGGCGGAGTGGAAGGCCTCGCCGGTGAAGCTCTCGAGCCCCTCGACTTCGGGCATGCGGCTGTCGGCCAGATGGCCGGTGCCCGTGATCAGGATCGGCGCGCGGAACTCGCCCGCGCTGGTCTCCACGACCCATTCGGCGGCGGCGTCATCCCAGCGGCAGGCGGTCATGTCGGTGCCGAAACGGACATGCGGGAGGATGCCCTCGTCCTCGGCGCATTTGCGGATGTAGGCTTGGATCTCGCCGCCGGGCGAGAAGACCCGGCTCCAGTCCGGGTTGGGGAGGTAGCTGTAGGAATAGAGATGCGAGGGCACGTCGCAGGCCACGCCCGGATAGTGGTTGTCGCGCCAGGTGCCGCCGACATCCTCCGCGCGCTCGATGATCAGGAAGTCGTCGCGGCCCGCGCGCTTCAGCCGGATGGCCATGCCGAGCCCGGCGAAGCCCGCGCCGATGATGATGATCTTGGGGGTCATGATGGTCTCCTCAGGGCTTCTGCGCGGGAATGATCGTGCCGGCCGGGAATTCGTCCGGGTCGCGGGTGAAGCGGTCGACGTAATGGAACAGTTCGGCGGCGCGCTCGTGCACCACCGCATGGCCCGACGGAATCTCGGCATAGCGGGCATCTTCGATCGCACCGAAGAGCTGCTTGGAATGATGCCTGGGCACCATCATGTCGAAGGTGCAGCCGATCACCAGCGTCTTCGCCGCGATGGTTTCGCATGCCGCGGCAATGTCGATGCGGGTGTTCAGATCCATCTGCCGGTCGACGAAGGGGCTCATCTTCAGCATCTGCGCCGCGCCTGCCATCTCTTCGACCGTCTTCAGCTTCATGAAGGCAGGCGAGAAGGCGCAGAAGGTCATGTATTCGGTGATCGAGGCGCTGTCCTGGTCGCGCAGCTGGCGCCAGACGCGGTTGCGCATCTTCTGGTGCGTGTCAGTCTTCAGCCAGCCCGCCGCGAGGATCAGGGTGGCGATGCGCTCCCCCATCTCGGCGGCCAGCTGTGCCGCGACGACCGCGCCCAGCGAATAGCCCATGAGCTGGACCGGCTGGCCGGGGCATTCGGCTTCGATCACCGCGCGGACCTGCGCGACCAGATCGGACAGCTCGAGCGTCCCGCCCGCGGGCTCGGACCAGTCGAGCGCGATGACCTTCTGGCGGTAGGCCATCATCGGGAATATGTAGCCGTAATGGCCGTCGATGCTGCCGGCGGTGCCATGCACCAGCACCAGCGGCAGGCGGCCGTTGTCGGGTCCGGCGACACGGTAGCGGATCTCGGTCCCGCCCGCTTCGGCGGTCCCCTCGCGGAAGGGTTGGTCGTCCAGCATTCGAAATCTCCTTCAGGCATGGGATCCCCTGCCCGGGGCCTCGATGGGCTCCGGCCGGGGCGGGGATGCATTGGAACGGGGCGCTGCCCCGGGGGGTCAGGCGGTGGGGATGTGATACCCCCCGTCGACATGGATCGGCTGCCCGGTGACATAGGGCAGCGCGCCGGAGGCAAGCGCCGCGGTGACGGCGCCGATATCGCCGGTCTGGCCCCAGCGCCGCTGCGCGACCTGGCCGCTCTCGACATAGCCGTCGATCTTGGCCACCGGGGCGGAGCCGGTCATCTCGGTGCGGATGAATCCGGGGCGGATTTCATGCACTGCAATGCCATGCGCGCCCAGCCGGTCGGCATAGAGCTGCGCCGCCATGGACAGCCCGGCCTTCGAAACGCAATAGGGACTGCGGTCGATGGAGACATGGGAGGCTGCGATCGACGTGATGAAGGTGACCGAGCGGTAGTGCGGGCTGTCGCGCGCGATCATCCGGCGGGCCATGGCTTGCGTCAGGAAGAAGGTGCCGCGCAGGTTGACGCCGAGATTGCGGTCGAAGGCCTCCATCCCGAGATCGAGGATGTCGGTCAGGGGCCGCGCCGCGATCCCGGCATTGTTGACCAGCGCATCGACCGGGCCCAGGGCCGCCTCGGCGGCATCGAGCGCCGGGCCGTGGCTGTCGAGATCCGCGAGGTCCATCTGGCCGAACCAGGCCTTTGCACCGAGCGCTTCCAGTTCGGCGGTGACGGCCTCCGCCTTCTCGTCGGCAACGATGTCGAGGCAGGCGAGGTCGAAGCCCGCGCCAGCCAGCGCCAGCGCGATGCCGCGGCCAAGCCCCTGCCGGGCGCCGGTGACGAGTGCTACAGGTCGGCTCATCTCACACCTCCAGCCATTCGGCGCGGATTTCCGGTGCGGCCTGAAGCGCGGCGGGCGTGCCCTCGAAGACGATCTCGCCATGGCCCATCACGTAGACCCGGTGCGAGATGTCCATGGCGATCACCAGCTTCTGCTCGACAAGCAGGATCGAGACGCCGCGCGCCGCGATCCGCTCCAGCAGCTCGCCCACCGCCGCCACCATTTTTGGCGCCAGACCTTCCGTGGGCTCGTCCACCATGATCAGGTCCGGATCGCCGATCAGCGTCCGGCAGATGGTCAGCATCTGCTGCTCGCCGCCCGACAGCGACCCGGCCGCCGTATCGGCACGGGTCCTCAGCACCGGGAAGAGTTCATAGATGTCCTCCAGGCTCCAGCGCCCCTCGCCCTTCGGCTTCAGCCCCAGCCGCAGGTTCTCCTTCACCGTCAGTGCGGGGAAGACATCGCGGCTTTCGGGGACGTAGCCGATCCCGGCATGGGCGATCTCGTGCGGCTTGCGCCCCGCGACCGCCCGCCCGCCGATGGCGACCTCGCCTGTCGTGGTCACGGCCCCCATGATCGCCTTCAGGAGCGTCGAGCGCCCGGCGCCGTTCCGGCCCAGCAAGCTGACGATCTCGCCCTGCCGCACCTCAAGCTCGACGCCGTGCAGGATGTGGCTTTTCCCGTACCAGGCGTTCAGCCCGCGCACCGACAGGAGCGTCTCCGCGCGGATATCCAGTTCCGGCTTCATGCCGCTTCCTCCGTGCTGCCCAGATAGGCCTCCTTCACCGCCGGGTCGCGGCGGATCTCCTCCGGCGTGCCAGTGGCGATGACCTGGCCATAGACCAGCACCGAAATCCGGTCGGCCATCTCGAAGATCACGCCCATGTCGTGCTCGACCATTAGGAGCGTCCGGCCTTCGGTCACTTCCATGATCAACCGCAGCGCCTGCGCGGTCTCGGAATGGCTCATCCCCGCCATCGGCTCATCGAGGAGCAGCGTCCGCGCGCCGGACGCCACGGCGAGACCCAGTTCAAGCGCCCGCTGTTCGGGATAGGTCAGGCTGTCGGCGCGGGCGTCGCGGCGGTGGCTCAGCCGCAGCTGGTCGAGGAGCCGCGCGCAATCCTCGGCCACGTCGGCAAGCCCCGAGACGGGCCGAAGGATCGAATAGCGGTGGCCGAGCTTCCACAGGACAGCGCAGCGCAGGTTTTCCAGAACCGTCATCTCGGGGAAGATGTTGGTGATCTGGAAGCTGCGCGACAGGCCCGCGCGGCAGATCTCGGCGGGCGCATGCCCGGCAATGTCGCGGCCCTCGAAGAGGATCTGCCCGGACGTGGGCGCGAGCCGCCCCGAGATCAGGTGGAAGAGCGTCGATTTCCCGGCGCCGTTCGGGCCGATCAGCGCATGGCGCTCGCCCTTGCGGACCTCCAGGTCGACGCCGCGGATGATCTCCACCGGGCCGAACGCCTTCTTCAGGCCGCGGATGTCGAGGGCTGCGGTCATGCGGTCTCTCCCGTCTTGGCGAGGCTGTGGCGCAGGTCGGCGAGACGCGCGTTGAGCGGTCGGAGCGCGGCGGCGCCAACGAGCAGCAGGACCGTGCCGAGCGCCCAGCTTCCCGCGGATTGCGTGTTCAGGCCGAGGCCCAGCACAGTGATGTCAGGCCCCAGCGCCGCGTCCAGTCCGGCGCGGTAGCCGAGTTCCACCAGCACCACGATCCCGGCGAAGGCGATGGCCCCGGCGGCGGCAATGGCCCCCAGCAGATGCGCCTGGGCGCCCAGCGTGCCGGAGCGGGCCAGCCCGATGCCGGAGGCGAGGATGCCTGCCAGCCCGCCCGGCGCCGCCATGACGACGAAGACGAACAGAAGCCCGAAATACATCATCCAGGCGGGGCTGATGTCCGACAACCAGAGCTTCATCAGGCCAATCACCACCGCACCCAGAACCGGGCCGAGGAAATGCCGCGTGCCGCCGATATAGGTCATCAGCAGGACCAGCGTGGAGGTGCCCGCGCCGAGCTCGTGCACGGTCATGATCTCGAAGTTCAGCGCGGCGAGCGAGCCTGCCACGCCGGCCACACCGGCGGCCACGGCATAGGCGCTCATGCGGATGCGGCGGGCCGAGAAGCCAAGGAACTCGACCCGCTCGGCATTGTCGCGCACTGCGGTCATCAGCAGCCCGAGCGGCGTCTTCGCGAGGAACCACAGCCCGGCTGCACAGAGGGCCAGCCAGACGGCGACGATGGCATAGATGTCGGCGGCCGAGGCGTAGTCCAAGCCGAAGGACGCGCCCAGATCCATGCGGTCGATGCCGATGCCCTCTTCCGAGCCGTAGATCGACGGGAAGAGCGCCGCGGCGGCAAAGACCAGTTCGGCAAGGCCCAGCGTGATCATGGCGAAGGGCATGCCGCCGCGGCCGGAGGCAAGCCAGCCGCCGAAGATCCCGAGGGCGAAGGCCCCTGCCCCGCCGATGGCCGGGATCAGCGGCAGCGGGAAGGACCAGCCGGCATCGGCCATGGCCAGCACCGCATGGCTGGCGATGAAGCCGCCGAGGCCGAAGAACGTGGCATGGCCCAGCGACAGGAGCCCGGTCCGGCCGAGGAGCACGTTATAGGACAGCGCAAACAGCGCCATCGTGCCGAGATAGTTCAGCGTCGAGACCGCGGCACGGCCCGGAAAGACCTGCGGCAGGGCCACGAGGAGGAGGAGCGCCGCTCCGGTCCAGAGGAGCCCTGCCGCCAGCGGGCGCGGCTGCGCAGGGGTGTTGATCGCGTTGTCGGTCATTGGTCCAGTCCTTTCGCGTCAGGCGCGCTTGCCGGCGAGGCCCATGGGCCGGAAGATCAGCATGGCGACCAGCAGCAGATACGGGATCACCGGCCCGACCTGGCTGACCGAGACGTTCCAGACGTCGCGCAGCAGCGCGCCGAGCGCCGCCGGTGGGGCCGTGACGCCGATCAGCCCGAAGGCATCGGCCACGCTGAAATCGATGGCGACCGCGAAGGTCTGGATGAAGCCGACGATCAGAGAGGCGGCGAAGGCCCCGCCGAGCGAGCCCAGCCCGCCGACGACGACGATCACGAAGAGGATCGGGCCGAGACCCGCGGCCATCGAGGGCTGGGTGACGAGGATCGGCCCGGCGATGACGCCGCCCAGGGCGGCAAGCGCCGAGCCCGCGCCGAAGACCGACATGAAGACGAGCGGCACGTTGTGGCCGAGCATCGAGACCATCTCGGGATGGGTCAGCGAGGCGCGCACGATCAGGCCGACGCGGGTCCGGTTGAGAAGCAGCGCCAGGCCGGCGAAGATCGCCGCCGACACGGCCAGCATGAAGAGCCGGAAGGCGGGATAGCCGGTGCCGAAGATCTCGAAGGCGGTGAAATCCAGCGCGGCCGGCACGGGATAGGCCTGCGGGCTGCGGCCCCAGATCATCTGCACCGCCTCCTCGATGACGAAGGCGAGGCCGAAGGTGAAGAGAAGCTCGCCCAGATGGCCGAAACGGTGGACGCGGCGCAGGCCGAAGCGTTCGACCCCCGCCCCGATCAGGCCGACGCAGAGCGGCGCCAGGATCAGCGCCGGGAAAAAGCCCAGGCCCTGCGAGAATTCGAAGCCCAGATAGGCCCCCAGCATGAAGAAGCTGGCATGGGCGAAGTTCAGGACGCCCATCATCGAGAAGATCAGCGTCAGCCCGGAGGCCAGCAGGAACAGCAGCATCCCGTAGAGCGTGCCGTTGAGCAGGGAAAAGGCGAGGACGTCGATGCTCATGCGGCAAGCCCCGAGAAGTTCGGCGCCAGCCCCGGCCGCGGCCAGTCCATCGCGATAAGCCGCCCGCTGCCGGAGAGCGTGATGTAGGCGGTGCGCATGTCCGGACCGCCGAAGGCGAGGTTGGTGGTGAAGGGGTCGGGCGTCTCCACCGTCTCGACCTCGCGGCCCTCGGGCGAGATCACCGAGATGCAGCCCGGCGTCAGGCCGGCGACGCAGATATTGCCGCAGGCCTCGACCGCGAGGCTGTCGTAGCGGCGGAACCCTTCCAGCTGCGCCAGAACCGACGCGCCGGGAAAGGCCGGATCGGCGGGCGCGACCTCGCCCGGCCCGGTGATCGTCCAGGCATGGAGCCGCCCGGTCTCGGTATCGGCGCAATAGACCGTGCCGCCATCGGGCGACAGGCCAACGCCGTTTGCCGTGGTCACCGGATAGGCGACGGTGCGGGCGCCGGTCCCGTCCGGGCGGACAAAATAGAGCCCGCCATGGACGAAGCTGCGCGGTTCGCGCATGCCGTGATCGGAAAACCAGATGCCGCCGTCGCGATCGATGGCCAGGTCGTTCGGCATCAGCAGGGGATGGCCGTCCACCTCGCGGCAGATCTCGGCGATCTCCCCGGTGGCAAGGTCGACCCGCTCGATCCGGCCGCCGGAATATCCCGGATTGCCGCCGACCGGCTGGGTGACGCCGCCGGGCGCCCCCCAGGCGAAGCCGTCGCCGTTGTTGCAGATGTAGAGCGCGCCGTCCGCGCCCACGGCCGCGCCGTTCGGCGCGCCGGGGATGTCGAGGACGGTTTCCCTGCTGCCGTCGGGCCGGATGCGGGTCAGGCGGCAGGCCTCGATCTCGCAGACCAGCACGCTGCCATCCGGCAGGACGACAGGGCCTTCGGGGAAGCCGAGGCCGGAGGCGATCTCGCGCCAGGGATATTGCGTCATGGGCCGGGCCGCGCCGGTGCGCATCGCGACATTCATGGCCGGTCCATCTCGCAGGCCGAGGGCAGCGTGATCGTTTCCGCCGGGATCAGCGCGACGTTCTGCCAGCCCCAGCCGGTGCCTTCCTCGTCGAGCGCACCGTCATCGACCGGCACGAATTTCGACACGGCCATCTGGGTGACCAGCTGGTGATCCTCGGGCCGCACCACCGCGGGCGCGCCGAAGATCGTGGTGAATTCCATCCCCTCCAGCGCCGGGATCAGCTTGTCCAGGTCATTCGACCCCGCCTTGTCGGCGGCAAGCTTCAGCGCCTTCAGGGCCGAACTGTCGCCCGGGAACGGGCTGGCCGATTGCCCGCCGGTCGCGTCGCGGAAGGCCTGCTCATGGGCTTCGAGCGCTGCGTTCCGAATGCCCGCATCGCCGTCGAAGACCGAATAGACCAGCCCGTCGAGCCCGGATTGCGCCATCGCGGTCGGCGCGCCGGGACCGGTGGAGAAATAGGTGAACCACTCGGCATCGAGCCCGGCCTCGCCTGCAGCCTTCAGCACCAGCGCCAGGTCCGCGCCCCAGTCCGACGTGATCACCGCCTGCGCGCCGGAAGCGCGGATCTTGGCGATGTAGGGCGTGAAATCGGTGATTTTCTGCAGCGGATGGGTGTCGTCGCCGACCCATTCGATGTCCGGACGCGCGGCCCCCACCATCTCCAGCACCGAGGCGCGCGAGGTCTGGCCAGAAGACCCTTCGGCGTTCAGCAGGTAGACCTTCGCGATCTCGGGGCGATCCTTCAGGTATGCGGCCAGACCGGCAGTCTTCATGTCGGCATCGAGCACCCAGGAAAAGCTGTAGTAGCTGCATTTCTCGCCGGTGATCGCCGGATCGTGCGAGGCGCCGTCGAAGACGATCACCTGGTCCTCGGGGTTGCGGCGGTTGTGCTTGCGGACGAAATCCACCAGCGCGAAGGTGTTCGAGGACGACACCGACGTCTGCAGGATGCGCGCCCCGGCGTCGATCGCCTTCTGCGCCTGGATCGCGGTCTCCTGCGCCGACATTTTGTTGTCGAAGGTCAGGATCTCGATCTTCTCTCCGTTCAGCCCCCCGGCCGCATTCACCTCGCCGACGGCAAAGCGCAGCACCTTCTCGATCCGCTCGGTCACCACCGCGGCCGGGCCGGAGAAGGGGTCGATCATCGCATACTTGAACGTGTCGTCATCGGCCTGTGCCGCACCGGCGGCAGACAGGGCAAGGACGGAGGCCAGAAGGCTCCGGGGTGTTCGCATGATGTCCTCCCTTGGACGGATCCCGCCCGCCCCGCGGAACGACCTCCGCGGGAAACCGGGATCCCCTGTTCACTGAATTGGCCGGCTCTCGGTCCCGGCCGGACGGCTCGCCCCGGACAGGTCCGGGACCAGCGTTCCTCCTGCGGTCAAAGGTGATATTTTGCTCCGGTCCGGTCAACGCCGTTGGTCCGGAATGCGGACTTTCTGAAAATTTTTTTGGCTTTCCTTCAGCCGGATTTGACCCAGATCATTTCGGACACACCAAAGGATGGGTATTTTTCCTCATTATTTTGAGTTTTTCCTGGAATTCCGGGGCCGGGAAGCTCGGGACCAGACGGACCGCATTTCGGACTCAATAGGTCGCCCGCCCTCCGGACATGTCGAAGACCGCCCCCGAGCAGAAGGAACATTCCGGGCTGGCGATGAAGGCGAGCATCGCGGCGCATTCCCCGACCGTGCCGAAGCGGCCCTGCGGGATCTTCGACAGCGAGAACTCCACCTGCTCCGGCGGCAGCTGCGCCATCAGCGGCGTGTCGATCAGCGCCGGCGCCAGGCAGTTCGCCCGCACGCCGGTCCCGGCCAGCTCCTTGCCCAGCGACTTGGTGAAGCCGATGATGCCCGCCTTGGCCGCCGAATAGCTGGAGGCGTTCGGGTTGCCCTCCTTGCCCGCCACCGAGGCAACCGTCACGATCCGCCCGTAGTCGCGCGCCACCATCCCGTCCAGCACGGAGCGCGCGCAAAGGAAGACGCCGCCCAGATGGATGTCGATGACCTGCCGCCAGGGCGCGTAGGGATGCCCCTGCACCGGCAGCGTCGGACCGGTGATCCCCGCGGCCGTGACCAGCACGTCGATCCGGCCGAACGCAGCCTCCGTCGCCGCGCGCGCCGCCTCCACCGAGGCCTCGTCCGAGACATCCGCCGCGGCTCCGATCGCGCCGCCGCCCAGGGACTCCGCCGCCTCCGCGGCCCCCTTCAGATCCCAGACGGCGACCCGCGCGCCCTCCGCGGCGAGCCGCTCCGCGACCGCCCGGCCGATGCCGCGCGCGCCGCCGGTGATCACAGCGACCTGCCCCTCGAACCGCTTTTCCATGTGCTTCCTCCCGCCGGAACGTCCGGCATATTGACTCTTTTCTCCGGACGTCATCTTTGAAAGGCTGTATGTTGCGCAAGATCAAAGCATCTGGCATGGGTAAAAACCGCATATTAGTTCGCATGTCGGACTTTGGAGGCAGGATGGAAGACGGAAAGGACCGCTCGGGCAAGAGCCAGGTGGTGGAGCGCACCTGCATGATTCTGCGCTGCCTCGGCCAGCATGGCCCGCGCGGCGCCCGGCTGATCGACCTGACCGGCGAAACCGGGCTGAGCCGCCCGACCATCCACCGCATCCTTTCGACACTGGTGGAAGAGGCCTTCGTCCAGCGCACCCGAGACCGGCGCTACCGCCTAAGCCCGGTCTTCTACGAGATGGGGCTGAGCGCGCCCAGCCCGGTCGGGGACCCGGAACGGTTGCGCCCGGTGGTCCAGTCGCTGGCCGACCGGTGCGGCGATACGGTCTACCTGGCGATGCGGACCGGGGATTTCGCCCATTACCTGCTGCGCTGCGAGGGCGCCTATCCGATCCGCACCCATGTCGTCTCGGCCAACCAGACGCTGCATCTGGTCTCGGGCCATTCCGGCCGGTCGCTGCTGGCGGCGATGCCCGAGGACGAGGCCGAGGCGATCATCGCCCGCGCCGCGCGCGACCGCGGGCTGTTCGGCGCGGCCACGCCGGACAGCTTCCGAGACGAGGTGGAGCATGTCCGAGCGAAGGGATGGGGCTGGGCGCGGGACGTCACCTTCGTCGGCGTCGCGGGGCTGACCGTGCCGGTGCCGAACCCGCGCGGCATGGCCTATCTGGCCGTGACGATCTCCTCCATCCCGCAGCGCCTGACCCAGGAACGGACCCGGGATCTGCTGCCGGATCTGCGCGCCACGGCCGGGGAGATCGCCCGGCTGGTCAGGCTGAGCGGCGAAGAGCTGGCCTAGCGCCCGGGCGGACGGCAAGGAGAACCGGCACGGCAGGCTCTCCCCGCGGCGCCATGGCCGCGGAAACCGGCACTGCGGCGGCACCGTCGGCGAACCCCCGCCGATGCGGATGTTCCCGTTTGCCCCGCGGCCGCCGGCGGCCTAGGCACCCCGGGCTGCCGATGCTGCGGCGCCCTGCACATGTCTTCACACCGGATGCCCATGCTGATCACGCGCCTTTGCTGCCCCGCCCTGCTCGCCCTTCTCGCCGCGTGCAGCACGCCGCCCGGAGCAAGCCGCGATGCCGCAATTCCGGTGAGCGTCCCTGAACGGCTCATGCAGGATCTGGAGACCGACTTCTCGCTGCCGCCCGAAAGCGCCGCGGCAATCGCAGGGAACCTGGCGCACGAGTCCGGCAATTTCCTCATGCTGCAGGAGATCAACGGCGGCTGCTACGGCTATTCGCAATGGTGCGGCGCGCGCAAGCAGGCCTTCCGGCGCTTCGCGCAGGCGCATGGCGGGCAGCAGACCTACGCGGCCAACTACGGCTATCTCTCCTACGAATTGAAGACCCGGTACGCATCCATGCTGGACCGGCTGCGCAGCACGCGCGATGTCCATGTTGCGGCGCGCACCTTCATGAAGGAATTCCTGCGTCCCGCTCCGAAGACGGCAAACCTGCCCCGCCGCATCCGCTTCGCGGAACGCTTCCTGTCCAAGGATTTCCTCGGGGCGGCCTGCTATTCCCATGCCGAAACCGATGCCGAAGGCGTCCACCGGCCCGCACCGTGCCCCACGCTGAAGGCAGCCGCCGCGGGCAAGGGCTGACAGCCCGGCCGAGGCGCGCTCAGGGCCGGGGCTCCGTTTCCCCCGGCGCCTGCCGGTGCGGCGGCCCCGCCATCCTCCGTGGCGCGCCTTTGCCGGTCAGGATGCAGGCGATGCCGGAACCATGGCCGCGGAAATCCCGCCGGACAGCGGCGCGCCGCATCTCGCGCCCCCGCCCATCAGCGCCGATCGCCGCTTCTCCGGGACAGCCTGGCGCGGCCGCGCAGCGTGACCATCCGCACCTGAACCTGGTCCGTGGAGTCCCTGCGGCGTCCCGCCCTCCCGCACATGCAGCCGCCCTCCGCTCGATCACTAGGGAAGACGCCGCTGCATGCGGCCGCGACCTCCGATTCCGCGCCATGTCGCCAGACCTCTCCCGGCGGTTTGCTGCCAGCTGCATCCGCGGCCGGCGTCCGGGTCCGATACAGTCCGGGCCGCCGACACGGGCGGCGCAAGCCGCTCTTGCGGAATCCGCGCCGAACGTATAGGGGTGTCATGCTACGTTTTTTCCTTTTGCAACCTGTCTCCTTCACCGGCTTCAGTCTGCCAACAAGATCTGATCGGGCCGGGCTGCCGCATGCTGCGGGCAGCAACTAACTTCAGGAGACATCACGATGGCCAATGGCACCGTGAAATGGTTCAACCCCACCAAAGGCTTCGGCTTCATCGAGCCCGCAACCGGCGGCAAGGACATCTTCGTCCATATCTCGGCCGTGGAACGCTCCGGGCTTTCCAGCCTCAATGACGGCCAGGCCGTGACCTACGAGGTCGAGACCGGCCGCGACGGGCGCGAGAACGCAAAGAATCTGGCGCTTGCATAAGCACGGCCAGGCATGTCCCGGCGCCCGCGCGTCCGGGACATTTCCGGCATCCGCCGGATGGCCCGCAAGGACATGACAGCCAGCCTGTCCCCGACCGCTCCGGTCGGGGACAGGCTGCGGGACAGCAAAGCGGATCCCGGCCTGCACCGGCAGGCGGAGACACGCGCGGCACTGGCCGCGATGCTTCGCGCCGGAAGGCAGGCCCGCGACACTGCCAGGGCCGCCAAGCCGGCGGTCGGCACCCGCTGCCGCCCCGGCGCTCCGGCCGGACGGCACCGCCGCAGCCGCAGCTGCGGGACAATCTTCCCGACATGGCGGCCTTCCGGACACGGAAGACACGGCCGCCCGCACAGCCAGCCGCGCTCCGGCGCCCGGCAGCGGAACCCAAACAACGAAAGAACGCATAATTTGATGGATATCTACTGGGGCGATCCGATGCTGCTCGCCCTGTCCCCCGACGGCGACCGGATCAGGATCAGCACGATCGAGCAGGCACAGTACTGGCTGCGCCGGAAATGGCCGGTTTCGGACGACGCCCGGCAGAGGGCCCTCGGCCGGCTCGACGAAGCGGCGGAATGCATGTGCTCGGTCGGCAGCGCGCGCAGCGCCTTCCTGTCGGCGGCACGGACCGCCGGGTTCACGTCCCTGACCCAGCAGGGGCCGCGCTTCGATGCCTGACGCATCCGTTCGCGAGGCAGCCCTCCCGCAGTCCCGCGGCACCGGACGCCCGGTCCCGGCGCGCGCCCGATCGGCCCTGTTCGACGGGCTTTTCGCCCTCTGGACGCTGGTCCTCGGCCTGCTGATCCCGGGCCTGGCCCTGCTGCGGCGTCCCGCCCTGACCCGCGCGGCAATCCGGGTCTGGACCGACGGCACCTTCGCGCTGATGCGCGCCGTTCTGGGGCTGCGCTTCCGCGAGGAGGGGCTGGAGAACAAGCATCCCGGCGGGCCCTGCATCTATGTCGCCAACCACCAGTCGACCTGGGAGACGCTGGCCTTCAACCGCCTCGTCCCGGAAATCTGCATGGTCGCCAAGCACGAGCTGCGCCGCATCCCGGTGTTCGGATGGTATCTCGGCAACGCGCCGATGATCCTGGTGGACCGCGGCGCGGGCGGCCGCGCCCTGGCGGCGATGATCACCGAGGCCCGCCGCGAGGTCGCCGCGGGCAGGTCGATCCTGATTTTCCCGGAAGGCACGCGGACGGATGTCGGCGACAGCTGCAAGTTCCAGCCCGGGCTGATCGCGCTCTACCGCAAGCTCGGGATTCCGGTCGTTCCGGTGGCCCACAATGCCGGCTGCTTCTGGCGCCGGAACGTCAAGGCCGCGGGAACGGTGACGCTGTCCTATCTGCCGGCCGTGCCTGCGGGGCTCCCGGCTGCAGAAGCGATGGCCGAGGTCGAATCGCTGCTGACGGCGGAAAAGGACCGGCTCGCCCGCAAGGCGCGCTGAGGCGGTCAGCCGGTCCCGGCGCGCCGGCCCGGGCCGGGCCATCCCGGGCGGCCGGAATGGCGCCGGGCATGGTCAGACGATCTCGTCGCACCAGACTTCGAACCCGCTCAGCGTGCTGGGTCCGAAGGAATGCACCATCGGCACGTCGGTGGCATCCCGGCCCCGCGCCACCAGCACCCGGCCGATCCTGCGTGCGTTGTTGCGCGGGTCGAAGGTCCACCACTGCCCGTCCAGCCAGACCTCCATCCAGGCGGCGAAATCGCCCGGCGGCCAGGGCTTCGGCGTGCCGATATCCCCCAGATAGCCGGTGCAGTAGCGCGCGGGGATGTTCATCGCGCGGCAGAAGGCGATGGCCAGATGGGCGAAGTCGCGGCAGACCCCGGTCCCTTCCGCATGGGCTTCGGCGGCGCTGCGCGACGCGCGCGCGGCGAGATAGTCGAAGCGGATATGGCTGTGGACATAGTCGCAGATCGCCTGCACGCGCGCGCCCCCCGGCGGGACGGCGCCGAACAGCGACCAGGCCGTGTCCTGCAGCAGATCGCTCTCGCAGTAGCGGCTGGCCAGGAGGAAGACGAGCACGTCATCCGGCAGCGACTCCACGCGGTCCGAAGTCACGGCGGGAGGCACGGCATCCGGCAGGCCGCTGTCGGCGATGACGGCGGAGGTGCCGACGGAGAAGGCGCCGGCCGGCGCGGTCATCCGGGTGCACCAGTTTCCGAACATGTCGCGATAGGCGGAGAGCGGCACCGAGGGCGAGGTGATCAGGTGGTCGGGATGCTCGAGATCGCTGACGCGCGAAAAGTGCACGTTGAGCAGGACGATCATCGGGGTCGGCTGGGGAAGGTCGAAACCGAACCGGCAGCCGAGCTTGATGCGGAGCCTGGAGTCTTTCATCTTCAGCCTTCTGGCAAGGGCGGTTGCCCTGATCCTGAGAAGAGGTCGCGCGCGTTTCGTGTCGCGGCCGTGCGGCATTGCCGGTCGCGCAGGGCCTTGCCGGGCATGTCCCCGCTGCCGCGGACCGTCCCGGCACTCCCCCGGGTTCGCACGTATGCGGCGGGAGCACAACGCAATCCGGTAGGGGCACCCTGCCCGGCGGCGGCGCACAGGTGCCTTGATACCGCTTCCGCGCCTTGCGTGCCGATGCAGGCCCCTGCCGGCACGGTTCCCGGAACATGCGGAGGATGGCGTGGCCTGCATGTCCCGCCTGCCGGGGCCGGACCGCCCCCCGAGTGACAGCGGCGCGCCGGTGGCGCATGCTGGGGACGGAAACGCGCCACTGAGGAGAAGAATCATGAAACTGTCACTGACTGTGCTGGTTCTCGCGGCGGCCGGCGCCGCTGCAGCTGCGCATGAGAACGCCACGGGCGTCGTCGGGGAGCGCATGGAGCTGATGGAGCGTTTCGACGAGCTGGCCGACCGGATCTTCGCGATGATGCACGGAGAGCTGGCCTATGATCCCGCAGCGGTGCGGCGCGCGGCGGAAGAGATTTCCTCGAAGGCCGGCACCCATATGACGGCCCTGTTCCCGGAGGGATCGTCCGGCGCGCCGAGCGAGGCGAAGGCGGAGATCTGGCGGGATTTCCCCGCATTCGAGCACTACGCCTCCGCGCTCGGCGACTGGTCGCGAGAACTGGCGGCCCAGGCGGACGGCCAGCCCCGCGGCAAGCTTCCCGTGAGTTGGGAAGATGCGGTCATGGGGCCCGGGATGATGCAGGGCGGCGGCATGATGGGAAGCGGCGGCCCGGTCTCCGCGGCCTGGCACGTGGCGGCGATGTGCAACGCATGCCATGCGGAGTTCCGCGAGGAAGACTGACCCGGATGCCCACTGGACTGTCGCCCGGGCAGGCCGGACCGGGGCGGAGACACCGCTTCGGCACATCGGCAGCGCCGTCCGGGCGGCGCTTTTCCGGTGCCGACGCCATTGCCGTCAAGGCGCCTGGCAACGACAGCCGATGCTGCGGCGGACCGGCCGGGCGGCGGAAGCGGCCGAAAAGCCGGGGACCATGGGCGGCGGACGCGGCCCGGACATCCTGCCGGTCCCGAGGATCCATCAGGTGCCCGCGGCTCTCCGGGCCTGGCTGCCGCGGGCAAATCCACGGCGTGCGGCGCGCAACGATCCTCTTGCCCTGCTGCTTTCCGTCCCGGCGCTGCCAGCCCTTGGCCGCCGCCCGTCCCCGGCATTGCACGGGCGGCGGCCGTGGCTCATGCGAGCGCGCGGACTTCGAGCTCGGTCATCATGCCGCTCGCCAGATGCCCCATCTGGTGGCAGTGCAGCATCCAGCGCGCCGCCTCCCCGGCATCGAAGGCCACCGTGACAGAGCCCATCGCCGGAACGAGAACCGTGTCGCGCATCGCCCCGGCCAGCGCCTTGCCGCCGATTGCCGCCACCTGGAAAGCATGGCCGTGCAGGTGCATCGGATGGGCCATCATCGACATGTTGCGGAACTCCATCTCGACCCGCGCGCCATGCGTGACGCCGACCGGAACATGCCCGTCCCAGACCTCACCGTCGATCGTCCAGACATAGGGGTCCATCGTCCCGCCGAGCGTCACGACGCGGCGCTGCTCCGGCGCCCCCGGGACCAGCGGCGCAGCGGCGCGCAGGGCGGCCTCCATCCGCATGTCCCCCGCCACCGGCGGCGCGGTCCCTTCCGCCAGGGACGACAGCCGCGGCACGGTGCTGCCGGGTGGGGCAAGGACGATCCCGGTGCGCTCGCGCGCGCCCTCCCGCAGCGCCAGCACGGGGCGCGCGGCGCCGTCCGCGGGCAGGTCGAGATCGACCTCCAGCCGCTGTGCGGGCGCGACCGGGAAACGGCTGCCCCCCAGCGGCAGGACCGGATCGCCGTCCACCGCCACGAGGCGGCCGGCCAGGCTGCCGGTGTCGATCCAGTAGGAGGTCATCGACGAGGCATTGACGATCCGCAGCCGCACGCGGCCGCCCCGCTCCACCGCGACGACATCGGGATCGTCGAGCGTGCGGTCATTGGCGAGATAGGCGTCGAAGTCGAAATCGTTCAGGTCCATCGCCATGCCGTCCATTCCCGGCATCGCCCCGGTCTGCGGCATGGCCGGGGCCATGGCCATGCCCGGCATCTGGTGCTGCATCGTTCCCGCCGCGGGGGCGTTCTCCCCGTGCTGCCCGCCGCCCGAGACCTCGGCCAGCACCTCCTCCGGCGCCAGGAAGCTGAAATCGTGCAGGAACATCGTCACCTCCTGGCGGTCCGCGGCAGCATCCGCGGCGCTGCGCACGATCAGCGGCGCTGCGAGCATCGCGATTTCCTGCTGCGGGATGTGGCTGTGCATCCAGAAGGTGCCCGGACGCGGCGCGAAGTCGTAGCCGCGCCGGTCGCCCGGACGGAGCATCGGATTGGTGTTGGGCGCGCCGTCCTGGGCATTCGGCGGGATCTGGCCGTGCCAGTGGATGATGGTCTCGGTGTCCAGCGTGTTGGCAAGCTCGACGCGGAAGCGCTGGCCGGGATCGAGGACCAGTCCCTGGCCGCCCGAACCGTTCCGGAGCCCGAAGACGGTGGCGGCGCGGCCCTTGACCTCGATGGTGCGGGTTCCGGCGGCGAGGGACAGCGTGTCCGCGGCAGCGCGCGCGCGGGCGGGCAGCAGCTGCGAGGCGGACATGGCGGCGGATGCGGCAAGGAAGCCGCGGCGGGTAAGGCGGATCATGACGATCTCCTGGGAAATGGGGAGGAGGAGGAAGCTGCGGGAGCGGATCCCGCGCAGGTCAGATCCGGGGGGGCGGCGTGGAGGGCGCGATGGCGCGCGAGACCAGCGACAGGTCGGCCGGGCGCGGCGCGAAGCGCGACACGCGGCCCCCGGCTCCCGCCGGGCTGGCATCGGGCAGCCTGTCGGCCGGAAGGCAGTGGGACATGCAGACCATGCCGTGATGCATCGGAACCGCCGGAGCGGCCTGCATCTGCATCGCGGCGGGCGGATCGCAGCAGGCCGCCCCCATGCCCGCCGCATGCGCCTGCCCGGAGGGCAGCGCGGTCCAAAGGACGGCGAGCGACAGGACGAGAAGGCGGAGGACGAGCCGGGTCATGGCGCTGTCATACGCCCTTCCGCGCGGCTGCCGGATCACATTCCCGGCATGCCCGCCTGGGTTGAGGCCCGGTCACAGCTTGGCCGCGCGCAGGCGCAGGGCGTTGCCGATCACCGAGACCGAGGACAGGCTCATCGCCGCCGCGGCCACCACCGGCGACAGCAGCACGCCGAAGAGCGGATAGAGAAGCCCCGCGGCCAGCGGCACGCCCGCAGAGTTGTAGACGAAGGCGAAGAACAGGTTCTGGCGGATGTTCGCCATCGCCGCCTCGGCCAGCCTGCGCGCCCGCAGGATGCCGCCGAGATCGCCCTTGACCAGCGTAATGCCCGCGCTTTCCATCGCGACGTCCGCCCCGGTGCCCATGGCGATGCCGACATCCGCGGCGGCCAGCGCAGGCGCATCGTTCACGCCGTCCCCGGCCATCGCCACCGACAGCCCGTCTGCCTGCAGCCGCTCCACCAGCGCATGCTTGTCCTCCGGGCTGACCCCGGCATGGACCTCGTCGATGCCGAGCTCGCGGGCCACTGCCCGGGCCGTCGCCTCGGCGTCGCCGGTTGCCATGACGATGCGCAGCCCGGCCTCGTGCAGAGCGCGGATCGCCTCCGGCGTCGTTTCCTTGATGCGGTCGGCCACCGCGACGATCCCTGCGGCGCGGCCGTCGACGGCGACGAACATCGCGGTCTTGCCCTCGCCCTGCAGCTTCCCGGCTTCCGCTTCCAGCGCGGCGGTCCCGGCACCTTCATCCGCCATCAGCGCGGCATTGCCGAGCGCCACGCGCCGGCCGCCGACCGTGCCGGTGACGCCCTTGCCGGTGACCGCCTCGAACCCGTCGGCGGAGAGCTCCTCGGCGTCCGCCTCGCGCGCGCCCGCGAGGATCGCCTCGGCCAGCGGATGCTCGGAGCCGCGCTCGAGAGCGGCGGCCAGCGACAGCAGCTCGCCTGCCTCGATGCCCTCCGCCGGAACCGTGTCGGTCAAAGCCGGCTTGCCCTCGGTCAAGGTGCCCGTCTTGTCGACGACCAGCACGTCCACCTTGGAGAACCGCTCCAGCGCCTCGGCATCGCGGATTAGCACGCCGGCCTGCGCGCCGCGCCCCGTCGCCACCATGATCGACATCGGCGTGGCGAGGCCGAGCGCGCAGGGGCAGGCGATGATCAGCACGGACACGGCGGCGACGAAGGCATAGCTGAGCGCCGGGGACGGGCCGAAAAGCGCCCAGGCCAGGAAGGCCAGCACCGCCACGGCCACTACGGCGGGCACGAAATACGACGCCACCCGGTCCGCCACCGCCTGGATCGGAGCGCGCGAGCGCTGCGCCTTAGAGACCATGCCGACAATGCGCGACAGGGTCGTCTCGGCGCCGACGCTTTCGGCACGCATCACGAAGCTGCCCGACTTGTTCAGCGTGCCGCCGGTGACGGGCTCGCCTTCCGTCTTCTCGACCGGCACCGGCTCGCCCGTGATCATGCTCTCGTCCACGGCCGAACGGCCCTCGGTCACCGTGCCGTCGACCGGCACGCTTTCGCCCGGACGCACGCGCAGGAGATCGCCCGCGGCGACCTCGTCGAGCGGCACATCCTCTTCGCCGGCCTCCGTCACCCGGCGCGCGGTCTTGGGCGCGAGGTCGAGGAGCGCGCGGATCGCGTCTCCGGTGCGCTCGCGCGCTGCCAGTTCCATCACCTGGCCGACCAGCACGAGGACGAGGATGACCGCCGCCGCCTCGAAATAGACCGGCGCCATGCCCATGCCGTCGCGCATCGCCGCCGGGAACAGCCCCGGAGCGACCAGCGAGACCACCGAGAACAGGTAGGCCGCTCCGGTGCCGAGCGCGATCAGCGTCCACATGTTGGGAGAGCGGTTCACGATGGAGGCCCAGCCCCGCTTGAAGAACGGCCGGCAGATCCACACGACCGGCGTGGCCAGCAGGAACTGCACCCAGCCGAAGGCACGGTGCCCGATCCAGTCGGCGAAGGGAATGCCCAGATGGGCACCCATCTCCAGCACGAAGACCGCCGCCGCCAAGGGCGCGGCGATCGCCAGCCGGCGCCGGAAATCGACGTATTCCGGGTTCGGGCCGCTATCGGCCGAGGGCGTCTCGGGCTCCAGCGCCATGCCGCATTTGGGGCAGTCGCCGGGATGGTCCTGCCGGATCTCGGGATGCATCGGGCAGGTATAGATCGTGCCCGCGGGCATCGGCTCCGGGGCGGGACGCCCATCGGCATAGGCCACCGGATCGGCCTCGAATTTCGAGCGGCATTTTTCCGAGCAGAAATAGTGCCGCTGCCCGTCATGCTTCAGCATGTGCTGCGCCGTCGAGCGGTCGACCTCCATGCCGCAGACCGGATCGGTCGAGGTCAGGTAGTCGTCCGGGGCGGCCAGGAACTTCTCCCGGCATCCCTCGGAGCAGAAATGGTAGCGGTGCCCGCCATGTTGGGCCTCTGGCTTGCCCGCATCCGGATCGACGGTCATGCCGCAGACGGGATCGCGGATGACTGCGGGAGCATGGGAGTGATCGTGGGGCATGGCCGCCTCCTGCGCGCTGGACCGGGTGTTTCCCGGGAGATGGGAGTTCCAGCAGCTGGAAGGTCAAGGCCGCGATGCAATCATTCCCGGCTGACGCTGTGCCAGGACTCGCAGGCAACGCCGAGATCCCGCCGCGCCGTCCGCGGTCTCCGGTCCGTCCGCCGCCGGGCACAGCGCTTCGGCCCGGGCGGAGACGCCGTCCCGGTCCTCCCGCATGGCCGGACGGGTTCCGGATTGCGGCACCGTCACGTTGTCCCGGACCTGCGCGGGAATGCGGCCGTCCTCTTCGACGACCGGCGCAAGCGCGTCCCGCGCCGCCGCCGCATCCAAGGGCCGCCCGCCCCTTGCCAGCGCGACGGCATCGCTGCGGAAGTCTGCTGCCTGATGTGCTGCCCCTCCCCATGTCAGATCAGCCAACGCGTTCGGTGCCGGGGACGCCGGGCCGGTTCATGGACGAGCTGCCAGTGCCATTGGTCCAAGCACGGCCGCGAATGATGCGGATGTGGCGCCCTGCGGTCTGGCAGCCGGGCTCCAATGAGGCGTTACATTCGCCGAGAGGCTTGAGGCACAGCATCTTCGCCTCGATCCTGCTCCGGACGCGGTCGCCGGTGAAGCCGGCAAGCACGCCCGAATCGTTGAGCATGTCTGCGCAGCCGACGATCTCTTCCCGGACCGGCCGGGCGAGTTCGGGATCATCCAGAGGGCCGTTGCCGCCAATGATGGCACTGAAGCCCCAGTGTTCGGAAGCGCGGCAAATTTCTCCGGCCCGGCAGAAATCGTGGGTGCTCCTCCCGACTTCCGTGCCCGGAATCTCGGGGGCGGCGCGGTCCAGCATCTGCACGACGCCGAAGCTTCCGGCATGATCCGCAGCCACCCTCCAATCCAACGGGCGGACCAGCTTGGCGCGCACTCCGAAGCTCGCCACGTGCCAAGTGCGAGGCGTCATCGGCGCCGAGGGGGCCACCCACGAGATCTGCGTCCCACGAGCAAGACCTGTGCAAGTGCGGGTCGCCCCGGAAGACCCGGTGGGGCAAATCCTGCCCGGAATAGGGAGAATATCGCTGCGCCTCTGGAGAAAATTCATTCCGGGAAACCGCAGAGCCGGTCCCTCGGACCGCGGCATCCTGCGCGGCGCTGGCTCCGGCAAAAAGCAGCGCCGTTCCCAGCCCTGACATGATCTTCTGCATCGTGCCCTCCCGGCAGCGGAGCGACACCCCGGCCAAGTTCAGGAACAGTGGCGGCGAGGAGGGCACTCCGGCCTTGATGCTGATCGATGCGCACGGCGTCGGCGAATGTGGAGAATGGGGAGCCGACAACCTTGCGACGGCGCGGAGGACTGGCCCCGGTGCCGATAACCCGTCGGGCTTCAAGGCCTTGGGCCGCGCGACAGAAGCTGCCTCTCCCCCCCCCCTCGCGGACCTGTCCGGCCGCTTGCCACGGCACCGCGCCCGAGGTGCCTGCAACAGCCTGCCGAGCGACGCGGACTAGCGGCGCCGCGGCGGAGCCCCATTGGCGAATCTGACGAAGCGGCCGGTTTCGGCACTCGCCGGACGACAGGTCCCTGCGGCAGCGCGCCGGGGAATGAACTGTCCGCGGCGGGCCGGACAGCGCAGTCCTGCGCGCTCAGCTCAGGGGGTCACCATGCGCCGGACAGGTGCGCGGGCACGTATTTCCTGATCCCGTGGAAGAAGATGTCGATCTCCAGCGCCAGGCCCACCTCGAAGTCATTGAGCTCCTGCCCGCTCCAGCGGTGCCGCTCGAGGCGGCCGAGGAAGTCCAGGCGCGTCCGGTCGTCATGCGGCTCCAGCGGCAGAACCTCGGCGGCGCGCAGCAAGTCGATGCGCTTGTGGACTTCCCGCATCCCCGAGAAGGCCTCCATCATCGGCCGCGTCAGGCGCGCATCCTGCTGCCAGGACCGGCCGCCGAAGACCTCCTGGACGACGCGGTTGCCGGCACCCAGGCAATCATAGGCGACGCAGCCCGGAAAGCCTTCCCGAGCCAGCTTGCCGTGGATCGTGCAACTGTGCCCCGACAAGTTCCGGCAAGGTTCGCCGGGGTTCTTGTCGAATGCGAAATCCTCTCCCTTGTCGAAGGCCAGAGCGAGGCAGCACAGGGCTGCGCATTTCGAGCAATCGGTCTTGAGATGGTCGGTCTGAGGCATTGTGGCTTTCGCTTTGAAATGGTCCGCCCAAGGGAAGCTGTCTGGCCGCCGTATCCCGCGAAACGCCCGCGGAATGCAAGATTGGGCCTGTCTGCCGCGGCCCCGCCCGGGCAGCTAGGCGGCTGTCCGGCGCTTCCGGTTCGGCTGCGGCCTCGCGGGCTGGGGGGCAAGCATCGACGCGCCGCCGGCACGCCTGCCCGGCACGGCGCCGGACGCAGTCCGTCCCGCGTTCCCGCCGATGATCAGCCGCGCTTCGCCTTTGCCGACAGGGCATCGTCCGGTTCGCTCCACCCGTCCACCTCGGCCAGAAGCGCATCCAGCTCCGGATCGTCGATGCGCAGTTCGCGGCAGCCCTCGATGATGTTGACCAGGTACTCGCGGCTGGTCCCCAGGCGCCCCCTGCCGGTGGCAAGGTAGCGGACTTGATCCGCGCGGCTGATCTCCGTATCGATCATGTCGGCCTCGGGATCGGCGACAAAGCACAGGGCCTCGACCGGCCCATGCGCGGTTTCCACCGGCGCGAAGACCGCCATGTAGCAGGGCGCCATCATCTCCCGCCGCCAGATCACCTCGGACTCGCGGTCTGCGCTGCCGGCAGCGAGCCGGAAGGCCAGCCCGTCGCAGGCGGGACCGTGGTCGAGCGCCGCCATCAGGCCCGGGGCTTCCGCGGAGCCCCGCCCGCCGGAGCGGTCGACCAGGCAGAAGCTGCGCCGGTAGCCCGGGAGCCGCGCCCGGCGCACCTCCGCGAAATATACCGCCGGGTCCCACATCAGCGAACCGTAGGCGAAGACCCAGAGATCCCTGCCGCTCCAAGGCGCCAGCGTCTGGCGCCGCATCGCTTCGCGGGCCTCGTCGCTGTAGCGCGGATTCTCCGTCATTCCGGCTTCCGCCCAGATCCGGTCGATTTCCGCCAGATCGAGATTGCGGAAGAAACTGTCGCCGGGATCGCGGATCTTGCCGGCGAGGCCGGGGTGATGGCGGAACGCATCGGGGGCGAAGGACATCGGGGCTCCTTGCAGGAATGCGGGCGGCCCTCGGACCGCGGCCCTTCACGCTTATGGGCGATGCGCACGGCATGCAACCTTGCCCGACCCGCCATTTTCCCGGGCCGGTCCGATCGGGCCGCACCCGCCGCAAGATCGGGCGCCAAGCGGAGGAAGCGCGCGACCCGGACGTGGCGCTGCGCTGCTGCCGCTCTGCGGACCGATAGATAGAGGGACGGGGGCGGGCCGTGCAGCCGTCCTTGGGCCATGCGGACGCGGACTGCCCGGGGCGCCATCCGCACGGCGCGCCGGAGGCACGGAGCGCGGCAGGTGCTGACCCGCTGCGATCCGGAAAGGGCTGCCGCCTCGTCCGGAGCACAAAGCTTGCCCCGGCCCTTCCCAGCCGGAGGCGCCGGCATGGAGTCCGGGGGCTCCGTCCCGCTCTTCGGCCTGAAGCGGAGTTGAAGCAGCGCAGTGAAACGGAGCGCCATTGTGATTGCGGCGGCGGTTCAGGGCGTGGCGGCGACCCTGCTTGGCATTGGACAGGGCCATTCGCACCGCGTCGTCGGCGGCAGGTCTTCGGGCCGCCGGGCAATTCCGTCAATTCCCGGGCGGCATCCGCGGCTTGGCAGCGACGGGGCGGCGCAGTGCCCTGCTCAAGGCGGCGGCATCGGCGCAGCCGCAGCGCGAGGCGATCTCCGTGAGCGGGAGTCCGGCCGCGGTGGCCAGCTCGCACGCCCGGGCCAGGCGCAGCATCCGGGTGCAGCAGCGGGCGCTCTTGCCGCGTTCGCCCCGGACCATCCGGCCGAGGCTTCGCAGCGATCGGCCGAGCGCGACGCCATCTGTGCGTCGGTCTTCGGGTGACCGGGATGGTCCGCCATAAGCCGGATGGCGTCCCGCTGCCGCGCCGCCCCGGCCCGATACACGGCCAAGCTTTTTCCCGCAGGACGCCGCGAAGGCCTCGGCCGTGCCGAAACGGCCACCCCATCAGCGCCACCGTCATGCCCTGTGACGAGGCGACACCGCCGAAGCTCCGGGCCAGGCCGCTGCTGCCGCGCCTGATCACTTGCCCGCCAAAGGGATGGTCTTCCACATCGCCTTCGGTGGTCTGGTCATGCCATCCGGCGGATAAATTGGAGACAAACGGCGATATCCTGTCTTCCTAGTACAGCAGGCCCGTCTGGAACTTCGTCCCGGCGGGCTTCCGGACGGCCGTCGGCCCGAAGGGCGTTGCCCGGCAGCGCGGCTTCCGGTTCTTCCACTGGTGCCGGAGGATCGCCTAGCCAGCGCTGGCCGACATGGCCAGCGTCCGCAACTCGCGCGGCAGGACGGGCCGCGAATTCATGCCGGGCATGCGCCTGAAGCCCTCCGCGATCGGCTCCTTCCGGCTCGGCACGTTCAGCGGCTACGCAATCCGGCAGGAGATGGCGATGGGCACCGGACCAGCCCCGGAAGCCGCGGGATCATCCAGACGCAGCGCGACCGGGATCTGCCATGCTCTCAACGGCACCATCGGCAATATCGGCACGCCCCTCTGGACAGGCGACATGTGCTGGACCGCCCGGCCGCTGTCCGCGCTGGCGATACCCCTGCTGGTCAGGCGGTTCGTGCCCCCGGCCGGCCGCGGTGCGCTGGCGATGGCGATGGCGATGGCCAGCAAGAAGCCGCCGGCCAGACTCCGGAACACCTGGGGCAACGGCATCGGCGCGACCGCCGCCATGCTGCTGCTTGCGGGCAGGCTCGGCGCATTGCGAACCGCGTTCTTCCCGATTTCCTTCTCGATCATTGCAATTTTCGCAAGATTGTTCAGATTTCCGGTCAATGAAAAGCGCCGCGCAGGCAGGATCTTCCGGGACTTGCGCGGGAGTGTGCAGAGCGCGGCGGACCCTGCCTGGCGGGCAACCCGCATGAGGCGGGCCCGGCCGCCAAACGGTCCGAAGGCTGCCGGACGCCTGCCCGAACCCTGAACTCTCGCCGGTACGCAGCGCCAGGCCGCCGATGGCGCCGCCACCCGCCGGCACGGAGCCCGCTGCGTCAGGCCCGGCGGACCGGCGGGGCCGCGCAGCTGTCGCGCAGGCTGATCTGGCAGCCCAGTTCGATCCGCCGCGCCAGATGGCTGCCCGGGCGGCGCAGCGACAGTTCCAGCTCCTCCAGCGCCGTGACCGCGATGTCGTCGAGCGGCGGCCGGATCGAGGTCAGCGGCGGCTTCGACATCTGGCCCGCGAAACTGTCGTCGAAACCCATCACCGAGACATCACCCGGCACGTCGAATCCCGCCCGGGCAAGGCAGTGCATGGCGCGGATCGCGATGTTGTCGGACAGGCAGAGGATCGCGGTCACCGGCAGCCGCCCGCCCTGCGCCTCCAGCCAGGCGCCGAATTCGCGGTCGACGATCTCCGGCGCGAAGCCCGACAGCCGCAGGATGCGCGTGCCGGGATCGGCGGCCCCGGCCTCGCGCATCGCCTCGCGGAACCCGGCCTCGCGCCGCCGGATGGTGAAGCGCCCCGGCCAGGACAGCAGCAGGATGTCACGATGCCCCAGATCCAGCAGATGCTGCACCCCGAGCGCCGTGGAATAGGTGTTGCCGATGCCGACCGAACTGATCCGCGAGCTGGGATCGAGCCCGAAAAGCAGGACCGCAGGGCGCCCTTCGTCGGCAAGCCGCCCGATCAGCGCGGGGTTCTCGTCGAAATGGACGACCACGGCCTCGGCATCCGAGGCGGCGATCCCTGCCATCACCCGGTCCGGGTCCAGCCGGTCGCCCGGGCAGAGGACCGGATCGACCCGGATGCCCCGCTCCGCGCATTCCGAGCGCAGCTTTTCCAGGATGCGCCAGGAGGTGAAGTTGGTCTCGGAGGGCTGCAGCATCGCCTCTGGCATCGCCAGGACGATGGAGTGCAGCCCCGCCTGGGTGGCCTTGCGCACGCGGGTGTCGATATAGCCCTGCGACCGGGCGATCTCGAGGATCTCGCGGCGCTTCTCCTCGGAGATCCGGGAACTGCCCTGCAGCGCCCGGCTGACCGTGCTGACCGATACCCCGGCCGCCTGGGCGATGTTCTTCAGGCTCACGTCATTTCACTCCGGAACTGGCAACCCCTTCGGTTATGTACCTCTGCAGGAAGAGGAATATAAGGGTCACCGGCAGCAGCGCGACAACGGTCATCGACAGGATGTAGTGCCATTGCACCGTGAACTGTCCCTGGAAGGCGTTGAGGCCGAGCTGCAGAGTATAGTTCTCGGGGCTCGACAGCACGATGAGCGGCCACAGGAAGTCGTTCCAGCGCCAGATCACCGAGAAGATCGCCAGAACCGCCAGCGCAGGCGCCGAGAGCGGCAGGATGATCCGCCAGTAGATGCGGAACTCGCTGGCCGCATCCACCCGCGCCGCCTCGATCAGGTCGTCGGGGATGGTCAGCATGTACTGCCGCAGCAGGAACACGCCCGTGGGCGTCGCCACGGTGGAGAAGATCACCCCCCAGAGATTGTCGGCCAGGTTCAGCCCCACCACGACCATGAAGGCCGGGACCATGATCACCGACAGCGGCAGCATCAGGGTGGAGAGCATCAGCACGAAGATCGTGGTCGAGCCGCGGAAGCGGTATTTCGACAGGGCGAAGGCCGCCATCGAGTTCAGCACCAGCGTCAGGATCGTCGCCACCGTGGTCACGAAGACCGAGTTCTTCAGGTAGGTGAGGAAGGCGAAGCGCTCCAGCGGGTCGGTGTAGTTCGACCATTCCGGGCGCAGCACGGTCTGCTTCTCGATCGCGCTTGCATCGACGCTCAGCCGCTCGCCCGGGCTTGCCGGATCGACGACCGTCGCCTTCAGCCCGATGCGGCGGACCAGCCCGACGGTGCGGGTCTCGCCCTGTTCGTCGGTCCAGGCATAGGCCGGCAGCGGTTCGTCATAGCCGTCGATCGCCAGTTCCTCGGCGGCGCGCGGCAGGAGCGTCGGCGGGAAGCTGTTGATCTCCGCTTCCGGCTTGAAGGAGGACAGGAACGCCCAGCCGATCGGGATGGCGATCACCAGCGTGCCGAGGATCAGCCAGGCCCAGGCGAGGATGTCGGTGACGTCCATGCGGCTCTTGCCGCGGGTGCGGGTCAGGAAACCGAGCATGTCAATTCTCCGCTTTCTTGCCGAGCCAGAGCTGGACCAGCGTGAGGACGAGAAGCGCCAGCCCCATCAGCACCGAGGCGGCGGAGGCGAGCCCGTAGAGCCGGACATCGGTGGCAAAGGCGGTCTCGTAGATGAACTGGACGACGAAGGTGTTGGCCGTGCCCGGCCCGCCGCCATCGGTCAGCACCCAGGCCTCGTCGAAGACCTGCACCGAGCGGATCAGGAGCAGCACCAGCACCACCAGCAGGTTCGGCATCAGCAGGGGCAGCGTCAGCCGCCAGAACTGCCGCCAGCGCGTGGTTCCGTCGATCAGCGCGGCCTCGTAGATGTCGCGCGGGATCGCCTGGAGGCCGGCGAGGATGATGAGCGTGTAGAAGCCCATGTGGAACCAGATCGAGACATAGACCACCCAGAAGCGCGACCAGAGCACTTCGAGAAGGAAGATCGTCCGCTCGCCCATCAGGTCGGCGAAGACCGCGTTCAGCAGCCCGTTGCGCGCCAGGAACCATTTCCAGACCAGCGCGACCACCACCGGCGACAGCAGCACCGGGTAGAAGAAGATGGCGCGGAAGAAGGCCTTGCCGCGGGTCAGCCGGTTCAGCACCAGCGCGGTGACGAGCGACACCACCAGCGTGCCGGTGGCATTGAAGGCGGTGTACCAGGTGGTGTTGAAGACCGCGGTCCAGAACAGGTCGAGCTCGCAGGTGGCCGGGTCCAGGTAGCTGCCGCAGCTGAGCAGCCGCGAGAAGTTCTCGAAACCGACGAAGGGCCGGTTCCACAAGAGCAGCTCGGTGCCGCCGGTGAAGGCATAGCCGATCGCCAGAAGCACCGGGATGAACACGAAGATGGTGAAGAGCGCCATGTTCGGCAGCACGAAGACCCAGGGCATCCGGCGCAGGCCGATCAGGCGCTGCAGCCGGGTGAAGGGCCATTCGACCACCGCCATCGCGGCCTCGAGCAGCCGGTCGCCGCGGTCGCTGCTGCTCACCGGCGCCTCGCGCGCGGGCCGCACATAGCCGTCATCGGTGGCGGCCATCTCACGCCCTCCCCAGGCTCTGGCCGCTGGCGGCGTCGAACAGATGGACATGGCCCTCGCGCGGACGGACGGGCAAGCGGTCGCCCGGGGCGGCGTCCAGATGGTTCTGGACATGCACGATGGTGGTGGTCTCCGCCCCGTTCAGCCGGCCATGCAGATAGGTTTCGTGGCCGAGGCTCTCGACCTGGTCGACATCGAGCATCAGGGGCGATCCCGCCGCCTCGGCACCGACCGCGAAATGCGACGGACGCAGGCCGATCTTGACCTCCCGCCCGGTGGCCGTCCCGCCCAGCGGCAGCAGGAGATCGCCGGTTTCGGGCGACGCGATGCGGGCCAATCCGCCTTCGCTGCCGGTGATGCGGCCGTCATAGAGGTTCATCCGCGGGCTGCCGATGAAGCCCGCCACGAAAAGGTTCGCGGGCCGCTCGAACAGGTCGAGCGGCCGGCCGACCTGCTCGACCTTGCCGCCGTTCAGCACCACGATCTTGCCGGCCATGGTCATCGCCTCGACCTGGTCATGGGTGACGTAGATCATCGTGGTGCCGAGCTGGCGGTGCAGCCGGGTGATCTCGCCGCGGGTCTGGACGCGCAGCTTGGCGTCGAGATTGCTGAGCGGCTCGTCGAAGAGGAACACCTTGGGATGGCGCACGATGGCGCGGCCGATGGCGACGCGCTGGCGCTGCCCGCCCGACAGCGCCTTCGGCTTGCGGTCGAGATAGGCGTCGAGCTCCAGCATCCGTGCGGCCTCGGCCACGCGGGCGTCGATCTCGGCGCGCTTCATCCGCAGGTTCTCCAGCCCGAAGGACAGGTTCTTGCGCACCGTGAGATGCGGATAGAGCGCGTAGCTCTGGAACACCATGGAGATGCCGCGCTCCGACGGCGTCATCTCGTTGACCACCTCGCCGTCGAAGGCGATCTCGCCGCGGCTGATGGATTCCAGCCCCGCGATCATCCTGAGCATCGTCGATTTCCCGCAGCCCGAGGGGCCGACCAGGGCGACGAACTCGCCTTCCTCTATATCGAGGTCGATGCCGTGGATCACCTCGAGATTGCCGTAGGCCTTTGTCAGCCCGTCCATCCGGATGGATGCCATTTCCGTCTCCTCCCTGGATCCGTTCAGCGCGCCGCCTGCGCGACGCGGTCATATTCCATCAGAAACAGGCTCCCCAATGCCTGGCCGTAGGGCGTCGGCAGGTTCGGGATCTGCCGGTAGAATTCCAGCGTGTCGCCCATCGGCGTGCCGTCCGAGACATCGCCGAGGAAGCCGTCGCCGTCGATCCGCGCCAGGATCGCGGGCAGCGCGCGCTCGACGATCCGGGCCTCTTCCGCGCCGATCAGCCCTTCGCGGCGCCCCGCCAGCACGCCGTATGCGATGCCCGCAGTGCCCGAAGCCTCGACCGGGCTGCCGGGATCGTCCAGCAGCGTGTGGAACAGTCCCTCGCCGTTCTGCAGGGCATCCAGCGCCCGCACCTGGGCCAGGTAGACCTCGCGCAGGTAGCGCGCGACAGCGCCTTCCGGCGGGCAGATGCGGAAAAGTTCCGGGATCGCGATCGTCACCCAGGCATTGCCTCGCGCCCAGAGCGCCTTGGCGTAGCTGTGCCGACCGATGAAGGTCCAGCCGTGGTAGAAGAGCCCGCTTTCCCGGTCGCCGAGGAAGCGGACATGGGTCAGGTACTGGTAATGCGCGTCCTCGATCCATTCGGGACGCTCCAGGAGCTTGCCGGCCTGCGCCACGAAGAGCACCGCCATGACCAGCGTGTCGTCCCAGAGCTGGCCGTCATTGTCGCGCTCCTTGACCGTGTGCTGGTAGCCGCCCTCCTCGGTCTTGGGCATCTCTTCGTGAAGCCACGCCGCCCAGCCGCCGATGATCGCGAGCCAGTCCTCGCGCGGGCGGCGCTCGGCCAGCAGCGCCAACGCCAGCATCGGCGCGGTGGAATTGACCTGGCGGCGCGGCAGGCCGCGGGCGATCTGGCGGTCGTACCAGCGCGCCAGCCGGTCCATCGCGGCCTCGTCGCCCTCGGCCTCCGCCCGGCGGAACTCGCCGTATAGCCCGACGCCGACCTCCCAGTCCCATTCGTCGAAATCGATCTCGTCGCCCGGGGCCGCGCCCTCGTCGCCGATGCCCTTGAGCCTGCGGAACCCGCGCGACAGCGCGGCGATGGCGGAGGCAATGTCCAGATTGGCGTGATAGGTCATTCAGAACTCCACAGCTTTGAGGGGCGCGCCGTCGAAACCGGCATGCGGGGTGATCGAGAGAGGGGCGAAGGGCACCGGCGTGCCGTCGCGCAGCAGCCCGTCGGCGAAGCGCGCCGACAGCGCGGCGCCCCCGGCCTGCCAGCCGAGGCAGAGCGCGGCCGCGTCGAATTCGGGCGCCAGCGCGCGGGCCGCGGCGCGGAAGTCATCGAAGCTGCCATGGGTTGCGGCGGAGCCTGCCACCATCAGCCAGCCCGCCTGCGCGGCATGGGCGCGCCATTCCTGGCCCTTGTAGAGCCCGGTCTCCAGCCGTTCGAGCGGCGCCGAGGCCCAGAGCGCGGCATAGCCGTGCCCCGCCCGCTGGAACAGCCACTGGCCGTCCTCGATGCAGCCGTCGAGCAGCTCGGCCGGCGCGAAGGCATGGGTGAAGCGCACCGGATGGCCATGGCGGCCGAGATCGTAGACCAGCGCGGCAACGTTGCCGTCCATGCAGACCCGCGGCACGGTGCCGTTCGCCATCCAGTAGGAGGGCCGCCCGCCGCCCCAGACCTTCAGCTCGCCGGGATGGCTGATCCAGGTCCGCGCCAGCGGATGCGCGGCGAACTGGATCTCCGCGACATGCTGCTGGTGGCCCGGATCGCCGGTGCGGTGGCCGGTCACCGCCGAGAGCTGGGCTCCGGCCGATTTCCACAGCGCGAGCTTGGCGTTGCGGTTCAGCCCCTGCACGTAGCGCGCCTCCAGCCGGTCATGGCCGCCGAGCCGGTGCAGCCCCTCGCAGGCGGCGGGCGGCTGGTAGTCCGAGACCGCGAAGAGCGCGGCGGCACGTTCATGGCCCGGACACCAGATGCCGCCGAAGGCGACGGCGGCAACCGCGCCAAGCTCCGTGGCGGGTCCGGCGAACAGCTCCTTCTCGTAGACCCGGCCCTGGCTGCCCACCGGCATGCCGTCGACCGAATGCAGCGCGGTCATCACGAAGATGCTGTCGATCAGCGCCCTGGCGCGCGCCTTCAGCGCCGCATCAGGGCTGCAGGCCTCCAGCGTGAAGAGGCCGAGCAGGTCGATCGGATAGTAGCAGGAGGAATTCCACTCGGCGAGCCCGTGATCCTCGACCGAGTCGAACCAGCGGCCCAGCCGGGCACGGGCGGCCTCGCGATGCTCGGCGCCGGTGCGGCCGCTGTTCGGAAAGACCTCCTCGGGAAAGGTGTCGCCCGCCAGGAACTGCGCGACATGGAAGCAGAAGGCATGGTTCTCGCTCCAGAACCACATCACGTCATTGCCTGGCTCGTCGAGCCAGTAGCGGAAGCCGAGGATGGCGCGGCGCACCTCGCTCCAGAGCTCCGCGCCGATGCCGGTCCCGGCATGGCCGCGCCAGGCCCATATCAGCGGCAGGATCCAGAAATCCGCGCAATCGTAGCGTCCGTCGATGCCGGTCAGCGTGTGGCGGACGATCCGCCCGATCTCGTCCGCCGGGCCGCCTTCCTTCAGCAGGAGCAGGCCGCGCGAGATGCTGCTGCCGGGTTCGGCGGCAATGCGGGCGCGGGCTTCGGCCTTCCGCTCGGCGAGGCTGCCCCCCCCGAGCCGCGCAACCGTGCCCATGATCGTCGTTCCGAGCGACGCGTCGAGCCGCACCGCGCCTGCCTTCACCGAGAAGGCCAGCGCGTAGCAGCCCGGCGAGATGCCCGCCACATCGAAGAGCTCATGCACTTCGCCCGCCCGCGTGACGGTGAAGCGCACCGGTTCGGCGAGCGGCAGCCGGTCGGCCAGCACGTTCATCGTCGCGCTGCCATCGGCGGACTGGCCGTCATGCAGCACCACCTCGACCGGCTCCGCGGGGCTGTGATCGCAAACCACCGCCAGCTTGCCCTCTTGGTGGAACAGCCGCGTCGTGCGCAGCGCGGCCAGCGTCTTCTCGACATCCTTGAGCCGGGCGGGATCGACATCGGCGCGCAGTCCCGCTTCGATCCCCTGCCCCGCGGCCAGGCCCAGCCGGAAGAAGCAGCTGGTGTCGCGCTCGTGCATGTCCTCGAGCCGGACGGTCAGCTCGGAGACGCCCGCGGGCAGCGCGACCGAGACCCGCGCCGTGTGCGGGATGTTGCGGTCGAGCGGCGCATGCACCGCCACCGGGCGGCCGTCGAGCCACATATGGACCACGCCGCAGGTCTCGATCTCGAAGGTGGCGCTCTGCGCTGCGTCCGTGCGCAGCAATGCGCGTGCGAAGCGCGCGATGCGGGTCGGCTGGAAGCAGAAGGTGGTGAAATCGACCCGCGGATTCTCCCCGCCCAGATAGACCTCGGAGAAGGCGGAGGCATCGGGGATCCGCGGATCGAGCCCGGGCAGGAGCTTCCGGAAGGCCTCGCGGCAGGGCAGGTCGCCGGTCGCCACCCAGCCGTTGACGAAGCGGTAGTCCACCTGGTCGGGATGCGGCCGCGCCTCGCCGGGGAAGATGCGGGAGTCGGCCGGGGTGACCAGCCAGCGGTTCAGCGACGCCCCCTCGCCCAGCCCCCACCAGACCGGCTCAGGCAATATTTGCGCAACGTTTTGCTCTACACTTTGCAAGATTTTCCTCCTCCCGGCGCAAGATTTTCGGATTTGAACTGCAATCATGCGCCTTGTTGGCATTGACACAGCCACAGCTTTGAACAATTGTCCAGACGTGTTGCGAAACTTTTTGCACACTAGGGAGGAACACAATGCTCAAGCTTGCGACTGCCGCGAGCGCCCTGGCGCTGTTTGCCGGGGCCGCTCTGGCCAAGGACACGATCAGCTTCGCCTTCACCGATGACGACCCGGCCTATATCCAGCGGATGGGCGAGCTTCTGGAGGAGTTCGAAGCGGCCAACCCGGATATCGAGGTGGAGTACATCACCGCCGGATATTCGCAGCTGGTCGAACAGCTGCCGCTGCAGCTTGCCGTCGGCGAGGGCCCGGACCTGGCGAAGATCGCCGATCACGGGCTGATGCGCTACACGCTGGACCTGCACCCCTACATGGACGACCCGGACGGGTTCGCGGCGCTCCATGGCAGCACGCTCAACCTGCTGAAGACCGCGGACGCGCCCGCGGACAAGATCGGCGGCTTCATGCTGTCGCAGACCCTCAACCTGCCCTTCGTCAACAAGACGCTCTGGGACCAGGCCGGCGAACCGCTGCCCGAGGCGGGCGCGACCTTGGACGAGATCGTCGAGGCCTCGCAGCGCGTCGCCGACGCCACGGGCATCGACATTCCCTTCACCATGGACCGCTCGGGGCACCGCTTCACCGGTCCGGCCTTCTCCTACGGCGCGCATTTCGAGGAGGACGGGCACCTGACCTTCCCCGACGGAGCGGCCAAGGCCTACATCGCCGACATGTACCGCTGGACCCAGGAAGGCGCCTTCCCGAAGGAGATGTGGGGCGCCGCGGGCGGATCGCGCTACAAGAACATGGGCGACGAGTTCGTCGATGCCAATGTCGCCACCTATTTTGCAGGAAACTGGATGGTGAACCCGTTCCGATCCAAGATCGGCCAGGATTTCGAATGGACGGTGCTCGACGCGCCCTGCGGCGACGGCGGCTGCATCCCGATGCCGGGCGGCACCTTCCTGGCGGCCTTCAACACGACGGAACATCCCGAGGCGGTCGCGAAGCTGGTCGAGTTCCTCGGCTCCGAGAAGGTGGTCCGCGAGCTGGCGGAACAGTTCGTCATCATCCCGGGCGCGAACATCCCCGACCTGAATTACCAGCTCGACGACCCGAATGCCGCCGCGGCGATGAAGGTCTTCGCCCGCAACGCCCCGAAGGTGACCGACGAAATCCGCGAATGGTCTGCCTTCCCGGGCATCCAGGCGGTGCAGTCGGCCATCGTCCAGCGGATGTCGCAGCTGATCGTCGGCGAGCTGTCGCTGGAGGACACCTATGCCCGGCTTGAGGCCGATATCGGCTCGATCGACGCCGAGCTGAGCAACTGAGACCAGCGGCGGGGGCCCGGACCAGCTCCGGGCCCCGCCCTCTCCGCGGCCGATCCGTCCCCGGCCCCAGCGGCAGGCATTCCCTGCATCTCGGGGCGGGGACGGCCCACCGGAACGCTCTGAACGTTGGCCCGTTCGAGTCCGCGCAGAAGCCGAGAGGCGCCAGCAGATCTCCGGGCCGCCAAGCCCCGCGCCACAGTCCGGCCTGAGCCGCTGCCTCGGTCCATGGCGGCGGACCGCCTCGGCCGAGCGCAAGCCGCCGGCCTTTCCGCTGCGAGGGCGTCACGGCGTGGCCCCATGCGTCGCTGGCCCGCGCGGCACCCGGCCCGGAAGACCCCGCGGCGGCCCGCTCCCTGAACGCGGCGGCGAAGTGGCGGCAGATCTGCCTGCCGATGCGGGGTCCCCTCTCCGGAGCAAGATTGCGGCCTGCCCGGCATCCGGAGGCAAGAACAGCCGCAGCGCGTCCAGCTTCCCGGTCCGGGACCGCCCCGCGCGGCCGAATCACGGAAACGTCCCGGGCCGCCGCGGCAGCTTCCGGCCATCTCCGCCCCCGCCTCCGCAGCCTGCCTGCCCAGGCAGGAACGGCCCCCCGATAGGATTTTTCCGGCCGCGCCGGATTCCGGGCCGGAACCGCCGGTTTCCATTTACAACCGCCCCTCCGGACGACAGCAAGGGAAACGGCCACCGTCCCGGGCCGCAGCCCGGGACCGCCGCGAAACGGGAGGACGGAGACATGAAGGCGCTTGTACTCGAGGAGAAGGGCAAGCTTTCGCTGCGGGAGTTCGACATCCCCGGCACGCTGGGGCCGAGGGACGTTCGCATTGCGACGCGCACCGTCGGCATCTGCGGCTCGGACGTGCACTACTACACCCACGGCCGGATCGGCCATTTCGTCGTCGAGGCGCCGATGGTTCTGGGCCACGAGGCGGCCGGCACCGTCATCGAATGCGGCGCCGAAGTCGAAGGGCTGGAGCCGGGCGACCGCGTCTGCATGGAGCCGGGCATCCCCGATCCGGACTCCCGCGCCTCGAAGCTCGGGCTCTACAATGTCGACCCCGCGGTCCGCTTCTGGGCGACCCCGCCGGTCCATGGCTGCCTGACGCCCGAAGTCATCCACCCCGCCGCCTTCACGTACAAGCTGCCGGACAGCGTGAGCTTTGCCGAGGGCGCGATGGTCGAGCCCTTCGCCATCGGCATGCAGGCGGCGCTGCGCGCGCGCATCCAGCCGGGCGACATCGCCGTGGTGACCGGCGCCGGGCCGATCGGCATGATGGTCGCCCTGGCGGCGCTGGCCGGCGGCTGCGCGAAGGTAATCGTCGCCGACCTCGCCCAGCCCAAGCTCGACATCATCGGCGCCTATGACGGGATCGAGACGGTCAACATCCGCAATGCCCCGGTGGCGGAGGCCGTCGCGGCCGCGACAGCGGGCTGGGGCGCGGATGTCGTCTTCGAATGCTCGGGCGCGGCCCCGGCCATCCTGGGCCTGCCCGCGCTGGCACGGCCGGGCGGGGCGATCGTGCTGGTCGGCATGCCGGTCGATCCGGTGCCGGTCGACATCGTCGGGCTGCAGGCCAGGGAACTGCGCGTCGAGACCGTATTCCGCTATGCAAATGTCTATGACCGCGCCATCGCGCTGATCGCCTCCGGAAAGGTCGACCTGAAGCCGCTGATCTCCGCCACGCTGCCCTTCGCGGATGCCATCGCGGGCTTCGACCGGGCGGTCGAGGCGCGAGACACGGACGTGAAGCTGCAGATCGAGATGCCGGCATAGCCCCATGTATCTCGGGATCGATCTGGGCACGTCCGGGCTTAAGGCGATGCTGGTCGACGGCTGCTTCCGCACCGTCGCCGCCGCGCATGCCCCGCTTTCCGTCTCGCGGCCGCATCCGGGCTGGTCCGAACAGGATCCGGCCGGCTGGATCGCAGCGGCGGAGGCGGCGCTGGACCAGCTGCGGCAGAGCCACGCCGCCGAACTGGCGCAGCTGCGCGCCATCGGGCTTTCGGGCCACATGCACGGCGCGGTGCTGCTGGACGGCAGCGATGCGGTGCTCCGGCCCTGCATCCTTTGGAACGACGGCCGCTCCGCCGCGCAATGCGCCGCCCTGGAGGCGCGCGCGGATTTCCGCGGCATTGCCGGCAACCGCGTCATGGCGGGCTTCACCGCGCCCAAGCTGCTCTGGGTGCAGGAGAATGAGCCGGAGGTCTTCGGCGGGATCGCCAAGGTGCTGCTGCCCAAGGACTACCTGAGGCTCTGGCTGACCGGCGAGCATGTCGCCGAGATGTCGGATGCCGCCGGGACGCTGTGGCTCGACGTGGCGCGGCGCGACTGGTCGGGCGCGCTGCTGTCCGCGACGGGGCTTGACCACGGCCACATGCCCGCGCTGGTCGAGGGCTCCGAGGTCTCCGGGCACCTGCGCGCCGATCTGGCGGAGCGCTGGGGGCTGCCCCGCGTGCCCGTCGCGGGCGGCGGCGGCGACAATGCGGCGACTGCCTGCGGCATGGGGGTGATGCGCCCCGGCACGGGATTCCTGTCGCTGGGCACCTCGGGCGTGCTCTTCGCCGCCACCGACCGGTTCGCGCCGAATACCGGCGATGCCGTGCATGCCTTCTGCCACGCGGTGCCGGACACATGGCACCAGATGGGGGTGTTCCTCTCGGCGACGGACTCGATGTCCTGGCTGTCGGAGATCGCGGGCCTGCCCGTTCCGGAGCTGGCGGCGCATGTCCCCCGCCGGCCCGCTGCCCCCGCCCGGGCCCTTTTCCTGCCCTATCTATCGGGCGAGCGCACGCCGCTCGACGATCCGGGCGCCTCGGGGGCCTTCCTCGGGCTGCGCCGCGACGCCGGAGTGCCGGAGATGGTGCAGGCGGTGATGGAGGGTGTCGCCATGGCCTTCGCCGATTGCGTGCGCGTGCTGGGCCGGGCCGGCACCGCGCTGGAGGCCGCCTATGCCGTCGGCGGCGGCGCGCGCTCGGAGCCCTGGCTGGAGATCATGGCCTCGGCCACGGGCCTGACGCTGCTGGTCCCCGCCGAGGGCGATTACGGCGCCGCCTTCGGCGCGGCGCGGCTGGCCGCCGCCTGCGTGTCCGGCACCGGCTGGAGCGGCATCATGGCCCCGCCCGAGGTGCAGAGGGAAATCGCGCCGGATCCCCGCCTCGCCGCGGCCTATGCGGAAAAGTATGAGCGCCACATGGCCGCCTGGCCCGCCGTGAAGACCCTGTCGTGACGGGCCGGACCGGGTCGGCACAGGGCTGAACCGGCTGAAAACCAACGGAACAAGGGGCGCTCCGCTGCATTGCGGCGCGCCCCTTTTGCATTGCAGCAATTCCGTACCGGCCGCGTTGCGCAGCCACGCGCCCGCCACCTGCAAAAAAGTATCATCGTTTTCCCAATGGTGATGTAGTGCGCTCCCATGCTTCGCGGTAGGGTGGCTCCACTTCCGCAGACAGGCCGGGGAGGGCCGCGGAAGCACGGAGGAGACGAGACATGCAACCCGATCTGGAACTGGTCCATATCCGCAAGGGCGAGAGCTTTGCCGCCTGGATGCACGGGTATCCGTTCCGGACGGTGCGCTGGCACTACCACCCGGAATACGAGATCCACCTGGTCGTCGAGACCTCGGGCACCTTCTATATCGGCGACTTCATCGGCGACTTCGCTCCCGGCCAGCTGATCCTGACCGGCCCGAACCTGCCGCAGAACTGGATTTCCGACATTGCCCCCGGCGAGATCGTCCCGGCCCGGTCGCTGGTCATCCAGTTCCCGGAGACCTTCATCGACGAGGCGGGCCGCGCCATGCCCGAGATGGAGGCGCTCCGCCCGATGCTGGAGCGCAGCCACCGCGGGCTGCTGTTCGACGACGCGACAAGCCGCAGCGTCCGCCCGCTGATGGCACAGCTGGTCGAGGCCCGCGGGCTGAAGCGGCTCGCGCTGTTCTGGGAGATCCTCGACCTGCTGGCCTCCGCCCCCGCGCCGGAAGTCCTGGCCAGCCTCAGCTACCAGCTGGATCTGGACGCGCTCGGCAGCGGCGGCGTCAACCGCGCCATCGCCCACCTGCGCGAGAACCTGACCGAGACCGTGGACGAGGCCGAGCTGGCCAAGCTGGTCGGCCAGAGCCAGAGCGCGTTTTCCCGCGCCTTCAAGCGCCACACCGGCACGACGCTGGTGCGCTACAAGAACCAGCTCAGGGTGGATCTGGCCTGCCAGATGCTGCTGACCCGCCCCGAGATGAAGGTGGCCGACATCTGCTTCGATACCGGCTTCACCAACCTGTCGAACTTCAACCGCCATTTCCTGAAGCTTAAAGGCATGTCGCCCTCGCAGTTCCGCGAGACCTTCGCCGCCAACGGAGCCTTCTCCGCCGCCGCCGAATAGCGCGCCCCTCGACCCAGACACCGCAGACCCCGGCCGGCAGCATGCCGACCGGACACGGGCAAGCCATGCCCGAAACAACCAAACGGGAGGAACGAAACCATGACGAAGACAACCCTCGGAGCCGCCGCGCTGGCCGCTTTCGCCCTTGCCGCCCCAGCCCTTGCCGACAGCGACGACACGCTGAAGATCGGCATGACCTTCCAGGAGCTCAACAACCCCTATTTCGTCTCGATGCAGGAGGCGCTGATGGAGGCGGCCGAAGATCTGGGCGCCGAGGTGGTGGTCACCGATGCCGGCCATGACGTCGCCAAGCAGATCTCCGATGTCGAGGACATGCTGCAGCAGGACATCGACATCCTGCTCCTGAACCCGACCGACAGCGCCGGGATCGAGGCGGCGGTGCACATGGCCAAGGCGCAGGGCGTGATCGTGGTCGCGGTCGACGCCAACGCGAACGGGCCGGTCGACACCTTCGTCGGCTCGAAGAACCGCGATGCCGGATATCAGTCCTGCAAGTACCTGGCGGAGTCGCTGGACGGCGAAGGCCAGGTGGCGATCCTCGACGGCATCCCGGTCGTGCCGATCCTGCAGCGGGTCGAAGGCTGCACCGCCGCGCTGGAGGAATTCCCCGGCATCGAGCTGGTGACCACCCAGAACGGCCGCCAGGACCGTTCGGTCGCGCTCGGCGTGGTCGAGAACATGATCCAGTCCTACCCCGATCTGGCCGGCGTCTTCTCGGTCAATGACGGTGGCGCGATGGGCGCTCTGGCCGCCATCCAGGGATCGGGCAGGGACATCAAGCTGACCTCGGTCGACGGCGCACCCGAAGCGGTCGAGGCCATCGCCAAGGGCACGCCCTTCATCGAGACCACCGCCCAGTTCCCGCGCGACCAGGTCCGCGTCGGCCTGGCGATGGCGCTGGCCCAGAAATGGGGCGCGCGCGTGGTGCCGAAGGAAGTCCCGATCGACGTCGCCGTGGTCGATGCGGAGAATGCCGAAGGCTTCTCCTGGTAACGGCTCCTCCCCCGGCCGCCTCCGCGCCCCTGCGCGGGGGCGGCCCCAACCATCCCAACCACAGGAGCCTGCCATGCTGGAACTGCACGGGATACGGAAGAGCTTCGGCAAGATCGAGGTGCTGCACGGCGTCGATCTCGAAGTCCGGGCCGGGGAAGTCCATGCCCTGCTGGGCGAGAACGGCGCGGGCAAGTCCACCCTGATGAAGATCCTCGCCGGCATCCTGCCGCCTTCGGAGGGCGAGATCCGGATCGAGGGCCAGCCGCAGCATTTCGCCGATTACGACGCGGCCATCGAGGCCGGGATCGGCATCGTCTTCCAGGAATTCAGCCTCGTTCCCTATCTGGACGCGGTGGAGAACATGTTCCTCGCCCGCGAGATGAAGACCCGGCTGGGGCTGCTCGACCGCCGCGCCATGCGGGCCCGCGCTCAGGAAATCCTGGCGCGGCTGGATGTCGGGCTGCCGCTGGGCGTGCCGGTCGCCCGGCTGTCGGTGGCCGAACAGCAATTCGTCGAGATCGCCAAGGCGCTGTCGCTGGAGGCGCGGATCCTTGTCCTCGACGAGCCCACCGCGACGCTGACCCCGTCGGAGACCGAGCACCTGTTCAAGGTCATGCGCGAACTGCGCCGCCAGGGCGTGGCCATCATCTTCATTTCGCATCACCTGGAGGAGATCTTCGAGATCTGCGACCGCATCACCGTGCTGCGCGACGGCGAGTACATCGGATCCTGCGAGGTGGCCGAGGTGGACAACGACCGGCTCGTCGAGATGATGGTCGGCCGCCGCATCGAGAACAGCTTCCCGCCGAAGCCCGCGCCGCGCCCCGAGGCGCCGGTGGTGCTCGACTGCGAGGAGGTGCAGCTGCGCCGCGGCGGGCCGGTCTCGCGGTTCCAGCTCCGCGAGGGCGAGATCCTGGGCTTCGCGGGCCTCGTCGGATCGGGACGCACCGAGACCGCTCTGGCGATGCTCGGCGCGTATCCGGCGGCCCGCTGCAAGGTGCTGGTCGACGGCATCGAGACCCGGTTCCGCGAGCCCGCCGACGGGCTGGCCCACGGCATCGGGCTGCTGCCCGAGAGCCGCAAGGAACAGGGGCTTATCACGAGCTTCCCGATCCTGCAGAACGTGTCGCTCAACAACTACGGCAAGTACCGCTCCAACCGCTGGTTCATCGATCTCGACAAGGAGCTGGCCTGCACCGAGGCGGCGATGCAATCGGTCCGCGTCAAGGCGCCCTCGGCGCATGCGCGCGTCGACACGCTGTCGGGCGGCAACCAGCAGAAGGTGGTGATCGCCCGCTGGCTGAACCACGACATGAAGGTGCTGATCTTCGACGAGCCGACCCGCGGCATCGATGTCGGCGCCAAGGCCGAAATCTACCAGCTCATGCGCGATTTCACCGCGAAGGGCCATTCCATCATCATGATCTCCTCCGAACTGCCCGAAGTCGTCGGCATGTCCGACCGGGTCTGCGTGTTCCGCTCCGGCGGGATCGTCGCGACTGTCGAGGGCACGGACATCAACTCCGGAACGATCATGACCCATGCCACGACCGGGAGGATAGACCATGTCGCCTGACACCAATGCCGGATCGGCCGGAACCGGGTTTCCGGGCCGCAAGCTGAACCCCGGCGCGCTGCTCCATTCGCCGCTGGCGCTGCCCCTGATCGGCCTCGTCGTGGTCTCGGTGCTGATGGGCATCGCCAGCGAGAACTTCTTCAGCGTCTCCAACATCTTCAACGTGCTGCGCCAGGTGTCGATCGTCGGCATCCTCGCGGTCGGCATGACCTTCGTGATCCTCACCGGCGGCATCGACCTGTCGGTCGGCGCGGTGATGGCGCTGTCGGGCACGATCAGCGCGGGCCTCATCGTCAACATGGGCCTGCCCGCGCCGATCGGCCTGCTTGCCGGGCCGCTGGTCGGCCTCGCGCTCGGGCTCTTCAACGGCGCGCTAGTTGCCTGGGGGCGGATGCCCGCGATCATCGTGACGCTGGCGACCATGGGCATCGCACGCGGCCTGGGCCTGATCTATTCCGGCGGCTACCCGATCTCGGGCATTCCGTCCTGGATCAGCTGGTTCGGCATCGGCCGGATCTGGACCGTGCCGGTGCCGGTGATCGCCATGGTGCTGATCTACGCGGCGGCCTGGGTGCTCTTGCAGCGCACGCCCTTCGGACGCCACGTCTATTCGATCGGCGGCAACGAGACCGCGGCCAAGCTCTCGGGCGTCAAGACCGCGCGGGTCAAGCTGGCGGTCTACGCGATCTCGGGCTTCACCGCCTCGCTGGCCGCGATCATCCTGACCGGGCGGCTGATGTCCGGCCAGCCCAACGCCGGGGTCGGCTTCGAGCTGGACGCCATCGCCGCGGTGGTCCTGGGCGGCACGGCAATCGCCGGCGGGCGCGGGCTGATCCTCGGCACGCTGATCGGCGCGGTGCTGCTGGGCATCCTCAACAACGGCCTGAACCTGATGGGGATCAATCCCTACCTGCAGGACGTGATCAAGGGCTTCATCATCCTACTGGCCATCTATATCGGCCGCGAGTGGCGCTGAGCCCCGCTCCGGGCGGGACCGTTCCCGCCCGCCCCTCCCCCTGACGCAACGACGAATGACGGAGACACACAGATGTCTGTTTCGCTGGACGGCAAGATTGCCGTCATCACAGGTGCGGCTTCCGGCATCGGACTGGCCGCGACCGAGAAGCTGCTGGAGCTTGGCGCCACCGTGGTCCTTGCCGACCGCAACGCCGAAGCGCTCGAGGCGCTGACCGCACGGCTCGGCCCGAAGGCCATCGCCCAGGTGACCGACCTGCTCGATGCCGAAAGCTGCGGCGCGTTGATCCCCGAGATCCTCGCCAAGGTGCCGCATATCGACATCCTCTACTGCAATGCCGGCACCTATATCGGCGGCGACCTGACCGAGACCACGCCCGAGGCCATCGACCGGATGCTGGGGCTGAACGTCAACGCCGTGATGAAGAACGTCCACGCCGTCGTGCCCCACATGATCGGTCGCAAGACCGGCGACATCATCGTCACCTGCTCGATCGCCGGGCATTTCCCGACCTACTGGGAGCCGGTCTACTCCGGGTCGAAATGGGCGATCACCAGCTTCGTGCAGGGCATGCGCCGCCAGATGATCCCGCATGGCGTGCGCGTCGGCCAGGTCTCGCCCGGCCCGGTCGTCTCGGCGCTGCTGGCCGACTGGCCCGAGGAGAACCTGCGCAAGGCCAAGGAGTCGGGCAGCCTGATCGACCCCGAGGAGGTCGCCGATGCCGTCGCCTACATGCTGACCCGCAAGCGGCAGGTCACGATCCGCGACATGATCGTGCTGCCGACGAATTTCGACCGGGTCTGATCCGGTCCTTGACCGGCCGCCCGGGCCGGGACGACCAAGGCGGCGGAGCCCCGGAGCGGGCTCCGCGACCCGGGGAGGGGAAGACAATGACCGACAAGTATATCGGCATCGACGTGGGCACCGGCTCGGCCAGGGCCGGACTGTTCGACGCCACCGGCCAGCTGCTGGGCAGCGCGAAGGGCGCCATCGACAGCCATCGCGACGACCGCGGCCGGGTCGAGCAGTCGAGCACCCAGGTCTGGGACGCGGTCTGCGCCGCCGTGCGGGGCGCCGTGGCGGAGGCCGGAGCGGATCCGGCGGATGTGAAGGGGCTCGGCTTCGACGCGACCTGCTCGCTCGTCGTGCAGGGGCCGGAGGGCGGGCTGCCCATCGGCGACCCGGACCATCCCGAGCGCGACATCATCGTCTGGATGGATCACCGCGCGCTCGATCAGGCGGCGCGGATCAACGCCGGAGACCATGACGTGCTGCGCTATGTCGGCGGCACGATCTCGCCCGAGATGGAAACGCCGAAGCTCCTGTGGCTGAAGGAGAACCGCCCCGAGGTCTATACCCGGGCGGCGCATTTCTTCGACCTGACCGACTTCCTGACCTGGAAGGCCACCGGCGCCACCGAGCGCTCGGCCTGCACGGTCACCTGCAAATGGACCTATCTGGCGCATGAGGCGCGCTGGGATGCCGGCTATTTCCGCGCCATCGGGCTGGGCGATCTGGCGGATCAGGGCTTCCGGCGCATCGGTGCGGCCGTCGTCGATCCCGGCACAGCGCTGGGATCCGGGCTGACCGCGGAGGCCGCGGCCGCGATGGGGCTCCGCCCCGGCACCGCGGTGGCCGCCGGGCTGATCGACGCCCATGCCGGCGGCATCGGCACGGTCGGCGCAACGGGCGGCACCGGCGATCCGGTGCGCTGCCTCGGCTATGTCTTCGGCACCTCCTCCTGCACCATGACCACCACCGCCGGGCCGACCTTCGTGCCGGGCGTCTGGGGCCCCTACTATTCCGCCATGGTCCCGGGCATGTGGCTGAACGAGGGCGGGCAGTCCGCAGCCGGCGCCGCCATCGACCAGCTCGTCCAACTCCATCCCGCCACTGCCGCCGCCACCGCACTGGCCGAGGCCGCGGGCAAGGGGCTGCCGCACTGGCTGGCCGACCGCGCGCTGGAGCTCGGCGGCGATGCAGCGGGCGCGCTCAGGCTGGCCGACGGGCTGCATGTCGTGCCGGAATTCCTCGGCAACCGCGCGCCCTTCGCCGATCCCCATGCCCGCGCCGTGATCGTCGGCCAGGGGATGGAGCAGGGACCGGATTCGCTGGCCGCGCTCTATGTCGCCGGGCTCTGCGGGCTGGGCTACGGGCTGCGCCAGATCATCGAGACCCAGGCGGCGCATGGCGCGCCGGTCGAGGCGGTCTCGGTCTCCGGCGGGGCGGCCGCCCATCCGCTGACGCGCCAGCTCCTGGCCGATGCCACCGGGCTCCCCGTCGAGGTCACCGCCTGCCCCGAGCCGGTGCTGCTGGGTTCGGCCATGCTGGGCGCAGCCGCCCATGGCGCCATCCCCGGCCTCGCCGCTGCGATGCCTGCCATGTCGTCGGTCGCCATGCGCTGCACCCCGGCAGAGGGTCTGGCCCGCCGCCTGCACGACGCCCGTTACGACGCCTTCCTGACGCTCCAGAAAACCGCCCGCGCGCTGCGCCGGACAACCGAGGACCTGACCCGATGACCGAGATTTCCGCCGCCCTCGCCACGGCCGCCCGCGATGCCGGCAGCTTTGCCCTAGCCAACTGCCTGCGCGCCCTCGCCATGGACGGGGTCGAGGCGGCGAAATCCGGCCATCCCGGCGCGCCGATGGGCATGGCCGAGGCGGCCGTCGCGCTTTGGACACGGCATCTGAAATTCGACGCCGCCGCGCCCTTCTGGCCGGACCGCGACCGCTTCGTGCTGTCGAACGGCCATGGCTCGATGCTGCTCTACGCGCTGCTGCACCTGACCGGCTTCGAGGACATGACGCTCGACGAGCTGAAGTCCTTCCGCCAATGGGGCTCGAAGGCCGCCGGACATCCGGAATTCGGCCATGCCGCGGGGATCGAGGTGACCACCGGCCCGCTGGGCCAGGGGCTCGCCGCCGCGGTCGGCCTGGCGATGGCCGAGCGCAAGATGAACGCCGAATTCGGCGATGCGCTGGTCGATCACCGCACCTGGGTCTTTGCCGGAGACGGCTGCCTGATGGAGGGCATCAGCCAGGAGGCGATCAGCCTCGCGGGCCATCTGAAGCTCGACCGGCTGACGGTGCTCTATGACGATAACGGCATCTCCATCGACGGCTCGACCTCGAAGGCCTTCACCGAGGACACAGCCGGCCGGTTCGAGGCGGCCGGCTGGGCGGTGCTGGCCTGCGACGGGCACAGCGTGGCCGCCATCGACGCCGCCATCGCCGAGGCGCGCGGACTGGACCGCCCGGTGCTGATCCGGATGCGCACGGTGATCGGGCTCGGCGCCCCGGCCAAGGCCGGGACCTCCGGCGTGCACGGATCGCCGCTTGGCGCCGCGGAGCTGGCCGCAGCGCGCGCCGCGCTGGGGCTGGCCGACAGCGATTTCGCCCTGCCCGAAGCCGCCGCCGCCGAATGGCGCAACGCCGGCAGCCGCGGCCGGGGCGCACGCGCCGCCTGGGAGGCCCGTCTGGCCGGTGCCGCGCCGGAGCTGCGCGACGAGTTCCTGCGCCGCGCCGAAGGCCGCCTTCCGGAGGCGTTCGATACGGCCGTGGCCGAGGCCCGCGCCGCGCTCTTTGCCCAGCCCGCGAAGGTCGCCACCCGCAAGGCCAGCCAGATGGCGCTGGAGCCGCTGGCCGCGGCCCTGACCGAGCTCTGGGGCGGCTCGGCGGACCTTACCGGCTCGAACCTGACCCGCGTCCCTACCGTGGACAGCGATTTCCAGCCGGGCCGCTATGACGGGCGCTACATCTCCTACGGGGTGCGCGAATTCGGCATGGCGGCGGCGATGAACGGCATCGCCTGCCATGGCGGGCTGATCCCCTATGGCGGCACCTTCCTCGTCTTCTCCGACTATGCCCGCGGCGCGATCCGGCTGTCGGCGCTGATGGGGGTGGGCACGATCTACGTGATGACCCATGACTCCATCGGGCTCGGCGAGGACGGCCCGACCCACCAGCCGGTCGAGCATCTGGCGAGCCTCCGCGCCATGCCCAACCTCAACGTCTTCCGCCCCGCCGATGCTGTCGAGACGCTGGAATGCTGGGAGCTGGCGGTCCGCCTCCGCCAGACGCCGTCCTTCCTGGCGCTGTCGCGCCAGTCGGTGCCGCAGCTCCGCGCGCCGGGGGACGAAAACCTCTCGGCGAAGGGCGCCTATGTGATCCGGGGCACCGATGGTCCGCGCGACGCGACGATCCTGGCGACCGGCACCGAGGTCGCGCTGGCCGTCGAGGCGGCGGAGACGCTGGCCGCGGAGGGCATCCGCGCCGCCGTCGTGTCGATGCCCTGCTGGGAGCTCTTCGCCGCCCAGCCCGACGCCTACCGGGCCGAGGTTCTGGGCACGGCGCCGCGCGTCTCGGTCGAGGCGGCGGGCACTTTCGGCTGGACCCGCTTCGTCGCCGAGGAGGCGGATGCCATCGGGCTCGCAGGCTTCGGCGCCTCGGCCCCGGCGGAAACGCTCTACGAGAAATTCGGCATCACCGCAGCGGCCGTCGTCGCCCGCGTCCGGCATCATCTCGCGTGAGGGCCCGGCCCCGCGCGCATCCCCAAGGAAGCCATCCATGCAGTTCACCGGCAAATCCGTCATCATCACCGGCGCAGGCAAGGGCATCGGGCGCGCCTGCGCCGAGCTCATGGCCGCGCGCGGCGCCGAGGTCATCGCGCTCAGCCGCACCCAGTCCGATCTCGACAGCCTGCGCGCCGCCATCGGCGGCCGCTCGATCCGCGTCGACCTGCAGGACCCGGCCGCCACCCGCGCCGCCATGGCCGAGGCCGGGACCGCGGACTACCTGATCAACTCGGCCGGCATCAACGTGCTGGAAAGCAGCTTCGACATGACCGAGGCGGGCTATGAAGCGGTGATGGGCATCAACCTGCGCGCCGCCCTGATCGCCTGCCAGGAATTCGGCCGGGCGCGGGTTGCGGCCGGCGGCGGCGGCGCCATCGTCAACATCACCTCGATTGCCGGTCATCGCGGCTTTGCCGAGCATCTGTGCTATGCCGCCTCCAAGGCCGGACTCGAAGGCGCCAGCCGCGTGCTGGCCAAGGAATTCGGCCCGCATGGCATCCGCGTGAACTGCGCGGCACCGACGATCACGCTGACCGAGCTTGCCGCCGAAGCCTGGAGCGATCCGGAAAAGGCCGGGCCGATGATGGTCCGCCACCCGGTCAACCGCTTTGCCGAGGCCGCCGAGGTCGCATCGGCCATCGCGCTCCTGCTGTCGGGCGACGCGGGCATGGTGACCGGCGCCGTGCTGCCGATCGATGGCGGCTTCCTCGCGGTCTGAGACAGACATCCCGGAAAGGACAGGGCATGAAATTCTTCGTCGACACCGCCATCGTGGCGGAAATCCGCGATCTGGCCGAGTATGGCCTGATGGACGGGGTCACCACCAACCCCTCGCTGATCGCCAAATCCGGGCGCGATTTCAAGGAAGTCATCGCCGAGATCTGCGGCATCACCGACGGGCCGGTCTCGGCCGAGGTCGCCGCGCTCGATGCGCCGGGCATGCTGGCCGAGGGCCGGGTCCTGGCCGGGATCGCGCCCAATGTCGTGGTCAAGCTGCCGCTGACGCTCGACGGGCTGAAGGCCTGCCGCGTCTTCACCGCCGAGGGCATCCGCACCAACGTCACGCTCTGCTTCTCCGCCAACCAGGCACTGCTGGCCGCGAAGGCGGGGGCGAGCTACATCTCGCCCTTCATCGGGCGGCTCGACGACATCAATCTCGACGGCATGGAGCTGATCCGCGAGATCCGCCAGATTTACGACAATTACGGCTTCGAGACGGAAATTCTCGCCGCCTCCATCCGCAGCGCCAACCATGTGAGGGAGGCCGCCCTGGCGGGGGCGGATGTCGGCACGGTCCCGGCCAAGGTGATCAAGGCCCTCGCCGCCCATCCGCTGACGGAATGCGGCCTGGAGCAGTTCTCCAAGGACTGGGCCGCAACCGGGCAATCGATCCTCTGACGCCGCATGGCGCGTCGGCGGGCCGGAGCATGCGGCCCGGCACCGGCGCGCCCTGCAGCGGGCCATCCTGCACGGGGCGCCGCTGCGGATCAGGCGAAGAGGATGTCCTCCGCCCCGAGATCGCCGGCCCTGACCCCGGCAAGCACCACGACATCGCCGCCGCCCGGCCGCAGCACGGCGCCGGCCGACGTGTCGCGCATTTCCAGGTCCGGGCGGCCGAGATCCGCGCCGTAGCCCGAGAGGTCGATCACGTCGGTGCCCGGATCGAAATCCGTGACGGTGGCGCGCCCTGCGCCGGGCAGGAAAACGAAGCGGTCCGCCCCTGCCCCGCCGGTCAGCAGGTCGCCGCCGCCGCGCGTCACGATCACGTCGTCGCCGGGCCCGCCCATCACCGTGTCGCGTCCGAGGGGGCCGGATTGCACGCTGTCCTCGAACCGGTCCGCGCCCGCGCCGAGCCACGCCTTGTCGCGGCCGGGACCGCCGACCACCGTGTCGCGTCCCGCGCCGCCCGAAAGGACATCGCCCTCCAGCCCGCCGTCGAGCAGGTCGGCGCCGAGCCCGCCGGACAGCGTGTCCCGCCCGGTCCCGCCGCGGAGACTGTCTGCGCCGGAGCCTCCGGCCAGGCTGTCATCCTCGGCCCCGCCGAGCAGCGTGTCCGCGTCCGGCCCGCCATGCAGCCGGTCGCGTCCGGCGCCGCCGTCGAGACGGTCCCGCCCTGCCCCGCCCGAAAGCCTGTCTCGGCCGAGACCGCCGAAGACAATGTCGTCTCCGACGGCCCCTTCGACAGTGTCCGCCCCGGCCCCGGCATAGGCAACTGCGCCCTCCTCGGGCATGGCCACGGATTCCGCGCTGCCATCCCCCAGATAGACGTCGCCCGACCGGCCTTCGGTCTCGATCTGCGAAAATCCGTTGAAGCGCAGCGTCGCGGGACCCGGACCGATCGCGGCGACCTCCTGCCAGATGCCGGCATCGGTCAGCGCCCAGAGATGGATCGCACCGTCATCTCCAAGCGCGTTCGCGTAGATCTGGCCATAGCTGGACCGGAGCCCAAGATCACCCGGGGTGTCCAGACCCAGCCGGGTCACCGTCCCGTCGGCGCCGAGCTTCGACAGCACGCGCCGCTCGCCATCCTCCCCGTCCTCGGTGACGCGGAAATAGATTTCCCCGCCGATCAGGCTCTTCATCTCCGGATCGCGGCCGCCGAGCGCGAGAAACTCGTCCTCGGCCCAGGCGAAGGTCCCGTCGGCATCCATCCGGTAGATGCCGTACGCCCCGCCATAGCGCGTGTTCCCGCTGAAATAGACATGGTCCCCGAAGACAGCGAAGCCGGCCATGGACCAGAGCGTCAGGCCGAGACCCTCCACCTGGGCCGGGACGGGCACCAGGTCGCCGGATGGGTCCATGCGGTGAAGGATGCGGCCGGCGGAAGACGTGTTGGCCAGGAAATAATCCGTGCCGCCGAGGGAGAAGGCACGGCTCGGCGACGGCGACGGGCTTTGCCCCCCGATGACGCTGACCGGTTCCCAGACATCGCCATCGCCGAGCCGGAACAGTTCGGCGCCCCAGCGGCCCGTCAAGACGTTGGCGTAGAGCTCTTCCCCGGCCACGAAGACGCTCCGGAAGCTCAACGAGCCTGGATCCGCGAAGAAGTCGGCGAGAGTCGTGACGGCGCCGGTTTCGATGTCCACGCGCAGGGGTATCCGCAGAGGATATTCGAAGCTGGCGACCACGATTTCCCCGCCGCGGTACGTGACCGCCGGATTGGGCGCCTTGATCAAGTCGATTCCGTCGAACAGGTCGGACAGCAACCCGGACCGGCCCTGCCCATTGAGCCAGGTGACCTCGTAGGTGTCGCTGCTGTAGCGGGCATCCGTCAGGACCACGCCCGGATAGGCGGAGAAGGCGATGGGCCAGTCGAAATCGAAGAACGAGGAGTCCGGACCCGGACGGATATCGGCAAACAGGCTGAGCGTGCCATCGGCGCCGAGCTCATAGACCTCGTAGCCCACCAGGCTGCTGCCGTCGGCTTCGGTGACCTGCCCGCCCATCAGGTTCCGGCCGAAGAGCGAGACGACATCGCCATAGGGCGTGAAGCCGCGCCCGTCCGGCCCGGTGACCATCTCGTAGCCGCGGCTCTGCCAGTCGAACCGGAAGAAGCGCTGCCCGGTATTGCCGTCGAAGGCGCTGAAATGCAGCCCCTCCAATCCCTCGATCCACATGGCGCGCCCCCGGAACGGCCCGACCCGGCGGCGCAGGGCCCTGCGGATCGTGGCATAATAGTTAAACCTATGAACCTTTCTGGTGGCACAGGCCCATGCGCGCGGGCGAGAAGGCAAGCTGCCGCATGTCCGGCGCGGCGTTGCGGACGGCATGCGGGGCGCCCCGCCGAGGGACAAGGACGCCGCCGGGCCGGACCGAATGGACCGGGAGCGGAGCCCGCCCTGGCATCCGGCCCGCCATCCGTGCGGCACCGGACCCCGCCGGGATCTCATGTCCCCCAGCCGCGTGCTGCCGGAGCGGCCCGGCGGCCTGTCCGTCCTGTCCGGAACGGCCCCCGGAAGGTCTGCGACAATTCGGGACGATATCGTTCCGGCGGCGGCGGATGTATGGACGGCAGCAGGTCCCGCCGCGGCGGGCCCGCGCCCGGCTGCCCGGGCGGCCGGTTTCCGGACGGATTGACAAGATGAACGAGAACACCCGCGGCATCCTTTTCATGGTGCTCGCCATGGCGACGATGCTGACATCCGACACGATCGTGAAGTCCGTGGCGGAGGAGCTGCCGCTTTTCCAGGTCATCTTCCTGCGCCATGTCTTCATGACCGCGGGACTGGCCCTGATGGCGTATCGCGACGGCGCGCTGCAGCTGCGCCCGAGCCGTCGGCAGATCCGGCTCGCCGGGATCCGCACCGCGGGAGAGACCGCCGTGGTCTGCTTCTACCTGATCGCCCTGACGCTGATGCCGATGGGTTCGGCCACGGCGATCTTCCAGCTTCAGCCCCTCGCGGTCACGCTTGCCGCCGCCGTCTTCCTGTCGCAGCCGGTCGGCCCGCGGCGGCTGCTGGCGATCGCGGCGGGCTTCGCGGGCGTGCTGCTGATCGTGCGGCCGGGTTCGGACGCGTTCGGCCCGGGCTCGGTCTTCGTGCTGCTGGCCATTCTCGGCGTCTGCTTTCGCGACATCGCCACCCGCCTGCTCGGCGCGGACCTGCCGGCCTCGGTGCTGGCGGCACTCGGCTCCGCCGCGCTCCTTGCGGTGAGTTTCGCCGTCATGACGGTGCGGGGCGGCTGGGAGCCGGTCACGCCGTCCCAGCTCGGGCTGATCTTCGCCGGGGCCGCGATCCTGCTGGCCGGCTACATGGCGATGGTGATGGCGATGCGGTTCGGCGAGATCGCCGTCATCTCGCCCTTCCGCTACGTGTCGCTGGTCTTCGGCCTGGTCTACGGCGCCCTGTTCTTCGGCGAGGTCCCGCAGCCGGCCATGCTGCTCGGCGCGCTCGTCATCGTCGCCAGCGGTCTCTACACCTTCCTGCGCGAGCGCCGGGCCCAGGCGGGTGCCGCGGCCGCGCGGCAGGGCGCGGCACGCTGACCCGCAAAGGCCGCACGGGCGGCGGCCGCTGCCCTCACCTGGCCCATTCGCCCTTGCGGAACACCGGCTCGCGGCTGCCGTCGGCACGGACGCCGTCGATATCGGTCTGCGGCCCGCCGATCATCCAGTCGACATGGATCATCGAGCTGTTTCCGCCCTTCTGCGCGATCTCCTCGGGGGACAGCGACGCGCCGTCGAGGAAGCATTTCGAATAGCACTGCCCCATCGCGATGTGGCAGGCAGCGTTCTCGTCGAAGAGCGTGTTGTAGAACAGCAGACCGGTCTGCGAGATCGGCGACCCGAAGGGCACCAGCGCCACCTCGCCCAGGCGGCGCGCGCCCTCGTCGCTGTCGAGCATGCGCTCCAGAACGGTTCCGCCCTTGCCGGAGCGCGCCTCGACCGCGCGGCCGTCCTCGAAGCGCATCTCGATCTCCTCGATCAGCGCGCCGTTGTAGGACAGCGGCTTGGTCGCGCGCACCGTCCCGTCGACGCGGCGGGCATGCGGCGTGGTGAAGACTTCCTCGGTCGGGATGTTGGCATTGCAGGTCACGCCGTTCTGCGCCGTCGAGGCGCCGCCCTGCCATTCATGCCCCTCGGCCAGCCCGACCGTCAGATCCGTCCCCGGACCGGTGAAATGCAGCGCGTCGAACCGCTCGCCGTTCAGCCAGGCCGTCCGCGCCGCCAGCGCCGCGTTGTGTTCCGCCCAGGCCGCGACCGGATCCTCGCCGGCCACCCGCGAGGCGGCGAAGATCGCATCGGCCAGCTTCGCGACCGCCTCGTCCTCGGGCAGATCCGGAAAGACCTGCCGCGCCCAGCCGGCCGTCGGGAAGGCGGCGATGGTCCAGTTGATGTCGAAATTCGAGATCTTCGAAAGCGCGGGCTTGTAGGCCAGCGAATTGGCCTTGTTCGCGCGGGCGACCTTCTCGGGATCCTCGGCGGCCAGCGCCATCGGATCCGCCCCGGCAATCGCCATGCGCGCCGCGCCGGCGTCAAACGCCTCCGCCATGCCGCGGTAGAGCCAGTCCGGCGCGCGGTCGAAGCTTCCGTCGCGGCCGTTGCGGAACCGGGCGCGGGCGATCTCGTCGTCGGACAGCAGCGGCGTCACGACCCCGGCCCCGGCACGGTAGGCGCTGGCGGCGATCTCGCGCACCAGCGGCAGCGCCTCGACCGGAGCGGTCAGCACCAGATCCTGTCCCGGCTGCAGGTTGAGGCCGACATGCACGGCAACATCGGCAAGGCGGGCGAGGCGGACGGGATCGAGGACGGGGGCGGTCATGGCGGCTCCTTTGGCGGTGCGGCCCGGGCAAATGCCGGACCCTGCCATGGGACCCTGCCGATAACGGCGGCGAGTTCAAGGCCATCGCGGGCGCGGAACGAAACCGCCCGCCAAGCCCGCACTAGAGAAGCAGGCTGGACAGCGCGCCGGTGGGCTTGCGGGCGCCGGTGAAATCGACCTCGGCCTCGATATGCTGCAGATGCGCCCGCATCTCGGCCTGCGCGGCCGCGCCGTCGCGGGCCTCCAGCGCCGCGACGATGCGGCAGTGGTCGTCGGAGGCGCACTGGCTTTCCGTATCGCCGCCATAGAGGCCGAGAATCAGCGAGCTGCGCATCGTCAGCTCCTCCAGATACCGCTCCAGCACCGAATTTCCGCCCAGTTCCGCCAGGATCAGGTGGAATTTCCGCGACAGCCGGATCGTCTCGGCGCGGTTCCCGGCGGCGATTGCCCGGGATTCCGCCCCGATGTTTTCGTGAAGCGGCGGGAAATCAGGCAGGGTTTCAAACTGCACGACATTTCCGCAGATCGTCAGCTCGATGGCCTGCCGCGCCTGGAAGACATCGCGCGCGTCGCGTTCGGAGGGGGTCGTGACGAAGGCGCCGCGGTTGGGGATGTGCTCTACGACCTGGTAGCCGGTCAGCGTCGCCAGCGCGCGGCGTACCTGAGTGCGGTTGCACGAGAAAATCTCGCTCAGCGAGTGCTCGCCCAACTTGGTGCCGGCCCGCAGCTTATGGTTCGCGATGGCGTCGAGGATGCTGTCCACGATGATCTGTTCGGGCGCCGTCGTCATGCCCGCCATTTGATCAGCTTCCCCATGTTTTGCAACAGATCCTGCGCAGCAAGATTTGCTGCAAAACAGTTGCCACTAAAATTGTTTACAAATTGTGTTGCCCAAAATGCAGACCATATGGAGGGCACATGAAACTCCGCATCATCAATCCGAATTCCGCCGAGGCCATGACCCGCAAGATCGTCGCCTCGGACCGCGCCGTCGCCGCAGCCCATGTCGTGATCGAGGGCCGCACCGCCCATGGCGCGCCGGCCAGCATCGAGGGCCATTTCGACGAAGTCATGTGCACCCCGCACCTGCTGCGCGAAGTGACGGCAGCCGAGGCCGAGAAGGCCGATGCCATCGTCGTGGCCTGTTTCGACGACCCGGCGATCGGCGCCTGCCGCGAGATCGCCTCCGGTCCGGTGATCGGACTCTGCGAGGCCGGGATCAAGGCGGCCTCGATGGTCGCGACCTCCTTCAGCATCGTCACCACGCTGCCGCGCTCGGTGCCGGCGATCGAGGATCTGGTCCGGCGCTACGGACTGGAAGACCAGTGCCGCCGGGTCCGCGCTGCCGCCCTGCCGCCCTGCCGGTGCTGGCGCTGGAAGACCCCAGCTCCAACGCCCGCGCGGTGATCGGCGCCGAGATCGCCCGCGCCATCGGGGAAGACCGCTGCGAGGCGATCGTCCTGGGCTGCGCCGGCATGGCGGACCTGGCTGCCGACCTGTCCGCCGGGCACGGGCTGCCGGTGATCGACGGCGTCGCCGCCGCCACGAAATTCGCCGAGGCACTGGCCGGCGCCCGGCTGATGACCAGCAAGATCGGCGCCTATGCCGCGCCGCTGGCCAAGTAGACATTCCCCGACCCCACCCGAGACCCCGACTGGGAGACCTTCGCATGACGACCTCCACTGACCCGGCCGTGCAGGCGCACGGGACCGGACACGATACCCTTGCGCCGCAGAAAGAGCGGATCATGACCCCTGGTCCTATCTCTTCGCCTGGCTCGGCGGCGGCGCATCGATCGGCACCTTCACCGTCGGCTCCGGCCTCGTCGGCACGCTGAACCTCTTGCAGGTGATCGTTGCCATCGCCATCGGCTGCCTGGTGATCGGGCTGGCGGTCAACGGCCAGGCCAACCACCGCTAAGGCATCCCGATGATGGTGCAGGCCCGCACGTCCTTCGGCTTCCGCGGCAACAAGCTGCCCGCGCTCGTCCGCTCGGTCCCCGCCATCGTCTGGTTCGGCTTCCAGAGCTGGGTCGGCGCCGGCGCGCTGAACCTGGTGTCCGAGACGATGTTCCGCTTCGAAAGCATCGTCTTCTGGTTCGTCGCCTTCCTGGCCCTGCAGATCGCACTGTCCGTGCTCGGCTTCCACGGCATCAAATGGGTGGAGAACATCGGCACGGTCTTCATCATCGGCGCGCTGGTCTGCATGTTCGTTTCGGTGCTGAACCGCTACGGCGACGCGATCGGCACCAACCTGGTCGACGCCGAGGGCATCTGGGGCGCGCCGTTCTGGGGACGACCATGCTCTTCATGGGCATCTACGCGACGATGATTCTGAACGTCTCGGACTATGCCCGCGAGCTGAAGGAGCGCGTCGGCCCGGTCCGGCAGGCGATGATCTACGCCAACTCGATCCTGCCCGCGACGCTGTTCATGGGGATGATCGGCATCATGGTGTCCTCGGCGACCGGCACGGTCGACCCGATCGACGTCTTCGCCTCGGCCGCCGACAATCCGGTGCTGGTGGTGGTGGCGCTGCTCTTCATCGCCTTCGCCCAGCTCACCGCCAACATACTCGACAACGTGGTGCCGCCGGCCTATGCGCTGATGGACACCTTCGGCTGGTCCTTCCGCAAGTCGGCCATCGCCGTCGGCCTGCTGGCATTCTGCAGCTTCCCCTGGGAATTGGTGAAGGATGAAAGCTCCGCCGGGCTGACCCTCTTCATCCAGACCTATTCGGCCTTCCTCGGCCCGATCTTCGCGGTGATGGTGGCCGACTGCTACGTGATCCGCGGCCAGCGCCTCGACATCGCCGCGCATTACGACGAGCACGGGCCCCATGCCGGGACCAACCGGGCAGGCGTCATTGCCTCGGGACTGGGCGTGACCGCGGCGCTGCGCTTTCCCGGCATCTCCTGGTATGCCGGCCTGATCCCGGCCGGGGCGAGCTGCAGGCTGCTGATGCAGTCCCTGCCCGCGGCGCAGCGCTTCCGCCCGGAGGGCACGGCCGCCGTGGCCGCGGTTGCCGCCGAGTGAGTACCGCCGTGCGCAAGTGGCTTTTGGGGTCCACAGCCTGTTGGCTTCCACCAGCGCTTGGCTGTGAGCTGGAGCTTTCTCATGGGCGCAACAAGGGCAACCTTTGCGGGTTTCCCGGCCTCGCGGAGCTGGGTGCGCTTGGCCTTGAGGCCAGGGTTGCAGCGCATTGCGACGACGGCAGGCATGCAGAGCGCATCCCGCAACGGCTTGCGGCCCCCGCTGATGAAGGACCTGCCTTTCCGCTGGCCGGAACCGCGGCTGAAGGGGGCAGGGCCTGCCTTCCGCCGGGCTTTCCGATCCCGGGCAGAAAGGTCGGGATCAGCGCCGTCGCGACGGGGCCGAGGCCCGGAATGGAGCACGGGATTTCGCGATAGCGGGCCATGGTGCCGTCTTTGGCCATCGGCCCGGCAATTTCGGCGTCCAGGTCCGCGACCTGGCGCCGGGCGAGAGCCAGCCGGCTCGCGGCCCGGCGCTTCGCAAGGGCCTGGATCTGGATGTGGCCGCGGTTGCGCAAGCGCGTCCGCTCGGCGGCGGGAGCGCGGCGCGCAACCTGCAACTCCTTGGGAATCCGCAGTTCCGGCGATACGGGCGCATCGGGCTCGAGGGCCAGGGCCGCGCCCATGCGGGCCGGAATGCGCGCCTCCGCGGCATCGGTCCCGGCTTGCGCGCCGCAGGCCCCGGCAAAGCGCCGTGCCTGCAGTGGCTTGACCAGGACCCGCGGAAATTTGCCCGAGATCGCCGCCTCGAAGGCGCGGCGATGCGCGCCGGCGGGCCCGAAGACGATGCGCGCCACCGGTGCCTTGCCCAGCCGTCGGATCAGGGCCCGGAAACCGCGCGCCGTGTTCTCGAACTGCTTCGCCGCGGCGTCCTCGAGACGGAAGGCATCGGGATGGGATTTCGGGATGTCGATGCCGGCGGCATGATCTGCCATCTTCGCCGGTCCCATCCTTGTCATGCGTGGCGCAAACACGCGCATCCCCTCTCGCGGCGTTGCTTCGCAACGCGCTGCCGGGCGGAGGTGCAGGCCCATGGCGAAGACGGCGGTCGATCCTGCTCACTCGCGGGCCGGTCGACCTGGGCAGACACGATCCGGCCGCCGTCGCCTGTTGCCCGCCATGCTTGGCGGGCAACGGGCGACCCCGAACATCAACGACAGACCGGGAAATTCACAAGACAAGGCAGCCCCGCAACGCGCGGTCCCCCGCGGACCGCGCCGGGCGGCCCGGTGCGCATGCCCGGGCCGCCGGTCCTGCCGCAAGGTTAAGCCCGGCGGGCGCCCGGAGTGGGCTTCAGCACGACATTCACCTCGGAGCCTTCCTTGATGTAGAGGTCGCGATGGCCCAGCGGCGTGCGGATGCCATGGGCGCGGTAGCTTTCCCAGATCGCCAGCAGCACCTGGCTGCGGACATTGATCACGCCGTTCACCGGATCGTCGATCCAGAAGCGCATCTCCAGGTTGACCGAGCTGTCGCCGAAGCTCATCAGCCGGCAGACCGGCGCCGGATCGGCCATCACCCGCGGCGTGTCCCGCGCCGCCGCCTCGGCCAGCTCCATCGCCAGCCGGACGTCGCAGTCGAAAGAGACGCTGATCGGCGTCAGCAGCCGCAGCCGGTGGTGGTTGTAGGACCAGTTGACGATCCGGGTGGAGATCAGCTCCTCGTTCGGCACCAGCCATTCGGTGCCGTCGCGCGTGGTCAGCGAGACATAGCGGGCATTGAGCGCGGTGACCCAGCCGAAGAGCTGCACGTCGCGGTTCGACGGGTCAGACAGCTCCAGCACGTCGCCGGGCTTGATCGAGCGGTCCGACAGCAGCAGGAGCCCGCTGATCAGGTTCGACAGCGCCTTCTGCATGCCGAAGCCCAAGCCCACGCCGAGCGCCCCGGAGAAGAGCGCGAAGGCGCTGAGATCGATGCCGACGCTGGCCAGCCCGGCAATCAGCGCCAGCGTCACCAGAGAAAACCGCAGCAGCTTGCCGGTCAGCACGCGCAGCGACGGCGTCAGCCCGGATGCGGCGTTCATCCGCGTCTCCAGCAGCTGCGCCACCGCCAGCGCCACCCAGAGCAGCACCGCCAGCTGCACGGCGCCGCGCAGCAGGTCGAGCATCGACAGGTGGATCGTGCCCAGCCGGAACCCCATCCGGTCGAGCCGCACGATCGTGGATTCGAGCAGGCCGAGGACGTTCAGCGTGGCGATCGCGAAGGCGCAGAGCGCGATCATCCGCGACCAGAAGGCGTTGCGCACCAGAAGCGACAGCAGCCGCAGCCCGGTCCAGATCGCCAGCAGCTTCGCCGCCGTGGCCATCAGCGGGACGGACCAGCCGAACAGGCCCGAGATGCCGATGGCTGCCAGCAAGAGGCAGAGCGCCGCAACCGGCAGCAGCGCGACGCCGGCCGCCCGCACCAAGCTGCGTTCCGCCGGGCGGTCGGCGCCGATGCGGGCGCGCCGCCGCGCCAGCCGCGCCTCTGCCGGACGCACGGCGACAAGGGCCAGCCCGCCCGCTGCCGCCAGCGCCGCAAGCTGCCACAGCGTGGCGGCCACCAGCAGCTGCGTCAGGATCCAGTACTCCGCCTGCATCCGGAGGTTTTCCAGCGCGATGACGTCAATCAGTCGCTGATAGCTTTCCATGGTGCCCCGATCCGCTTGCCCTGTCCGATTATCCGCACCCGGGACACAGAAAATCAACACTTTGGCCGCCGCCTTTTGCGCTGCGGCGCGGGTCGTGTAGTCTCGCCGGGCAAAGGTGCATGTTTCCGGGCAAGGGAGAACCGAATGCCGCCGAGACGTATCACAGCACGCCTGCGGAACCGCGCCGCCGCGGCCTGCCTGGCCGCCCTGGCGGCGGCCGCGTCCCTGTCGGCCGCCGCAGCCGGACCGGAGCAGCGGCTGGTTTCCATCGCGACGGCCTCGCGCAGCGGCGTCTACTACTATGCCGGGGGCACGATCTGCGGCCTGGTCAATGCCCGGCGCTGGCAGACCGGGACGCGCTGCGTCACCAGGGAGTCGGGCGGGTCGATCGACAACCTGCGCGCCCTGCGCACCGGGGCGGCGGATTTCGCGATCGTGCAGTCCGACTGGCAGCATGCCGCCGCCATGGGCACCGGGGTGTTCGAAGGCTACGGGCCGGACCGGGAGCTGCGCTCGGTGCTGTCGCTCTTCCCGGAGCCCTTCACCGTCATCGCCCGCCCGCAGAGCGGCATTGCCCGCCTGCCGGATCTGGCGGGCAAGCGGGTCAATATCGGGCCGGTGGGCTCGGGCAGCCGCGCCACGACCGGGATCGTGATGCAGGCCATGGGCTGGACCGAGGCGGATTTCGCCCATCTGTCCGATCTCGACTGGACCGACCTGCCGAAGGCGCTCTGCGACGGCGAGATCGACGCCGCGCTGGTCATCATCGCGCATCCCAACCTGCTTGTGGAGGACATGATGTCCACCTGCGGCGCCGTGCTGGTGCCCGCCGAGACAGACGGCATCCGCAAGCTGATCGCCGAGCGTCCCGCCTATTTCGCCTATTCGATCCCGGCCGGCACCTATCCCGGCCAGAGCGCCTCGGTGCCGGGCTTCGCGCTTGCGGCCGGGCTCGTCACTTCCTCCCGCGTGCCTCCGCCGGTCGTCCGCGACATCGTCACCGCGGTCGCCGGCAATCTCGGCACGTTCCGCAGCAAGCATCCGGCCTTTTCGGAGTTCAGCATCGGCCAGATGCTGGGCGAGGGCATCTCCGCCCCGCGCTATCCCGGGGTGTCGCAATACCTGGAAGACGCCGCCCTGCAGCCCGCCCCGGCCAACTAGAAGGCTGCTGAAACAGTCCGGCAGGCAGAATGGTTTTCTGCCTTGGTTGGCGCAGGGGCGCGATCTTCCGGCCGTTTCTTGCCTCCCGGCGCGGGGGGCGCGGCGCCCGCCGGCTTCATATGGCCGA
>NZ_JAATVU010000300.1 GCF_013184745.1 Mangrovicoccus sp. HB161399
CCGGGCATCCGCAGAAGCGCATCGACGAACTTCTGCCATGGAGTTTCAAGCCGTCAACCTGAGATCCCGTGAGCCGGGAACACCGCTTACAACTGGTCAAGATTCTGGACACGACGGAGGAGGCTCCTGTCTACGTCCACCCGAATATGGGTAAGCGCTACGCGGAGGCTGTCGATGATCTACTGGGCTCCTTGAATTCGCCCGACCATAGGCACAAGTCTTCAGAGATCATCCGATCACTCGTAGACAAGATCGTTCTCACGCCCAATGCGGAGAAGACGGAACTGGTCGTCGACTTGTACGGCGATCTGGCTGGCATCCTTCAGGTGTCTGAAGCGGCGTTTGGCGCTCAGGCGATGAGAGATGCTGACAAACTGGAGAAGAGAGAAAGAAAGGAAATCGAGCAGATCAAATCCTTGATGGATTCGCCTGGGACTGTTTCTGAGCCTGGTTTTGCGCCAAGCAAGGGCAAGATGGTTGCGGGGGCTTGCAACCGCCTAGACCTACCTAGTGGTAAAACGTGCAAGGGGAAGCTGGTTGCGGGAGCAGGATTTGAACCTGCGACCTTCAGGTTATGAGCCTGACGAGCTACCGGGCTGCTCCATCCCGCGCCAATTCTGTCCGTTC
>NZ_JAATVU010000301.1 GCF_013184745.1 Mangrovicoccus sp. HB161399
AACATGATCTCGATACGCTTGCGTCGTTTGCAGCGGCGCTTGTCGTGTTTGACTTGGGTTTTGCGTTGCTTCCGGCCCGGAATGCAGGCGCGCATCCCCTTGTCTTGAAGGGCTTCTCGGAACCAGTCAGCATCGCAGCCCCGGTCGCCGAGCAGCCAGTCGGCCTTCGGCAGGCTGCTGAGCAGCGCCCGCGCACCGATGCAGTCGCTGACCTGTCCTGCCGAGACGAAGAAGTCGATCGGGCGGCCCTTGCTGCCGCAGATGGCGTGAAGCTTCGTGTTCATGCCACCCTCGGTTCGCCCGATCAGGCGGCCACGCCCCCCTTCTTGACGCCCAGACTGGAAGCCGTTCGGCGGGCCTTCAAATAGGTGGCATCGATCATCACCGTCTTCTTCTCGCCGTGCCCGGCCGCCAACCCGGCCAGCATCTGTGCGAAGATGCCTTTGTCGCTCCAACGCTTCCAACGGTTGCAGAGCGTCTTGTGCGGACCATGCGCCTTCGGCGCATCCCTCCAGCGCAAACCATTGCGGTTTGCGAAGATAATCCCGCTCAGGACGCGCCGGTCGTCGACACGCGGTTTGCCGTGGGACTTCGGGAAGCAGGGCTCCAGCCGCGCCATTTGCGCA
>NZ_JAATVU010000302.1 GCF_013184745.1 Mangrovicoccus sp. HB161399
TTGCCGGGGAGCGGCTGCCTGATGGCCGTCAGCGTGTGGTGCGCCATGGCGCCGGGCCCGAGCGCGACATCCAGACCGGGATCGGAGCGATCCCGGTGCAGCGCCAGAAGGTGCGCGATCGGGCGGAGGGCGTGCCCGACGACAGGAAGATCCGGTTCACCTCGCGCATCCTGCCGCGATGGGCCCGCCGGTCGCGCAGCCTCGACGCGCTGCTGCCGGTGCTCTACCTGCGCGGCGTTTCCACCGGAGACTTCCAAGAGGCGCTCTGCGCGCTGCTCGGGGCCGACGCACCGAACCTGTCACCGGGCGCCATCTCGCGGCTCACGGCGGGCTGGCAGGAGGACTACGACCGCTGGCAGCGCCGCGATCTCTCCGCCCGGCGCTACGTCTACATTTGGGCGGACGGCGTCTACCTGCAGGCCCGGATGGAGCCCGTGGCCGAGTGCATGCTGGTCGTGATCGGGGCAACGCCTGAGGGCCGGAAGGAACTGGTGGGTTTCCAGGTCGGGGTCCGCGAAAGCGCCCAGAGCTGGCGCGAGCTGCTGGTCGATCTCAAGGCCCGCGGTCTGGCGGTCGCGCCGGAACTGGCTGTCGGGGACGGCGCCCTCG
>NZ_JAATVU010000303.1 GCF_013184745.1 Mangrovicoccus sp. HB161399
GGTGCGGGCGCTGGCATGATCCCATCCGACCGGGTGCGGATCCTGATCGCGACGAAGCCTGTAGATTTCCGCAAGGGCCATGATGGCCTTGCCGCGCTGGTGCAATCGGCACTGAAGGAGGATCCGTTTGCGGGCGCGGTCTTCGTCTTCCGCTCGAAGCGGGCTGACAGGCTGAAGATCCTGTTCTGGGACGGCACGGGGCTGGTGATGGCGTACAAGCGGCTGGAGGAGGCGACGTTCACCTGGCCGCCGGTGACCGACGGGATCATGTCGCTGAACCGGGCGCAGTTCGAGGCGCTCTTCGCCGGGCTCGACTGGCGCCGGGTGAAGGCGCTCGAGGCTCGGCGGCCTGCTGTGGCGGAATGACTCGCGGGGTGTTTTCCCCGCCTGCCGCGGCGCGCGCCGGTCTATGCTGCCAGCATGACCGACGCCCCCGCAATCGACCTTTCCGCCATCCCCGAGGAGCAGCGCGCCGCCGTCGCCCTGCTGATGCGGCGCGTCGGCGAGCTCGAGGAGACGACCCGGCGGCAGGAGAGCCTGATCGCCGAGATGAACCAGGCGCTCTACGGCAAGAAGTCGGAAAAGCTCTCGGAAGACGAGC
>NZ_JAATVU010000304.1 GCF_013184745.1 Mangrovicoccus sp. HB161399
GCCGCATGCAGGGCTTCCATTTCGCCCGGCCGATGGACACGGATTCCTTCGAACGCTGGATGACCGGCCGCAGCGCCGCCGCCTGAGCCGCACCGCGTGCGGTCCGGGAGGGCATCCCGCACCCGACTACCTGAGCTCAATCGCCTTCGAGCGAAAGACCAAGGAAGTGACCTGACCGCTCTCCACCAAACCCGGGCAAATCCACAGGGCCATGACTGGAACCACAAGCGCGTAGGCCGGATTTACTGCGAACTGGAGTTGAACCCAAGGAACAAACCGCGCAAGCGCCTGGAGCAGGATCTGGCCTGCTGCCGGTTTCGTGGAGACTGATGAGAACGGCGGTGAGAAAGTCTGCCACGGTAGCGGCGGGATGATCCTGCTGCGGGCGGCGTAAAGGTCGTCCACCTTGAAGCCTTTCTGGTTGCAGGGAGGCTGGGAGGATTTTCGCCGTGGACTTGTACCGGAAGCTTCGCCTGATCTATGTCCGCGCCTAAAGCCCGGCGCACTGCGCAGCGAGCCGCGCCGAGCTACGTGAAGCGCTAGCGAGCCAGATCGCGCATCATGGTGCTGTCGAGATTCTGCGTAGCCTGATCGAAAAGAT
>NZ_JAATVU010000305.1 GCF_013184745.1 Mangrovicoccus sp. HB161399
GCCACCCCGCAAGATTTGTCCAATTCCATAGGCAACGGAGGTATCGCAACATGATCGCCATCCCCGCCAGCGACCGCGCCTTCGCGCTGCGCCGCTCCCGCCTGATCATGAACGGCAGCCATCCGGTCGAGGTCCGCGACCAGGCGATCAAGGTCCTCTGGGACTATGATCCGCGCTACGTGAAGAACACCTATGCCGAGCACCTGACGCTCGCCTGCGACGCCCGCGCGCCCGCGCTGGTGCGCGCCTCGGCGATCGACTGGCTCATTGCCCACACCGCCAGCACCGACCAGCTGGGCCAGCGCAGGCTGGACCTGATCCGCGCCGGGCTGATGACGGTCGGCGAGCCGGATTGACGGAGTTCCGCGGCTGAGGGGTCGGCCGCGGAGAGCGCGCCCCCGGGTCTTTCTCCTCCCTGGCCCGGGGCGCGCAGCAGGATACCGGGCGACCACAAGCCCGGAGCGCATGCGGCCCCATGCAGGAAACCGGAGCCCGCCGCATGCGCCACAAGACACCCGGCCGCCACCAGCCCGCCCCTGGCCCGGGTTGGCCCCGCCGCTTCCACAAGGCGGCGGGGCCGCACAGACCGCTCCGGCGGGG
>NZ_JAATVU010000306.1 GCF_013184745.1 Mangrovicoccus sp. HB161399
CCGCCACTCGAGCATCGGATATCGCACGCCGGAGCAGGCAAGGATCGACATGGCCGCCAAGATGGCCGCATAGTGAATATCGGCCCAGTCCGGGATCCGGGGGCAAGCTCAAAGATCACGCGGCCTATATCCAGAGCTGGTTGAAGGTCTTGAGGAATGACAAGCGCGCGATCTTTGCCGCCGCCGCCCATGCCCAGCGTGCCGCCGATTTCCTGCACGGGCTTCAGCCGGTTATCGAAGACGACAAGGAGGTTGCCGCGTAAGCGGCAACACCCCTCTTCTTGAGGGAAAAATTTCGTCCGCCTCCGGCGGACGGACCTCCCTTCGGGATAGAACCCCCTCGTGCAGGGTTGTTGTCACCGTCCTTCGATCTGAAACTATGCAGCGAGGCGGGCGGGACAGGATGACGAGTGGCCTATTCACAGGAACGAAAGGCGGCGGTTCTCGCGAAGATGCTGCCGCCGAACAGCACCCCCTTGAACCGGCTGGCGGTTGAAGAGGGGATCTCGCGGGCAACGCTCGCCAAGTGGCGCGCGGAGGCGCGGGCGAAGGGCAAGCTGCTGCCCGAGGCTGACGCGCATGTCGAAGGCTGGA
>NZ_JAATVU010000307.1 GCF_013184745.1 Mangrovicoccus sp. HB161399
GACCGCGGACACCGTGTCCTACTACGGCGGGACGCTGATGTACCGTCTGAACCATGCGACGGACTACCAGTATTTCGGCGAATGGCAGCACGCAGACCTTGTGCACCGCTATCCGGTCATTCCGGCAAGCCCGAGGGACCAGCTGGAGCGGGCAGACTTCATCGCGAACACCATGGCGACCGGTGACAGCTGGTCCCGCTCCCTTGCCGAGCATGCCACCTACCTTGCTGGGGCGGCAAAGGCCGTGGACGTTCCCTACGTGAACCTGTGGCACGCGAACCCGGTCCTTGCCACCGAGCACTGCGGCGGCAACCACTGGGTGGTCAACGATACCGGCAGCAAGGTCGTGACGCTGCCCGCCAACGGGGCCGAGCGGACTGACAGCGGCGGCGCCTGGATCTTCGTCATCTTCGCGGTCGGAACCAGCGACACGAACACGGTCACCATCCAGGCACCGGCTGGCGGGACGATTTCCGCGGACGGACTGACCGGTCTGTCTTCCCTGGTTCTGTCGCGCGCCGAAAGCGTGCAGCTTGTCCGCCAGATCGGCAGCACCGTCTGGACGGCAGACCGCGGGATCCTCGGT
>NZ_JAATVU010000308.1 GCF_013184745.1 Mangrovicoccus sp. HB161399
TTTCTGCCTTGGTTGGCGCAGGGGCGCGATCTTCCGGCCGTTTCTTGCCTCCCGGCGCGGGGGGCGCGGCGCCCGCCGGCTTCATATGGCCGACAGCCGCGGCAGCCTGGCGAGGTTTGCCGCCGCCAGCGCGGGGATGAAGCGCGACCGCACCCGCCCGATCCCGCGATGGACCGTCTGGGCCGCCCCGCCGACGGTCCTGGACCGGCCGAAAAGCTCCCCGATGCGCTTCCCGTGCCGCTGCGACAGCGCATGGCCCTTGTGCCGCGTGGTCCGCCCGTCGATGGCCGGGTGCCGCGCCTTCCGCGCGGCATGCGGCGCGATGCAGGCCTGCCTGCAATCTGCCGCGGACCCTGCGGCATCATGCGCGCCGCCAGCGGTGCCCGGAGCTGCCCGTCGCGGCGCCACCGGTCCGAGCCCGATGGGCGGCGGCGCAACCGCCGGCAAGCCGGCGCCCAGGGCCAGCCGTCCCGTCGAACCCGGCGGCTGCAGGTGCATCATGTCCAGCGCCGCCTTGCGTCCGGCCCGGCCGGACGCCTGGCTTGGGCCGCCCCGGACGGCCGGGCCGCTGCGCAACCGGCGCG
>NZ_JAATVU010000031.1 GCF_013184745.1 Mangrovicoccus sp. HB161399
TGCCGGAGGCCCGAGCAGGCAGGGATCGGCATGGCCGCCGCAATGGCGGAATGGTGAATATCGGCCAAGTCCGGAATCCGGGGGGCAAGGTCACTCATTGCCTGTCCCGCCGCTGCGGCGGCCGCAGGCCAGGCGCTGGCGACTGCAACCGAACCGCTGGCGGGGCCGCGCGGAACCGGATGGAGAGGGACCGGTCAGCTGCTTCACAGGCTGAGGCGGCAGCGGCTCTGCAGTGGCGCCGTCGGCCCGGTGACGGGCCCCGCCTTGCCGTGCGCGGCAGCTCCTCTCCCGGGACCGCAGCCGCCCAGCAGCGGGTCGCCCAGTCCGTTCAGAGGCAGCCCATCTCCGCCAAAGTCGCGCGGATCGCCGCGTCGAGGGAGGTGCGGGGTTCCGTGCCGATCAGGGTCTCGAGCCGGCGGTTGTCGAGCCGCACCGGATGGCGCCAGTGGTCGGCGATGTCGGCCGCCTCGCGCGGGAGCCCGCCGAACGGCGCCAGCACCCGCATCAGACCCCAGGAGAACCGGACGCGGCGCAGCGGGCGGCCGCAGGCGCGCTCGGCCGCCTCCGACATGTCCCGGCCGGTGGCATCGACGAGCCCCTCGAACTGGACCCGCTCGAACGGCTCCAGCTTGCCGGGGATATCGAGCAGGCGGGCGAAGGCTTCGCCCAGATCGGGCAGATAGGCCCATGAATGGCCCGGGCCGCGGGAGATTTCGGTCACCCGGCGCAGCGGCCTGCCGGGCTGCACCATGGCCTGCGAGAACCAGCTCGAGCGTGCGCCGGGACCGAAAACATCCCCCGCTCTCAGGATCAGCGACGGCACCCCGGGCGCCGCGGCTTCGAGCTGCGCCTCCAGCTCGCGCCGGACAAGGCCCTTGCGGCTCCGCGGCTGCTGCGGGCTGTCCGCGCCGAGAAGCGGCACAGCCGCCGGATCGAAATTGTAGGTGTTCCCCGGCAGGACGACGCGCGCTCCGCAGCTCCGGGCCGCCGCGATCGTGTTGCCGATCATCGGCAGCAGCAGCTTGTCCCAGTCGCGGTAGCCCGCCGGATTGACCGCGTGCACGATGACCTCGGCCCCTTCGGCGGCCCGCAGCACGTCCCCGCCCCGCATCGCGTCGCCTTCGACCCAGCGGATGCCCTGCACCGCCTTGGCCGGTGTCCGGGCCATGGCCCGGACCTGCCAGCCATGATGCCGCAGCGCTGCTGCAACGGCGCCGCCGATCCCGCCCGTCGCGCCGAGAACCAGCGCTGTCCTTCCCGTTTCCATATCCGTTCTCCCGCAGTGACGGGACACAGATGTGGCCGGGCTGATGGAAAATGAATTGCAGGCTTTCCGTCATCCGATAGAAGAAAATCTATGAGCAAGCGGGTAACATGGGACGATCAGCGCATCTTCCTCGCGGTGATCGACACGGGAAGCCTCGCCGGGGCGGCGCGGCAGCTGGGGCTGGCGCATCCGACCGTCCGCGCGCGGATCGAGGCGCTGGAGGATGCGCTCGGCACGGTGCTCTTCACCCGGTCGGCACAGGGGCTGGCGCCCACCGCACTGGCCCGGAGCCTTGCCGGACCCGCCCGCGCCATGGCCCGCGGGGCCGAGCTGTTCGGCCGGGTCGCCGCTTCGCCGCCCGGAGGGATCGCGGGCGTGGTCCGGCTCGGCGTGTCGGACTTCACCGGCGTCGAGGTGGTCCCGCCGCTCCTGGCCCGGCTGCGCCGGGAGCATCCGGAGCTCCGCATCGAGCTCGTGCTCAGCAACGCACCGGCGGACCTTCTCGGCCAGGAAGTCGATGTCGCGGTGCGGCACATGGAGCCGTCGCAGGGGGCGCTCGTCATGCGCCGGCTGCCGCCGGTGCCGCTGGGCTTCTTCGCCTCGGAGGACTATCTCCGCCGCCGCGGCCATCCGGCATCCCGCGCGGATCTGGCCGGGCACGACCTGATCGGTCCCGACCGCAACCCCAGCGATCTGGCGCTGGCCGCGGAACTGCTTTCGGGGCGGCCTCTCTCCAGCCTCGCGCTGAGGACGGACAGCCACCCGGCCCAGGCGGCGGCGGCGCGCGCGGGCCTCGGGATCGCAGTCCTGCCGGCCCCGGGCGCCGAGGCCGATCCCCGGCTCAGGCGCGTGCTGCCGCAGGACACGGTTGCGCTTCTTCCGGTCCATGTCGTCATGCACGGCAACCTCCGCGCCGTGCCCCGCGTGCGGGTGGTTTTCGACACCCTGGTGCAGGGGCTGGAAGGTGCAGCGGCTGCGCCCTGAGCCATGCCGAGAGCGGTCTCGAGCCCTGGCGAGGGCCAAGGCCGACGACCGCCGAAACCCGGCGCAGCTGCGATCCAGCTTGCCGCGCCAGCGCGAAACGGGAGTGCCGGAGAGCCGTTGAAACCGGCGCGGGCCCGGGGGACGAAACCGGACCGGCTGAACCGATCCCGAGCGGACGCGCCGGTGCCAGACTGCAGCCCCCGCAGCGCTCCGGAGGCAAGCGGCAGATGGTCACTGGCTGGCGGCTGCCTGCATCCTGTCGATCTCCGCAGCGAATTCCGCGAAGTCGCAGCCCATGCCGTTGAGCATGGTGCTCCACATGCGCATGGCCCCTGCGGCTGCCACGGCCTCCCGGATCAGCGCTTCGGTTGCAGCGCCGTATGGTCGTCGATGCAGTAGCCGCAGGGGGGCTGGGCCGCCACACCGAGCATGACAAGTTCGCGCGTCAGGCGGCCGAGCTCCGTCTCGCGGCCGCCGAAGCTGCCCTGCCATTGCATGGCCGGGCCGAGCGCGTTCGGGGGACAGGCGTCAGACAAGACGCGCGGGGCCTCCAACGCGGCGGCCGCACCCGCGCCCAGGACCGGCGCAATCGCGGTGGAAACGGATTTCATCGGATGTTCCTTTCGCTCTCGCTGTGTGCCCATGCTGCCTCCGGCCGCGAGGTGGGCGGGATGAGACTTTGCGAAATTCCGGGCCCTCCGGTGACGGCGGAGGAGATGCGGATGGAGCTTGCGGAACGGCAGGGCCTGCCCGGCGGAGCGCCGCTGCGGCGATGTCCCGGCCATGTCGACCCGGCGCGATGCCGATGGAGCGCCTCTTGTCCGGGCGCAGCATTCCGCCCGGTTTCCGTCCGGCAGCATTGGCGAGATCCCGGACGGAGCCGCCTGCCAAGCGGATCGGGACGCAGCCCGGCAACGGCTGCGGGCGCCCGCGCGGAGAGTGGCTGGCGCAGGGTCGCAGTTCCGCGCCGGAACCGCCCGCAACGGGCATGCTGACTTTCCGGCCGCGCGATCCGGACGCTGCCCAGGCCGGGACGGCCCGAGCGCGGGACCTCGCCATCCCGCTCGGCCCTGCCCTGCTTGGCTGCAGGTCGCATCCTCAGGCGCCACCGGGGCGCTTCCGCCTGAAACCGGCCGCAATTCGGCCGCCCGGGCCGGGTGCCCCGGCTATCAGCCGGAAGTCGACCTGAGGATGAATGCGGGCAGGCCCGTGCTCCGGCTCATGCCTGCGGAGGTCGGCACCGGCGGCATTCGCAAGGCCAAGAGGCGGAGGCGCGCGGCACCGAGGTAGCCGGGCTGACCGAAGACCTCTGCGGCATTGCCGCGTGCGCCATCGACCGCCGGAGCCAGCTTCGGGGACAGCAGCGCGCTGGTCGCGCCGATGCATGGAATCGCATCCTCGATCGGTTCCCGCAGTGCCATGGGCTGCTCCGGCGGCAGGAGCGGGATGCGCCCGGCGCCGCGGATCGCACCCGTTGGGGGGCGGCACGCGGCGATCCTGGCTGCGGCGGCCGGCGGAGCGCGCGCCGGAAAGCCCCGGCCCCCGATTCCCGGAGCAGTTGGGCCGGGCGTGCTGTCCCGGCCTTGCCATCGGGCACTGTTCGCCGGACGAGACGCTCTGACTGCTTTGACGCGATGCCGAAGAGGTGCGCTGCTGCGGCACCGCCATTCGCATCGCCCCACTGGCCACTATGGCCGTTGCCTGCCGCTGCATCTTGTCGGCTTGTCGGCATGTCGGCATGTCGGACGAGCGCGGCGGTTTTCCGTCCCGTGCGATGCATCGTGGCGGAAGGAGGGGCGGATCCGGCGCAACAGGCCGGATGCCGCGCGCCCGATGGCTGGGCCGCACATGTCCATCCCGGCCCATGGCACCGGGCAGAGCGGCAGCGGTGACCGGAGGCGCCTTCGGCCGAGCCGGATTCCTGCCTGCCAAGCCGTGGAACGGCACCGCTGCAACGGACGTTGCAATGGGAGCGGAGGCATTGCAGGGTGGGCGCGACTGCCCGTCCGGTTCCGGTGCGCCATGACCAAATACGAAATCCAGGCCATACTGAAATTCCTCGAAGGCATCCGCGGGGCCGGGCTCGAAGGGCTTGGCATCGAGGCGCGCGATCCGGTCTGGATGATGTCGCTGGGCCTACTGGGACGGCATTTCCGCAACCAGCGGACGACGATCTCGGCGCTGGCCGAGACCTCCGGCGCGCCCTATGCCACCGCGCTCCGGGTGATCGACCGGATGATCGCCGGGGACCTGCTGGCCCGGGTGCCCAGCGAGACGGCGCCGCGGCTGGTCTATATCGAGCCAACCCAGCGGCTGCTGCACAACTTCCACGAATACTGCCTGCACCTGAAGGGCCAGATCGGCAGCATCTTCGGCCTGAGCCAGGGCGGCGCGGAGGAGTTCCGCTTCGGCAGCGCCGGGCTGGCCGCCACGATCCTCGACCAGCCCCGGCGGCTGCGGACGCCCTTGGGACTGGAGGGTCCGCTGCGGCTGCTGCTGAAGGACGAGGTGCCGTTCATGGCGCTGTCGCGGATGGCGCCGAAAGTGTCCGAGTTCCTCGGAGTGCCGGTGGAAATCGAGCTTCTGGCCTACGAGGAGCTCAACGGCGCGGTCATCGCCAACAGCCGCCAGCCGCGGTCGCGCCACGACCTGATCGCGCTCGACCTGCCCTGGCTGGGGCGGATGGCGATGGAATCCGCGCTCGAGCCGCTGGACGGGGACCTGCGCGACAGCCGGCTGAACCCGTTCGACTTCTTCGCCGCGGCCTGGGAAAGCGGGCGCTGCATGGGCCGGCAGCTGGGCATTCCCTTTTCGCCGGCCGCCGAGATGTTCCTCTACCGCCGCGACCTGTTCGATGCGGCCGGCCTGGCGCCGCCGCGCCGGCCCGAAGAGGTGCTGGATGCGGCGCGCGTGCTGCACCGCCCGCAGGATGGCCGCTACGGCATCGCCTGGAACGCGGCGCGCGGCCAGCCGCTGGGCCAGACCTTCATCCAGGTGATGGCGGCCTTCGGACAGCCCGCGGTCTCGCTGCGCCGCTTCGGCAGCGGCTACGACACCGACACGCCCTGGCCGGAGCTGCGCCCGCAGCTGTGCGGCGCGGCGGCGCTGCAGACCGCGGACTATCTCAGGGACCTGGCGCGGCACTCGCCGCCGGACATCGCCGCCATGGACTGGAAGCGGCGCCAGGCCTGCTACCGGCGGGGTGCGGCGGCGATGTGCTACGAGTGGTCCACCAGCACGATCGGCTTCGAGGACGATCCCGCCTCGCCGGCCTGCGGGACCACCGGCTACCTGCCCTATCCGGCGCCCGGCGACCTGCCGGGGGTCGCGCCGATGGGAGGCTGGGTCCTGGCGATCCCGTCCAACATCGACCCGGCGCGGCGCGGCGCGGCCTGGCGCGCGCTGGAATGGCTGGTCTCGCCGGAGTTCACCAAGAGCCTCGTGCAGAACGGCTCCACCGCGCGCTGCCTCTACAGCGTCAGCGCCGATCCCGAGATCGCCAACCGGCTGCCGACGATGGATGCCATGGCCTCGATGGAGCGGCGCGGCCAGCTGCAGATCTGGCCGCGGCCGCCGATCCCATTCATCACCTCGCTCATGCGCATCGTCGGCCACGAGATGCATGACGTGATCTGGGGCGGCGCGGATGCGGCGCAGGCGCTGGCCCGGGCGGAGGCAAGCCTGGCACCGATGTACGAGTCCCTGCAACAAACATTGCGAACAGATCTCCGGAAGCATGACTAAGAATCGGAAATACAACGTTATTTATATCCATGTCCAAAATGGACAGGTTGATCCTTTTCTTCCATTGGCATTGTTGCAATGTTGATTGCACCGATCCCGCGGGTCCGGAGGAGACGCGAACGGGGTCCGGACAAGACCTAACGGGAGGAAATCCATGACTCGCAGAACATCGGCGGCCCCGCGCGGGGCGCTGACCGGCATCCTTTTGGCCGGCAGCATCCTGGCCGGCTCGGCCGCATCCGCCGAAGGCCCGCTGGAGGGCCGCTCCATCCGCATCCTCGGCATCGGCGATCCGGTGTTCCAGGTCATGCAGAAGATCCACGGCCAGATGGAGGAGATGGGCGGCGGCTCGATCCAGCTCGACGTGCGCCCCTTCGACGTGCTGCACCAGCAGGTGCTGCTGAATGCCCAGAACGACGTTTCGAACTACGACATCATCGCCGTCGACCTGCCGCAATTCGGCGAGTACATGCCCTACCTCACCGATTTCGGCCCGATGATCGAGGCCTCCGGCTATGACGGCTCGGATTTCCACGAAGTCGCCTGGACCGGCGCGCAGTTTGGCGGCAGGCAGCTCGGCATCCCGCTGCAGCCGCATCCCGAGATCCTCGCCTACCGCAAGGACGTGTTCGAGGAATACGGGCTGGAGCCGCCAACCACGCACGAGGCGCTGCTGCATGCCGCCCAGGTGATCTCGGAGAAGAGCGACGACATGTCGGGCGTGTGCTGGAACGCGGCGCGCGGCACGGCGCTCGGCCAGACCTTCATCACGGTGATGGGCGATTTCGGCGCGGCGCCGATCGACATGGAGAAGCAGGGCGACGATTTCGAGATGGGCGACATCAAGCCCGAGAACATGCATCCGACCATAGACACCGAAGCAGGCAAGGCGACGGCGGACTACCTGCTGGCGATGGAGGAGGTCTCGCCGCCCGGCATCCTCAACATGGCCTGGGACGAGCGCGTCCGGGTCTATGCCAATGGCGGCTGCGCCATGACCTATATCTGGGCCGGCCGCTCGGCGATCTTCGAGCAGGACGACCAATCGCCCGCCAAGGGCAACACGGCCTACCTGCCGCATCCCTCAGGCCCCGGCGCGCCGCCGCGCTCCACCCTGGGCGGCTGGTACCTGGCGATCCCGGCCAATATCGACCCCGAGCGCAAGGAACTTGCCTGGGAGGCGATCCAGTGGCTGTCGAGCCCGGAAATGATCGAGCTCTACACCCAGCACGGCAATTGCGTCTCGCCGCGCCGCTCGGTCAGCCAGCTGGAGAACGTCCAGGCCGCCTGCCCGGTGATCCCGGCGGTCGACCGCATGGCCGAGGCCGGCGAACTGGCCGGGTGGCAGCGCCCGCCGGTGCCCGAGATCCAGAAGATCGTCGACGTGCTGGGCGCGGAAATGCACCAGATGCTGTCCGGCGACAAATCCGCGGAAGACGCGCTGGAAAGCTCGCAGCGGCTGCTCGACCGCGAGATGCGCAAGGCCGGCTACTACTGAGCCCTCCGCCGGTCCCCGTCCGGGGGACCGGCCCGCATCCCGCGCCGCGCTCCGCCCCACCATCGAACAGGTCCCGCCATGTCACGCAATCGCGAGGCGAAACGCGCAGCCATCGTGCTAGTCTCTCCGGCCATGCTGCTGCTTTTCGCGCTCAACATCTTCCCGGTGCTCTACGCCGTCTACATCAGCCTGCACCACTGGTCGCTGGCCAGCCCCAACCCGCCGCGCTTCGCCGGCCTCTTCAACTACCAGGAACTCTGGTACGACGGCCGCTTCTCCAATTCGCTCGGCGTTTCGGCCACCTTCATCGCCCTCGCCGTCCTGATCGAGCTGGCGCTCGGCTTCGGGCTGGCCTTCCTCTTCAACCGCAAGCTCCGCGGGCTCGAGACCCTGCGCAAGCTGTCGCTCCTGCCGGTCATGGCGATGCCGCTGGTGGTCGGGCTGGTCTGGTTCTACATGCTCAACCAGAATTTCGGCGTCACCAACTGGGTTCTGTCGCTCTTCGGCATCGGCGCCCAGCCCTTCCTGACCGACGGCACGCTGGCGATGCTCAGCGTCGTGCTGGCCGATGTCTGGCAGTGGACGCCCTTCGTCATGCTGGTGATCTTCGCCGCGCTGCAGTCGCTGCCGGAATACGTCTTCGAGGCGGCACGAATGGACGGGCTGACCGAGCGCGAGATCTTCCGCCGGATCACCCTGCCGCTCCTGCGCCCGGCGATCCTCGTGGTGCTGGTGATCCGCGCCATCGACGCCTTCCGCATGATCGAGCTGGTCTTCATGATGACCAAGGGCGGCCCCGGCGGCTCGACCGAGGTTCTGCCATGGTACATCTACACGACCGGCTTCCTCTCGCTCGACCTCGGCTATGCCGCCGCGATGGCGGTGGTGATGATCGTCCTCGTGACGCTCGGCGCGCAGGTCTTCGTCCGCAAGATCGCAGATCCGGGAGCCGCCTGATGGCCAGCATGGACACATCCACCGCCCGTCTCGCCCCGAAGGCCGCAAGGGCCCCCGGCAGCCTCGGCACCGGCGACATCCTGCGCTACGCGCTGGCCAGCATCTTCGTCGGCTTCTGCCTCTTTCCGCTCTACATGGTGCTCTCCACCTCGCTGAAGGCCGAGGCCGACATCTTCGCCTTCCCGCCGGCCTGGAGCTTCCGGCCGATCTGGGACAACTTCAACGACGCGCTCTTCGTCTTCGGCGGCACCGGGGTGATGCCCTTCCTGCTGAACTCGGTGATCGTGACCGCGGCCAGCACGGCGGCGGCGGTCGGGCTGGGCGCCATGGTGGCCTACGGGCTGACCAGGTTCCGCATCCGCGGCGGCAGCCACCTGTTCTTCTTCATCCTGTCGACGCGCTTCGCCCCGCCCGTGGCCTTCGTCGTGCCGCTCTACCTGATGGTGCGGCAGACCGGGCTGATGGACACGCATCTGGCGCTGATCCTGATCTACACCTCGATGAACCTGTCGCTGGTGGTCTGGATCATCCGCGGCTTCTTCGAGGCGATCCCGGTCGAGATCGAGGAAGCGGCCGAGATCGACGGCTATTCGCGGCTGCAGATCTTCTTCAAGGTCGCGCTGCCCCTGGTGAAACCCGGGCTGATCACCACCGCGATCCTCTCGGCGATCATGTCCTGGAACGAGTTCCTGATCGCCACGGTGATGACCCAGAACAAGGCTGCGACCCTGCCGGTCTACCTGGGCGGCTTCTCCGGCTCCATGGGGCTGGAATGGGGTCCCTACATGGCCGTGGGCGCCATCGCCGTCCTTCCCATCATGATCTTCACGCTGGTGCTGCAGAAGCATCTGGTGCGCGGGCTGACCTTCGGAGCCGTGAGGTAAAGACATGGCACATGTACAGATACGCAACGTCTCGAAAATCTATGCCGACGGCACGCCCGCGGTGACCGGGCTCGACCTGGACATCGCTGCGGGAGAATTCCTCTGCGTGCTCGGCCCCTCGGGCTGCGGCAAGTCCTCCACCCTGCGGATGCTCGCCGGGCTGGAGGAGGTCTCCACCGGGCAGATCCTCGTCGACGGCGACGACGTGGTGGGCCGTCCCGCGCGGGAACGCGACATCGCCATGGTGTTCGAGAACTACGCGCTCTACCCGCATCTCGACGTCTTCGCCAACATCGCCATGCCGCTGGTGGCGCGGCGGCGGCCGAAGGCCGAGATCCGCGACCGGGTCGGGCGCATCGCCGGGACCATGGGGATCACCGAGCATCTCGCCAAGCGGCCGGGCAAGCTCTCGGGCGGGCAGCGCCAGCGCGTGTCGCTGGCCCGCGCGATGATCCGGCGGCCGAAGATGTTCCTGATGGACGAGCCGCTGGGCCACCTGGAGGAATACATGCGCATCGAGCTGCGCCGGGAAATCCGCGCGCTGCACGAGGCGGCGGGCGGCACGACCTTCTACATCACCCATGACCAGGAGGAGGCCGCCGCGGTCAGCGACCGGATCGCGGTGATGTCTTCGGGAGAACTTCAGCAGCTCGGCACCATGAAGGAGCTGATCGAGCGCCCGGCCAACCGCTTCGTCGCGGAATTCGTGGGCGAGCCGCCGATCTCCATCTTCGAAGAGCTTCGCGCCACCGGAACGGAGGTGTCGATCGGCGATTGGCGGCTGCCGCTGCCGCCCGGCAGCCGCAAGGCAAGACCCGCCTCGGCCGGGGTGCGCCCGGCGCATTTCCGCATCGCGGGCAGCGACATGCCGGGACTTTCGGCCGAGGCGCGCTTGGTCCAGCCGATGGGGGAAAGCGCGGCCGTTCTCTGCGACACGCCCGCAGGCGATGCCACGGTGATCGTGCCGATGGCGGCGGTCCCGCGCGAGGGCGACCGGTTCCGGCTTGTCGCCGCGCCGGAGCACGTCCATTTCTTTGCCGCCTCCGGGCGGGCCATCCGCAGCGGGGAGGACTGACCATGGCACGGATTTCGGTGGAAGGGCTGTCCAAGTCCTTCGGCGCCTACAGGGTCTTCGAGGATCTCGACCTCGCCATCCCGAAGGGCAGCTATGTCTGCCTTCTGGGTCCCTCGGGCTGCGGAAAGTCGACGCTGATGCGGATGATCGCCGGTCTCGATACCGAGCATGGCGGCCATATCCGCTTCGACGGCAAGCCGGTGGAGCACCTGACCGCGGCGCAGCGCGATGTCGGCATGGCCTTCCAGAACTACGCGCTCTATCCGCATCTCACCGTCGAGGGAAACCTGCGCTTCCCGATGAAGGCACCGCTGCAGAAGGGCCGCTGGAGCGCGGCGCAGATGACGGAGCGCGTCGGCGAGGTAGCCGACCTGCTGCAGATCCGCCCCCTCCTGGGCCGCGCGATCAACCAGCTTTCGGGCGGACAGCAGCAGCGGGTGTCGCTGGGCCGCGCGCTGGTGCGCCATCCCAAGGTGCTGCTGCTCGACGAGCCGGTGACCCATCTGGACGCGCGGCTGCGCTATGCGATGCGCTCCGAGCTGAAGCGCATCCACAAGGTGATGGGCACCACGACCGTCCATGTCACCCATGACCAGGGCGAGGCGCTGGCCATGGCCGACCTTCTGGTGATCATGCGCGGCGGCAGGATCGAGCAGGCCGCGCCTGCGATGGAGGTCTATTCCGACCCGGCCACGGCCTTCGTCGCGGGCTTCCTCGGCGCGGTGCCGCGGACGGTGCTGACCCTGCCGCTGTCGGAAAGGGACGGCACAGCCGGGCTGCGGCTCGGCGGCCAGCACGTGCCGCTGCCGCCAGCGCTTGTGGCCGCCGCAAGGCAGGCGGGCGGCGGGACGGTGACCATCGCCCTGCCAGCCAGCGCCTTTGCCGTCGACCCGGACGGTCCGGTCGAAGGCACGGTCGCGGCCCACGAGATGATCGAGGGCGCGCAGCGGCTGGTGCTGCAGGCGGACGGGCAGCGCGTCAACATCCAGCGCAGCGAGACCGCGCCGGTGGCCAATGGCGACCGGCTGCGGTTCCGCGTCGACGCCTCGGAGGGGCTGCTCTTCGATGCCGCGACCGGCGACCGGCTGCGCCCGCCGCTGCGCCGCGCCGCCTGACCTCCCCGCTTCCGGCCGCGGGCGGCAGCGCCCGGGCCGATCCCCCTTCTCAAGGAGACCAACGCGATGCAGCGTGCCCTCAACCACATGGCAGCCCCGGGCCTCGACTGGGTGCATTTCCTCGACCTCGCCGCGCAGCTCGGCTGCACCGGAGTCGAATTCCGCAACGACCTCGACGGCGAGCTCTTTGGCGGATCCGCCCCCGGCGATGTCGCCGCGCTTGCCGCCGCCCGCGGGCTGCGCATCCTGGCCCTGGCCGAGGTGAAGGCCTTCAACGACTGGTCGCCGGAAAAGGCTGCGGAGGCAGAGGCACTGATGCGGATCGCCCGCGCCTGCGGCGCCGAACGGGTGAGCCTGATCGCCCGCAACGACGGCAAGCGCATGGCCAAGGCCGAGCGGCAGGAGGACCTGAAGGCGGCGATCGACGGGCTCGGCCCGCTGCTCGAGGCGCATGGCCTCGTCGGGCTGATCGAGCCGCTGGGCTTCGCCGCCTGCTCGCTGCGCGACAAGGCCGACACCGTCGGGGCCATTCTGGACGCGGGCGCCGCCGGGCGGTTCCAGATCGTGCACGACACCTTCCACCACGCGCTGGCGGGCGGAGGCGAAATCTTCGCCGGGATGACCGGCATCGTCCATGTCTCGGGCGTGACCGACCCGTCGCTGTCGGTGTCGGACATGCAGGACAGCCACCGGGTGCTGGTGGATGCGCATGACCGGCTGGACAATCTCGGCCAACTCGAGGCGCTGCGGCGCGCGGACTATGCCGGACCGGTCAGCTTCGAGCCCTTCGCCGCCGAGATCCACGCGCTGGCCGATCCGCGCGCGGCCTACGAGACCTCCTTCGGCTTCCTCGAAACCGCGCTCGAGCCGGCGTGAGCGACACATGCGGGACGACACTCACATGCAGGTTTCCCTGACCAGCCAAGCCAAGCCCCCGGCGGCCTTTCCCGCGCGGACGCGCAAGCTGCGGCTCGGCGTCGTCGGCGGCGGCGGCAACGCCTTCATCGGCCGCGTGCACAGCCGCGGCGCCATCCTCTCGGGCCGGTGGGAGGTCGTGGCCGGCGCGCTGTCCTCCCGCCCCGAGGTGGCGGCGGCGTCGGCGCGGGACTGGCTGATCGCGGATGACCGGGCCTATGCCGACTGGGCGGAAATGGCACGCGCCGAGGCGGCGCGGCCCGGCGGCATCGACGCGGTGGCCATCACCGTGCCCAACCACCTGCACTTCCCGGTTGCCATGGCCTTCATGGAGGCCGGGATCGACGTGATCTGCGACAAGCCCCTGGCCAACTCGCTCGCGGAAGCCCGCGCACTGGAGGAGATGGCCCGCAAGACCGGGCTGGTCTTCGGCGTCACCTATTCCTATTCCGGCCATTCGATGGTGCGCCAGGCAAGGCAGATGATCCGCGAGGGCATGATCGGCCGGGTCACCCAGATCCACGGCGAGTTCCTGCAGGAGATGGCAATGCTGACCGGCGAGGATGCCTGGTCGGAAAGCGACTGGCGCAAGGATCCCGACAAGGTCGGCGGCGCGGCCACGACATCGGATATCGGCAGCCACGCGCATCACCTGGCCGAATATGTCTCGGGACTCGACCTGGAGGAGCTGCGCTGCGACTTCCACACGCTCGGTGCGCCGCAGCCGCTCGAGGACAGCGCCTTCTTCTCCTGCCGCTATGCCGGCGGGGTGCCGGGGACGCTGCTGGTGTCGCAGGCCATGGCCGGGTCGCAATGCGAGCTGCGCTTCCGCATCTCCGGCACGGAAGGCACGCTGGAATGGAACCAGGAGGATCCGGAATTCCTGCACCACCGCCCGTTCAACGCGCCCGCGCGGCGGATCTCGCGCGGACACGGCGCCGGGATGCTGGGCGATGCCTCGCGCTTCGTCCACATGCCGCGCGGCCATCCCGAGGCCCTGTCGGATGCCTGGGCCAACATCTACGAGGAGATGGCCATCGCCGTCGAGGCGCGCCGGACCGGCACGGTCCCGCCGGAAGGGCTGCTGGCCTATCCCGACCTGCGCGCGGGCATCCGCGGCGTGGCCTTCATCCAGGCGGCCATCGCATCCGACCGGGCGGGCGGCGCCTGGACCCGGCTGGAGACCTGAGCCGCCTTCCACCGGCTCCTCGACGGCCTGTCCGGCCCCCGTCCCTGCGCAGGACGGGGGCCGTTGCCGTCTGTCCTCGTCGGGCCAACCGCGGAGAGTGCCCTGAAAACCGGCAGTTCGGCCGCCCCCGCGGCGCAGCGCGCAACCTCCGGGACCCCTGCGCGCTGCAGACCGCAACCTGCACCCTGTCCCGTGCTGCGAACCGCCGGTTTCCCGCGCGAAATTTCCGGTCCCGCCCCGAATCTTTTTGCACACTTTAATTTTTTGTGCACAAAAAGACCCGGAGGGAGGATGAAACATGACGGAGCTCGAGCCCCGCGGCGACGGGGAGACCCTGGCGGAACAGGCCGTGCAGAGGCTGCAGCAGGACATCATGTCCGGCGCGCTGAAGCCCGGCACAAGGCTGGCGGTGACCGACCTGGCGAAGCGCTACGGCGTCAGTTCCAGCCCGGTGCGCGAAGCGCTGTCGCGGCTGGCCGCGCGCAACATGGTGGCCGCCACCGGCAGGCGCGGCTTCCGCGTGCGGGAGCTGAGCCGCGAGGACCTTGCCGACATCACCCGGGTCCGCATCCTCGTCGAGCGCGAGGCGCTGCGCCTGTCGATGCTCCATGGCGGCGACGCCTGGGAGGCGGAAGTGATCGGCACGCTGCACCGGCTGCGGCTCAACGTTCATCGCGCGGGCGCCGCCTTCGGCAGCGGCGGCGAGGAATTCGACCGGCTGCATCACGGCTTCCACGCCGCGCTGATCGGCGGCTGCGGCTCGCCCCGGCTGATCGAGCTGGCGGGCGACCTCTACAACCAGGCCTTCCGCTACCGCCAGATCAACATGCGCGCCATGGCCGATGCCGAAAGCTTCGTCGGCATGCACGAGGTGCTGGCCAAGGCGGCGATCGGGCGCGACGAGGACCGCGCCCATGCGCTGCTGCGCAGCCACCTGAATTCCACCCTGGCGAATGTCTATCCGGAGCACGGCCCGGCCTGACCCGCCCCGGCCGCGGCGCAGCGGCCTCCCGACACACGCACATGCCCCCGGCCGCCTCCCCGCGGCCGGATGGGACAGCTCATGCCAGATCAACCGGAGGACCCCATGACAGGGATCGGCACCATAACGGTCATCGGCGCAGGCACGATGGGCCACGGCATCGCGGAGACTTTCGCGATCCATGGCCACGCGGTCCGCCTGTTCGACCCCTTCCCCGAGATGCGCGGCAAGGCCCGCGCCGCCATCGCCGCCGAGCTGGAGCTGCTGGCCGAGACCGGCCGCATCGGCCCGGCCGCCGCCGCGGACATCCTGGCGCGCATCGCCTTCCCGGAGGACCTGGCCGAAGCCGTGGCAGGCGCGGAATTCGTGATCGAGGCCATCCCCGAGGACATCGCGCTGAAACGCGCGCTCTTCGCCGATCTCGACCGGCTCTGCGCCCCCGGCACGATCCTGGCCAGCAACACCTCGAGCCTCGACCTGGACGACATGATCGCGGAGCTGCCCGGGGCGCGGCGCGCGGACTGCATGATCTGCCACTGGTACAACCCCGCGCATCTGGTGCCGCTGGTCGAGCTCTCGGATTTTGGCAACATGGACCCGGCCGATCTGGAGCGGGTCGAAGCGCTGCTGCAGGGCTGTGGCAAGAAGACGATCCGGGTGCTGCAGAACCTGCCCGGGCTGATCGCCAACCGCATCCAGCAGGGCATCGCCCGCGAGGTCTTCGCGCTGATCGAATCCGGGGCGGCGACGCCCGAGGACATCGACGCCGCGCTGAAATACGGCCCCGCCTTCCGCTATGCCACCACCGGCCAGCTGGAGATCGCGGATTTCGGCGGCATCGACATCTGGTGCGCCGTCGGCGACAACCTGCTGCCCGAGATCAGTGCCGCCCAGGCCGCCAGCGACCTGCTGCGCCGCAAGATCGCGGAGAACAAGCTGGGGCTGAAGACCGGAGAGGGGTTCTTCAGCTACGGCGAGGGCCGCAGCGCCGAAATCACCCGCGACTTCCACCGGCGGCTGATCCGCCAGCTCGCCACCATCGACGACAACTGACATCGCCCCAGGGAGGACCCCATGAGCCTGATGGACATGGAAAACGCAGGATCGCCGCTCTGGCGCCTGTCCAAGAAATTCGACTTCGCCGCCGAGCGGATCATCCCCGACCCGCTGGTCTTCTGCATGATCTTCACCGTCATCATCTTCGGCGCGGGCGTGCTGGCCACCGGCAACGCGCCGCTGGCGATGGCGCAGTACTGGTATGACGGGATCTGGTCGCAGGCGGCCTTCGCCTTCCAGATGGCCTTCATGGTGGTCTGCTGCGCGGTGACCGCGCGCTCGGCCCAGGTCAGCCGCGGGCTCGACCGGCTGGCCCGCGCGGTGCAGCGCCCGGCCACCGCCGTGCTGATGCTGATGGTCTTCGGCTATCTCGCCAGCTTCGTGAACTGGGCCTTCGCGCTGATCGTGACGCCGGTCCTTGCCATGGCGCTGAGCCAGCGCATCCGCGGGCTGCATTTCCCGATGCTGATCGCGGCCGGCTATTCGACCATGATCCTCGGCCAGTGCCTCAGCCCCACCGGCACGATCTTCGCCCTGCTCGCAGGCGACCACCCGCTGGCGGAGAAGATCGGGGTCATGCCGCAGACCATGACCACCTACAATCCGGCCAACATCGTCATCTGGGTGCTGCTCGCCGGGCTGACGACGCTGATCGCGATGCGCACCCGGCCCTCGGAGGCCGAGATCGTCGAGTTCCGCCGCGACCATGCGCCCGCGCCCGAAGCAGAACCGGAACCAGACGAATTCGCCGGGTCCATTGCCGACCGGCTGAACGGCAGCCGCCTGCTGATGTGGGCAATCGGCACGCTGGGCGCGGTGATGATCGCCTTCACCGTGGCGCGCAACGGGCTGTTCTCGTCGCTGTCGCTCAGCTTCGTGATCTTCGTCTTCCTGATCGCCAACTTCTTCCTCTACAACACCCCGGCCCGGTTCATCGCCGCCTACCGCGACAACCTCAAGCTCGCGACCGACGTGATGATCCAGTTCCCCTTCTACGGCGGCATTGCCGGAATGATGGCCAAATCCGGCCTGGCCACGGCGATCGTCGGCTTCTTCACCTCGATCTCGACGGCGGACACGCTGCCGTTCTTCACCTACCTCTCCTCCTCCCTGGTGAACCTGTTCATCCCCTCGCAGGGCGGGCAGTGGATCGTGCAGGGCGGGATCACCGTGGACGCCGCGCTGCAGACCGGGGCCGACCTGCCGCTGATCGTCAATGCCTTCGTCTACGGCGACCAGGCGACGAACCTGCTGCAGCCGCTCTACGTCATCCCGGCGCTCGCCGTGGTCGGCATGCGGCTGCGCGACGTGTGGGGCTACATGGCCTTCCTGTGGTGCATCTGGTTCGCGGTGACCTCGGTGCTGCTGCTGGCCATCCCCGCCTTCCTCTGACTTTCCCGGTCCCGGCGGGCCAGCCGCCGGGACATCTCCCGAAGCGACGCGAAAAGGACTTCCCATGCCAGGATATCCCGAACTCGACCATACCAACGATCCGGCCGCCCGCTCCTGGGTCGGGACGGCCAATGACGGCATCAACGATTTCCCGGTCCAGAACCTGCCGCTCGGCATCTTCTCGGCGGCGGGCCTGCCGCCGCGGGCCGGCATGGCCATCGGCGCCAGCGTGCTCGATCTCGTGGCCGCCTCCGATCTGGGGCTTCTCGGCGACGCCGTCCCGCGGGAGCTGTTGGCGAAGGCCGGGCTCAACGATCTCTTCGCGGCGGGGCACGGGGCCGGACTGCGGCTGCGCCATGCCGCCTTCGCGCTGCTGGAGGCCTCCGACACGATGGGCGCGCAGGCCCATGCAGGAGCCATCCTGCATGACATGGAAACGGTCACGATGCACCGGCCGGTGCATGTCGGCAACTACACCGATTTCTACGCGGGCATCCATCACGCGGTGCGCGCGGGCGGGCTGCTGCAGCCCGAGAACCCGCTGCCCGACAACTACAAATGGGTGCCGATCGGCTATCACGGCCGTGCCTCGACGACGCGCGTTTCCGGCACGGATGTCCGCCGCCCCGCAGGCCAGTTTCAGCCGGCACCAGGCGCCGCGCCGGAATTCGGCCCCTGCCGGGAACTGGACCTGGAGCTGGAGATGGCCGTCTATGTCGGCCGTCCGACCGAATGGGGCCGCCCGCTGGGCATCGCCGAGGCGGCGGAGCATGTCGCCGGCTACGGGCTGCTGAACGACTGGTCGGCGCGCGACATCCAGCGCTGGGAAATGAAGCCTCTGGGGCCGTTCCTGTCGAAGAACCTCGGCACCTCGCTGTCGCCCTGGGTGCTCTCGCCGCAGGCGCTGGCGCCGTTCCGCGTGGCGATGGCGCCGCGCGATCCGGCCGATCCGCAGCCCCTGCCCTACCTGATGTCCGCCGAGGACCAGGCCAAGGGCACCTTCGACGTCGCGCTGAGCGTCCAGATCCGGACCGGGCGGATGCGGGCGGCGGGCGACGCGCCGGTGACGATCATCCGCTCCAACATGCGCGACCTCTACTGGACGCCGCAGCAGCTGCTGGCCCACCACACCTGCTCGGGCTGCGAGATGGAGGCGGGCGACCTGATCGGAACCGGCACGATTTCCGGCCCGCGCGAGGACGAGCTCGGCAGCCTGCTGGAGCTGACCATGAACGGCGCGCGCCCGGTTCGGCTGCCGAACGGCGAGACCCGCAGCTTCCTGGCCGATGGCGACGAAATCACGCTGAAAGGCCGCTGCACACGCGAGGGCTTCGTGCCGATCGGCTTTGGCACCTGCACCGGCACCGTCCTGCCTGCCCCGGTCGCTGCCGCGCCCCGCACGCTGGCCGGCAGCCCGGCCTGACGGCATTTCCCCGGACGCCGGGACGGTCCGGGGCCGGAGGCGCCTGCGCTTGAGCGGGAATGAGGTTGCCCGCGGCCGGGAATGAGGGATTTTGAAAGGATCTCTGCAACACATATTGCAGATATTTGAAATTCAGAAAATTTCATGCACTCCTTGCAGGGCCGGGGCGGCGGTCCCGGACTGCGGCGGTCCCGCCGCAGCGGCGCAGAAGCGGGCCCGCAGAGCCTGCTGCGCCTCCGGCGCGACATGCATGCGATCAGGGAGGATAGCATGAAATTCAAGAGCCTGCTTGCCGGTGTCCCGGCAGCGGCGCTGCTGGCCCTTTGCGGCCCGGCGCTGGCGAAGGACAGCGACCACGACTGGAGCAACATCGACATTCTCGTGCTGCACTGGTCGCAATCCTCGAACCCGTTCTTCGGCCCGGTCAATGCCGGGGCCGAGGACGCCGCCGAGGACCAGGGCGTCAACATCGACATCCAGTTCGGCGAGGAGGACCCGGTGGTCACCTCGAACATCCTGGAGACCGCCATCGCCAACGGCGTGGAGGCCATCGCGCTCGGCATTGCCGACGACGACAGCTACGATGACATCCTGTGCCGCGCGTCGCAGCAGGGCATCGTCGTGGTCAGCATGAACATCGACGACAGCAAGGGCCGCGACGGCACCTGCCGGCTGGCCTTCATGGGCCAGGACTTCGTGACGGCGGGCAAGGCGCTCGGCGAGCGGATGATCGCGGAGCACGGCATCGGCGCGGGCGACCTGGTCTTCACGCCGGTCGAGGCACCCGAGGGCACCTACGCCGTGCTGCGCCACCAGGGCGTGGCCGAGGCGATGGCCGAGGTCGGCGCGACCACCGAGATGCTGGCCACCACCAACGACCACGGCACCGCGCTGAACCTGATGACCCAGTACCTGCTGGGCCATCCCGACACCAAGGCGGTGATCGGCCTCGGCCAGACGCCGACCAGCCAGGCGGGGCAGGCGATCCGCGATGCCGGGCTCGACATCCCGGCGGGCGGCTTCGACATCTCGGAATCGATCCTCGCCGACATCCGCGACGGCGTGCTGACCGCGGCGGTCGACCAGCAGCCCTACAGCCAGGGCTACTACGCCGTCACCCAGGCGGCGCTGGCGGTGAAATACGGGCTCTATCCCTCAGAGATGGATACCGGCGGCATCGGTCTGGTCGACAAGACCAATTTCGGCGCCGCCGTCGAGTGGTCCGGCCGGGTGCGCTGAGCGCCCCGCCCGTCCCCCGGGGCGCGGCCGCGGCCGCCCCCGGTCCCCCAGCCCGAGCCGGAAAGCCAGACCAATGACCATGACCCAGAGCGACCCCGTCGCCTCCTCCGACCATATCCGCGCGGCCATCGACACCCGCAACCAGCGCGGCCCCCTCGTCAAGCTGCGCGACTGGATCACCTCGCGCCCCGAGGGCGGCATCGCCGTGCTCTTCGTCACCGTCCAGATCGTGGTGATCGCCGCGGCGCTCGCCAATCCGCAGTTCCGCTATCTCTCGGATGCCAACATCGCCGTCATGCTGAAAGCCATCGCGCCGCTGGGCATCATGGCGCTCGGCGTCGGCGTGCTGATGATCGCCGGCGAATTCGACCTCTCGGTCGGCTCGCTCTATTCCTTCTGCGCCATCGTCACCGCGACGCTGACCGCGCAATGGGGCGGCGACGGGGCCGAGGGCGTGGCCTGGGCGCCCTTTGCCGCGGCTGCGGCGGGACTTGCCGTCGGAACGGCCGCGGGGCTGCTGAACGGCTATGTCACGCTGAAATTCGCCATCCCCTCCTTCATCACCACGCTGGGCGCGATGCTGATGTGGAAGGGCGTGACGCTGTTCTACCACGGCGCGACGTCGCTGCGCTTCAAGCCGTCCGAGCCATTCGCCACGCTCTTCGGCGGGTCGGTCGGGATCGTCCATGCCTCGATCATCTGGTTCGCCATCGCGGCCGCGATCTTCTGGGCGATGCTGCACCACCACCGCATCGGCAACCATTTCTTCGCCGTCGGCGGCAACCGCCAGGCCGCGGTGGCGATCGGCATCAACCCGATGAAGACCAAGCTGATCGCCTTCGGCCTGACCGGCTTCATGGCGGCCTTCGCAGGGATCATCGCGGGCACCCGCGTCAGTTCCATCCAGCCCGGCGGCGGCCAGGGGCTGGAGCTCGTCGCCATCGCGGCCTGCGTGATCGGCGGCCATGCGCTGATGGGCGGGCGCGGCTCGATCCTCGGCATCGTGCTGGGCACCGCGCTGATGTTCACCATCCAGGACGTGCTGCTTCTGATGCGCGCCCCGGGCTTCTATTTCGAGATGTTCGTCGGCCTGCTGATCGTGCTCGCCGTGATCATGAACATGGCCATCCGGCGCCGCGGCTGAGGGAGGAGACCATGACCGCCATCGAAACCATCGCCCCGTCCGAACCGCCCGTCATCGGCCTTGCGCCCGTGGGCACGCCGCTTCTGGAGATGCGCGACATCGTCAAGCGCTACGGCAGCTTCACCGCGCTCAACGGCATGAACTTCCATGTCAACGATGCCGAGGTCGTTGCGCTGCTGGGCGACAACGGCGCCGGGAAATCGACCCTCGTCAAGATGATGTCCGGCATCAACCCGCCGACCTCCGGAACCATCCTGGCGAACGGAAAGGAGGTCCAGTTCCGCTCGCGCGCCGACAGCGAGGCCGCGGGGGTGGAGACCATCTACCAGGACATCGCGCTGGTCGACGCCATGTCGATCACCCGCAACATCTTCCTCGGCCGCGAGATCGTGAAGCCTGGCGGCTTCCTCGACCACCGCGCGATGGAGGAGAAGACCATCGAGATCCTCGGCTCGGCCGTGCAGATCTCGGGGATCGACGACCCGGAGAAGGAGGTCGGCTTCCTCTCCGGCGGCCAGAAGCAGGCCGTCGCCATCGCCCGCGCGGTGCATTTCAAGCGCAACATCCTGCTCCTGGACGAACCGACCTCGGCGCTTTCCGTGCGCGAGACCGAGCATCTGCTGGCCTATGTCCGCGAACTGCGCGACCAGGGCACGTCCTCGGTGCTGGTGACCCACAACATCTACCATGCCTTCCAGGTCTGCGACCGCTTCGTGGTGATGAGCCATGGCCAGAAGGTCTTCGAGGCCGCGAAGGCCGACACCTCGATCGACGAGGTGACCTACCACGTGATCCGCACCTGAAGGGAGCCGAGGCATGGGACTCAGCACATCCGCAAATCTCCGCCATCCGCCGCTGGGACGCCGCCTGCGGCTGGGCTTCGTCGGCGGCGGCCGCGGCGGGCTCGTCGGCGAATGGCACGCCTCGGGCGCGCGGCTGTCGAACCACTGGGACATCGTCGCGGGCGCGCTCAGCTCCGATCCGGCCAATGCCGCGGCCTCGGCCCGCGACTGGTGCATTGCCGATGACCGTTCCTACGGCACCTATGGCGCCATGGCCGCGGCCGAGGCGGCGCGGGAGGACGGCATCGAGGCGGTGACGATCTGCACGCCGAACTGGACGCATTTCGACATGGCCTCGAGCTTTCTCAACGCCGGGATCGACGTCATCCTCGACAAGCCGATGGTCAACACGCTGGAAGATGCGCAGGCGCTGGTGAAGCTGCAGCGCGAGACCGGGCTCGTGCTGGCGATGACCTATCCCTACACCTACCACGCGATGGTGCGGCAGGCGAAGCTGATGGTCGCGGCAGGCATGATCGGCAAGGTGCGGCAGGTCCATGTCGAATACGTGCAGGACTGGGCGACCGGTCCCGCCGATCCCGAATTCAAGGGCGCGGCCTGGCGGCGCGACACCGCGAAGGTCGGCCGCGCCTCGGCCACCGGGGATATCGGCACGCATGCCTATCACCTGCTGAAATACGTCACCGGCGAGGACGTCGCGCAGCTGCGCGCGGATTTCCATGTCTGCGGCGCCGCGAAGGCGATGGAGGATACCGCCTTCGTCAACGTGAAGCTGGCGAACGGCGCGCCGGGGCTCCTGTGGATCACCCAGGCCGCGCCAGGGAATTTCTGCGGGCTGCGCCTGCGCGTCTTCGGCGAGACCGGAGCGCTGGAATGGGACCAGGAATTCCCAGAGCAGCTCCGCTTCGCGCCGCTGGACGCCCCGGTGCAGATCCTGACCCGCGGCACCGGATCCGGCATGCTGCCCGAGGCGGAGTCGCTGGTGGTCCTGCCCCGCGGCCATGGCGAGGCGCTGAGCGATGCCTGGGCCAATCTCTATGCCGAGATCGGCCTCGCGGTGGCCGCGCGCCGCTCGGGGCAGCGCCCGAACGACATGGGGCTGCATCTCAGCGACGTGGCCGAGGGCGCGAAGGGCGTGGCCTTCGTCCATGCCTGCGCCGACAGCCACGAGGCGGGCGGCGGCTGGGTCGGCCTGGCGGCGGAGGCATGAGCATGGGCTTCGCCGTCGCGGTCAACCGCACCTGCGCGCCGCAGATGTCCTTCCTCGACTTCCTCGCGCTGGCCCGCCAGGCCGGAGCAACGGCGGTCGAGATCCGCAACGACATGGGCGGCGAGCTCGACGGCCAGATGCCGGTCAGCGCGGTCCGGGCGATGCTCGACACCGCCGGGCTGCGCTGCGCCGCGCTGAACGCGCTGCAGCGCTTCAACGACTGGACGCCGGAGCGCGCCGACGAGGCACGGCAGCTGATCGCCCAGGCGGCGGCGCTCGGCGCTTCGGGCATCGTGCTGTGCCCGGTGGTCGATGCTTCTGCCGGCTGGAGCCCCGCAGAGGCGCATGACCGCCTCTGCGCCGGACTGTCCGGGCTCGCCCCGCTCTTCGAGGGCTCGGGCGTGAAGGGCCTCGTCGAGCCGCTGGGCATGGCGGGCTCCACCATGAAGCGGCAGGACGCCGCCGTCGCCGCGGTGGAAGACGCCGCGGGCTGGCGGAATTTCGCGCTCTGCCATGACACGTTCCAGTACTGGCGCTGCGGCGATGACCGGATGTTCCCGCAGCATTTCGGCATGGTCCATGTCTCGGGCATCGCGCGGCCCGACCTGGAGCCGGGCGAGCTGGACGAGCCGGACCGCGGGCTGGTCTTTCCCGGCGACCGGGCGGGCACCATCGCCCAGCTCAGGCAGATCCTCGCCGCGGGCTACCGCGGGACGGTTTCCTTCGAGCCTTTCGATCCCGAGGTGCAGCGCGACCCGCGCCTCGCCAACCATCTGGCCGCCAGCATCGACTATGTCCGCCTGACCGCGACGGACCCGGCGCGGGCGGCATCCTGAACCGCCGGGGGCCGCGCGCCCCCGCATGAGACGCCAAGAGAGGAGGAGGCTCATGGACGAGACTGCCCACGGCACGCGCGACCGGCGCGGCCACTATGTCCCCAAGGACCCGATAGAATCCGCCCCGATCTACGAGATGCCGCCGCACCCGAAGCGGGTGCTCTCGTGGCTGGTCGGCCATGACGGCTACCTGTTTCCCTGGAACGCGGCGCTCTTCGCCATCGCCGCCGGGATCTGGGTGCTGCTCACCCCGCCCATGGAGACCATGGCGACCCTGTCGCCGGGATGGATCCTGTACCTGCTGGCGCGCAACGCGGTGCTGATCACGCTGTTCTTCGGCGCCTTCCACCTGCGGCTCTACATGAAGCAGAAGCAGGGCACCGCCTTCAAGTACAACCCGAAATTCCCCGAGAAGGCCGGGCAGCGCGGCTTCCTCTTCGGCAGCCAGACCCGCGAGAACGTGTTCTGGACGCTGTGCAGCGGCGTGCCGATCTGGACCGCCTACGAGGTCCTGATGCTCTGGCTCTTCGCCTCCGGCAAGCTGCCCTGGCTGAGCTTCGCCGACAGCCCGGTCTGGTTCATCCTCTTCATGGCGCTGATTCCGATCTGGCGGGAGTTCCACTTCTACTGCATCCACCGCCTGATCCATTGGGGACCGTTCTACCGCTGGATCCACAAGCTGCACCACAACAACGTCAACCCGGGACCATGGTCGAGCCTGTCCATGCATCCCGTCGAGCATGCGCTCTATTTCTCGGTGGTGCTGATCCACGTGATCCTGCCCAGCCATCCGCTGCATGCGCTCTTTTCGCTGCACCATGCCGCCTTCGGCTCGCTGATCGGCCATATCGGCTTCGACAAGGTTGTGACCGGGGACCGCGCGGCGATGGATACGCATGCCTATTCCCACTACCTGCACCACAAGTTCTTCGAGGTGAACTACGGCGACGGGCTGGTCCCCCTGGACCGCGTCTTCGGCACCTTCCATGACGGCACGCCCGAGGGCGACCGGGCGATGGATGCACGCCGCCGCCGCCGGATGCAGAGCCAGCGCCAGGCCGGCTGACCCAGATACCTCCCGCCCGCGGCCGCCCCCCTCATCAGCGGCCGCGGGCATTTTGATCCCCAGGAGACGCCCATGCCCCCGACCAGACCCACCGTTGCCGACATCCGCGCGCTCAAGGGCGTGCGGCAGCTTTCCATGCTCTATGTCGAGACCGAGGACGAAGCCCGCGCCGCCGCCGCCGCGGGCATCGACATGCTGTCGATCATCGCCCCCATCTGGACGCCCTCCATGCGCGAGGCGGCGGGCAGCTGCTTCGTGCAGGTCGGGCTGCTCTATGGCGAGCTCGTCACCACCGAGGACTACCTGCGCGCGGGGTTCGACGCGCTCAGGACCGGCGGCGACGCCTTCTATTGCGCGGCCGGGCTGCCCACCGTGCGGGCAATGGCCGACGAGGGCCTGCCGGTCGTCGGCCATCTCGGGCTGATCCCGTCGCGATGCACCTGGACCGGCGGCTTCCGCGCCGTCGGCAAAACCGCCGACTCCGCGATGGAAATCTGGGCGCAGGCCCAGGCGCTGGAAGAGGCCGGGGCCTTCGGCGCGGAGCTGGAGGTCGTGCCCGACCGCGTCGCCGCCGAACTGACCCGCCGCTCGCCGCTGATCATGCTGGGCATGGGCGCCGGGCCGCATGCCGATGCGCAGTATCTCTTCGCCGAGGACGTGCTGGGCTGCACCAAGGGCCACAAGCCGCGCCACGCGAAGACCTACCGCGATTTCGCCGCCGAGCATGCGCGGCTCCAGCAGGAGCGGATCGCCGCCTTCGGCGAGTTCCGCGCCGATGTCGCTTCGGGCGCGTACCCCGAGGAGGGCCACAAGGTCGGGATCGCGGACGAGGAATTCGACGCCTTCCTCGCCCGGCTGGACCCGCTCGCCCCGGCTCAGAAGCTTTCCGGCAGGTAGAGCTGCATCGGAAGGAACTTCTGCACCCCCGACTCGGCAGGGCCGGATTTCAGCGCCTCGTCAGCCATGCGGAAGAAGTTCTGCAGGAGCTCCTCCACCGGCGAGTGGATCACCATCGAGACGTACCCGTCCGCCAGCGCGCGTCGCGTCGCCTCGGTGAACTCGTTGGCCACCACCTCGATCCGCGTGCCCGGGCGTTCGTCCCTCAGAGCGCGGATCAGCCCCTCGCGCCCGCCGCCCGCGCAGTAGATGCCCGCAAGCCGCGGATGGCGCGACAGGAGAGACAGCGTCGCCTCGTAGGTCAGCTTCGCGGTATCGAGATTGACCTGGGTGTCGAGCAGCCGGATGTCCGGGCGGTTCAGCCGGAACCAGGTGCGGAAGCCGGTCTCGCGCAGCTCGTGCCCGTGCCAGCGGTGCCCGCCGACGAAGATCGCCACCTCGCGCGGCGGATCGGTCTCGGGCAGCGCTCGGGCCAGCATCGAGGCCGCCGTCCGCCCGACCTTCAGGTTGTTCGTGCCGATATAGCCCGCCCGCACGCCCTGCGCGAAATCCGACAGGATGGCGAAGACCGGGATGCCCTCGCCGCGCAGCCGCGCAACCTCTTCGGTGATGCGCGGATGGTCGATGGAGACGAGCCCGATCGCCTGCACCCGCGCGGCCATGTCCCTCAGCGCGGCAATGATGTCATCCGGCGCGATCGACGGCAGGATGCCGGTCACCAGCTTGACCCGCGGCGCCTGGGACATCCCGGCCAGATCCGCCGCCACCTCCAGCATGTGGGCATAGAATTCCTCGTCCGAGTCGAGCACCAGAAGCCCCAGCGCCAGAACCGGCGCGCGCCCGGCAATGCGCTGTTTCAGAAGCGGAGTCGCATGGTAGCCGATGCGCCGCGCCGCCTCCAGCACGCGCAGCGCCGTGCCCTCGCGCACCGATTGGCGCCCGTTCAACACCCGGTCGACCGTTGCCACCGAAACGCCGCTCTCCTCGGCAAGATCCCGGATCGTGGGCCTCTTGGCCATGCTGTCCTCCCTCATATCCCCTCATCACTATTCATTGCGATTGAGGCATTTTGCAATGATTGATGCGTCGACGATGCGGATTCCGTTGAGCGCCCGGGCGGGCTTTCCTAGCCTCGGGAGAAGGAGAGCCGGAAACAACCGGCGGAAGATCAAGGGAGGGGCCGCGATGGCGCGGACGAACCGCGATTACGCGCTTCTGGGGCGCGACGCGAAGCTGGCCGAGGAGATCGGGCTGGTCTCGGCGCAATGGTATCACACCGACATGCCGCGCAAGGAGATGAAGGCGCTGATGAAGCGCGAGGACGGTCCCGCGATCCGCGACACCGCCATGCTCTTCGCCGCGATGGCGGTCTCGGCCCTGGGGGGCATCGCGCTCTGGCCCAGCTGGTGGTCGGCGCCGTTCTGGGCGGTCTACGGCGTGCTCTACGCCTCGGCGATGGACAGCCGCTGGCATGAATGCGGACATGGCAGCGCCTTCCGCACCCGCTGGATGAACGACGCGCTCTACCAGGTCGCCTGCTTCTGCATGCTGCGCAATCCGGTGCTCTGGCGCTGGAGCCATACCCGCCACCATACCGACACGATCATCGTCGGCCATGACCCCGAGATCATCGCCATGCGCCCCGCCGTCGTGGCACGGCTGGTGCTGAACCTCTTCGGGATCTTCGAATTCCTGGGCAATGCCCGGGCGCTCCTGACGCTGGCCGCGGGCCAGATGTCGGAGCAAGAGAAGTCCTACGTCCCCGAAAGCGAGCGCCCCGCCGCCTTCCGCATCGCGCGGATCTGGCTCGGCATCTACGCCTGCGTGGCCGCCGCGGCGCTTGCCATGGGCTCTATCCTGCCCTTCATGCTGGTCGGCCTGCCGATCTTCTACGGCAGCTGGCACATGGTCCTCACGGGATACATGCAGCATCTGGGGCTGGCCGAGAATGTGCTCGACCACCGGCTGAACTCGCGCACCGTCCTGATCAACCCGGTCAGCCGGTTCATCTACTGGAACATGAACTACCATGTGGAACACCACATGTTCCCGATGGTGCCCTATCACCGGCTGAAGGACCTGCACGAGCGCATCCGCCACGACCTGCCGCCCGCGCATCCCTCGATGCTCTCGGCCTACCGCGAGATCCTGCCTGCGCTGGTCCGGCAGTTCTCCAACCCCGACTGGTTCGTCAAGCGCACGCTGCCGCCGACCGCGAAACCCTACCGGCCCGAATTCCACGGCGATCTGGAACCCGGCCGTCCGACCCCCGGCATCGGCGGCTACGGCGGCCTGCCGCCGGACGCCGTCCCGGCCGAGTGACCGCGGCCCCTCACCGACCACACCATCCCCACGAGACCCCGACTGGAGCACATCATGCCCTGGATCAAAGCCTGCACGACCGGAGACATCGAGGAAGAGGACCTGATCCGCTTCGACCATGGCGGCCGCAGCTTCGCCGTCTATCACAGCCCCGACGGCGAGTTCTTCTGCACCGACGGGCTCTGCACCCATGAGGACGTGCATCTCGCCGACGGGCTTGTGATCGACTACGTGATCGAATGCCCCAAGCATAACGGCCAGTTCGACTACCGCACCGGCGAGGCGATGCGCGCCCCGGTCTGCAAGGATCTCGGCACCTATCCGGTGAAGGTCGAAGGCACCGACGTGCTGATCGAGGTCCCGGCGTGACCTCGGTCGCCATCATCGGCGCGGGCGAGGCCGGGGTGCGCGCCGCCTTCGCCCTGCGCGAGATGGGGCATGACGGCCCGGTGACGCTGGTCTCGGAGGAGGAGAGCCTGCCCTACGAACGGCCGCCCCTGTCGAAGGCGGGCGGCGCAACGCGGCCGATCATGCCGCGGGAGGCGTATGAAGCGCAGGGCATCTCGCTGAGGCTGGGCCTGGCCGCGACCGGCATCGACCTTGCCGGGCGACGGCTCGAGACCGGGGACGGGATGCTGCCCTATGACCGGTTGCTGATCGCAACCGGAGCCGAGGCACGGCGCCTGCCCGGCTGCCCGCAGGCGCTGGTGCTGCGCCGCGACAGCGATGCCGCCCGCATCCTGCCGCTGCTGGAGCCGGGTCTGCGTCTTGTCATTCTCGGCGCCGGGCTGATCGGACTGGAGCTCGCGGCAACGGCGCGGGCGAAAGGCGCGGAGGTCACGGTGATCGAGGCGGCGCCGCGCATCCTCGGGCGCGCCGTGCTGCCGGAACTGGCGGAGCGGCTGGCCGGGCGCCATGCCGCCGAAGGCGTCCGGCTGATCACCAGCGCCACGGCAGAACCCCTGGCGGGCGGCGTGCGGCTGCCCGATGGCGAGGTCATCGCGGCGGATCTGCTGGTCGCCGGGATCGGCTCGGAGCCGCGCACCGATCTGGCCGAAGCGGCCGGGCTGGCGGTGGAGAACGGCATTCTGGTCGATGCCGGGTTCCGCACCTCGGCCGAGGGCGTCTTCGCCGCCGGGGATTGCTGCGCCATCCGGCAGGGCGGGCGCAGCCTGCGGCTGGAAAGCTGGCGCATGGCCCGCGACCAGGGCGAGCGCGCCGCCGCCGCCATCGCCGGGGCCGCACCCCTGGCAGATCCCCTGCCCTATTTCTGGTCCGACCAGTATGACCTCTGTTTGCAGGTGGCCGGCCTGCCCGACATGGCCGCCCCCGCCATCCGCCGCGAGGTGCCGGGGGGGCTGCTGCTGTTCCAGACCGGCGCGGACGGGCGGCTGGTCTCGGTCTCCGGCCTTGGCAGCGGCACGGCGCTCTCGAAGGACATCAAGCTTGCCGAGCGGCTGATCGCCCGCGGCGCCACCCCCTCCGCGGAGGCGCTCGCCGATCCCGCGCAATCGCTGAAAAGGCTCTGACCCATGACCGATGCTCCCCTGGCCGAGGCCCGGCCCCGCCCCGCCGCAAGCGGGCCATCCGCGCCGAGCTACTGCCTGACCGTCACCTGCCCGGCCGCCCGCGGCATCGTCGCCGCCATCGCGGCCTTCCTGTCGGAGGCGGGCTGCAACATCACCGACAGCGCGCAGTTCGATGATGCGGAGACGGGCCGCTTCTTCATGCGCGTCAGCTTCGCCCCGGAAACCGGCGCCACGCTGCAGGCGCTCTGCGACGGCTTCGCCGGGACCGCGGCCCGCTTCGGCATGGAGGCCGCCTTCCATGACGAGAGCGCGAAGATGAAGGTCATGGTGATGGTCTCGAGCTTCGGCCACTGCCTGAACGACCTGCTCTACCGCTGGCGGATCGGCGGGCTGCCGATCGAGATCACCGGCGTGGTGTCGAACCACCTGACCTGCCAGAAGCTGGTGGTGAACCATGACATCCCGTTCCACCACATCGAGGTGACGAAGGACAACAAGTCCAAGGCCGAGGCGCGCATCCTGCGCCTCGCCGAGGACACCGGGACCGAGCTGATCGTGCTGGCGCGCTACATGCAGATCCTGTCGGACGAGATGTGCACCAGGATGTCGGGGCGGATCATCAACATCCACCATTCCTTCCTGCCGTCGTTCAAGGGGGCCAACCCCTACAGACAGGCCCATGCGCGCGGGGTGAAGCTGATCGGCGCGACCTCGCACTACGTGACCGCGGATCTCGACGAGGGCCCGATCATCGAGCAGGACACGGTGCGCGTCACCCATGCGCAATCGGCGGCGGACTATGTCAGCCTCGGCCGCGACGTCGAGGCCCAGGTCCTGGCCCGCGCGATCCATGCCCATATCCACCGCCGGGTGTTCCTCAACGGCAGCCGCACGGTGGTCTTCCCCGCCTCGCCCGGCTCCTACGCCTCGGCCCGGATGGGCTGATCCCGGCCAAGGCCGCTGCAGGGCCCTGCCCGCCGGAAGGCGGCGCAGGGCCCTGTGCGTTCCGGCTGCGCAATCTCTTGCAACGGAAATTGCAGTACGGGATTGACTGGCCGGATTAATTGCAATTAACGTTGCAGGGAGGGCGCGGCACGGAGGACCTGACCGCGCGGGAGACCTGGAGGACGGACATGAAGGATCTCGCGGCAAGCTGCCGGAGCGAGGATTTCCTCGACCTGATCGCAACCGAAACCACGCCTGCCATGTGCCCGACGGCCGCGGCCGTCGAGAAGGGCATCCCGGTCTATGACGGTGCCGCGGTCGGCGAGGAGACCGCGGCGGAATGGGCTTCGGTGATCGGCCGGGGACCGGGCGTCTTCGTGGTGCGCGGCGCCTTCGCCGACCTCGAGGCGATCGACGCCGCGACGGCGGTCTTCCGGCGGATCATTGCCGAGGAGCGCGAGTCCAACGGCGGCGGCGCCGACCATTTCGCCGCGGCAGGCGCCAATGACCGGATCTGGAACTCGCTGCAGAAGCTCTGCCTGAAGGACCCGGCCGTCTACGCGCGCTACATGGCCAACCCGGTGATCGACCTGGCCTGCCGCGCCTGGCTGGGTCCGGGCTACCAGATCGCCACGCAGGTCAACCAGGTCCGTCCCGGCGGCAAGGCGCAGGCGCCGCACCGCGACTACCATCTGGGCTTCATGAGCGTCGCGCAGATGTCGGAATATCCCGCGCATATCCACGCGATGGCGCCGACGCTGGTCCTGCAGGGCGGCGTGGCGCATTCCGACATGCCGGTCGAGAGCGGCACGACCAAGCTGCTGCCGCATTCGCAGAAATACCTGGAGGGCTATGTCGCCGCGACCCTCCCGGAGTTCCGCGCGATCTTCGAGGACCATTGCGTGCAGCTTCCGCTGTCGAAGGGCGACGCGATCTTCTTCAGCCCGGCGCTGTTCCATGCCGCGGGCGAGAACGTGACCGAGGACGTCACGCGCATGGTCAACCTGATCCAGACCAGCCACGCCTTCGCCCGCTCGATGGAAACGGTCGATCGGCGCAGCATGTCGAAGGCGGTCTATCCGCATCTGTCCGCGCTGTCCGCCGAGGGCGCGGCCGCGGTGATCGCGGCCACGTCGGAGGGCTACCCGTTCCCGACCAACCTCGACACCGACCCGCCGGCCGGAGGGCTGGCGCCGGAAACGCAGGCCGACGTGATGGCCCGCGCGCTGCGCGAAGGCTGGGACGGCGAGGCGCTCGCAGAAGCGCTGGACCGCCGGGCGGCCGTGCGGCGCGCCTGACACAGGAATACCGCATGGCCCCGGCGGGAGGGAACGGGGTCGCAAGGGAGGATTGAATGAAAACGCTTCTGAAGACCGTGGCCATGGCGGCCGCACTTGCCTCGGCTGCCATCACGGCATCGGCACAATCCGACGACGACATTTCCTTCGTCTGGATCAGCCACGGGCCCGACAGCGACAGCTGGTTCAACGTAATCAAGAACGCGATCCGCGTCGCCGACCAGCAGATGGGCACCTCGACGGAGTACCGCAACCCGCCGACCGGCGACCTTGCCGACATGGCGCGCATCGTCCAGCAATCGGCCGCGGCGGGCGTCGACGGCATCATCGTGACCATCGCCGATTACGACGTGCTCGAAGGGCCGATCAAGGACGCGGTCGCCTCGGGCATTCCGGTGGTCACCGTCAATTCCGGCACCGTGGAGCAGAGCAAGCAGCTCGGCGCGCTGCTGCATGTCGGCCAGCCGGAATACGAGGCCGGCTTCGGCGCGGGCGAGCGCGCCAAGAAGGAAGCGGGCGTGACCTCGTTCCTCTGCGTCAACCACTACATCTCCAACCCCGCCTCGGTGGAACGCTGCCGCGGCTTCGCCGACGCCATCGGCGTCGACCTGGGCAGCCAGATGATCGACAGCGGCATGGACCCCTCGGAGATCGAGAACAAGGTCGAGGCCTTCCTGACCTCCAATCCCGATACCGGCGCGATCCTGACGCTCGGCCCGAACTCGGCAGCGCCGACGGTCAAGGCGGTGAAGGACATGGGGCTCGACGGGGCGATCTATTTCGGCACCTTCGACCTCTCGCCCGAGATCTCGGCGGCGATCAAGGAAGGCGTGATCAACTTCGCCATCGACCAGCAGCCCTTCCTGCAGGGCGCGATGCCGGTGATCATCCTCGCCAACTATGTCCGCTACGGCGTGGCGCCCGCGAATTCGATCTTCACCGGGCCGGGCTTCGTCACCAAGGACAACATCGACATGGTCGAGTCGCTCGCGGGCGAATTCCGCTGAGCCCTTCCAAGGCCGGGCCCCGGCGGCCCGGCCCTCCCCATTCCAGGAGTCCCATTGCCATGACGGATGCCACCGCATCTGCGCAGGCCGACGAACGCGTCCGCGACGTCTCCGCGCTCCGCCGCGCCCTGATCCGCCCCGAGCTGGGCGGGATCTGCGGCACCATCCTCGTCTTCCTCCTCTTTGCTTCCATCGCCGGGGACAGCGGCATGTTCGGCCTGTCGGGCGTGATGAACTGGACCACCGTCTCGGCCCAGTTCATGATCATCGCGGTCGGCGCCTGCCTGCTGATGATCGCGGGCGAATTCGACCTCTCGGTCGGCTCGATGATCGGCTTTTCCGGCATGCTGATGGCGATCTTCTCGGTCCATCTCGGCCTGCCCATGTGGTCGGCGCTGCTCTTGACCTTCGCGATCTGCACGGTGATCGGCGGGCTGAACGGCTGGCTGGTGATCAAGACCGGGCTGCCGTCGTTCATCGTCACGCTGGCCTCGCTCTACATCCTGCGCGGCGCCACCATCTGGGGATCGATCTACTTCACCCGCCAGACGATCATCTCGGGCGTCGGCGAGAAGGCAGAGGGCGACTGGCTGGCCTGGCTTTTCGGCGGCAAGGTCCTCGGCGGGCTCTTCACCTGGATGGGCAACCAGGGCTGGATCGATGTCTTCACCCGCGGCAACCGGGCCGGGCAGCCTGTGGTCGACGGCATCCCGATGCTGATCGTCTGGGCGGTCGGCCTAGCCATTCTCGGCCACTGGCTGCTGACCCGCACGAAAACCGGGAACTGGATCTTCGCGGCAGGCGGCGACAAGCAGGCCGCGCTCTATGTCGGCGTGCCGGTGGCGCGGGTGAAGATCGCGATGTTCATGGTCTCGGCCTTCTGCGCTACGGTCTTCGCCGCCTGCCAGGTGATGGAATTCGGCTCGGCCGCCGCCGACCGCGGGCTGCTGAAGGAATTCGAGGCAATCATCTGCGTGGTGATCGGCGGCGCGCTGCTGACCGGGGGCTACGGCTCGGTGATCGGCGCGGCGCTCGGCGCGATCATCTTCGGCGTGGTCCAGCAGGGGCTGTTCTTCGCCAATGCCGAAAGCTCGCTCTTCCGGGTGTTCCTCGGGGTCATCCTGCTCGTGGCGGTGATCATGAACACCTATATCCGCCGCATCATCACCGGAGAACGCTGATGACCACCGACTCCACCTTCCACCACGGCGATCCCGCGACCGGCGCGCCGATCCTCGAGATGCGCGACATCGCCAAGCATTTCGGCCATGTCATCGCGCTGAACGGCGTCAGCTTCGACATCCGCTCGGGCGAGTGCCACTGCCTGCTGGGCGACAACGGCGCCGGGAAATCGACCTTCATCAAGACCATGTCGGGCGTCCACAAGCCGACCTCGGGCGAGATGTTCGTCGAGGGCCGCCCGGTGCGCTTCGACAGCCCGCGCGACGCGATGGCGGCGGGGATCGCCACCGTCTACCAGGACCTCGCCATGATCCCGCTGATGAGCGTGGCGCGGAACTTCTGGATGGGGCGCGAGCCCGAAAAGGGCACCTTCCCCTTCCGCCAGCTCGACATGAAGGCCGCAAGCGAGATCGTCATGGAGGAAATGAACCGCATGGGCATCCACCTGCGCGGCCCCGACCAGGCGGTCGGCACGCTCTCGGGCGGCGAGCGGCAGACCGTGGCCATCGCCCGCGCGGTCTATTTCGGCGCCAAGGTGCTGATCCTCGACGAGCCGACCTCCGCGCTCGGCGTGCGCCAGACCTCGAACGTGCTGGCGACCATCGACAAGGTCAGGAAACAGGGCGTCGGCGTGGTCTTCATCTCGCACAACGTCCGCCATGCGCTGGCAGTCGGCGACCGCTTCACCGTTCTCAACCGAGGACAGACGCTGGGCACGGCGCGGCGCGGCGAAGTCGATGCCTCCGAGCTGCAGGACCTGATGGCCGGCGGGCGCGAGCTGGCGGAACTGGAGGGCTCTCTGGGCGGCACGATCTGACGCTGCGGCACACGCGCCGGTTGTCTTGCAATTATCGTTGCAGCAATTAAGCTGCGGATTGCACACGAGTTCCCGGCCAGCGGTTTGGCCCCATGAAGGAGACAGCACCGATGGCCGAAATCCCCCAGGTGCCCGCCGCGCCGAAGGATTACGAGACGCTGATCCGTCTGATCCATGACCGCCACGGCCAGATGAGCAAGACCTACCAGAAGATCTCGGTCTACCTGACGCAGAACCCGAACGACGTGGCGGTGCAGTCGGTCAATGCCATTGCCGAACATTGCGGCATCCACGCCTCGTCCTTCGTGCGCTTCGCCCAGTCGCTGGGCTATACCGGCTTCAAGGACCTGCAGAAGCTGTTCCAGAAGCGGCTGGCCACAGCCGCGCCGGGCTTCGAGGCCCGGAAGCAGGCGCTGGAAGCCGAACTGGAGAACCGCGAGGACCTGTCGGAATACGGCTTCCTCCGCGAGCTGGTGGTGCGCGACATCGCCTCGCTCGAAGGGCTTCTGGAACAGACCCCGCCCGAGGACCTGACCCGCGCCGCCGACATGATCGTGGCGGCGCGCGACGTCTACATCGTCGGCCAGCTGCGCTCCGCCCCGGTGGCGGAGCTCCTGCGCTATGTCCTGACGATGCTGGGCAAGCGGGTGGTGCTGCTGGACACTGGGGGCGGACTGGCGACGCACATGGCGCACACGATGGACGGGGACTCGCTGCTTTTCGCGGTCTCCTTCCGCTTCTACGCCAACGAGGTGGTGAACATCGTCGAGGAGACGCAGGCGCGCGGCGTGCCGATCATCGCGATCTCCGACAGCACGCTGAGCCCGCTGGCGAAATCCGCCGACGTGCTGTTCGCCGTGCCGGAGCACGACTACACCTTCTCGCGCTCGCTGGCGGCCCCGATGTGCCTGGCGCAGGCCATCACCGTGGCGGTCGCCGCCCGCGTGCAGGAAAATGCCGAAAGCCCGCGCATCCCCACCGTCACCGGCGCCTGACCCCTGTTCCGCGCGGGAGCGGCATGCCGGCCCGGTCCGGCGGCCCTGGGGAGCGGGAACCCGGCGGCAGCCGGGTCCGCGCCTTCCTGCCCGTCGGCGGGACCGGGGGGAGGCTAGAGCACGAGCCGCCGGTCGGTGACCGGCAGGCGGCGGGCCATCCCGGTGCCCCGCCGGAACGGCAGGACAGGCGCGCCGATCCGCTGCGGCAGGCCGGTCTTCGCCGCTTGCTCGATCGCCAGCAGCGCGTGCATGTCGGCCAGCCCCTCCTCGCCGTCAGGACCGGGCCGCCGCCCTTCGAGGATGCAGTCCGAGAAATAGGCCGCCTGGCCCGCGAAATGGTCGACCTGGGGATGGTCCACCGTGACGAATTCGTCCGCCTTCACCGCCAGGAGCCGCTGGGCCAGGTCGAAGCGGAAGCCGGGATTCAGCGTCAGGCTGCCTTCGGTGCCGACCACCGTATAGCTGTCGACGGCATCCGCCCCGAAGCTCGCCAGGAACTGCGCGATCCTGCCTTCCGGAAAGGTCAGCGTCACCGCGATGCTTTCCTCCACCTCGGCGAAGCGCGGATCCGTGCCATGGCTCTTCACCGCGACCGCCTCAACCGGCTCGGCGCCGAAGACGTGGCGCGCCGCGTTCAGGCAATAGACGCCGACATCCTGCAGCGGACCGCCCCAATGGCCCGCGGACAGGCGGTGGTTGCCCTCTGGCAGAAGGAAGGAGAAGATCGAGGAGAAGAGCTTAGGCTCGCCGATCTCTCCGGCCGCGATCCGCGCCATCAGATCCGCCGTGCCGGGCTCGCAATGCAGCCGGTAGGCGGTCATCAGCCAGACCCCCGCCTCCGCCGCGGCGGAGATCATCGCCTCCGCCTCGGCGACCGAGATGGCCAGCGGCTTTTCGACCATCACATGCTTGCCCGCCCGCGCGGCGCGGATGGCGTAATCGGCATGCATCGAATTCGGCAGCGCGACATAGACCGCGTCGCACAGATCCGCGGCCAGCATCGCGTCGAACCCGTCATAGCCGGTGACGTGCGGGATGCCGTGGAACCCGGCGAGCCTTCGGGCCGTCTCCGGCGAGCCGCTGACCAGCACGGAAACCTCGGAATTGGCGGCCTGGGCGATGCCGGGCAGGAAGGCCTCCTGCGTGATCCAGCCGGCCCCCACGACCGCGTATCGTATCGTCTTCATGTCATTCCTCCCAGCGCAGCCGCCTCCCGCCCCGCAGGATGTCCTGCCGGGGGCGCGGCGCGCCATCGCTGTCTAGTCAGAGGGCCATCGGCCCGTCCGGTGTCGGCGGGGCCGCGGCGAAGCCGCCCCAGACCGACTGGTCGAAGGGGATCACCGCGCCGGTCATCATCCCGCTGTCCTCCGAGGCAAGGAACAGCGCGGCGCGCGCCACTTCCACCGGATCGATCAGCCGCCCGAACGGCATGCCCTCCGCCACCTTGTCCAGCCAGTCCGGATCGCCGCGCTCGGCCGCCTGCAGCGCCTTCTCGTTATCCGACGCCATCCAGCCGATATCGAGCTGGTTGACCCGGATGCGGTTGCGCATCAGCGCGAAGGCCGAGTTGCGCGTCAGCGAGGCCAGCGCGCCCTTCGAGGCGACATAGGGCGAGATGAAGGGCTGACCGGCCAGTTCCGAAACCGAGCCGATATTGACGATGCTGCCCTCGATGCCCTGCCGGATCATCAGCCGCGCCGCCTCCTGCATCAGGAAGAACGGGCCGCGCACATTGACGGCGAACATCCGGTCGAAGAGCTCCGGCGAGGTGTCGAGCAGCGTCCCCCGCTCGGTCAGGCCGGCGGCATTGACCAGAACGTCAACCCGTCCGAAGACCCGCTTGGCCTCCAGGATCACGCCCTGCGCCTCGGCGGTGACACCGAGATCGGCCGCGGCGAAGGCGACCGGCACGCCGGTTTCCTCCGTGATCTCCGCGGCCACCTTGCGGCCTTTCTCAGCGCCGCGGCCGCAGATCACCAGCCCCTCGGCTCCGGCGGCGGCAAAGATTCGCGCGGTCGCCGCGCCGAGTCCCTGGGTGCCGCCGGTGATGACCGCGATCTTTCCGTCGAGCCGGTTCATGCAGGGACGCCCTCCGTGCCTGCCACGGTGTAGCCCGCCGCCGCCATGACGCGCATGAGTTCCGCATGGCCCTTCACCGCCATGTCCAGCGGCGGCGAGACCTTGGGATCCTGCTCCGCCTCGACGACGAACCAGCCCTCGTAGCCCTTCGCCGCCAGCGCCTTGACGATCGCCTCGAAATCGAGGCTGCCATCGCCCGGCACGGTGAAGGCGCCCTTCACCACTGCATCGAGGAAGCTTTCCCGGCTGCGGTCGAGCGCGTCGATGACCGGCATGCGCACGTCCTTCACATGGACATGGATGATGCGGGCATGGTGCTTTTCGATCACCGAGAACACGTCCCCCCCAGCAAAGGCCATATGACCGGCATCGAAGAGAAGCGGCACCGAGGAGTGCTTCATCAGCAGGTCGAGCTCAGCCTCGGTCTCGATCGCCGCCGCCATGTGGTGATGATAGGCCAGCGGCATCCCCTGCTCCGCGCACCAGTCGGCGAACTCGCTCATCTTGCGGCCATAGGCAGCGATCTCCGCCTCGGAGAGCTTCACTTTCGTCGCCAGCGGCGCTGTCTGCACGCCCTGGATCGACCGCGCGGTCTCGCCGTAGACGAGGCAGGGCGCACCCGCGGCAACGAAGAACTCCAGCTGTTCGGCCACGCGGTCCTTTTCCGCCTCGAGATCGCCGTCGAGCAGCAGGCCGGAGAACCAGCCGCCGCAGACCGAGATGCCGTGCCGCGCCAGCACCGGGCCGAGCTGGGCCATGTCCATCGGGAACCGCCGCCCGGTCTCCATGCCGGTGAAGCCCGCGACCGACGCCTGCCGCAGGCATTCGTCGAGCGAGACATCGTCGCTGAGTTCCTCCAGATCGTCATTCCACCAGGCGATGGGCGCTATGCCGAGTTTCGCTTCCATGTCCGTCACACTCCCACCCGCTGCTTCCGGCGGATTTCATCCTGGGCCTCGCGTGCCTCGCGCACGGTCCCGAAATTCGATACTTCCGGCACGCCGACATCCCAGTCGGCATCGCCCGGCACCCATTTCCATGCATCCGACACGATGCTCAGCACGGTGGGCCCGTCATTGCCCTGCGCCCATTCCATCGCGGCCTCCAGATCGGCGAGGCTCTCGCAGTGCCGCGCCTTTGCGCCCATCGCCTCGGCGTGCTTCGCGAAATCGACATGCAGCGGATTTTCCCGGTTCTGCACCCGGCAGTCGGTCAGGAGGTTGTTGAAGCCCGGCACGCCCTTGAACTGCTGCAGCCGGTTGATCACTGCGTAGCCGCCGTTGTCGCAGACCACGACGATCATCTTGTGGCCGGTCAACGCTGCCGAATAGATGTCTGAATTCATCATCATGTAGGTGCCGTCGCCCAGCATGACGATGGGCGTGCCGCCCGCCCCCCCGGGACCTTCCTGGGCCATGGCGCAGCCCCAGCCGGCCGCGATCTCGTAGCCCATGCAGGAGAATCCGAACTCGCAGTCGAAGGTGTTGGGGTTCTTCACCTTCCAGTTCTTGGTGATCTCGCCGGGCGTGCCCCCGGCCGCGCCGATCAGCGTATCCTCGGGGCGGGCGCACTTGTTCAGAACGCCAATCACCTGCGCATAGGACGGCACCGGCGTGTTGGTGGGCTGCTGGTGCTCGTCCAGCGTCTCGTTCCACTTGGCGAACAGCGCCTTGGCCTTCGGCATCAGATCGGCAGGCGCCGTCCAGTTGCCCAGGGCGTTGTCGAGGTCGCCCACGGTTTCCAGCGCGTCGCCGATCACGGCATGAGCGCGGTGCTTCACCGCGTCGAAGCGCGCGGCATTGATCGACACGAACTGCGCGTCCTTGGAAAACGCCGTCCAGGAGCCGGTGGTGAAATCCTGCAGCCGCGTGCCGATGGCGAGGATCACGTCCGCCTCTGCCGCAAGCGCATTGGCCGAGGTCGAGCCGACGATGCCGATCGGACCGGCATGGACGGGGTGGTCATGGGTCAGCCCGCCCTTGCCGGCGATGGTCTCGACCACCGGAATGCCGCGCTTTGCCGCGAATTCGGCAACCGCTTCCTCGGCCAGCGAATAGCGCACGCCGCCGCCCGCGATGATCAAGGGTTTCGAGGCGTTTCGCAGGATCTCCGCCGCGGCCTCGACGGCCTGGCGGTCGGGACGCGGCCGCGGGATGTGCCAGACCTTGGGATCGAAGAACACCTCGGGGTAGTCGAAGGCCTTTTCCTGCGTGTCCTGCGCCAGCCCGATGAAGGCGGGTCCGCAGGTAGCGGGGTCCAGCATCGTGGCAATTGCCTGCGGCAGCGAGGTGATGATCTGCTCGGGCAGCGTGATCCGGTCCCAGTAGCGCACCACCGGCTTGAAGGCGTCGTTCACCGTCACCGTCGGATCGCCGAAATGCTCCACCTGCTGCAGCACCGGGTCCGGCAGCCGGTTGGCGAAGGTGTCGCCCGCGAGCAGCAGCACCGGCAGGCGGTTCGCCATCGCCGTCCCGGCCGCCGTCACCATGTTGGCCGCCCCCGGCCCGATTGAGGTTGCCGCGATCATGATCTGCCGCCGCCGCTTGGCCTTGGCGAATCCTACCGCGGCCAGCGCCATGGACTGCTCGTTCTGCCCCCGCCAGGTCGGCAGCCGGTCCTGCACCTGCTCCAGCGCCTCCGACAGGCAGGTCACGTTGCCATGTCCGAAAATCCCGAAAAGCCCGGCGAAGAGCGGCACCCGCTCGCCGTCGATCTCGGTGAACTGGTTCGTCAGGTAGCGCACGAGGGCCTGGGCCATCGTGAGGCGCACGGTTTCCCGAGTCATCTTGTCTCCTCCTCTGATTTGACGCCAGCTTATGAAATGTCCATTGACACCGCAATAGCTTTGCAACAATCATTGCAGAAGATTTCGGGAGGAGATCATGCTGAGAATAGCAGTGCTGGGCGTGGGCCGTATCGGCCGCATGCACGCCGCGAATATTGCCGCCCATCCGCGAGCCTCGCTTGCAGGAGTATTCGATGTCAACGAGGCGGCTGCAACGGAAATTGCGGAATCTCTCGCGACGGTGAAATTCGCCGCAGCCGAGGATGCCTTTGCCAGCCCGGAGGTGGACGCGGTGCTGATCGCGTCCTCGACCGCGACCCATGCCGACTTCATCGAGATGGGCGTGGCGGCGGGCAAGCCGGTGCTCTGCGAGAAGCCGATCGACCTGTCGCTGGAGCGGGTCGATGCCTGCGCCGCGAAGATCGCCGGGACCTCCGTGCCGATCATGCTGGGCTTCGTGCGCCGCTTCGACATCGGCCACCGCGCGGTCAAGCAGGCGATCGAAAGCGGGCGGATCGGCGAGCTGCACCAGCTGGTCATCACCTCGCGCGATCCGGGCATGGCACCGGATGCCTATATCGAGGTCTCGGGCGGCATCTTCCGCGACATGACCATCCACGATTTCGACCTGGCCCGCTATTTCCTGGGCGAGGAGATCGCGACGGTCACGGCCACCGGGTCGCGGCTGGTCAATCCGGCGCTGATGGAGCGCTGCGGCGACTACGACACCGTGACGATCACAATGGCAACCGCCAGCGGCAAGCAGTGCCTGATCACCAATTCGCGCCGCGCGGTCTATGGCTACGACCAGCGGGTGGAGGCCTTCGGCTCGGCCGGCATGATCACCACCGACAACAAGCCGCTCGACAACACGCGCTTCCACGGCGCGGGGCTGACCGGCCAGGCACCTGCGCTGCTCGACTTCTTCATCGAGCGCTATGACGACGCCTTCGCGGCGGTGATCGGCGAGTTCGTCGATGCCGCCGAACAGGGCCGCGCGCCCGAGGTCGGCTTCGCGGACGGGCGCGAAGCGCTGGTCCTGGCGGAGGCCGCGCTCAAGTCGATCGCCGAGGGCCGCACAGTTTCAACCAGCGAGATCGGGTAACGCACATGTATGACAGCTACGGACTTTTCATCGCCGACCGCTGGATCGGCGGCGCCGCGGCGGAGGTGATCTCGCCGGTGACCGAGGCGGTTCTCGGCCGGGTCGCGCAGGCTTCGCCCGAGGACACGATGGCGGCCATCGACGCGGCGGAGGCGGCGCTGGATCCGCTGCGGGAGATGGGCGGCTTCGCCCGCGCCGACGCGCTGCACCGGATCGCCGACGCCATGATCGCCCGCGCCGACGAGGCCGCGCGGATGATCGCCACCGAGACCGGCAAGCCGATCGCCCAAGCCGGGCGCGAGTGGGTTCTCGCCTGCGACCAGTTCCGCTGGCATGCCGAGGAAGCCCGCCGCATCTACGGCCGCGTCGTCGAATCCCGCGTCCCCGGCGGCCGCTTCGAGATCACCCGCGAGCCCGTCGGCGTCGTCGGCGCCTTCACTGCCTGGAACTTCCCGGCCGCCCTGCCCGCACGCAAGCTCGCCCCGGCGCTGGCGGCGGGCTGCTCCGTGGTGCTCAGGCCGTCCTCGCAGACACCGGGCACCGCCATGCTGATGGTCGATTGCTGCCGCGCGGGCGGTCTGCCCGCCGGTGCCGTGAACCTCGTCACCGGCACCACCGCCGCGACCTACGGGCCCGTCATGGCCGACAAGCGGGTGCGCAAGGTGTCGCTGACCGGCTCCACCCGCGTCGGCCAGCAGATGATCCGCGACGCCGCCGACACGGTGAAGAAGGTCAGCATGGAACTCGGCGGCAACGCGCCGGTGATCGTCTATGACGACGCCGACCTGGAGCTGGCGCTGGATGTCACCGTGCCGACGAAATACGCCAATTGCGGCCAGGTCTGCGTCACCCCGGACCGGTTCTTCATCCATGACAGCCTGCATGACGCCTTCGTCGAGGGCTTCGTCGAGCGTGCCGCGAAGATCCGGCTGGGCGACGGGCTCGACCCGGAAACCGGCATGGGGCCGCTGATCAACGGCAACCGGCTTTCCGAGATCGCGGGCATCGTCGAGGATGCCATCGCGCAGGGCGCCGCCATCGCCCATGGCGGCGGGCGTCCGGCCGAGCTGAATTCCGGCTTCTTCTTCCAGCCGACCGTGCTGACCGGCGTCACCGACAGCATGAAGGTCTTTGCCGAGGAAAACTTCGGCCCGCTCGCGGCGATCACCCGTTTCTCGGGCGAGGACGAGGTGCTGGGCCGCGCCAATGCCTCGGAGATGGGGCTGTCCGCCTATGCCTTCACCCGCTCGCCCGACCGCGCGCGCCGCACGGTGTCGGCGCTGAAGGCCGGGATGGTCGGCATCAATTCCTATGCACTCGCGGCCTCCGAGGCGCCCTTCGGCGGCACGAATTTCTCCGGCATGGGCCGAGAGGGCGGGACCGAGGGGATCGGCGACTATCTCGACACCAAGCTGGCACAGATCGTGTTCTGAAGGAGGCGGAAGATGAAGAGGAACAAGCTCAGGGACATCTGGGCCGACGGCCGTCCCGTTCTGCATGGCTGGCTTTCCATGGCCAGCCCCTTCGGCGCCGAGATCATGGCGGCGCAGGATTACGACGCGATCTCCATCGACATCCAGCACGGCGCGGTCGGCTACGAGGACGTGCTGGCGATGTTCATGGCGATGCGGGCCTCCGAGAAGGTCATCATGGCGCGCGTGCCCTGGCTCGACCCGGCCTGGATCATGAAGGTTCTGGATGCCGGCGCCTACGGCATCATCTGCCCGATGATCAACACCCGCGCGCAGGCGGAGGAATTCGTCAGCTACATGCGCTATCCGCCTCTGGGCGTGCGCAGCTTCGGCCCGACCCGCGCCGTCTATCCGGCAGGCGGCAACTACGCGGCAGAGGCCAATGGCGAGATCCTCGCCTGGGCGATGATCGAGACGGCGGAGGCAATGTCGAACCTCGACGAGATCGCCGCCACGCCGGGGCTCGACGGCATCTATATCGGCCCGGCGGACCTGAGCTTCTCGCTTTCCGAGGGCCGCCTGACCCCGGCCTTCGACCGCGAGGAACCGGAGGTGATCGAGGCAATCCTGAAGGTGCGCGATGCCTGCCGCGCCAACGGGATCCGGGCGGCCATCCATTGCGGCACGGCGGAATATGCCATCCGCGCGGTGGAGTGGGGCTTCGACATGACCACGGTCTCGGGCGATACGCGGCTGCTCGCGGGCGCCGCGGCGCAGTCGGTGGCCGACTGGCGCAAGGGGATCGAGGGCAAGGCGAAGGTGACGGCGATCAAGGGGGGCTACTGATGGTCCGCCTGCTGGTTGCCGGCAAGCTCCATCCCTCTGGCGAGGCGCGGCTGCGCGAGCTGGAGGCCGGGGGCGTCGAGGTCGACTATGTCGAGGAAGTCTCCGAACCCTCCTGCGCCGCGCGGATCGCGGAGGCGGATGCGCTGGTGATCCGGACCCAGCCGCTGTCTGCGGCGACCATCGCGAAGGCGGAGCGGCTGAAGGTCGTGTCGCGCCACGGGGTCGGCTACGACTCGGTCGATCTCGACGCGCTCAACGCCCGCGGCATCGCGCTGGCTGTCTGCGGCGACGTCAATTCGGTCTCGGTGGCCGAGCACGCGATGATGCAGATCCTTGCTGCCGCCAAGCGCACGCTGAAGGGCGATGCCGCGGTGCGCCATCCCGGCGAGTGGGGCTGGCGCAACAAGCTGGAGCCGCGCGAGATCTCGGGGCGGAATCTGCTGATCCTGGGCTATGGCCGGATCGGGCGGCATGTCGCGCGGATGGCCGGCGGCTTCGGGATGGCGATCCGCGCCTACGATCCCTATCTCGCCCGCACCGGCTGGCCCGAAGGGCCGGTCGAGCCGGTCACCGACCTGCAGGAGGGCCTGGGCTGGGCGGATTTCCTGACCATCCACATCCCGCGCGGCGACGCGCCCCTGCTCGGCGCGGCGGAATTCGCTGCGATGAAGCCCGGCATCGTCATCTCGAACACCGCCCGCGGCGGCATCGTCTGCGAGGACGCGCTGGCCACGGCGCTGGCCTCGGGCCATGTCTCCGCCGCCGGGCTCGACGTGTTCGACGACGAGCCCCCGGTCGCGGGCGGGCCCTTCGCCAGCTGCGACACCGCCGTGCTGTCGCCCCATGTCGCGGGGCTGACCTATGAATGCTCGGAGCGCATGGCGCTCTCGGCGATCGGGAACGCCATGGGCTTTCTCGACGGCACCATCGACCCGGCGCTGGTCGTCAACCGCATCCGCGCCTCCGCCTGAAGGACCATCATGACTGCGAAACCCAAGCTCCGCATCGGGCTGATCGGCACCGGATTCATGGGCAAGGCCCATGTCTTCGGCTTCGCCTCCGCCCCCAAGGTCTTCGACCTGCCCATGGAGATCGAGCTGGCCTGCGTTGCCGACATCACCGAAGAGGCCGCCGCGAAGGCCGCTGCCGCCTTCGGCTTTGCCCGCGGCACCGCCGACTGGCGCGAGATGATCGCCGATCCCGGCATCGACGTGATCGACATCACCGCGCCCAACGCGCTGCACAAGGAGATGGCGCTGGCAGCCATCGCGGCCGGAAAGCATGTCTATTGCGAGAAGCCGCTGGCGCCGCTCGCCGCGGATGCCCGCGAGATGGCCGAGGCGGCGGAGGCGGCAGGGGTGAAGACGCAGGTCGGCTTCAACTATCTCTGCAACCCGATGCTGGGCTTGGCCAAGGAGATGATCGAGGGCGGCGAGCTGGGCGAGATCCGCGGCTATCGGGGCTTGCATGCCGAGGATTACATGGCCGATCCCATGGCCCCCTGGACCTTCCGGCATGATCCGGCAGGCGGCGGCGCGCTGGCGGATATCGGCAGCCACGCGCTGGCCACGGCCGAATACCTGCTGGGGCCGGTCACCGAGGTCATGGGCGATTGCGTCACGATGATCGCGGAACGGCCCGACGGACGCGGCGGCACCAAGGCGGTCGAGGTCGACGACGTGGGCCGCGCCTTCCTGCGCTTCGCCAATGGCGCGCAGGGCTCGGTCGAGGGCAACTGGATCGCGACGGGCCGCAAGATGCAGCATGATTTCGAGGTCTACGGCACCAGGGGCGCGCTGGCCTTCAGCCAGGAGCGGTTCTCGGAGCTGCATTTCTATTCCGCCGATGACGCGCCCGGCCGCCGCGGCTTCCGCCGGATCGAGGCCGCGCCCGAACATGCGCCCTATGGCCGGTTCTGCGTCGCGCCGGGACACCAGCTGGGCTTCAACGACCTCAAGGCGATCGAGGTCGCGGGCTATGTCTCTGCCATCGGCAGCGGCGGCGGGGAGCCGTTCAATTTCCGCAAGGGGCTGCGCATCCAGACGCTGGTGGAAACCATCCAGCAGTCCTCGAAGGAGCGCATCTGGAAACCCGTCTGATCCCCGGCCACGCGACGGGAAGAGGCCCGGCAGGAGCGATCCTGCCGGGCCTTCTGCCGCTCCGGGGAAAGGTTCAGATCGCCTGCAGCCGGAAATCCGCCGGCTCGACCGGCATGACGTTGCGCAGAAGCGCGACGGATTTCTCCAGACCTTCGACCGAGTTCAGAAGCACGTCCTCGTGCTCGATCGACAGCCAGCCGTCATAGCCCGCCATCTTCAGTCGGTAGCAGAACTGCCGCCACCATTCCTCGCCATGGCCGATCCCGAGCGTGACATAGGACCAGCTGCGCGCCGGGATGTCGGTCAGCGAGCCGTTTTCCAGCAGCGAGGTCACCGCCTGCACCGGCGCGTTCAGCATCGTGTCCTTGGCATGGACATGATAGACGGCCTGCCCCAGCGCCTCGGCGGCGGCCAGCGGATCTGCGCCCATCCAGTGCAGGTGCGAGGGATCGAGATTGGCGCCGATCACCGGGCCGACCGCCCCGCGCAGCTTCAGCAGCGACGGCACGTTGTAGACGCATTGGTTGCCATGCAGCTCCAGCGCGATCCGCTCGACCCCGCACTCCGCTGCCAGGGCCGCGATCTCCGTCCAGAACGGGACGAGCACGTCCTCCCACTGATAGCGCAGGATCGCCTGCGTCTCGGGCGGCCAGGAGGCGGTGACCCAGTTCGGCATTTCGTCGCCCGCACGCCCCGCAGGCAGGCCCGACATGGTGCAGACCTTGGTGATCCCCATTTCGCCCGCCAGCCGGATCGTGTCCTTCAGGCACTCCCCTTGGGCGGGCTGCGTCGGATGCAGCGGATTGCCGTTGGCATTGAGCGAGATGACCTCCAGCCCGTGATCCGCCATCTTCGCCGCAAACTCCGCCTGCGCCGCCTTGCAGCCCAGCATCGCGTTCACGTCGAAATGCGGCGCGGTCGACCAGCCGCCGGTGTTGATCTCAAGCCCCTCGACGGCCATGCGCTGCGCATGGGACAGCACCGCGTCGAAATCCATGCCGCCGAGGCTGTCGGTGACGAATCCAAGTTTCATGATCGGGTCCTTCAGGAATAGAAATCCGGTTTCGCCATCATCTCGACCGGGGCCTTCGCGCCGCTGGCCAGCGCCTTCACCCCCGCCTCGCCCGCCACCGCGGCGGCATAGCCGTCCCAGGCCGAAGCCGCGATGGCCGAAGGCCGGCCGGTCACGGCGAAATCGAGGAAGGCGCGGTTCTGCAGCCGGTAGGCCTCGGCATAGCGGCGGCGCCAGTCGGCGGCATAGCGTTCGGCATGGGCGAGCTGCGAATTGTAGGTGGCATAGACGGGCGTGCTCATCATCACCGATCCCGCCTCCCCCACCAGCTCGCCGCGCACGTCATAGCCATAGGCGGCATTGTTGTTGATCTCGATATTGACGAGCTGCCCGGCGGCGGTCTCCAGCACCATCATCACCGGCGCGACCATGTCGTCCGACCGCTTGGGCTGGAAGGCCGAGATTGTCGCGTAATCCGTGCCGAGGACAAATCGCACCACGTCGAATTCGTGCGAAGCCGAGTTGGTGATCGCCATCGGCCCGGTGAACCAGCTTCCGGGGCTGTCCACGTTGCGGTGGAAATTGTGCATCATCAGCGCCCGGCCGATCTGGCCGCCGTCGAGCGCGGCCTTCATCTCGGTGTAGGAGCCGTCGAAGCGGCGCATGAAGCCGAGCTGCTCCAGCCGCTTTCCAGCGGCGATCTCGGCCTCCATCACCTCGATGCAGGCCGCCGATCCCGGCGCCAGCGGCTTCTCGCAGAGCACCGGCCTGTCCGCGGCGATGCAGGCCAGCGTCAGCGGCGCATGGGTCTCGTCGGGGCTGGCGATCAGCACCGCATCGACATCCGGACGCGCGATCACTGCCTCCGGGTCGGTCGCGACATCCGCCGCTCCATGTGCCTCGGCCACGGCCCGCGCCCGCTCCGCGGAGGCGTCGCAGATCACCTGCAGCGTGGCGCCGGGCAGGTCCTCGGCGATGATCCTCGCATGGTCGGCGCCCATGATCCCGGCGCCGATGACGGCAAGTCTGAGTGTCATTCGAAAGGTTTCCTAACGTTTCAGGGCCCAGGCCCGCAGCTTGCGGTCGCCGAGGGCGGCAAAGACGACGATCAGGCCGAGAAGCAGCATGAACCATTGCGGGCGCACGCCCATCACGACCAGATAGGACTGGATGGAGCTGAGCACGAAGGCCCCCATCACGGCGCCGATCAGCGAGATCCGCCCGCCCGCCAGCAGGCAGCCGCCGAGCACGCAGGAGGCGATCGCCTGCAGTTCCATCAGCCGGCCCATGGAGCCGTCGGCAAAGCCGAGCTTCCCGGCCTCGAGCGTGCCGCCGAGCGCGGCCAGCGCGCCGCAGAGGATGAAGGCCTGCAGCTTCACCCGGTCGACGCGGACGCCGCGGGAATGGGCGGAGGCGGCGGAGCCGCCGACCGCGAGCAACCGGTTGCCGTAGGGCATGAGCTTCAGCATCGCGGTCAGCACGATCAGCGCCGCCACCAGCCAGAAGACGCCGGTGTTGAACATGCCGATGCTGTCGCCGCCGAAGGCCGTGTACATCGCGCCGGATCGCATCTTGTAGGGCACCGAGAAGCTGAACCCGTCGGTCAGCGCGATGGCGATGCCGCGGAAGATCATGAGGGATCCCAGCGTGATGATGAGCGAGGGCGTGCCCGTGCGCGTCACCAGGAGCCCGTTGAAGGCGCCGATGGCGGCCCCCACCGCGACCGAGGCCAGCGCGGCCAGCGGCGGATCGATCTGCTGCACCAGCGACAGGTAGGTCAGCGCCCCCATGCCGAAGGTCGAGCCCACGGAAATGTCGATCTCGCCGGTGCCGATCACCAGGGCCACGCCCACCGACATCAGCCCGAGCGTCGCGGTGACCTGCAGGATCGTCCCGATGTTGTAGGCATTGGCCCAGCGGCCGTCCGACGTGGCCGAGAACACCAGGATCAGCAGCGCCGCGATCAGGAAGATGCCGATCTCGGCATGGCGGCTGACGGTCTTCTTGAAGCCCGCCACGGAAAGCGGGCTGCGCTTGGCGGCCCGGCGCTGCGCGGCGGTGTCGCTTGCGGCGGCGGCGACCATCACGCGGCCCCCCGCTTCTCGACCTTGCGGCCGCCCTGGCGGATGACTTCCTCCAGTTCGTCGGCCGTCATGTCGGTGGTCCTGGCGTCCTCGACCTTCTCGCCGTTCTCCATGATGACGATCCGGTCGGCGAGCTTGTGCACCTGGAAGATGTCATGGGTGATGTAGATGACCAGCAGCCCCTGCTCCTTCAGCTGCACCGCCAGCTCGTTGACATGTTCGCGCTCGCGCACGGAAAGGTGGTTGGTCGGCTCGTCCATGATGACGACGCGGTTCATGAATTCCACCGCACGGCCGATCTTGACCGACTGCCGCTCGCCGCCCGAGAGCCGTTCGACCTCGTCATCGGCGCTGACATTGTCGCGCAGGCCGAATTCGCGGATCACCTTGCGGCTCTCGCCGCGCATCTTGGCGAAATCGAGGAACGGGATGCCGAGGATCTTCCTCACCGGCTCGCGGCCCAGGTAGAAGTTCCGCGCGATCGAAAGGTTGTCGCAGAGCCCGACCGACTGCTGGATCGTCTCGATGCCGTTGTCGATGGCAAGCTTGGGGTGGAACTCCTTCACCTGCGTGCCGTCGAACCAGACCTCGCCCTTTGTGGGCTTGTGGATGCCGCAGAGCACGCGGATCAGCGTCGTCTTGCCCGCGCCGTTGTCGCCGACCAGCCCGACCAGCTCGCCCGCGTTGAAATCGACCGAGACGTCCTTCAGCGCATGGAAGGCGCCGAAATAGAGGTCGAGATTCTTCACCGATATCAGGGGATGTGCCATGGCGTCCTTCCTCCCTCAGACGCTGTGCCCGGCCATGCGGGCGAGTTTCTGGTTGAAGATGACGGCCACGATTAGCACGACACCCACGAAGGTGATGAACCACGAGCTCGGCGCGCCGAGCGCGATCAGCTCGTAGCGGAAGCTGGTGACGATGAAGGCGCCAAGAACCGCGCCGGTCAGCGAGCCGCGCCCGCCCGACAGCAGGCAGCCGCCGATCACCGCGGCCGAGATCGCCTCCAGCTCCATCAGGTCGCCGATGGTGACATGGGTCTGCGGCTGGTCGGCCAGCGTCAGAATGCCGGCGAAGCCCGCGAGTACAGAGCAGAGGACGAAGGCGGTGATCTTGACCCGCCCGGTCAGCACGCCGCGGCTGTCGGCGCTTTCCGCGCTGCCGCCCGTCGCCAGCAGGTGGTTGCCGAAGCGCGTCGCCCAGAGCATCAGGTTCAGGACGGCGCCGATCGCGAGCATCCAGAAGACAGCGGCCTCCAGACCGAGGATCTCGCCGCCGAAGAGCCTCGTGACGACGGCATTGCGGGCCTCTTCCGGGAAGGCCTTCACCGAGCCGCCGGTCCAGACATAGATGATGCCGCGCACGGTGAAGAGCCCGCCCAGGGTGACGATCATCGAGGGCAGCCCGCCCTTGACGACGCCGAAGCCTTGCAGGAGCCCGATGGCGGCAGCGATGATCAGCGCGGCGATGATCGCGCCGGGCACGCCGAGCGCGGGCTGCAGCATGATGAAGGCGATGCCCGCCAGCCCGTAGACCGAGCCGACGGACAGGTCGATCTCCTTCGTCATGATGACCAGGGCCTGGCCCATGGCGAGGATGCCGAGAATGGATGTGTAGTGGATGACGTTCGACATGGTCTGGGCGGTCCACCAGCCCGAGAAGTCGATCAGCGAGAAGACGGCCAGCATCAGCGCGACGCCGATCACGGCGCCGAACCCCTGGCCCTTGACGAGATGTTTCATGGCAGGTCCTGGCAATGGCTGGAAAGGCGAACCGCCCCGGGGGAAGAGGCCGGGGCGGCCCGGAGTCGGGGCGGCCGGCGGAATGCAGGCCGCTCCGGAGGGAGCCTCACCAGGTGTTCTGCTCGTCATACACATCGCCGAAGACCTTGCGGACCATGGTCTCCCAGTGGTCGATCGCGTCGGCGGTGATGACCGTCGGGCCGGTCAGGATGTCGGACTGGGGGGTGTAGCCCAGCTCGTGGTACCAGTAGAGCCACTCCATCGGCGCATAGCCCTGCAGCCAGAAGCCCTGGCTCGTCGAGGCCAGCACATGGCCCGCCTTGATGCCTTCGAGCGCGGCCGGCGAGGCATCGACGGTGATGATCGTCATGCCCTTGTCGTCGACATCGGGGTCCAGCCCCATGTCGTTGGCCACGCCCCAGGCCCAGGGCGCCGACCAGGGCGCGACGGTGAAGATGTAGTTGGTGTCCGGATTGGCCTGCAGATAGGATTGCAGCGTGTTGCGCGCGGTCGCGGGTTCGGCGCCGATGAACAGCTCCTCGAACTTGGCGCCGGCCGCCTCCATGACCTCCTTCATGCCGGCGCAGCGCGCCTTCAGTCCCTGGTGGGCGCTGTCATGGCTGGCGCAGACGACGCGTTCGGGCATCGGGATCTCGCCCGCCTCCGCCTGTTCCAGCGCGTATTTTCCCAGTTCCTGGCCAGTCAGGTACTCGTCGCCGCCGACATAGGTCAGATAGGGGATGCGCTCGTCCTTCGGCCGCGGATCGGCGATGTTGAAGGCGACGACCGGGATGCCGGACTCGATGGCCTTGCGCAGCGGACCTTCCAGCGCGTCGGAGGACACGATCGGCACGGCGATGCCGTCGGGGCGCGTCGCGATCGCCTGTTCCAGAAGCCGCACGAGCTCCTGGATGGAATACTGGTTGGTGGAGATGTATTCGGTGGTGACGTTCGGATAGCGCTTGGTGAACTCGTCCATCGACAGCGTCAGCCAGGCCATGTTCGGGTCGTTCGAACCGATATGCGAGACCATCACGAAACGGTAGCTGTCGTCGCTTTCCTGCGCTGCGGCCATGCTGCCGGCAAGCGCCGCCGTCGCCAGCGCAGCCGAGGCCGCCAGCGTTCTTGCAATTTTCATTGTTTCCTCCTCCAAGTTCGTGCAATGTTCATTGCATAATGGGGAGGGGAGAGGAAAGGTTCGCGTTCGATCATTTTTGATGTGTTCGGCATCATTTTATGCTGCATCTGCGAAAATTCGGCTTCCATCTGGCCAAACCGGGCGGATTGCGGCAGCAATGATGTGTTGGACATCAGAAATTGGATAGCCATGGACATGCCGCCTGCCCGCCCGGACTGGAAGACCCCCACGATCCGGGAGATCGCCGCGCTGGCCGGCGTCGGCCCAGCCACCGTCGACAGGGTGCTCAACAACCGCGAAGGCGTGCGGACGAAGACGCGCCAGCGCGTGCTCGGCGCGCTGGAGAAGCTCCGCCAGGAGGCGGGCTCGGCCGAGGGCAAGACCGAGCTGCGGCTGTTCTGCGATTCCGGCGAGGGTTTCAACGCCGCGATGCGCCGGGCGGTCGAGGAGGTGAACCGCCGTCTGCCCGGCATCGTCCTGCACGACCATTACGAGCGCACCAGCCAGACCGATCCGATGGTCCTGGCGCGCGAGATCACCGAACACGGGCTGGAGGCGAAGGGCGCCGTCGTCATCGCCCGCGAGCATCCGGCGATCAACCGCGCGATCCGGCGGCTGGAAGCCGCGGGCGTCCCCGTGGTCTGCCTGACCACCGACCTGCCCTCCTCGCGGCGCAGCGCCTATGTCGGCAATGACCAGTATGCGGCGGGGTCCGTCGCCGGGCTGCTGATCGGCAACGCGCTGGAAAAATGCGAAGGCCGCCGCATCCTCTTCGTGATGAGCGAGCCGTTCCGCTGCCAGCAGGAGCGCGAGATGGGCTTCCGCCGCACGCTGCGCAACGACTTTCCCTACCTGCGGATCGAGGAGCGGGTGATCGTCGACGACGACCCGGGCAATGCCCATGCCCAGTTCAGCCAGTATATCGAGGCCAACGGCCCGCCCGCCGCCATCTACAACGTGGCCGGCGCCAACCGCGGCCTCGCCCGGGCGCTGAAGGACATCGGCCGCGCGGAAGAGACGGTCTTCGTCGGCCACGAGCTGACGCCGCATTCCCGGCTGCTGCTGGAGGAGAAGGTGATGGACTACGTCATCTCGCACGATTTCGCGGCCGAGGTGGCGATGGCGGCGCGCTGGATCCGGGAATGGCACCAGGGGCTGCGCAGCGACCCACCGCACACGCCGATCTTGGTGCATACCCGCTACAATTGCGGGTTCTGATCCCCGCAGCCGGCGCCGGGGCGGTGGCGGGCACCGCCCCGGCCGCGCTCACTCGGCGGCGCTCAGCCGGTCCTCTCCGGCGGCCTCGGCCGCCGGTTCCGGCACGAGGAAGCGGAAATCGCAGCCCGCCTCCGCCTGCAGGATCTCCCGGTGGTAGAGCCGGTCATAGCCGCGCCGCTCCACCGCGGGCGCCGGGGGCATTTCCGCACGGCGCCGCGCCAGCTCCTCCTCGGAGACCAGCAGTTCCAGCTTCCGCTCGGCCACGCTCATGCGGATGCGGTCACCGTCGCGCACCAGGCCGATCGTGCCGCCCGAGGCCGCGTCCGGCGAGACATGCAGCACGATCGTGCCGTAGGCGGTGCCCGACATGCGCGCATCCGACATGCGGATCATGTCGGTGACGCCGGCCTGGGCCAGCTTCTTCGGGATCGGCAGGTAGCCCGCCTCGGGCATCGAGGCCTCGCTGGCGGGCCCGGCATTCTGCAGCACCAGGATGTCGGCGGCGGTCACGTCGAGATCGGGATCGTCGATCCGCTCGGCCAGATCGGCGAGCGAGCTGAACACCACCGCGCGGGCCTCGGACTCGAACAGGCTTTCATCCGCCGCCGAGCGCTTCAGGATCGCGCCATTGGGCGCGAGATTGCCGTAGAGCGCAACCAGCCCGCCATTGGCGCGCACCGGCGCCCTGCCCTCGTGGATGACGTTGCGGTCGACCCAGGGGTCCGCCGCCTCAATCCGGTCGCCGACGGTCTCGCCGGTGATGGTCACGGCGTCGAGATGCAGCAGGTCGCGCAGTTCGCGCATCACCGCCGGAATGCCGCCCGCATAGTGCAGGTCCTCCATGTAGAAGGCGCCGGTGGGCTTGAGGTCCACCAGAACCGGCGTGCGGTCGGAGATCTCGTTCAGCCGGTGCAGATCCAGCGACAGCCCGGCCCGCCCGGCGATGGCCGCCAGGTGCAGCACCGCATTGGTCGAGCCGCCGAGCGCCAGCAGCACGGTGACCGCGTTTTCCAGCGCCTCGCGGGTCAGGATCGCCTTCGGCGTGCGGTCCGAGCCGATGAGGTCCACCGCGAGCTTGCCGGTTGCTTCGGCCATGCGCAGCCGGTCGGCGCTGACCGCCGGGATCGCCGCGCCCATGGCGGGCATCATGCCCATCGCCTCGGTCAGGCTGGCCATGGTCGAGGCCGTCCCCATCACCGCGCAGGTCCCTGCGGTGGAGGCGAGCTTCTGCTCGACCGTGTCGATTTCCTGGTCGTCGATCTTGTTCGCCCGGTACTGCTGCCAGAAGCGGCGGCAATCGGTGCAGGCGCCCAGCCGGTGCTCCTTGTGGCGGCCAGTGGACATCGGACCGGCGACCAGCTGCACGGCCGGCAGATCCGCCGAAACCGCGCCCATCAGCTGCGCCGGAACGGTCTTGTCGCAGCCGCCCAGCAGCACGACCGAGTCCATCGGCTGGGCGCGAACCATCTCCTCCACATCCATCGACATCAGGTTGCGGAATTTCAGCGAGGTCGGCGACAGGAACACCTCGCCCAGCGAGATCGTCGGAAACTCGATCGGCAGGGCGCCCGCGGCCAGAACGCCGCGCTTCACCGCCTCGATCATCTCGGGGAAATGCCGGTGGCAGTTGTTGAAGCCCGAGGCCGAATGGGCGATGCCGACGATCGGCTTGTCCAGCATCTCGCGGCTGTAGCCCATCGAGGAGGCGAAGCTGCGGCGCAGGTATTTCGAGAATTTCGCGTCGCCGTAATTGGTCAGGCCGCGGGCGATCCCCTGGGGCTTGTCTTTGGTCATTCTGGTCTCCTGCTCAGGCAAGCCGCTGCTTGACGTATTTGGGTTCGAGATAGTCGAGGATGCCGAGCTGCCCGCCCTCGCGCCCCGAGCCGCTGTCCTTGATGCCGCCGAACGGCGCCTCGGCGGTGGCCAGCAGCATGTCGTTGACGCCGATCATCCCGGCCTCGAGCGCGCTGGCCGCACGGTCCGCGGTCGCCATCGAGCCGGTGAAGACATAGGCCGCCAGTCCGAAGGGCAGCGCATTGGCGCGCGCGATCGCCTCGTCGAAGCCCGCGAAGGGCATGATCGGGGCGACCGGGCCGAAGGGTTCCTCGGACAGGATGCGGGCATCCTCCGGGACCTGGCCCAGCACGGTCGGCTCGACATAGAAGCCGCGGTTGCTTTCGGGCGGCACGCCGCCCCCGGCCAGCACCTCGGCGCCCTTCGCGCGGGCGTCCCCGATCAGGTCCAGCACGCGGTCGCGGCCGCGGGCATTTGCCATCGGGCCGAATTCGACGCCGTCGTCCAGCCCGCGGCCGATCTTCAGCGATTTCGCGGTCCGCGCCATCGCCTCGGCGAAGGGCTGGTAGATGTCCTCATGGACATAGAAGCGGCTGGGCGAGATGCAGACCTGGCCGGCATTGCGGAACTTGGTGCGCGCGCAGAGCGTGCCCGCGGCCTCCGGATCGGCATCGGGAAAGACCAGCACCGGGGCATGGCCGCCGAGCTCCATCGACACCTTCTTCAGGTGCCGCCCCGCCAGTTCCGAGATCAGCCGCCCGACCGGGACGGAGCCGGTCAGCGAGACCTTGCGGATCACCGGCGAGGCGACGAGATGGGCGGAGATCTCCGCCGGGTCCCCCGTCACCACGTTCAGCACGCCTGCCGGAAGCCCCGCCGCTGCGGCGCAGTCGGCGATGCGGAACATGGCCGAAGGCGCCTCTTCCGAGGGCTTGATCACCACCGGGCAGCCGGCCGCCAGCGCCGCGGCCACCTTGCGCGCGGGCAGCAGCGCCGGGAAGTTCCAGGCGGTGAACGCGGCAACCGGGCCCACGGGCTCATAGCGCACGTCGAGGCGCAGCCCCGGCTCGCGGCCGGGCAGGCTGTGGCCCCAGATGCGCCGCGCCTCGTCGGCCATCCAGTCGAACTGGTCGCAGGCGGCCTGCCATTCGCCCTTCGCCTCGGCCAGCGGCTTGCCGGTCTCGGCGCTCATTTCCGCCGCCGCCTCCTCGGCACAGGCGACCATGGCCGAGGCGATGGCCCGCAGGATGCGCGAGCGGTCCCAGCCAGAGGTTTCGCGCCAGAGGGGCGCCGCGGCCTCCACGGCGGCAAGCGCGCGGTCGAGATCGGCAATCCCGGCGCGGGCGATGCTGCCGAGCCGGTCCTCGGTCGCGGGATCGATGACGGCAAGCGCCTGTCCGGCGGATACCGGCTGCCATGCGCCGCCGATGAAGAGGCCGTAGCGGTCGTAATGGGTCATGTCCTGTCCTTTCCTGGACCAGTCCCCGGGGAGGGTCAGAGATGTTCGGGGAGGGCGCGCTTCGAGATGCCGCCGCCGTCGCGCCGCTCGCGCCCGGCGAAGCTGCCGCGAAGCTCGTGCAGGGCGCGGGTCAGCCCGGCGAGACTGTAGACCGCCATCACCGCGCCCGCGAAGGGGATCGCGCCGTAGTAGAAGGCCATGTCGATCTGCATGAAGGCGGTGACCTCGCGGCTCATCAGCGTGAAGGCCAGCCCGACCTTCACCAGCATGAAGGCGAAGGCGAGCATGAGGATCTGCACCAGCAGCTCGGCCGGACGGCCGAAGCCGGGGAAGGCCGCGGTGATCACGTCGACGCGGTAGAGCGCGCCCTCGCGCCACAGCGCGATCGCCCCCGAGATCGTCAGCCAGACGGTCGCAAGTTCGACGATCTCGTCATAGGCGGCGAAGGGAATCCCGGTGGTGCGCGCCGCGACGCGGGCCAGCAGCAGCAGGAACAGCACGGTGAGGCAGAGCACGACGCCCCAGCGCGACAGGCGGGCGACCAGGCGGTCGGCGCCGGAGAGAATGGATTTGAGCGTTTCCATGGTCAGAACCCGAAGAGTGCGGGGACCCACATGACGAGGCCCGGAATGAAGGTGACGGCAAGCAGCACGACGACGAGGCCGACGAGGTAGATCCAGACCTCGCGGATGATCGACAGCAGGTCGATATTGGCCACTTGCGAGACGGTGTAGAGGCAGAGCCCCACCGGCGGGGTAATCAGGCCGATCATCAGGTTCAGCACGACGATCACGCCGAAATGCACCGGGTCGACGCCCAGCTGCTGGGTCACCGGCAGGAGCATCGGCATGCAGATCACCATGACCGCGATGCCCTCGATGAACATGCCGAGGATCAGGAGGATCGCGTTGATCATCAGCAGAACGGCCCAGGGCTCGTGGCTGATGCCCAGAAGCGCGGAGACGACCGCGTTCGGCACCTGCTGCTGCACCAGCACCCAGGAAAACGGCGCGGCCAGCGCCATGATGAACAGGACCTGCGCCGCCTGCCGTCCCGAGGTCCAGAGCACCTCGGGCAGGTCCGCGACCTTCAGCTCGCCATAGACCACGATGCCGATGAAGGCGGCGTAGGCGGCGGCCAGAACGGCGGCCTCGGTCGGCGTCACCCAGCCCAGCAGCAGCCCGCCGACGACGAAGAGCGGCATGGCGAGCGCCGGCAGCGCCTCGGCGATGGTCCGCAGGCTCTCGCGCAGGCCGGGACGTTCCGACAGCTTCGGCAGGCCCTTGGCGCGGGCGGTCAGGGCGATCACCGCCATCATCGACAGGCCCATCAGCAGGCCCGGCATGATGCCGGCCAGGAACAGCGCGCCGACCGAGACATTGGCCAGGCTGCCATAGATCACGAAGGGGATGGAGGGCGGCACCACCGGACCGATGGTCGAGGAGGCGGCGGTGATCGCGGCGGCATAGGCCGGATCGTAGCCCGCATCCCTCATCGCCTTGACCTCGACCACGCCGAGACCGGCGCTGTCGGCCACGGCGGACCCCGACATGCCGGAGAACAGCATCGAGCCCACCACGTTGACATGGCCGAGCCCGCCGCGGACCCGGCCGACGAAGACCTGCGCGGTGTGGAAGATCCGGTGGGTCATGCCGCCGGTATTCATCAGGTTGCCCGCCAGGATGAAGAACGGGATGGCCAGCAGCGAGAACGAGGTCATCCCCGTGTAGAAGCGCTGGATGAAGATCACGAGCAGGTCGGGACCGGCGGCCCAGACCATGGTTCCCGCGGCCATGGCGCCGAGGGCCACCGCGATGGGCAGCCCGAAGACGATCAGGGCCACGAGGCTTGACATGATGACGAAGACGCTCATCGGTCTCGAACTTTCTCTCTGGCCCGCCTGGCCGCATGGCGCCGCGGCCCGGAGGCCGCGGCGGGGTGGCAGGCAATTGCGTCAGGCGGTGCGGGCGGCCTCGACGAAGCCCATCCAGGTGTCCCAGGTGTCCTTTCCGATGCGCTCGCGCATGACGTCCCAGGCGGGCTCCATCTTCGCGCGGAACGGTGCCGGGTCCGGCCGGGTGATCTGCACGCCGTCATCGTCCATCGCCGACAGCATCTCCTCCTCGCCGTCCATGGTTGCCTGCTGCGCCCATTGCCCGGCCTTGATCCCCTCCTCGGAGAGCACCGCCTGCACGTCGGGCGAGAGCCGCTTCCAGGTCATCGGCGAGGCGACGAGCATGAAGGAGGTGTAGATGTGGCGCGTGGTGGCGATGTGCTTCTGCACCTCGTAGAACTTGTTGGCGTAATCGACCGAGATCGGGTTGTCCTGGCCGTCGACCACGCCGCTGGACAGCGCGAGGTAGAGCTCGTCGAAGGCGATGGTCTGGGTGACCGCGCCGAGCGCGTCGAAGGTGGCCTTGATCGACAGTTCCGGCGGCACGCGCAGCTTCAGGCCCTGCACGTCCTCGGGACTGTTGACCGGCCGCTTGCTGTTCGATAGCGCGCGGAAGCCGTATTCGAAATTCGCGATCCAGGTCAGCTTGTTGCGGTCGAAGAACTCCATCAGCCAGGGCTTTGCGGTCTCGCCGAGAACGCGGTGGGCATGCTCGTAGCCATCGAACTGGTAGGGGATCTGGATGACGTTGGCGGTGCGGTCCTGGCTTTCGATGTTCGGCGGGTTGAACATCACGAGGTCGAGCGCGCCCAGCTGGGCCTGCTTGACCATGTCGGGCGGCGAGCCGAGCGAGGCGTTCGGGAAGACCGAGATCTCCACCTCGCCGTTGGTGCGCTCGGCGACGGCCGCCGCCATCTTCTCCACCGCCTGGTAGGACGGGTGGGTCGAGCCCAGCTGGTGGCCGAGCTTCAGGCTCACCGCGGCACGCGCGCGTCCCGGACGCAGGCCCAGCCCGCCGGCAAGCGCGCCCGCGCCCGCCGTCTGCAGAAGCTGCCGCCGGTTCATGATCAGTCTGGTCATTTGGGTTCCTCCCTTGATCCTTCCGGGGCCCCCTGCCCCGGCTTTCCGGCCCGGCCCGGCGCTCCTCAACGCGGGTCGGGCCTCCTGCCCGCCTCAGGCGGCGGGCACGGCCGCGGCTTCTGCCAGAAGCCTGCGGATGTCTTCCAGGCAGTCGTCGAGCACCTGCGCCGGGCCGCGCCGGTCTCCGGCGAACCAGTGGCTCTCATGCTCGATCGACACCGGGCCGCGGTAGCCGCCCTCGATCAGCGCGCGCAGCATCGCCGCAAGGTCGATCTCGCCCTGCCCGATCGGCACGAAGCGGAAGGTTTCCGGCGTGCCGGTCACGTCCTTGAGGTGCATGTGCACGACATGCGGCGCCAGCTTGCGCGCCGCCTCGGTCACGTCGTCCCCCATCGGCTTCAGGTGCGAGGCGTCGAAGTTGATCTTCAGCCCCGGTGCCGCGGCGATCGCCTCCAGCGCGCCGGCCGCGGTGCCGATCTCGCGCCCGACGATGGGCTCGAGCGCCAGGGCCAGCCCCAGTTTCTCCGCATCGCCAACCGCCATCCGCAGCGAATGGTGCAGCGAGCCGAGCGTCGTTTCCTCTCCGGGGATGACATGCACGGTCCCGATGCTGAGATCGGGCGCGCGCGCCATCATCGCCGCCGTCCAGGCCAGCGCGGCATCGCGGCGGTCGGCATCCTTGGAGCCGAAATCGCGGTGATGCAGGCAGAAGGCCGAATAGGGCCCGAGCTGCGCCAGCTCCGCGATCGTGCCGGCGGGCGTGTCCAGCCCCAGATGCGCGGGACCCCAGGGCAGGACTTCGGCATTCAGTTCGGCCATGTCGTAGCCGTGGCCGCGGATCGTCCGCACGGCCTCTGCCACGGGCATGTCGGCAAGGAAGCCGGTATGGAATGAGGTGGGCAGCATCATGGTCCTGTCCTCTCTCTGGTTGCGGCGGGCGCAGCGCGGCGCCCGCCCGTGACGGGGTCAGCCGAAGAGCTTCAGCGCCTCGGTGCCGATCTCGGTATCGCCGGTCCAGTGGCCGCCCGAGCAGCCGATGGCACCTGCGACCTGGCCGTCGATCACGATCGGCTGGCCGCCGCCGAAGACCACCAGGCGGTGCACGCCCGAGGGTGCGCCGATGCGCAGCGGCTCGTCGGACTCCATGATCTCCTGCCACTTGTGGGTGGCGATGTGCGAGACCGCGGCGGTGTAGGCCTTGTCGATGGCGATCTGGGCGGAGGCCGGGTTGGCCGTGTCCATCCGCGCGAAGGCCATCAGGAAGCCGCCGTCATCGACCACCGCGACCGAGACATGCTTGCCGATCTTGGCGGCATGCTCCATCGCGCGGGCGATCAGCTCCTCGGCCGCGGCCTTGGTGACGACCGGCTTCGTCCGGGTCAGGCTCATCGGGCTCAGATCCTCGGGCATGTCAGGCGCTCCTTTTCGCGAGTTCGGGCTTGGGCGCGTAGGTGTCGGCGGAATAGTCGATCCGCTCCTGCATCGCGGCCTTCATGATCTGGCTCGACAGCGCGGTCAGCGGCAGCTCGATGCCATGGTCCCGGGCGACGAGGACCGAGTTGAACAGGTCCTTGTCGAACATGCGGAACAGGTCCTCGGTCCCGGCCAGCGGGTGGTTGTGCAGCAGGCGGTCATAGTTGCCCCACATCTGCGCGACCCAGCTGTCGGCGGTGGTGTCGGTGGCGAATTTCGCCAGGGTCTGCTCGTCGAGACCCAGCGAGCGGGCCAGCCGCATCGACTCGATCGCCGCCATCCAGTTGCCGAAGGTCATCATCTGGATCGACAGCTTCGCGCCTGCGCCCGCGCCGCGCGGCCCCATGTGCTGGGTGATGCGGGAAATCGCGCCGAAATAGTCCTGGTTCGCCTCGATATCCGCCGGGTCGCCGCCGCACATGATGGCGAGGTCGCCTTCGCGCGCCCGGAGGTCGCCGCCCGAAACCTGCGCGTCGACCAGCTTCAGCCCGCGCTTGTCGGTTTCCTCGCCGAGCGCCAGGATGGTCTCCGGCAGCACGGTCGAATGGACGATCAGCGTCGTGCCCGGACGGCAGACATCCAGCAGCCCGCCCTCGGAACGGAAGAGGCCGTTCAGCTGCTTGTCGTTGACGACCGCCACGCCGATCCGGGTGCATTCCGCCGCGAGCTGCTCGTTGCTTTCGGCAAAGCGCGCGCCTGCCGCGAGGCATTCCGCCGCCTGGTCCTTGCGCAGGTCACGCACCAGGACGTCCAGCCCCTCGCGCAGCATCGACAGCACCATCGGCGTGCCGATATTCCCGACGCCCACATAGCCTATGGTCGTGCCACTCATTGATGTTTCCTCCACTTGATGCGGGACCTCTCCGGCCCGACTTTTTCCTGATGGGATGCGCGTCAGAGCGACTGGCGCATCCAGCGGCCCTGGACGTCTTCCACCCAGTTGCCGACATTCCACGATCCCCAGCTGCCCATGCCGCCGCGGGGGTCCTCGCCCGAATAGACCGGGACATGCAGGACCGAGAGCCCGTCATGGGCATGGCCTTCCTCCAGGGCGGCCTTCAGGTCCTCCGCCGTTCCCGCCACGCGGCGGGCGAAGACGCCGGCGACCGATCCGGCCATGGCGGCGTAATCCACCGGCACCCCGTCATTGGTGCGGAAATCGGTGCCGTACTGCGCCATCTGCAGGCTGCTGATCGCCGCCATCCGGCGGTTGTCGAAAATCACCACCATGCCCTTCAGCCGGTGCTCGACCGCATCGATCAGCACCTGCGGGTTCATCATGAAGGACCCGTCGCCGGTGAAGGCGATGACGTATTCGGGGCTGTCCGCCAGCGCCGAGGCGAGGATGCCCGAGGAGGCGAAGCCCATGTAGCTGGCCCCGGTCTCTGTATAGGTCTGGCCGGAGCGCTCGTCGGCGACGATCTGGAAGCCGTTGGCCTGCACGTCGCCGGCGTCGAAATATTTCACCGCGCCGCTTTCCCGGGCAAAGGCGTCGACGATGCCGATGGCTGCGGGCTGGGCCAGAACCTCGGTGCCCCAGACCGTGTCGCGGACCGGCGGCAGGGTCAGCCGCTCGGCACGGAAACCGGCCCAATCCCGCTTTTTCTCCGCACAGGCGGCCAGCCACGCGGCCTTGCCGGGCGCTGCCTCGCAGGCCCCGAGCGCCGCGGTCAGGCGCTTCGCCACCGCGCCGAGATCGCCCAGCAGCGACAGGGTGCGGTTGTAATGCAGCGCGTCGGCCCAGTCGGCATTGAGGTTCACGACGTTCTTCACGTTCGGATAGCCGGTGCCCGAGCAATCGGCCTGGCACACCGCGCGGGAGCCCGCGACGATCAGCAGATCCGCCTTTTCCATCGCGAAATTGCCGCTGAGCGATCCCTTGGAACCGCCGACATGCATGTTCTGCGGATCGGCATCGGCCATCACCCCCGTGGATCCCGGCGACAGCACCACCGCCGCGCCTGCCGCGCGGGCCAGCGCCCGGATCTCGGAGTCGAAGCCGCGCGTGCCGCCCCCGGCCTTCATCACCACGCGCTCCGCCCCTGCAATCAGCCTGGCGGCCGCCTCGATGCTGTCGTTGGTCTCGGGCGACAGCGGTTCGGCCGAGGGCCGTTCGGGCAGCGCGTCGAGATTGAACGCGGCACGGGCCGGCTGGGTGTTGATCGGCAGGTGCAGGTAGAAGGGACCCGCCTTGACCGGATCATGCACCCGGCGCGAGCCCCGGCGCATCGCCTCGCGCAGCGCCTCGGGCGTGTGCAGCATGTAGCTCTGCCCCATCAGCGCGCTCATCCTTGCATAGAGTTCCTGCTCGGGCTTCGGGATCTGCTGCATGTTGTAGCCTTCGCCGAAGGTCGTCTCGTCGCCGTAGATGTGCCAGACGCCCACCCCGTTCGACGCCGCCGCCAGAGAGCCCGCCATCGCCTGGAGCGCGCCCGGTCCGATCGAGGTGATCAGCGCGGGCGTCTCGCCGTACTGCCAGGCCAGCGCCGTGGCGGTGTGGGCCATCTCGACCTCGTTGCGGAAGTTGAAGGTGCGCGTCACCCCGGCCCCGTCGTAGATCCGCAGGATTTCGCCAAGATCGGTGGAGCCGTGGCCGAAGATCGCCAGGTATTTCCGCGTGCCCTGCTTCAGCAGCGCCAGCACCAGCGCCTCGGAGAGGGTCAGTTCCAGCATTTCCGGCAGCAGCCCGAGAGCGCGGGCCTCGGCCAGGCCGCCGGCCTCGGCAATTGCGCGGGCGCGGGCGGCAATGCCCCTGGTGCCCTGCTGGCGCACGGGCGCCGTGGTGTCTTGAACATTCATGAGCTGGATACCTCGGACATGTCGAGAGAGGTCAGGGAAAGCTTGCGCCCCGCCGCCATCACCTCGCGCCGGACAAGGCCGAGATGCGCGTCCGTCGCGCGGTTGATCGGGGTCGAGACGCTGAGCGAGGCAATGACCCGGCCGGCGGGATCGCGCACGGCCGCGCCGGTGCAGACGACGTAGAGCTGGAATTCCTCGCGGTCCTCGGAGAAGCCGCGGGCGCGGTCCTGCTCCAGCTCGGCCAGCAGCGCGTCCGGGTCGGTGCAGGTGTTGATGGTGAAGCGCGCCATGCCGTGCAGCGCGCAGAGGCGGCGGACCTCGTCCTCGGACATGCCCGAAAGCAGAACCTTGCCGGTGGCCGTGGCATGCATCGCCCGCGACTTGCCGATCGAGCCGCTGTCGACCTTCAGCGCGTGGCGCGCCTCGCGCTTGACCAGCGTGATCATCTCGTCGCGGTCGAAGACCGCCAGGTGCACCGCCTCCTCGGTGACGCGGTTCAGCTCGTCCATCACCGGCTTGGCACGGCCGGGCAGCTCGGCCTTGACGTTGACCGCCTCGGCCAGCATGACGATCTGCGATCCCAGCATGTAGCGGCCGCGGGCCGTGCCGGGCCGGACATAGTTCCGCACCATCAGCGTGCGCAGGATATGGTGGCAGGTCGAGGCGTTCAGCCCCAGCTCCTCGCAGATCTGCTGGAGCGTCACCTCGCCCCGCTGCCGGGCGATGGCCTCGAGAACGCTGAGCGCGCGGTCGACGGACTGGATCGTCCTGTCCGCCTGGGGCGGACTGGCGTCTGCTTCGATCTGGGTCATGGGCTCCTCCTGACCCGGACTGTGCCGCCGGAGGCCGGTCATGATCCATTAATTTTTCACATCGTCGTACCGATTTCATGATATGAAATCCACGCTGCGGCGCAGCAGGCTCTGCCGGGCAAGTTCCGGACGGAATTTCATTCCTTTTCCGTGACTTGCGCAGAAATTTCGGGAAATTCCGCATCCGGACTGTGCAGCCTCCCTCACGCCGAAATCGATTCGCGCCCCGGTAGAGCGGCGCGACGCCTGCCGGCCGGGGCGGCAACCGCAGGGGGTGCGCAGCGCTTGCGGCGCCGCAACCGGGCTGGATGGCCCGCGGCGCCGCTGCTATCGTCTGCCGGCCCGCAAGGGCGTGCGAGTGACGGAGGACGGCATGGCCGCGGATCAGGACGAGTTCGAGCAGCGGGTGGCGGAATACGACGTCCGCATGCATCCCGCGCAACTGGTCCGGCGGCTCCACCAGCGCGGCGCCCAGCTCTTCACCCAGAACGTGAAGGTGCCGAACCTCTCGGTCACCCAGTTCGTCGCCCTCGTCACGCTGCTGCGCGAAGGCCCGACGGCGCAGAGCCGCCTCGGCCGCATGACCAGCATGGATCCCTCCACCACGACGGTCGTCGTGCGCAAGCTGGAAAAGGAAGGGCTGATCGCAAAGAGCCGCGACCCCGGGGACCAGCGCACCACCGTGCTGTCGCTGACCGAGGCGGGACGGACCTGTGCCGCGGAGCATGTGCCGGTCAGCGTCCGGGCCGGGGACGAGCTGCTGGCGCCGCTGACCGGGATCGAGCGCGCGCTGTTCCTGGAGCTGCTGCGGAAGCTGCTTGAAGCCGAAGACTGAGCGCCCCAGGGCACTCCTCCGAGTCGGGCTTTCTATTAGTACGCAGCATATATCGATTGAAAATTGAGCATCATCGCTCTTTGATTGCGCTTTTCATGCGCGTACCAACAAATATTTTGCGGTTTTGACCTGGATCAAAGGTCGGCATTGACGGACGTAGTCGCACAATTCACTTTGAGTACGTAGCAATAACGCGAGATATGCCGCCCCGGCGGCCGGGAGATGACAATGACGACGCTGGTCCGCAACGCTTGGTACGTAGCCGCCTGGTCCTCGGAAGTGGACGGCACGCTGCGCCGCTTCACGATCCTCGGCGATCCGGTCCTTCTCTACCGCCGCAACGACGGCCATGTCGCCGCGCTGGAGGACCGCTGCCCGCACCGGCAGCTGCCGCTGTCGAAGGGCAAGCGGATCGGCGACGCGGTGCAGTGCGGCTATCACGGCCTCACCTTCGGGCCGGACGGGAAATGCACCCGCGTGCCCGGCCAGGACAAGATTCCGCCCTCCGCCTATGTCGACGCCTATCCGGTGGTCGAGAAGAACGACATCGTCTGGATCTGGATGGGCGAGCCGCACCGCGCCGATCCCGACGCGATCTTCGACCTGCCGCAATTCCGCGAGCCCGGCTGGCACGCGCATCAGGGCGACGCGCTGTTCCTGAAGTCGAACTACCTGAACGTGGCCGAGAACCTCGTCGATCCGGCGCATGTCAGCTTCGTCCACCCGACCACGCTGGGCAATTCGGCGTCGGAGAACGTGCCGGTCCATGTCTCCACCGACGGCCCGGCGATCACCGCCTGGCGCTGGATCCGCGACGCCGAGCCGATCGGCTTCTTCAAGGCCTTCGGCGGCTTCGAGGGCAATGTCGACCGCTGGCACTACTACCATCTCTACGCGCCCTCGATCGCAGTGATCGACTTCGGCTCTGCCGACGCGAAGGCCGAAATCGCCGAAGAGGACCGCGACCAGGGCAACCGCATCTTCGCGCTGCATTTCATGACCCCGGTGAGCGAGACCGAGACCATCGACCGCTGGATGCACCTGCGCAACACCGCCATCGAGACCGAGGAAGCCTCGCAGAAGATCGACGCGATGTTCCGCATCGCCTTCGGCGAGGACAAGGAGATCCTGGAGGCGGTCCATGCCGAGGAACAGCGCCCCGCGAAACGCCGCCCGATCCGGCTGGCGATCGACCGCGGCCCGATGGTCTACCGCAAGCGGATTTCCGACATGCTGGAACGCGAGCGGACGCTGGATGCCTCCGAGGAGCCGAACGGGGCCTTCGTCTACCATGACTGAGCTCGCCCCGATCCGCGGGGGGGCTGCGGCACGGCCCCTGCCCGCGGCCCTTCCCGTCGGCTGCAACGGCCGCGGCGCGCAGGCCTCGTCGCCCGCCCGCCCGGTCTCCTTCGCCGAACAGCCGCTGGCCGAGCAATTCGCCATGGTCGCGGAAGCCGGCGTCTTCGACTTCTTCGACAGGCTGCCGATGGAAGGCGAGGTGGACACCTTCCGCGCGCTGTCGGCCGCGAACGCCCTGCCCGCCTTCACCGCAAGCGGCGTCTATGCGCTGGGTCCGGGCTACCTGCCTGCCCTGCGCGCCAACATGGCCCGTGCCGCTGCGGCAGGGGCGAAGTTCCACAACATGATGGTCTTCGCCTGGCATACCGGAGGCCGCTGGGTCACGGATGACGAGGTGATCCGTGCCTGGGCCGAGGCCTGGGAGGCGGGCGAGGCGGCCGGGATCGAGCCCTGCTTCGAGCTGCATGTGAACATGTGGAGCGAGGATCCGCGCCGCGTCGCCGTGGCGGCACGCGCCGCGGACCGCATGGGCATCCCGTTCAACCTGACGCTCGACTATTCGCACATGCTGTTCAAGATGGGCGACGCGGAGGAGCTCGACATCTCGGGCATCCGCGACGATGTCGAGACGGGCCGGGTCGTGCTCGACCCCTACCTGCCGGGGAACCTGGTCGATGAATGGCTGGAGATGGGGATCGTCCGCTGGTTCCAGCTGCGCGCCGTGGCGCCCGCCGGTCCGCGGAACCTCTGGTCGACGCATGATAGCGGAAACGGCGCCGCGGGCGTGCCCGACGATCCGCACCAGCGCGCCCGCGAGGGCCGTCCGGGACGCGCGATCCTCTATCCCTTCGCGCAGCCGGCCCCCGGCGAATGGCATTCCCCGTGGGAGGCATGGCGGCTGGAACCGTGCAAGCATGTCGCCCGCAAGGTGCTGCGCCACCATGCCGAGACGCCGGGCAGCCGCCTTGCCGTCATCACCACCGAAATGATCAACCTGACCGATTACGGCGATGGCGCGAAATTTTCGCTTATCGGCCAGAATGCCGCCATCGCCGCCTTCCTGCGCGCGGAAATGCGCAGCCTCGGCATTCCGGAGGGCCTGCCGTCATGACCGCCGAACCGGCCCGCGCCGCCGCCCTGACTCTGGAAGTCGCCGAACGGGTCGCGGAGAGCGCGGCTGTCGTCTCGCTGCGCCTGCGCGCGGCCGCGGGCGAGCTTCCGCCCTTCCTGCCCGGGCAGCACCTGCCGCTGCGGCTGAACCTGCCGGAGCGCAGCCTGGCGACCTACACCATTTCGTCCGATCCGGGCGACCTGTCGGCCTACCGGCTGAGCGTGAAGCTGGAGCCCGGCGGCAAGGGCGGCTCGCGCCACCTGCACGGGCTGCAGCCGGGCGACCAGCTGCAGGCAGAGGTCCCGCGCGGCCGCTTCGTGTTGCAGGAGGACGACCGGCCGGTGCTCCTGCTGACGGGAGGGATCGGCATCACCCCGGCGCTGTCCATGCTGCACGCGCTGGCGCGGCAGCCGGACCGGCCGGTGGTCTTCCTTCATGCCTGCCGCTCGCGCGACGACCTGTGCTTCGCGGAGGAACTTGCCGGGCTCGAGGCGCGGATGCCGGGGCTGACCCGGATCACCGTCTTCGCCGAAGGCAGCGCGGCCGATCTGGAAACCGCGCGCTGCCAGCATCTGGGCCTGATCGACCGCGCGCTGCTGCGCCGGCTGCTGCCGCTGGATGCCTGGCAGGCCTATCTGTGCGGGCCGGACGGGTTCATGGCGGCGATGCGCGCGGCGCTGGCCAGCCTCGGCCTGCCCGACGGCGAGATCCGGCAGGAGAGCTTCGGCGGCGCCCCGGCACCCGTCCCGGCCGCACCCGCCGCCCGGGCAGCGGGCGCAACCGCGGACGCGCCGACGATCCGCTTCGCCCGGTCCGGAACGGAAGCCGTCTGGGACGGGTCGCAGCCGAGCCTGCTGGATTTCGCCGAGGCGCAGGGGCTGTCGCCCGATTTCAGCTGCCGCGCGGGAATCTGCGGCAGCTGCGCCTGCCGCAGGCTGGACGGCGAGACCGAGCATACCGAAGAGCTGATCGACTCTCCGCCGGAGGGCGAGATCCTGCTCTGCTGCTCGGTGCCGAAAGGGGACGTCGTCCTGGATCTCTGACTGCCGGGGAATGGGCAGCGGCACATGCTTTCGCCTAATTTCCGGGCAAACCGGAAGATCCGGCCGGGCTGCACGGCGCGAAACATGCAGGACAGAAATTTATTTCTGTACAAACAATATCGGGAGCGCTCTGGTGCTTCCAATCACCGGCAAGGATCCGATGCGCCGTCCCCTCCGCGGGGACGGACAGGAGAGTTCTGCCCTTGGAAACAACACAAGAACGATCCCGCGGCCAAGCGGGACAGCCCCGACACCAGGTCCCTGCCAGGACCGACGCCAAGAGTCCGGCCGCGGCCGGCACAGCTACAGGGAAACCCATGAAACGACGCCAGCTCCTCACCTCCGCCTTCGCTCTTTCCGCCGCCCTCGGCCTCGCCGGCCAGGCCGCGCTGGCCGAAGGGGCCTATCCCTCCGAGCCGGTCCACATCACCGTGGTCTGGCCCGCCGGCGGCGGCCATGACCTGGTCGGCCGCCTGCTGGGCAACGAGCTGTCGAAGGTGATGGGCACGCCTGTCGTGGTCGACAACGTCACCGGCGCCGGCGGCACGACCGGCATGCGCCACATCGCCGATGCCGATCCGGACGGCTACACGATCGGCGTGATGGGCCTGCATGCGATCTCGCAATCCTTCATGAACGCCAACGCGCCGACCATGGATGACATCGAGCCGCTGGCCTATATCTCCGACGAGCCGGGCGCGCTGGAAATCTCCGCCGATACCGGGATCGCATCGCTCGACGCCTATGTCGAGGCGATGAAGAAGGATCCGATGGCGCTGATGAACGGCAACGATCCGCAGGGCGGCAACTCCTTCGTCTTCGCCAACGTGATCCCGAAGGGCCTGGGCATCGAGATGATGAAGCTGCCCTATCCGGGCCATGCGCCGACCGTCACCGCGCTGCTGACCGGCGAGGTGCAGACCGCCACCCTGCCGATCCCGCCGATCCTGGAACATGCCAAGGCAGGCACCGTCACGGTGCTGGGCGTCGCCTCCGAGACGCGCCACCCGCAGCTGCCCGACGTGCCTACCTTCAAGGAACAGGGCTATGACATCGTCACCGGCGATTTCGTGATGATCGTCGGCCCCAAGGGCATGCCCGAGGACGTGAAGGCCAAGCTGGTCGACGGCATCCTCGCCGCGGTGGACAGCGAGGGCTTCACCTCCGCCGCCGCGCAGAACGGCATGGTGCTGCGCCCGGGCGACGACAAGATGGCCGCCGAAGAACTCGCGGCGCAGGTGGACACGGTCTATCCGCTGCTGCTTGACGCCGGCCTCGTCGCCGACGGGCTGAAGCGCGAGTGATCCGCCGCCCCGCCTGACACGGGGGAGGGGCCGCGGCCCCTCCCCGTTCCCCCTCCCCGCGACCCCGGAAGGAGCGCCATGCAGCCCCCCATCGACGGATCGACCCGCAAGACGCTTGCCGCCGCGGCCTTCTTCCTGGCGCTCTGCGCCGCGGGACTGGCGATGCTGCGCCACAGCCGCCTGGCCTGGCAGGGCATGTCGATGCCGGGCGATCCCGGCCCGTTCTTCCTGATCCGCCTCTGCCTCTGGGCCGTCGGGCTGGCGGGCGCCGCTCTCCTGGTCCTGGGCCTGCTCACCCGCAGGCCCGCCCCCCGGAAGCCGACGGGCGAGTTGCTGGCCGCCGGGCGGAGCTGGCTCCTCTCGGCGCTGCTGGCGGTCTCGCTCGTCGCGATGCCCGCGCTGATGGACATGCTGGGCACCGCCCCGGCCGTCGCGATCTTCGCCACTGCGTGGATCGCGCTGCTGATCGGGCTGCGCGACGGCTGGGGCCCGCGGCTGGCCCTGCCCGCGCTCGGCTTCGGGATCGGCGCCGCGGTCTTCGTCCATCTCGTCTTCATCCGCCTTCTGTCGCTTCCGCTTCCGACCTGAACGAGGCCCGCCATGCTGCTTTCGACCTTCCTCGGCACGCTTGCCGGCTTCGCCACGGACCCGGCCATGCTCGGACTGATCGCCATGGGGGCGGTGCTGGGACTGGTGCTCGGCGCCGTGCCGGGCATTTCCTCCACCATGGCGCTGGCCATCCTGATGCCGGTGACCTTCGGCATGGAGCCCGGTCCGGCCATCCTGTTCCTGATCTCGATCTTCATGGCCAGCGTCTATGGCGGTTCGGTCTCGGCGATCCTGATGAAGCTGCCGGGCACGCCGGCCTCGATCTTCACCCAGGTGGACGGCTATCCGATGACGCAGGCAGGCAAGGCCGGACAGGCGCTGACCTATGCCCTGGCCGCCTCCACCATCGGCGGCATGATCGGGCTGGCGATGCTGGTGCTCCTCGCGCCGATGCTGGCAGGCTTCGCCACCAATTTCCGCAGCCCGGAATTCGCCGCGGTTGCGCTGTTCGGTATCGTCATGCTGTCCTTCGCCTCGAACGGCTCCACCCTGGTCGCGACCGTCGTCGGGCTGATCGGGGTCATGCTGGGCATGGTCGGCTTCGACAGCCTCACGGACGCGCAGCGGCTGACGATGGACGTGCCCGCGCTGCAATCGGGCTTCAACCTGATCCCGGTGATCATCGGCCTGTTCGGCCTGGGCGAGATCCTGCAGAACCTCGCGGAGTTCCGCGGCGGGCCCAAGGCCACCCCGTCGATCGGCCGGATCTTCGTGCCGCTGGGCGATCTCGCCTCGCGCTGGAAGGTGATGCTGCGCGGCTCCTTCATCGGCACCTTCATCGGCGCGATCCCGGCAGCGGGCTCTGCCGTCGCGGTCTCCATCGCCTATGCGCAGGAACGCCGCCTGTCAAAGGAGCCGGAGAAGTTCGGCACCGGCCATCCCGACGGGCTTGTCGCGCCCGAAGCCGCGAACTCCGCCTCCGTCGGCGGGTCCCTCGTCCCGCTGATCGCCCTCGGCGTGCCGGGCGACACGATCACGGCGGTGCTGATGGGCGCGCTCATGGTGCACGGGCTGACCCCGGGTCCGCTGCTTTTCGCAAAGGACCCGACCTTCGTCAGCTGGATCTATGCCTCCGTGCTTCTGGCGCTGGTCGCGACGCTGGTCTTCGGCATCGGCATGATCCGCGTCTCGGTCCTGGTGACGAAGATCCCGCCGCAGCTGATGTATGTCTTCATCGCCGTCTTCTGCGTGATCGGCGCCTTCGCGATCCGCAACGACATGAACGATGTCTACGTGATGGTGGCCTTCGGCGTGGTCGGCTTCGCTTTTTCCCGGCTGGGCCTGCCTGTGACCCCCCTGGCCTTCGGCCTGATCCTCGGCCCGATCCTGGAAGAAAACCTCCGCCGCAGCCTGATGATCAGCCGCGGCTCCTGGTCGATATTCCTCGAACGCCCCATCTCGGCAGCGCTGATTGCCGTTTGCGTGCTCCTCGTATGCCTGCCGCTGCTCTCGGCACTGCGCGGGCGCCTGCTGCCCCCCGGGAAAAAGGCGACGCTGGCCCGGCACGCGGGCGATTGAACCGGTTGACCTTCCCCCCGGGTTCCGGGCCATTGCGGATTGCCACTCTCCGACTATCAATGGCCGAATGAGGAGTAGCGATGAAGCGCAAGCGGTTGACGGATTGACCTTTCCCCTGGCACCCGGACTGGCGTTTTCATGCTCCGAGAGATCGGGATCCCACTTGGGCGGACGGCCCCGCCGCCATTCCGCCGCCGCGTTCATGGAGCAGGCCGTCGTTCGCCTTTCCGGGCCGGGCGCCGCCTGGGCCGGCGTCGCGCGGGAGCTCGGCGTGACGCGGTCGCAGATCAAGGGCTGGCGGCTCGAGCGCGCCGCTGCGGGTTCGGCCGGGGCGATCCGCCGCCGGCGGGCCGGGGCAGCGCAACTCGGCGAGCTGCGCCGCGGGAACGCCGCCCAAAGGAAGAGATGGAGGTCATGCGGAA
>NZ_JAATVU010000309.1 GCF_013184745.1 Mangrovicoccus sp. HB161399
ATCTCGCCAGGAACGGCCGAGCGCGGTTCCCTCGGGCCTGTTTTGCGGTCCCCGGCCGTCTCGCGCCTGCGCTGCTTCGCGACCGTCTCCGGGCTCGCCGGGAAAGCGATTCTCTGGATCGCTTTCCGATCCTCCTCGCTCCCGAGTTCCAGGCTCAGCGCCGCGGCCGAAGCTTGCGATCGCTGTATTGCAGCTCGGATGGCGTGCACCCCTCTCGGCGAATGCGCGCATTCGCCTTCCGGTCAGAGGATCGCGGCGCTGCCGTGGCGAACCTGTCCCATGGTGCTTCCTTCCATCCCGGCGAATGGATCGCACCATCAAACCATGGGATCAAATACCTAACGTCGGCTTCTGCAATACTGCCGTGCAGCTCAAGAAAGCGGGCTTTCCGCCGCTTCGCGCGATTGCATGTCGGACGCCAGGCCCATGCCTCCAACTTCGGTCATGTCTCCTGCGAATTGAAGACCGGCAAGCATCAGTGAGGTAGGGCTGCGAAGGGCGTTGTTGCAGAACTCGTCGGCTTCGGGGATTCACGGCATGGATCCTGTGGGTCAAGAGCCTGCCATGACGCAGCCAGAACCCG
>NZ_JAATVU010000310.1 GCF_013184745.1 Mangrovicoccus sp. HB161399
CGCCGTAAGCGGTGCTCCCGGCTCACGGGATCTCAGGTTGACGGCTTGAAATTCCATGGAAGAAGTTCGTCGATGCGCTTCTGCGGATGCCCGGCGGCGATCGCCTCCAGCGTGGCCTTGAGATAGGCGAAAGGCTCGACGCCGCTGATCTTCGCTGTCTCGATCAGCGAGGCAATGCGTCCCCAGGCACGGCCGCCCTCGTCATGGCCCGCGAAGAGGGCATTCTTGCGGTTCAAAGCAATCGGGCGGATCAGGTTCTCCACGGAATTGGAGTCGATCTCGACCCGGCCGTCGGTCAGGAAGGTCTGCAGGCCGTCCCAGTGGTTGTGGATGTAGCTCAGCTTCTCGCCCAGCCGGGATTTGGCCGAGACCCGGCGCCGCTGCTCCTGCAGCCAGGTGCCGAAGGCCGCGACCAGCGGCGCGGTGCGGGCCTGGCGGGCGGAAAGGCGCTGGCCGGGGCCCATGCCGCGGATCTCGGCCTCGATCCGGTAGAATTCGGCGATCCTGCGCAGACCTTCGGCAGCGATCTCGGACCCGTCCCGGTCGAATATTTCCCGCAGCTTGCGCCGCGCGTGCGACCAGC
>NZ_JAATVU010000311.1 GCF_013184745.1 Mangrovicoccus sp. HB161399
GGGCGTCGAAGCACTTGGGCCGGGCGCTCTGGCGGAACTGGAGCGGGTACCACCGCCGCAGCAGGGTGGAGACGAAAATGAACTGCGTGAAGCTGCTCGGCCAGCGGCTGATGTCGCGGGACTTCGACCGCCAGGTTGCCGAGGTCCAGATCCGGATAGCGGTCCTCAACCGTTTTACGGCGCTCGGCATCCCGATGACCGTGGCCGCAGGATAAGTGTGTCCGGGGAAAGGGGGACTCTGGCCGCTAGCTGATTTGCGCAACAAAGCCAATCGCAATGGCTTGCGCTGGAGGGATGCGCCGATAGAGCATGGCCCCCACAAGACGCTCTGCAATCGCTGGAAGCGGTGGAGCGATAAGGGCATCTTCGCGCGGATGCTGGCCGGGCTGGCGGGCGAGGACCACGAGAAGAAGACCGTGATGATAGATGCGACCCATTTGAAGGCTCACCGCACGGCGTCCAGTCTGGGCGTGAAAAAGGGGGGCGCGGCCGCCTGATCGGTCGCACCAAGGGCGGCATGAACACGAAGCTGCATGCCATCTGCGACAGCAAAGGCCGTCCGATCGATCTC
>NZ_JAATVU010000312.1 GCF_013184745.1 Mangrovicoccus sp. HB161399
GCGTCGCTCAGCCAGAAGAGATCAGACATGTCACCGCTCGTTTTCGAACGCTGAATCATGCCGTCCAGCCGAAATCAATGGGTCCTGAGCCTAAGCAAGCGCCGTGAAGGTCATGGAGGGAAGATGACCAGAATTTGCGCTAGCACCTCGACTGGCACGGATAACGAATTTGATCCTGACACCGTCTTGGATTGACCGTGGAATGCTGTGGCATCAAACGATCAAGACGATCCAGCTCTTGAGGTCGCGTTTGATCGAGGAGAACACGAGCGCGCGACGCAGCGTCTGACTTTTCCGGGGCTGACGCCGAGCGCGTAGCATTTGCGCTGGTCAAGCACTTCAAGAAGTTCTGGAAAGCGGATCTGCAGTGCCTGCCACATGTCCGATAGCGCCATGTCAAGAGCATGCATCAGTCGCTCGCGGCTGTTGCAAAACGTTCGCGCTGTCCACTTCGGCTTGCAAGTTTTTGATTTCATGGCGCACCCATGAGGATTCGAACCTCAGACCTCTGCCTTCGGAGAATTCGTGCAAGCAGATTTCCGGACATAGCGCGAAATGGCGCGATGAC
>NZ_JAATVU010000313.1 GCF_013184745.1 Mangrovicoccus sp. HB161399
CTGATCGAGCGCGACAGCACGGGATGCGTCACGGCGGCAGGGACGCTGAGGACGGCCCGCAAGCTCTTCGAGGGCAGGGTCTTTCCGCGGCCGCAAGGCTAGGCAATCGTCTGGAGCGTGGCCTTCCTGAAAGCGCCGCCGCGGGAGCGTGCCGAGTCGCATCGAGGCAAGTACCGGACGCAGCAAGGCACCGGCCTGCTGCACGACCCGGGCCTTCTGCATCGTTCGCGAAGGTAGGCCGCGCCCGGGAAATCGTTCGGCAGGAACCGTTCCGCGAAACGGATGCGACGGGGCAAGTTCGCGTTGCCTGAGAGCGGGGCCGGGAAATTCTTTCATGAACTTGCTGGCCGCAACACGGATATCGCGGGTACTTCGCATGGGCATTGTTGCAAAATCTGAGGTCAGGCCACGCGTTCGATCTCGGCTTTGCCGAGAGCGTTGAAGCGGTTCATGAATGAGCGGCAAGCGCCATCGATCCGAGCGCAGCCGCGAATGACGCGGATGTGGATCTCGGCGGTCTGGCGGTCGGGGTCCCTTGAAGCGATGCGCTCGCCGAAGGATTTCAGGT
>NZ_JAATVU010000314.1 GCF_013184745.1 Mangrovicoccus sp. HB161399
GTGTTGTAGGTCGTCTTCGGAGGTCTGCTCATGCTGCCCGGCTAGCATGCTGGATTCACGAGATGAATCCCCTCGATTTGCGCAACAAGGCCGGTCTGCTTTTCAACAGGTTTACAGATACCTTCCCAACTTCGGTGTATTCGAGCCTGTATAGACGCGGATTTACCTCCATCAAAGAATGTTTTAACAATGGATTGCTAGTTGCGTAGCATGATATCTATAATTGCAACCCCCACGATCCTCCGATTGGGGGCAGGAGAGTATCCCCTTTTGATCTGTGAGGATCGAGGGGTGGCGAGAGTGACGGACGACGTTACTTTCGCCTTTGCGCGGGGGAGTACAGAACAACGTGCCTAGTGCTACGGAAGCATTCCGTAGACGGCTTGGGACTCCGGATGAATATCGGGCCAAACCGCAGCCGTCAATTGACCTGTGTGCGGCTAGGCCACTGAGCACTTCCACAGAAGGACCTTTAGGCTCTGGACACATTGAGTTTCACAGCCAGTAGATAACGACTGCCGCGAGGGCGATAGCTGAGAAGAACACCTTCGGGCATCTGTCGTATC
>NZ_JAATVU010000315.1 GCF_013184745.1 Mangrovicoccus sp. HB161399
ACCTGTCCCATGCGGTCCCAAGTCAGCTTTCCGGATCGGCTTCGCCGTGACAGCGATGCTTTCCATATGCGCTCGACTTGATGGAGATACCACCTCAGACGCCGTCCGTTGCCCGTGATCCCGTAGTAGGCATAGTGTCCCTGCATCATGCGGCTCAGGCGCCGGTGCTGGGCTTTCAGCGACAAGTGCAGGTGCTGTCTGCACCAGTCCTTGACGGCATGAAGCGCCCGCGCGTACCGATCCTTGGCCGTGATCTGCCGGACCACCGGCTTGCCTCCCCGCCGCTTCATCACCCGCTGTCTACGCTTCACGACTGCCGTTGCCGACAGCCATGCAAGACTCGCTTCCGGCTGGCGGGCTGCGCCTTTGCCGGGCGGGTGTCGAACCCGCTGGATCGCTTCGAACGGTTTCAGGTCATTCCTCACCTCCTTCCTGTTCTCTTCCCCCGTTCCGGGGCTTGCTTGACGCAAGCTGGTCGCACGCGCGGCGCAAGCTGCGGGAAATATTCGACCGGGACGGGTCCGAGATCGCTGCCGAAGGTCTGCGCAGGATCGCCGAATTCT
>NZ_JAATVU010000316.1 GCF_013184745.1 Mangrovicoccus sp. HB161399
CGGGCATCCGCAGAAGCGCATCGACGAACTTCTTCCATGGAATTTCAAGCCGTCAACCTGAGATCCCGTGAGCCGGGAGCACCGCTTACGGCGCGTCAGCTTCCTGCGGAACTTCACATGCCCGGTGATGGAAGCCCCGTGAACCAGGAAAACGCTCTTTGCCAGATCCACGCCGATCATCGTATCCTTCATTTCGCCGTCCTCTCCGCTTCCGTGGCTTTCATCACCACGACCTTGGCACATCGCGATGCCGTCTGGGGAGGGCGGCAACCATCCCATCTCGGGCAGCCTGCGGTTCAACCGCTCATCCCCCAAGTCGCATCCGGCGGTTTCCGTTTCCACCCAGCTCTGTCCCATGCCCGCACCTCACACATTCGGTGCCACATGACGAATCATGATCCTGTCATTGTCGCCAAGGCCAAGGCTGGTAGCTGAATCAATTCACCGCACCACATGTGGGTAACCGGAGTTCGACAGCTAGACGCGTAAGCAATTGATATTGTTAAGGCCGAAAGGCCAAAAATGTGACAACAGCGCCGGTCCGGCGGGCTTGGGA
>NZ_JAATVU010000317.1 GCF_013184745.1 Mangrovicoccus sp. HB161399
CGATGCCCGCTCCAGGTCCGCACAGGGCATGGCCCTCGTGCCGCGTGGTCCGCCCGCCGATCGCCGGGAACCGCGCCTCCTGCACGGCATGCGGGGCGATGCGGGCCCGCCCGCAGTCGGCCGCGAACCCGGCAGCATCGCATGCGCCGCCAGCGGTGCCCGGAATTGCCCATCGCGGCGCCACCGGTCCGGACCCGATGCGCATCCGCCGGCAGGCCGGCCCCCGGGGTCAGCCGTCTCGCCGGTCCCGGCGGCTGCCGATGCATCATGCCGGGCACCGCCTTGCGTCCGGCAGAGCCGCGCCTGCGGACCGGGAACAGGATGTGCAGCAGGCTTGCCCGGATCAGCCGCCTCGGGGGCGATCAGGGGGCGGCCACAACCGGCGTGGAGCGCCGCAAGCTCGCCGTCGCGGCTGGCGAGCGCGTTCGCCATATTCCCCGGACCATGCATGGATGGCCCCTTGGCAGGTGCCTTGCCTGGGTTCGGCATTCCGGCTGGTCGCGGCCGTGCAGCGAGGGGCAAGTGCCACCGGTCCGAACGCCGCCCCGGGCGCGCC
>NZ_JAATVU010000032.1 GCF_013184745.1 Mangrovicoccus sp. HB161399
CCGGATCGGCCGCCCGGGGGCGATCGAGGGGCGCCCGAAATCGGCATGGAGCATCTCGAACCCGGCATCGAGGCTGGCGGGTGCGTTCGCCATGGGCCTCGGACCGGTGGCGGCGCCATGGCTCGCTTGGCGACCTGCCGGATCTTCCGCAGCGGATGCTGCGCCGGGACGCGCGTCTCCGGATCGGCATGGCTGGACAGCGATCCGCCCGTCCCGTCTGCACTGCGCATGCCTGCCTCCGCCGTTGATCCGCAGCGGGTGAATCATGTTCTGGAACCGGCGCCGAGGTACGACTATTTCAGCGGCCTGGTAGACATGAGCCCGTGGCCTCCGACCGGTCAGAGCCTTCGGCATCGAAGGAACCGGCACCTTCGCTGCAGGTCTGTCCCGGGAAATTCTGGCCGTGGGTCACACCGTGCTGGGCGTCAAGCGACCGAACCGGCAGCTGCGCAATCTCCACGGCGAATCCGATTGTCCCGGCGCCTGGAGCGCCGCCCGATCCGTGATGAACGGCCCCGCAGAAGCCATGGCAAAAGCCCAAGCCGGACCGTCCGAGATGATCCGCCACTTCACGACCGCACGCGACAATGCCGCAGAAGCAACTTCCCGAGCGATGGTCCCTTTGAAAACATTGATCATCAATGCTCCGGCCGAGCTGCGCGAAGCTCTGGATCAGGTCAGGGGGCGCATCGGACCGGTCCGCCGCGTCGCCGCTCTGCGACCCGGCCCTGTCTCCAGATCCCTTGCATCAGCAAAAGCCGCGATACGCGATCGTGCGGGGCTGGCTGGCGGGGTGGGCCACGCGGCACGGCAGGTTTTCCGGCGATGCGGCCGAGCCCGGGCAGCGGGACCGGCTGGCGGCCCGCCAGCGCAGGACATCGCCGGCGCAGGCCTGCGGCAGGGCGAGGGCCGTGCGTCCCCTGCTCCGGTCCGGAACGCCCCCAAAAAGGCGGGACCGGAGCGGTTGGGAGAAGCCCGGAATTGGCACGCAGCCCCGCTACAGCCGGGCTGCGCACCGGTCCCGTCTTCTGCGCTGGGAAGCGGAACGACATGGCGGCCAGCTCAGGCAAGCGGGCCCTGTCGCCGTCGCCCCTTCACATCCAGACGGCCTTCCCTACGGCCCGGGCGGCGCAAGCCGGACCACCTCGAGAGGCCCCAGCGACGGGACAAGGGACTTGCCGGACTGCGAGGGTCGGCCGCCGGTCGGCCAAGCAGGCGCCCGGCGGCAGTGCGCCGCCCCAGCCGGAACCGGAGCTTCGCTGCCAGGCGGAACCCCGGAGGACTGCGGACACCATATCGGACCATGGCCGTGAACCGCCACAGCCCGCAGTGTTTGCCTGGCCGACGGTCCCTCAGGGGGACCGCCCAACATGCGCTGTCGGACCCGGCGGAGCCCCCGCCGCGGCTCAGCTGCGGTAATCGCTGCCCAGCCCTTCGATGGAACGCAGATGTGCGTCCCATTCCAGCGCCAGGTCTCCGTCCTCTTCCAGCATCTGCACGTATTGGCCATGGACATGGGCGGCGATCTCGTCGTCCACCATCCGCAGCGGCTGGCCGGTGGAGAGCGCCGCGATCTGGATCTCGCAGGCGCGCTCCAGGTAGAACATGTTGGAGAACATCTCCGCCGCGCTGCGCCCGGTGGCGATCAGCCCGTGATTGCGCAGCACCATGACCGGGTGCGTGCCGAAATCGGCGACGATGCGCTCGCGCTCGTCCAGATCCAGCGCGATCCCCTCGAAGTCGTGATAGGCGGTGCGGTTGTGGAACTGCAGCGAGATCTGGTTGAGCGGCAGAAGCCCCTCCTCCATGCAGGACACCGCGACGCCCGCCCGGGTATGGGTATGCATGATCCAGGCCGCGTCATGGCGGTTCATGTGCACGGCCGAATGGATGGTGAAGCCCGCCGGGTTCACCCGGTGCGGGCTGCCGTCGACCTTATTGCCGTGCACGTCGATCTTGACCAGCGAGGAGGCCGTGATCTCCTCCCAGCGCCAGCCATAGGGGTTGATCAGGAAATGTCCGTCCTCGCCCGGCACCCGCGCGGTGATGTGGGTGTAGATCAGGTCGGTGAAGCGGTGGAGCGCGGCCAGCCGGTAGCAGGCGGCCAGATCTTCCCGCGCCTTCTGCTCGGCGGCGGTCATGGCGATGTCCTTCATGCGATGTCCCTTTCCTTCGCGGGCGCCGGGGCGCGCTGGCCCACGGCCTGGCCCGCCCCCTCGGCCGTGATCCCGGCATGGGCGGCGGCATAGCGTTCGAGCTGTCGTGCCACTTCCGGCTCCGGCGGGCAAGCGCGGCGCGTTGTCAGGTCGGTGTGCAGGAGCAGCGTCTCGATCGTCGCCGAGAGCGTGCCGTCCGCACGGAAGATGCGGTGGAAGAGCCGCATCTTCCTGCCCGCGCCCTCCAGCACCTGCGTCGTCGCCGCCAGCCGCTCGCCGACATGCATCTCGGCAAGGTAGCGGATGCGGGTGTCGACGGTGAAGAAGCTCTTGCCCGAGGCGACATAGGCGGCATCGGCGCCGATCAATTGCATCAGCCCGTCGGTGGCCCAGGTCCCGGCCTCCAGATAGGCGGCCTCGTTCATGTGGCCGTTGTAATCGGCCCAGCCCGGCGGCACCTGCCGCGCCGCCGTGACAGGCAGGCCGTCCAGCGTGCCGCCGGTGGGCAGCAGCGCCTCGTGGGCCAGCACCGCGCCGCCGGCACCCGAGCCGCTCTGGCGCAGCGACCGGATCATGCCGACGAGATTGTCGTCGCGCAGCCGTTCCAGATCAGCGATGGTGCGGTCGCCGGACTGCTCGTGGGACTGCTCGCAGATGGCATTGACCAGCGCGCCGTCGAGGTCCGGCACGTCGGTCAGCCGCGACCACGGCCAGGACAGCGAGGGGCCGAACTGTTCCAGATAGTGGCGGTATCCGGTCTCGCCTCCGGCGATGCGGTAGGTCTCGAACAGGCCCATCTGCCCGAGCCGCAGCCCGAAACCGAGCCGGATCGCGTCATCGACCTCGCCCGTGGTGGCGATGCCGTCGCGGATCAGCCAGAGGGCTTCGCGCCAGAGCGCCTCCTGCAGGCGGTTGGCGATGAAGGCGTCAATCTCCTTGCGCAGCACCAGCGGCGCCATGCCGACGGAACGCACCAGCGCCTCGGCCTTCGCGCAGAGCTCCGGTTCCCCGGCGATCTCGACGAGCGGCAGCAGGTAGACCGGGTTGAAGGGATGGACGACCACGACGGGCGCGCCCTGCGACGCCAGATCGGCGGCGCGGAAGCCCGAGGTCGAGGAGCCGATGACCGTCCCCGGCGCCGCCTCCATGATGCCGGCATAGACGCGGTGCTTCAGGTCCAGCCGCTCAGAGACGCTTTCCTGCACCCAGTCCGCGCCCGCGACGGCCTCGTCCAGAGAGGCGGCGAAGGTCAGCGTCCCTTCGGCAGGCAGCGCCCGGTCATAGAGCGCGGGCAGCGCGCGGCGGGCATTCGCCAGCACGGCGGCGATCTTGCGCTTCGCCTCCGGGTCCGGATCGAAGACCGCCACGTCCCAGCCGTTCAGCATGAAGCGCGCCGCCCAGCCGCCGCCGATCAGCCCGCCGCCGATGATCGCGGCGCGGCTCATGCGGCCAGCCCCGTGGGCACGCGCTTGGCGAGGCCCAGCAGGTCGCGGACCTCCTGCGGTCCCATCAGCGAGGCCCCCATGTTCTCCAGCAGGCCCGCCGCCTTTTCGACGAGCTGCGCATTCGTCGCCAGAACGCCCTTCTCCAGGTAGAGGTTGTCCTCCAGCCCGACGCGGACATTGCCCCCGGCCATGGCGGCGGCGGCGACATAGGGCATCTGGTCCCGGCCGAGGCTGAAGGCCGACCATGTCCAGCCCGCGGGCACGTTCGCCACCATCGCCATGAAGGTCTGCAGGTCGTTCGGCGCGCCCCAGGGGATGCCCATGCAGAGCTGCACCAGCGCCGGATCGTCCAGCACGCCTTCCTTGGCCAGCTGCGAGGCGAACCACAGATGGCCGGTGTCGAAGGCCTCGATCTCGGGCTTCACGCCCAGATCGGTCATCATCCGGCCCATGGCGCGCAGCATGTTCGTGGTGTTGGTCATCACGTAGTCGCCGTCGCCGAAATTCATCGAGCCGCAGTCGAGCGTGCAGATCTCGGGCAGGCAGTCGCGGACATGCGCCATGCGTTCCGTGGCTCCCGCCATGTCAGTATTCGGGGCATCCAGCTGCATCGGCGTCTCGGGCGTGCCGAAGGTCAGGTCGCCGCCGATCCCGGCGGTGAGGTTCAGCACCACGTCCACATCGGCCGAGCGGATGCGGTCGGTCAGCTCGCGGTAGAGCGCGAGGTCGCGGCAGGGCGCGCCGGTTTCCGGGTCGCGGACATGGCAATGCACGATGGCCGCGCCGGCCTTGGCGGCGTCGATGGCGGCATCGGCGATTTCGTTCGGCGAGCGCGGCACCAGGCGGCTCTTGTCCTGGGTGGCGCCCGCGCCGGTGACGGCGGCGGTGATGAAGGGCCTGCGGTTCATGCGAAGCGGCATTCTCGTCTCTCCTTACCGGCCCTTCCAGACCGGATCGCGTTTCTCGGCGAAGGCGCGGGCGCCTTCCTTCTGGTCCTCGGAGCGGTAGAGCCGCTCCACGGTCTCGAACTGGCTGCGGGTGATGCGGTTCATGGCGTCCTGGAACTTCATGTCCTCGGCCTCGCGCACGATCTCCTTCAGCGCGGCGAAGACCAGCGGCGGGCCGGAGGCGAGTTCATCCGCCAGCGCCCGCGCCGCCTCCATCAGGCCCTCCGGGGGCAGGATGCGGTTCACCAGTCCCCAGCGATGCGCCTCCTCGGCGTCGAACCAGCGGCCCGTGAGCAGCAGCTCCATCGCGATGTGATAGGGGATGCGCTTCGGCAGCTTCACGGTCGCGGCGTCCGCCACGGTGCCCGAGCGGATTTCCGGCAGGGCGAAGGTGGCGTGGTCCGCCGTGAGGATGATGTCGGCGCCGAGCGCCAGTTCCAGCCCGCCACCGCAGCAGATTCCGTTGACCGCGGCGATCACCGGCTTGTTCAGCCCGCGCAGCTCCTGCAGCCCGCCGAAGCCCCCCACCCCGTAATCCGCATCCGGCCCCTCGCCCGCGGCGGCAGCCTTCAGGTCCCAGCCCGGGCAGAAGAACTTCTCCCCCGCGCCGGTGACGATGGCGACCCGCAGCTCCGGGTCGTCGCGGAACCCCATGAAGGTCTCGCCCAGCTCGCGGCTCGCCGCCATGTCGATCGCATTGGCCTTCGGCCGGTCCAGCGTCACTTCCAGAACGGCCCCGCGCCGCGCGGTGCGGACGGCGGAGGCGGGTTGCGTCATGTCGTTCATTCCATGTCTCCCATGCGGATCAGCGCGTCCGCGGCCACGGCGCGGCCGGGCGTGCAGATCAGCGGGTTGATTTCGATTTCTTCCAGGCGGTCGGCATGCTCGGCCACGAAGCCCTGCACCGCCATGACGGCCGCGACGACCGAGGCCAGATCGGCCCCGGGCTTGCCGCGGTAGCCGCCGAGCAGCGGCGCGATCTTCAGCCGGTCGAGCCCCGCGCGGATTTCGTCCTCCGGCGCCGGGACCAGCATCGACACCGTGTCGGCCATCAGCTCGGTCAGGATGCCGCCCAGCCCCAGCGTCAGCACGAAGCCATGCACCGGATCGCGTACGACCCCGACCAGCAGTTCCGCCACCGTCCCGGTGATCATCTCCTCGACGAGGAAGCTCGCCACCGGCATCGCTTCGGCAGCGCGGCGCACCGCCTCGCCGCTGGCGAGGTTCAGCGCCACCGCCCCGGCCTCGGTCTTGTGGGCAATGCCCTCGCCTTTCAGCACCACCGGGAAGCCGATGGTCCCGGCCGCCGCTTCGGCCTCTGCCGCCGAAGGCGAGCGCGCCGATTGCGGCACGGCGATGCCTGCGCGGGCCAGGACCGCCTTGGCCTCGGCCTCGGCCAGAAGCCGCGGCGCGTTCGCGACCAGCCCCGGGACCAGCAGGCCGGCAGCCGAAGGCGCGGCCCCGGCATCGGCCATGGCACGGACCGCGGCCAGCGCTTCGGCCATGCCGCAGAGCGGCGCGACCCCGGCAGCGACCAGCCTTGCGGCGACGTCCTCCGGCAGGCCCTCGGGCAGCAGCGAAACCACTGCCATCGGCGCGCCGTTCGAGCGGTGCGCCGCGATCGCCGCATGGACCACCTTGTCCCAGTCGGGCGCATCGAAGAGGTCCGAGCGCGGATAGTCGAGCACCACGCAGCAGAGCGCCAGATCGGCCCCGGCCAGCGCGGTGAACGCCGCCTCCAGCGCCGCCTCGTCGCCCCAGCAATGGGTGTTGTAGTCCAGCGGATTTGCCAGCGCGACCCGCGGCCCCAGCGCCTCGGCCAGACCGGCCCTCTGCGCGGGCGTGAGGGACGGGAAGGCCACGCCCTTCGCGGCGCCCAGATCGGCCATCAGCGAGGCCTCGCCCCCCGAGCAGGACGCCGAGGCGATGCGCGCCGAAGCGAGCCGGCCCGTGACATGGGCCAGCTTCAGCGCCTCGACCAATTCCGCCGCGCTGTCGACCTGCGCGAAGCCCAGGCGCGCTGCCAGCGCCCGCGCCCCGGCATCCGACCCGGAAAGCGAGGCGGTATGCGACACAGCCGCCGCCTGCGCCTGTTCGGAGCGGCCGACCTTCAGCAGGACCACCGGCTTGCCCAGCTCGGCGGCGCGGCGCGACAGCCGCTCGAAAGCGGGCAGGTCCGAAAAGCCCTCGACATGCAGCCCGAGCGCGGTGATGCGCGGGTCCTCGAGCAGGCCGAGACCGATCTCGGCCATGGAGGCCTGCGCCTGGTTGCCGGCCCCGGCGACGACAGCCAACGGCAGGCCGCGGCGCTGCATGGTGAGGTTGATCAGCACGTTGGAGGACTGGCCGACCACGGCAACGCCGGAGGAAAGCGGCGACAGCCCGTGCATGTCCGGCCAGAGCGCCACGCCGTCGAGCGCATTGACGAAGCCGTAGCAGTTGGGGCCGAGGATGCGCATCGGTCCCGCGGCCTCGACCAGCCGCGCCTGCAGCTCCGGCCCGTCGGGCAGCTCGGCCACCGCCTCGGCATAGCCGTTGGCGAAGCAGACCGCCCCGCTGCAGCCCATGGCGGACAGTTCCGCCGCCACGCCGATCGTGGCCTCGCGGTTGACGCCGATGAAGGCGGCATCCGGGACCCCCGGCAGCTCCGACAGCGAACGGACCGCCGGCAGTCCGCCGACCGTCTCCTTCTTCGGATGCACCGGCCAGATCGGCCCGGCAAAGCCGGTGGCGCGGCAGCGCGCGACCACCGCCTCGCACCAGGCGCCGCCGCCGATCACCGCGACGGCGCGCGGGCTGAAGAGCCTGGAAAGCGGCTGCATCTCAGACCCCCAGCGGCCGGAAGATCTCCCGGCTGATGATGTGGCGCTGGATCTCCGAGGTGCCGTCCCAGATGCGCTCCACCCGTGCATCGCGCCAGAAACGCTCGATCGGCAGCTCGTCCATCAATCCCATGCCGCCATGGATCTGCAGCGCCGCGTCGGTGACGCGCGCCAGCATCTCGGAGGCATAGACCTTGGCCGAGGCGATCTCGCGGTTCGCGGGCAGGCCCTGGTCGAGCCGCCAGGCAGAGCTGAGCGTCAGCCAGTCCGCCGCGTCGATCTCCGTCACCATGTCGGCGATCTGGAAGCTGACCCCCTGGAAGCGGCCGATTTCCTGGCCGAACTGCTTGCGCTGCGCGGCGTAGTCCACCGCCATGTCGAAGACCCGGCGCGCCCTGCCCACCGACATGGTGGCGACGGTGATCCGCGTGGCGTAGAGCCACTCGTTCATCACCTCGAAGCCGCCATCGACCTCGCCCAGCACCTGCGCATCCGGCAGGCGGCAATCGTCGAAATAGAGGATGCAGTTCTTGTAGCCGCGATGCGAAACCGAGTTGTAGCCCTTGCGCACCTCGAAGCCCGGCGTGCCGCGATCGACGAGGAAGCAGGTGATCCGCTTCTTCGGGCCGCGCGGGGTCTCGTCGACGCCGGTCGCGACGAAGACGATGAAGAAATCGGCATGGTCCGCACCCGAGATGAAATGCTTTGACCCGTTCACCACCCAGTCGCCGCCATCGCGCACGGCGGTGCATTTCATGCCGCGCACGTCGGACCCGGCATCGGGTTCGGTCATCGCCAGCGCATCCATCCGCTCGCCCTTCACGGCAGGCGAGAGGTAGCGCTCGATCTGCTCGCCCTTGCAGGCCATCAGGATGTTCTGCGGACGGCCGAAGAAATGCGTCAGCGCCATCGAGCCGCGGCCGAGCTCGCGCTCCACCAGCGCGAATTCCAGGTGGCTCAGCCCCGGACCGCCCGCGCTTTCGGGGAAATTCGACGCATAGAAGCCCATGTCGAGGACCTTCTGCTTGATGCCCTGCGCGATCTCGGCGGGAACCTCGCCGGTGCGCTCGACCAGCGCCTCATGCGGATAGATCTCGTTCTCGACAAAGCTCCGCACGGTCGAGACGATCATCTCCTGCTCGCCGGTCAGTCCGAATTGCATGTGTCATGCCCTCTTGTTCACTTGTCCCGAAAATGCGACTCCGGCAGGGACAGATCATGCAGTTCAGGTCAACTTTCATGCAGAACGGGAAAAATTTGCATCGTCCGCGCAAGGTTGCGGTTCTGCTGTTCGATGCCTTCTCGAACCACTGCCTGGCGAATGCGGTCGAGCCGCTTCGCGCCTGCAACAACCTGACCGGACGGAACCTCTATGAATGGGACTATGTCAGCCTGGACGGACGTCCCGTGACCTCCTCCTCGGGCCTGACGGTGCAGACCGGCATGGCGCTGGCCGCGCATCCGGGGGGCGACTACCTTTTCGTGGTGTCGAGCTACGATTTCCAGCGCCACGGCAGGGCGGCCACGGCGCGCGGGCTGCGCGCGGCGCGGCGTCGCTTCGCCACGATGGCGGGGATGGATACCGGAAGCTGGCTGATCGCCCATGCCGGGCTGGCGGCGGGGCGGCGGGTCACGATCCACTGGGACGAGGCCGACCGGCTGGCCGAGGATTTCCCCGAAGCCGAAGTCGATCCGGCGCGGGTCCTGCATGACGGCGACCTGATTTCCTGCGGCGGGGCGACGACGACCTTCGAGCTGATCCTGGACCTGATCGAGGCGCATCACGGGCCGATGCTGCGGCTGGAGGTGTCGACGCTCTTCATGCATGGCGAGACGCGGCGCGGCGACGGCCTGCCGCCCGGGCGGGAACCCGAGGCGGGGGTGTCGCTGATGCGGCGGCGGATCGAGACGCCGGTGCCTGTGGCCGAGATCGCCGGGGAGCTGGGGCTGAGCAAGCGCGCCTTCGAAGAGCGCTGCATGGCGCGCTACGGGCTCACGCCGCGGCGGCTCTACCTGTCGACGCGGCTGCGAGAGGCCCGGCGGATGGTGGAGACAACCGGGTTGTCGGTGGCCGAGATCGCCACGCGCTGCGGCTACAGGGACGCCAGCGCGATGACGCGGGCCTTCCGCAAGGAATTCGGGATTGCCCCGCGCGACCTGCGCGCGAGGCTGCGGCAGGGCTAGCCGCGCCAGCCCGGCGCGTCGGTGTCGAGCTTCGATTTCAGGTAGTCGAAATGCCGCCCGGCCATGCCGCGATACGGCTTCCAGCCCTCGGCAGTGTTGCGCGCCACCTCGTCCGACAGCACGGCGAGCGGCTTGCCGGTGGAGTGGGCGAGGATCAGCGTCTGCGCTGCCTTCTCGAAGAAATAGAGGTCTTCGAAGGCATCGGCGACGGTCGGGCCTGCGACGGTGACGCCGTGATTGCCCATGACCAGAACCGAGTTGCCCTTCATCGCCGTGGCGAGGCGGACGCCCTCTTCCTCGGCATCGGCGATGCCGCCGAACTCGAGGTCATAGCCCACCCGGCCGAAGAACCGCGCCGTGTTGTTGTCGAGGGGCAGCACCGTCGGGTCCTTCAGGCAGGCCAGCGCCACGGCATGGGGCGAATGGGCATGCAGCACCACCCGCGCCTCGGGCAGCATCCGGTGGATCGTGCCATGCACCGTCCAGGCGGAGGCATCCGGCGCGTCAGGCCCCTGCATAGCAGACGGATCGTCGGCGTTCAGCACCAGCAGGTCATCGGGACGGATCGAGCCGAAATGCTGCCATTTGCGGTTCAGCAGGAAGGTCTTGCCGCAGGGCGACAGCGCCGCGCTGAAATGGTTGCCGACGGACTCGCTCCAGCCGAAGCGGTCGCAGATGCGGAAAGCCGCGGCCAGATCCTCGCGGAGCCTTGTCAGCTCCGCGGGTTCCGCGGCCTCGTTGCGGATCGCGCCGAGGCTCATTTGAACCGGCCTTCCGAGGTCAGCGCGCGGTAGGTGGAGCGCATCTCGGCCCGGTCGGCATAGCAGCCGCGCAGGTAGCGCTCGCCGCTTTCCGCCGTGTAGGCGGCGCGGCCATGGACGATGCGGTGGTTGTCGAAGACGATGCATTCGCCGGCATGGAGCGTGAATTTCATCACGAAGCGGTCGTCCTGCAGCATCTTCCCGAAGCGGACGAAGGCCGGATAGTAGCTGTCTAGCAGGTCCTGCGGCAGGTCGGAGATGTCGAACATGTGCTGGCTGATGGTGACGCCGGTGACATTGCCGTTGCCGTCGAGCTCGATCACCCGCTGGCGCGAGCGCATGTCGTAATGGTCATGCTCGCAGTAGTAGGGCACTTCGGTCTCGGCCAGCAGGCGGAACTCCTCGGGATGCGCCTCGCGGAAGGCCTCGGCCACGGCGACGCCGTCGAGGAACAGGTTGCGCCCGCCTTCGACGGAATTGCGGCGCATGTGCAGGAACTGCACGCCCGGCGCGTATTCTTCCGCGGGCGTGTCGGTATGCATCTCCAGTGCGCCCGCCGTGTAGGCAAGGTTGGTCGGCTTGATATGGGTCCGCACGTCGAAATAGAGGCCGAAGAAGGTCGGGCGGACATGGCCCATCAACTCGGCCGTCTCGGTCAGCGCCTCGTCGGTATCGGGCATCTCCGTGACGATGGCGACGCCCTCGACCAGGATCGCCTCGATCCAGGCGGCGACCCTGGCGGGCTCGGCCTTCAGCTCGGCATGGCTGAAGCGGGCGATGGCGCCATAATGGTCCGCGAACCAGGCGCGGCGCGGCTTTTCCGCCGGGTCGAAGCGCGGCAGGCCCTGGCTGTAGGCCTCCAGGAAGCTCAGCGGATAGGTGGAGACATGCGCCTCGCCCGCCCAGCCGACGGTCAGGCTGCCGCCGTCGATCTGCGCCCAGTCGGGGCGCGGCGCGGCGCCGAGATGCATGATGTCGAAGCTTCGCTCGCGGGTGGCGCTGTCGAAGGAGCTGGGGCAGTTGTCGCGCAGCCAGTAGTAGTTGAAATACGCCTCCCCAGCCGCCAGCGGCAAGGTCAGGCCCTTGTCGCCGAGGGTGACGGGATTTGCGGAGACATCTGCGAGCGTATCCATGGGAATGCCTTAACTTGGGGGGAGAGGGCGCCGGGCATGGCCGGCCGATGACTCGCAGATTGCACAAGGTTCCGTGGTTCTGGTAGATCGTTAAAACCAAACTCAACTTAATGGATCTCTTAACTTATGGAACCCCTGCCGCCGCTGCGCCTGCTGACCGTGTTCGAGACGGTGGACCGTGCCGGTTCCATGCGCGCGGCCGCCGCCGAGCTGAACGTGTCGCTGCCCGCGGTCAGCCAGTCGCTGAAGGCGCTGGAGGACCATGTCGGCGTGGCGCTTTTCGACCGCACGGTGCGGCCCGCGCGGCTGACGCAGGCGGGCCAGCAGCTGGCGCAGGCGGTGCGGGAGGGGATCGGGCTGATCTCGGCGGCCATCGCCTCGATCCGCGCGTCGGCCTCCGGGGAGGCGCCCGCGCTGACCGTGGCCTGCACGGTGGGGATGGCGACGCATTGGCTGATGCCGCGGCTCTCGGGCTTCTACGCGGCGCATCCGGACATCCTGATCAACGTCCAGGCGATGCCCTCGGACCTGAAGCGGCGGGCACCCGGCATGGATGTGGTGCTGCGCTATGGCGACGGCGGCTGGACCGACGGAACGACGCAGGTTCTGTTCCCGGAACGCATCTGCCCGGTCGGCCATCCGGCACTGGTCGCGCGGCTGGCAGAGGCCGGGACCGGCCTCCACATGGCGCCGCTGATCCATGTCGAATTCGAAGGCGCGCGGCACTGGACCGGCTGGGCCGAGTATTGCCGCCTCAGCGGCCTGCCCGCGCCGCGCAGCCGCGGGCTGATGTTCAACACCTATGTGCAGGCGGTGCAGGCGGCGCTGCATGGCCAGGGGCTGATCCTCGGCTGGCGCTCGATCACCGAGGGGATCGAGGCCGAGGGGCGGCTGGCGCGCTGGCCGGGCGGAGAGCTGGACCTCGGCACGGCCTATCACATGACCATCGCGCCGGAAGCGGAGGCCGGGCCCGCCTGCCGGGCCTTCGCGGAGTGGCTGCTGGCCGAAGGCGCCGCTCAGCCCTGAGCGGCGCGCTTGGCCCGGTACTGCAGCCCGGCACGGATCAGCGTCGCCGCGGTCACCAGCACGATCAGGATCACCGAGACAGCAGCGATCGACGGGTCGATATTGTCCCGCAGCCCCATCCACATCCGCCTGGGCAGGGTGATCGCGTTCACCGAGGTGACGAAGAGCGTCACGCCGATCTCGTCCCAGGACAGCAGAAACGCCAGGAAGAACGCCCCGCCGATGCCGAAGCGGATGTTGGGCAGGATCACCGAGAAGATGCGGGTCCGCAGGGACGCCCCCATCGACTGCGCGGCAAGGTCGATCCGGCGGTCGAACTGCGACAGCGCGACGAAGACCATGACCACCGCATAGGGCACGCTCATCACCGAATGGGTCAGCGCGACGCCCGCCCATGTGTCATAGGCGATCACGCCGTTCCACTGGGTCAGCCGGTTGAGGAAGAAGTAGAGCGTCAGCGCCGACACCACCGGCGGCGCCACCATCGGCAGCAGCACCAGCCCGGTCATCACCTGCGAGAAGATCGGCTTGAAGAGCCAGATGCCGATGCAGAAGGCAGTGGCCAGCAGGCAGGAAAAGGCAGCGGAGGCGAGCCCGATCTTCACCGACAGCAGCACGCTGCCGATCCATGCCGGATCGCTCAGCAGCGCCTCGTAATGGCGGCCGGACCATTCGCCCGCGGGCATGGACAGGAAGCGCTTGGGCGTGAAGCTGACCGGCACCACGGCGATCAGCGGCATCAGCAGGAAGACCGAGACCAGCGCGCCGGATGTGGACAGCGCGAGGCCGGGACGGAAGCGGGTCATTTCGCGAGGTCTCCGTAGCGGCGCATCAGCGTGACGAGAATGCCGGCGATGGCGGCCATCAGGAGCACGCTGACCGCGGTGGCGAGGCCCCAGTCGGGGATCTGGAAGAGCCGCAGGTAGATCAGCTCTGCCGCCATCACGCTGCGTCCGCCGCCCAGGATCGCCGGCGTGACGTAGAAGCCGATCGAGAAGACGAAGACCAGGAGCGCTGCGCCCATCATGCCGCTGCGGGTCATCGGGACGAAGACCTGCCAGAAGGTGCGCATCCGCGAGGCCCCCATGCCCTCGGCGGCGAGCAGGACGCGCTCGTCGACATTGCGCATGGCGGCGGCCAGCGGAAAGGCGGCGAAGGGGATCAGGTAGTGCGTCATGCCGACGATCACGCCGAACTCGTTATGGACAAGCGGCAGGGACATGTCGATCAGCCCGGCCTTCTTCAGCCAGGTGTTGATCATGCCGCGGTTCGACAGCATGGCGAGCCAGCCGAAGGCGCGCGACAGCACCGAGATCCAGAACGGGATCATGATGCAGAGCTCGACCAGCAGCGAGGTCAGCGCGCTGCCCCGCACCCAGAGGAAGGTCACGACATAGGCGGCCGCGACCGACAGCACCGTGACCGAGGCGCAGACGCGCAGGGTGCGCCAGAAGACGCTCTGCACCAGCGGGTCGGAGACGGCGGTCCCGTAATGCGAAAGCGTCAGCCCCGGCTCGTCGCCGGTGACCGAAAGCTGCACGATGCCGAGGAAGGGAAGGATATAGCTCGCTCCGAGGAACAGGAGCAGCGGCAGGATGAGGACGGCGCGCGCCAGCATGGGGGACCCCCGTTGAGGGCCGCCCTCCGCAGAGGGCGGCGGGACCGGCTCAGGCCGAGATGATCTTCAGGTAGGCGTCGAGCGCCGCGCTATAGTTTTCCTCGTACCAGGCCATGTCGAGGGGGATCTGCCTGTCGAAATTCGCCGGATCGGTCGGGTTGAAGGGCTTCATCTCCTCGGGGATCAGCGCGTCCGCCGCCGGGTTGGCCGGACCGTTGCCCAGCAGCTCGAACAGCTTCGCCTGCCCCTCGGGCGACTGGCCCGCCGCGATGTACTTCATCGCCAGTTCCGGCCCGGCGGGGTTGTTGGCGAGGACCCCGGTGGAGCCCGGCGCGACGATGCCCTCGTCCCAGATGAAGGTGATCTCGCCCTCGGTATCGGCATGGACGACCTTGGCGCGGGTGCTCCAGATCAGCGCCATGGTGACGTCGCCGCCCAGCAGCAGCGTCTGGCTTTCGGCGCCGCCGCCCCAGAAGGCCGCGACATTGTCCTTGAACCCCGCGATCTTGGCATGGGCGCGCTCGAGATCGAGCGGGTACAGGTCCGCAGGCGCCACGCCGTCGGCCAGCAGCGCCGCCTCCCACATTCCCGCGCCCCATTTGTACATCGACCGCTTGCCGGGGAATTTCTCGGTGTCGAAGAAATCGGCCATCGAGGCCGGCGGCTCGTCATAGGCCGTCGTGTCATAGGCGATGACGTAGGAATAGAAATAGGTCGAGGCCGCGTAGTCCCATTTGAAGCCGGGGCGGATCTTGGACTCGTCCACGACCGACCAGTCGATCGGCGCCATGTAGCCCTTCTTGCCGAGCGCCTGGCCGGAGAACGGATCGCAATCCACCAGGTCCCAGGTCGGATGGCCGCTTTCGGCCTGTGCGGTGATCGCGCCTTCGGTCGGGCCGGAGCCGTCGAACAGCACCTGCACGCCGGTTTCCGCCGTGAAGGGCTTGCCGAAGGCCTCGCCCATCGCGTCGACCGCGTCGCCGCCCCAGTTGACGAAGACCAGCTTCTGGCCGACGGCCAGCGCGCGACCGGCACCGAGCCCCAGCGCCGAAGTGCCGGCCAGGAGGCCGAGCCCCTGCAGCAGCGTGCGGCGCGAAATCTGGCCCTTCTGATGGCGTTCGCGCAGGATCTCGGCGCAGTCGTTACGGAAATGGCTGTTCATGGGGTTCCCTGTCGTTTTGTCTGTCTTCGGTTATGTCTTGGAGGAAGGGGTCAGATGACGAAGCTGTCCCGCGCGTCCCAGCCGAGCCAAACCTGCGCGCCCTCGCGGATCGCCGGAGCGGCCGTCGCAGTCGGCAGCGTCATGGTGGCGGGCACGCCGCCCGCGCCTTCGAGGATCAGCCGGGTCGAGGGGCCGAGATAGATGCGGTCGGTGACCCGCATCGGCAGCGCGTTTCCCTCGGGCTCCGTCAGGCCCAGGCGCATGTGCTCGGGCCGGATGGCGAGGTCGCTGCCCTGCCCCGCCGCCTCGGGCAGAAGGATCGGACGTCCGCCCACTGCGCCGCCCGCCAGCGGGAAGACGTTGATGTCGCCGAGGAACTCCGCGACGAAGCGGTTCGCCGGGCGTTCGTAGACATCCTCGGGCGTGCCGATCTGCTGGAGCCGGCCCTTCTCGAAGATGGCGACATGGCTGGAGAGCGCCAGCGCCTCCTCCTGGTCATGGGTGACGAAGACGAAGGTGGTGCCCAGCTCGCGGTGGAGGCGGCGCAGTTCCTCCTGCATCTGCAGGCGGAGGTTCTTGTCCAGTGCCGAGAACGGCTCGTCGAGCAGCAGCACCGACGGCTCGTAGGCCAGCGCGCGGGCGAGCGCGACGCGCTGCTGCTGGCCGCCGGAGAGCTTGGCGGGCTTCTTGTGGCCGTGGCCCTCGAGCCCGACCATGGCGATCATCTGCTCGACCCGCGCCTTGATCTCCTTCGCCCCGCGCTTCTGCACCTTGAGCGGAAAGGCGATGTTCTCGGCCACGGTCAGATGCGGCATCAGTGCATAGCCCTGGAACACCATGCCGAAGCCGCGCTTGCCCGGCGGGACATGGGTCATGTCCTGCCCGTCGAGCATCAGGCTGCCCTCGCTCGGTTCGTAGAACCCGGCCAGCACGGTCAGGAAGGTCGTCTTGCCTGAGCCCGAAGGCCCGAGAAGCGACAGGAACTCGCCCTTCTGGACGGTCAGCGACACGTCCTGGAGCGCGCTGAAATGGCCGAACCGCATGTGGATGCCGCGCGCTTCGATCTGTGCTGGAGCTGTCACCCTGACCTCGCCGGATTGCTTCGGAAACGGGCGCCGCAGCACCCGCGGCCAACCTAGGGAGGATCAAACAGGAGAATCAAATGAAACTTTCGCGCCGTCTTGGCAAATTTCATTTGCCGTTACGTCGCTCATTTCAGCAGGGATGAATTCTTCCGCAACTCCTGCTTCAGCCAGGTATGAAAGGCGTCAACCACGGGATTTTCCAGCTTTTCCGAAGGCGTGCAGAGATAGTAGCCGGTATCGGAATGCAGCTTTCCGGGGAAGGGCCGGGCCAGCTGGCCCGATTCCACCGCATGGCCCCAAAGCACCATGTCCCCGATCACCACCCCCTGGCCCGCCAGCACGGCGGAATGGGCGACATTCATCCCCGAAAAGCAGATGCCGCGATGCGCCTGTTCGGGCGGCAGGCCGACGAGGCGCATCCAGCTTTCCCAGTCGGCGAAATCGCCGATATGCAGCAAGGTCGCGCGCTGCAGGCTGCCGGGATCGACGAAGCCGCCCATCCGGTCGAGATAGTCCGGCGTGCAGAGCGGGGTGAACTCGACCGGCAGCAGCGGCTCCACCACCAGGTCGGCACGGCCGTCATGGCCGAAGGTGATGAACGTGTCGATTTCGGGATTGGCGGTGCTGTCGATGCGCATCGGCGTGACCAGCGAGACGGTGACATCCGGGTTCGCCTCGACGAAATCGCCCAGATGCTGGCAGAGCCAGGCGGAGGCGAAGCCTGCCGGGCAGCTGACATGCAGCGTGCCGCTGATCCCGTGCCGCCCGGCGCGGGTCCCCGAGGCCGAGATCAGGCTGAGCGCGCGGCGCACGTCGGAGGCATAGTCGCGCGCGCGCGGGGTCAGCTCGATGCGGTTGCCGACGCGGATGGTCAGGTCGAAATCCAGCTCGCGCTCCAGCAGGCGCAGCTGGTGGCTGATCGCGCTGCGCGTCAGGTTCAGCTCTTCGGCGGCCTGCCAGATCGAGCCCAGCCGCGCGACGCTTTCCAGCGCGCGCAGCGCATTCATCGATGGCACCCGCAAGCCCGGCCTCCTGCCCTGATCCGCAACCCGCCGGATCATACGGGGCGCGGGGCGGACGGCAAGTCCCGGTCAGCCGGCTTCCAGCTCCGCCCAGATCTCCTCGGCCCAGCCCTTGAGCACCAGCGCCTCTTCCCAGCGGTCGGACATCTCGCGCCCGTCCGGGCCGGTCAGCGCATAATCGGGCGGCCCGAGTTCGCAGAGGAAGATGCAGGTGCCGTCCGCGTTGCGCGCGCGCCAGCCCGCCAGCCCCTCGCGCCACCATCCGCGGAACAGATCTTCCCATTTGCGGCTGGAGGGCCAGCCGAGCGGGAGCTGGATCTGCCCGCGCCCGGCGACACGCCCCTGGAAGCTGTCGGAACGCGCGAGGATGCGGGAGATGTGGCCCATCTCGCGGCGGGGGATCGGGAAGCTCATCTCGCGGCCGGTCACGTAATGCGAAAGGTCGGCGCAGAGCCGCATCTCGGGGACGGCATCCAGAAGCAGCAGCGTCGCGTAGAGGTCGTTGGTGATGCAGTTGCGGTGGGTCTCGAACAGGACCGGCATGCCCTCCTGTTCCGACATCTCGATCCAGGCTCGGATCACCGGAATCATGCCCTCGACGGACAGCGGCATCACTTGGCCGATCACCACCACGAAGGGCGCGCCGAAGTCCTTCGCCATCCTCAGCGTCGGCCGCAGGCCCTCCACCGTCTTCGGGAAGTCCACCAGGAAGGGCGTCAGCCCGGCGCGCGCCATCATCGGCTGGATGCGGCGGATGTCCTCCGCAGAGGTAGCGCCGAAATCCAACGCCATGCCGGCATAGCCCGCCCCGGCCACCTTCTCCACCACCTGCTCGTAGGGCAGCTTCACGCCGGACTGGTCATGCGGCTGCATCGCCCAGAGGGCGGTATAGACGTCGAGGCGCCGGGTCATTCGGCCATCACCCGCAGCGGGCGGCCGCGCACCGGCACGACCCAGACCTCGTTCATCGGGTACTGGCTTTCGTCCTTGGCGCGGAGCTTGCGTATCACCTCGATCTGGAACTCGATCCAGCCCATCTGCCAGACCCCGCCGGCCTTCGCCTCGATCTTCGCGTTCAGCTCGCCGAGCTTCCAGAACGGCACCGAGGGAAAGGTGTGGTGCGCGGTGTGGTACGGCATCTGCCAGCAGAGCCAGCGGACCAGCGCATTGGCGCGGGTGGAGCGGGTGTTCTCGAGGATCGAGTCCTCGTGGCTGAGGCCGAGATGCTCGATGGTGTTCTGCAGCTGGTGGACGGGCTTGGTCAGCACCATCGGCAGGATCCAGAAGGTGAGCCAGATCCAGCTGCCCGTCGCCAGCGAGACGATCAGGACCGCGGCGTAGAGGCCCAGATGGATGCGGCTTTCGCGGATGATGCGCGCCTCTTCCTGCGGACGGATGAAGGGTTCCACGATGACGCCGCGGGTACGGCGGACGATGCCGAGGATGCGGTTGCGCCAATAGGTGATCCCGGACAGCCACAGGAGGTAGGTGGCCAGCGTGTAGGGCTCGCGCACGAGTTCGCCGTCGCGCTCCCAGTCCTGCGTCCATTGGTGATGGGCGAAATGCATCACCTGGTCGAAATCGCGCGGGAACAGCATGAAGAAGCCGATGATCCGCCCGAAGGCTTCGTTCAGCCAGCGGGTGGCGAAGACGGTGGCATGGGACAGCTCGTGCTGCGCGGCATAGAGGAAATTCACCAGCACGCCGAGCACCAGCCCGGTGGCCAGAACCCACCATGTCCCCATGGCCAGCGCGTGCAGCCAGGCCGCGGCGGCGATCGCGCCCAGATGGCTGCCGAGCTGCAGCCAGCCCTTCAGGTCCGACCGCTCTGCCAGCGTCCTCAGCTCTGCCGGCTCCAGCAGTTTCCTGCGCGAAAAGCTCGCTTCCATCCTGGTCCCCTGTCGTGGCGCGGAAATGTTCGATACAGATTAATGTTGAATAATTTGCACGTCTATTGACATTGATTTGCCATTAAGATGAATTTTCTGCATGAATTTGCCGCCGATATCCGCCCTTGAAATGCTCGACGCCCTGGCCCGGACAGGCTCGGTCGCGGCCACCGCATCGGAGCTGAATCTCAGCCCCAGCGCGGTCAGCCACAAGCTGCGCACGCTGGAGGCGCGGCTGGGCTTCCGCCTGGCCGAAGCGCAGGGCCGGGGTCTCAGGCTGACCGGCGAGGCGCACCGCTATGTCGCCGCGATACGGCCCGGGCTCGCGGCGCTGCGCGACGCCCATCGCGGGATCGGCGCGGCAGGCGGCACGCTCGATCTGGCCGTGACCTCGGGGCTGGCGGCAACCTGGCTGGCGCCGCGGCTGCGGCGGTTCCTCGGCCTCTGCCCGGACGTGGCGCTGACCCTGTCCAGCTTCGCCTCGGGCGAGGAGCCGCCACGCGCGGACCTTTGGATCGGCTTCACCGACAGCCCGCCGCCGGGGGCCGAGCTGCTCCTGCGGGTCGCGTTCTTTCCAGTCTGCGCGCCGGAGCTGCTCTACGAGGGCGGCGGGATCGCCATCGGCGGGCTGCGGCCGGACATGCTGCTGCATCTCGACGGACCGGCCGACTGGGGGCGCTGGCTGGAAGCGGCAGGCTCCGGGCTCCGTCCGGGAACCGAGGGCATCTCCTTCACCGGGCTCCTCGCGATGTATGCCGCCGCCGAGGCCGGGCTGGGCCTCTGCCTGGGCGACAGCCTGACCTGCGCGCGGGCGCTGAGCACCGGGCGGCTGGTGCGCCCCTTCGGGACGGAGATGCCCGCCCGCGCAGCCTATTGGATCGCCCCGCCGCCCGGCGGCGCCTCGGATCCGGCCCAGGCCTTCATCGACTGGATCAAGGCCGAGATTGCCGCCTGACTGCCGCCGCGTCCCGCCCGCTGTTGGGATGGCCGCGGATCCGTGCCACACTGGCCCAGGTTTGGACGGGATATTTCGATGCGGATCATCTTGCTTCTCTGCGCCTGGCTGGCCGCCGGTCCGGCATTTGCCCAGAACCGGATGGCCCTGGTGATCGGCAATGACGCCTATGCGAACGTGCCGCAGCTGGCGCTGGCCGTCGCCGATGCAACCGCCGTGGCCGATGCGCTCCGGCAGCAGGGATACGAGACGCTGACCGCGACCGATGCGGGCCGGCGCGACATGAACCGCAAGATCTCGGATTTCACCGCGCGGCTCCAGCCGGGCGACACGGCAGTGGTGTATTTCGCCGGCCACGGGGTCGAGATCGACGGCGAGAACTACCTGCTGCCGGCCGATATCCTGGTTCCCGGCGCGGGCGAGAGCGATTTCGTCAAGTCGGAGTCCATCGCGCTGTCCGGGCTGCTCGACCGCGTCCGAGCGACCGGCGCCCGCACGGTCATCGCGATCATCGACGCCTGCCGCAACAACCCCTTCGCGACGGCCTCCGGGCGCAGCATCGGCGCCACCCGCGGGCTCGGCCGGATCGCCGCGCCGCAGGGCAGCTTCGTGATCTTCTCCGCCGGGGCCGGGCAGCTCGCGCTCGACCATCTGCCGGGCGAGACCGGCGCGGCGAATTCCGTCTTCACCCGCGCGCTGCTGAAGCGGCTGCCCCAGCCGGGGCTGGAGCTGCGCGAGATGGTGGCCGATCTGCGGATCGAGGTGCGCGACATGGCGCTTTCGGTCCAGCACGCGCAGGTGCCGGCCTATTACGACGAGCTGATCGGCGCGTTCTACTTCGCCCCGCCAGCGAACCGGCCGGCGGCGGAGACGCAGCCGGGCGGCGATGGCGCGGACCGCATGCGGGAGGATTTCGATCTCGCCCGCGAGATCGGCACGCCCGCGGCCTGGGACATCTTCCTGGAGCGCCATGCCGCGCGGCGCGGGGAATACACCTACGAACTCGCCCTGCAGCTGCGCGAGGGGGCGGCTGCCTCCGAAGCGGGACCGAGCGCGCGGGATGCCGCGGCGCCGGAGCCCCCGGCAGAGGACGCCCCCGGGCAGGAGGCAGCACCGCCCGCCATGGCCGCGCGGAGCCGCGAGGACATCATCCGCGCCACCCAGGCAGCGCTGAACCGGGCGAATTGCGCCGCCGGCGCCGCCGACGGCATTGCCGGTCCGCGGACGCGCAGCGCCTTTGCCCGGTTCATCCGCGAAAGCGGGGCGGATCTGGCGGAAGGGGATCTGGGACTCGAGGCCGCCCTGAAGGCAGTCGAGGCCCAGACCGGCCCGGTCTGCAGCACCGCAGCGCCCCCTGCCCCGGAGCCGCCCAGGGCCGTGCGCGGACCCACCATGGCCGGGTCCTGGTCCTTCAGCGCAACCTGTGCCTTCGGCCTCCGCGTCACGGGCACGGTGCGGCTGAGGGAGACGCAGCCGAATTTCTTCCGCGGCGAGATCTCGGACTCGCTCGGGCAGCACGGCACCGCCGAGATGACGCTCAGCGGGCTGGCGATCAGCGGCAAATCCTATTTCCCGGCCAAGACCAACACCTTCAGCGGCCAGATGGCGCCGGACGGTCTGAGCTATACCACCAAGGGCACGTCGACCTGCACCGTGCATGGCCGCAAGGCGGGCTAAAGGCGGCGGACCGGGCCGCTTGCCGGGCGGGCCCTGCGCCCCCCGGGCCGGAGCCCAAGTCCCGCGCCATCTGAACCGGGCGCGGCCCCTGGCGGGTGCTTGACCGGGATCAACGACCGCCCCCCGGCGCCATGGCAGGATCCTTCCGTGCCGGGGAGGACACGCCATGACACGAGACACGCCGTCCGGACTGCATCACATCGCCGGGGGCGGCATTGCCGGGCTGGCCGCCGCCGTCTTCCTGATCCGCGATGCGGGGACCCGCGGGGAAGACATCCGCATCTACGACGCCGCGGAGGTGGCGGGCGGTTCGCTCGATGCCAGCGGCGGCCCGGACGCCGGCTACCTGGTCCGCGGCGGCCGCATGTTCGAGCCGCATTTCGCCTGCACGCTCGACCTGCTCGGCTCCATCCCGTCTGCCGACGATCCGGCGGTCTCCGCCGCCGAGGACATCTTCGCCTTCAACCGCGCGGTGCCGGGATCGGGCAAGTGCCGGCTGGTCCGTGACGGGCGGCCCGCGCCGGACCGCGCGGAGCTTTCGCTGCGCATGATGGACAAGCTTGACATCGCCCGGCTGACGCTGGTGCCGGAGGCCGCGCTGGGGGCGCGGCGCATCGAGGACTGGTTCCGCCCGTCCTTCTTCGACAGCAATTTCTGGCTGATGTGGTCGACCATGTTCGCCTTCCAGCCCTGGCATTCCGCTGCCGAGATGCGGCGCTATCTCAAGCGGTTCATCCATCTCTTTCCCGGCTTCACCCGGATCGAGGGGATCCTGCGGACGCGCTACAACCAGTACGATTCCATGATCCTGCCGGTCCAGCGCTGGCTGGAAGCGCGCGGCGTGCGCATCGAAACCGGCACAGCGATCGCCGATCTGCGCTTCGCGGGCAGCCCCGGCAGCCGCCGCGCAACGGACCTGGTCCTGGACGATGGCACGGCGGTGCCGCTCGGCGCGGATGACAAGGTCTACCTGACGCTGGGCTCGATGACTGACGGCGCGGTCCTGGGCAGCAACGATGCCGCGCCGGGCCAGGAAGACCGCGAGGGGCCGTCCTGGAGGCTGTGGCGCAACCTCGCCGCGGCGGAGCCGGGCTTCGGCCGGCCCGAAGCCTTCTGCGGCGACCCGCGCCTGAGCGCCTGGAACTCCTTCACTGTCACGATGGAAGATCCCGGCTTCTTCGCCTTCATGGAGGCGCATACCGGCAACCGCACCGGCACGGGCGGGCTTGTGACCTTCGCAGGCTCGGGCTGGGTGCTGTCGATCGTGCTGTTCCACCAGCCGCATTTCCGCGGCCAGGCCCCGGGGAAGCAGGTCTTCTGGGGCTACGGGCTGCGCGGCGACCGGCCCGGCGACTTCGTGCGGAAGCCGATGTGGGAGGCCACCGGCGACGAAATCGCCGCGGAACTCTGCGGCCAGCTGCACCTGTCCGAGGATCAGGCCGGCTGGTTCCGCAACGCCCGCATCCGCCCCTGCCGGATGCCGTTCATCACCAGCCAGTTCATGCCGCGCCGCCCCGGCGACCGTCCGCTTGTCTGCCCGCCGGACATCGGCAACGTCGCGGTGATGGGCCAGTTCTGCGAGCAGGAGCGCGACTGCGTCTTCACTGTGGAATACTCGGTCCGCGCCGCCCGCGCCGCGGTCGCCGGGCTGACCGGCCGCTGCACGCCGCCGCCGCCGGTCGCGCGCACCGATCTCGACCCGAGGGTGCTGATGCGCGCGGCCGGAGTGTTCCTGCGGGGATGAGGCCGCGCCTCAGGCGGCGGCCGTGACCCGCCAGATGACGTCGCCGACATCGTCCGCCATCAGCAGCGACTTGCCGTCCGGCCCGATGGTCACGCCGACCGGGCGTCCATAGGCCAGCTTCTCGTCCTCCGACAGGAAGCCCGAGAGGATGTCGCGCGGCTGGCCGGCGGGCCGGCCGTTCTCGAAGGGCACGAAGATCAGCTTGTAGCCGCTGAGCTTGGAGCGGTTCCAGGAGCCGTGCTGGCCGATCACCATGCCATCGCCGAAGCCGGGCAGCGTGCCTTCCGGCATCCAGCAGAGGCCGAGCGACGCGGTATGGCCGCCGAGCGCGTAATCCGGGGTGATCGCGCGGGCGACCAGGCCTGCGTCCTGCGGCACGCGGTCGTCGACGGTCCGGCCCCAGTAGCAATAGGGCCAGCCGTAGAAGCCGCCGTCTTCGACCGAGGTCAGGTAATCGGGCGGCGTCTCGTCGCCCAGCCCGTCGCGTTCGTTGACCACGGTCCAGAGCTTTCCGGTGACCGGCTCCCAGACCATGCCCACGGCGTTGCGCAGGCCTGAGGCGAAGATCCGCGCCTGCCCCGTCGCCACGTCCAGTTCCCAGATCGCGGCGCGGCCCTCTTCGGCCTCCATGCCCGCATCGCCGATATTCGACAGCGATCCGACGCCGGCATAGATCCTGGCGCCGTCCGGCGAGACCAGCAGGCTGCGGGTCCAATGGCCGTGCGGCTTGAAATCGACCAGCTGCTCGCCCTCGCCGGACAATGCCGTGCTGCCGGGCGCGAAGTCGAAGACCCGGATCCCGTCGGTATTGCCGAGATAGAAGCGGTTACCGACCAAGGCCATGCCGAAGGGCTGGTTCTGGTTTTCTACGAAGACCTCGCGGATTTCGGCAATGCCGTCGCCATCGGCATCGCGCCACAGCGTCACCCGGTTCGCGCTGGTGCCGATCGCCTTGACCCGGCGCATCGTTGCCTGCGCGGCGTGATCCATCAGCGTCTTCGGCGGCGCCGGCTGCTCCTTGGATTCCGCGACCAGCACGTCGCCGTTCGGCAGCACCTCGATCCAGCGCGGATGGTCCAGCCCGGAGGCGAAGGCATTGACTTTCAGCCCCGGCGCGCAGACCGGCAGCCGCCCGTCCTTCCAGCCCTCGGCCACCGGCATCTTCAGGGTCATGATCCCCTGCTTGCGGGCCTCGGGGATTTGCGGCGCCTGGCCGATGGCCTGATGCGCGGGCGACCCCATGCGCCGCGTCCAGGCGACCGTTCCGCCCACCAGTTCGGTGGCTTTCGCTATGAAATCCATGGCTTCTCCCCTCTCCTCGGGGGCAGCCTAGCGGAGATGCACCAGCCGCGACAGCACCTTTGCGCCTGCCGCGACAGGATGTGCGAGCGCTACCAGACGCGGTCGAGCAGCGAGAGCCAGTTCTCGCCCATGATCCGGCGGATCTTGGTCTCGGACCAGCCCGCGCGCTCCATCGCCGCCGTCAGGTTCGGGAAATCGGCGACCGAGCCCAGCCCGTCGGGGAATTCGACTTCCCAGATATCGGTGAGCTGGCGCGCATAGCCCTTGTCGCGGTTGAGATACTCGAAGAACTTCGCGCCGTAGCCCATGGTGAAATCGGTGCCGAAACCGGTGCGCTCCTCGCCGACGAGGTTCACGATGTAGTCGATGGCGGCGACGTAGTCGTCCACCGTCGCGCCGTTTCCCGCGGCGAGGAAGGGCGGGAACATGGTCACGCCGACAAAGCCGTCGGCCTCGGCGATGAAGCGGAGCTGTTCGTCGGACTTGTTCCGCGGATGCGCCTTCAGCCCCGCGGGCAGGCAGTGGCTATAGGCGACGGGCCGCTTGGAGGCGCGGATCACGTCCTCGGAGGTCTTCGGCCCGACATGGCTGAGATCGCAGAGGATGCCCACGCGGTTCATCTCGGCCACCACCTCATGGCCGAAATCCGACAGCCCGCCATCGACCGTCTCGTAGCAGCCCGAGCCCACCAGGTTGCGGGTGTTGTAGGTCATCTGGACGATGCCGACGCCCTGTTCCTTGAAGAGCTCGATGAACTCCAGCCGGTCCTCGAAGGCCGAGGTGTTCTGGAAGCCCAGCACCACCGCGGTCCGCCCGTCCGCCTTGGCCTGGCGGATATCGGCGACGGTCCTGGCCTTGACGATCAGGTCGGCGTGGTCGCGGAACATGCCGTTCCAGCGGCCGATTTCCAGCATCGTGTCGCGGAAGTTCTCCCAGACCGAGCAGGTGCAGTTGGCGCCGGTCAGCCCGCCCGCCCGCATCGCCTCGAAGACCGGGCGGCCCCAGTCCGAAATGATGAGCCCGTCGAAAACGGTCAGGTCATCGTGCAGCGTGGTCATGTCTTGGTCCTTGGTTCAGAGATAGATGTTGCGCACGATCGCGTCGTGATCGCCGGCCATGGCGCGGACATCGCCGCCATCCACGACCTGCCCGTCGCGCAGCACGATGAAGCGGTCGGCGGCGCGGAAGGCGAGGTTGAGGTTCTGCTCGACCATCAGCATGGTGACGCCCTCGAGCTTCAGCGCGTCGATGATCTGGGCGATTTCCTCGCAGAATTGCGGCGACAAGCCGCCCGAGGGTTCGTCGAGCAGCAGCAGCCGCGGCTTCGACATCAGCGCACGGCCGATGGCGACCATCTGCTGCTCGCCGCCCGAGAGCGTGCGGGTCGGCTGGCGGCGGCGCTCCTTCAGGCGGGGGAAGCGGGCATAGATGCGATCGAGCGTCTCCGCCATCTCGCGCCCGCCGCGGCGCATCGCGCCGAGCCGCAGGTTGTCCTCGACCGAGAGGTCCGGAAAGAGGTCGCGCGCCTGGCTGACCTGGGCGATGCCGAGGGCAAAGATGCGATGCGGCGGCAGCCCGGCGGTTTCGGTGCCGTCGAAGAGGACGGAGCCCGCGGAGGGCCGCACGAAGCCGCAGACCGCGTTGAGCGAGGTCGACTTGCCCGAGCCGTTGGCACCGAGCAGCGTCAGGCATTCGCCCGGCAACACGTCATAGGACGCGCCGCGCAGGATCGGCTTCTTGCCATAACCGGCATGCAGGTCGCGGATTTGAAGGAGGGGCGTGTCAGGCATGTCCGAGATAGGCCTCCAGCACGGCGCGGTCCTCACGGATTTCGGCAGGCGTCCCTTCGGCGATGCGGGCGCCGGCCGCCATCACCAGGATACGGTCGGCCGCGGCCATGACCAGCTCCACCGCGTGTTCGATCAGAAGGATGCCGACGCCCTTCTCGCCTGCGAGCCGCCGGATGATCTCCATCATCTGCGCCCTCGCCACCGGCGAGAGCCCGACCGCCGGCTCGTCGAGCAGCAGCACCGGCGGATCGGAGGCGACAGTGCGGACGATCTCGACGATGCGCTGCTGCCCGCCCGAGAGGTCGCCCGCGCGGGTATCGGCCATATGGTCCATCGACATCAGCTTCAGCAGGTCGCGGGCGCGGGCAATGGCGTCGGCCTCGGCCCTCAGCGCCTTCGAGCGGCCGAGCAGGATGTCGAGGAAGCTGCCCGCGGTCTGGGCATGGAGCCCGGTCAGCACGTTTTCCAGCACGGTCAGCTCGGGGAAGAGCCCGCCATTCTGGAAGGTCCGGCGGATGCCGCGGGCGGCGATCTCGTGCGGGGTGAGCTGCGTCAGCTCCTGCCCCTTCAGCAGCACGCTGCCCGAGGTCGGCGTGACATAGCCCGAGATCGCGTTGAAGAGCGTCGATTTGCCGGCGCCGTTCGGGCCGATCACGGCGCGGATCTGGCCTTCGTCGAGACGGAAGGACACGTCGTCGAGCGCGGTCAGCCCGGCAAAGCGGACCGAGAGCCCGCGGGTTTCCAGAAGCAGCGTCATGGGGCCTCCCGGTAGTAGCGTTCGGTGAAGACCGGCGAGAGCCGGCGCAGGAGGCTCGCCAGCCCCTTCGGCATCGCGACCAGAACGGCCGCGACAATCAGGCCGAAGAAGAGCTCCTCCATCCCCGGGAAGGCGCGCAGGTATTCGGGCAGAGCGGTCAGCAGGACCGCGCCCAGAACCGCGCCCAGAACCGAGCCGAGCCCGCCGACCAGCACCATCGCGAAGGAGGCGATGAGCTGCAGCATGCCGAAGCTCTCGGGGAAGACATGGCCGACATGGCGCGCGAAAAGCGCCCCGGCGCAGCCGACGACGAGCCCCGACCAGGCGAAGGTGGTCACGATCACCCGTGCGGTCGGGATCGCCAGCGAGGCGGTGGCGATCTCGTTTTCCCGCACCGCCATCACCGCGCGGCCGAAGCGCGAGCGCAGAAGGTTCAGCGTGGCCTTCACCAGAAGCACCGTGACGGCGAGGAAGATGTAGAATTTCAGCGTGTCGTCGGTCAGCGAAATGCCGAACATCGTCTCGCGCGGCAGGGGCATGCCGTCTGTGCCGCCGGTCAGCGGCTTGGCATGCAGATAGGCCCACCGCATCAGCTCGCCGAAGGCCAGGGTGATGATGGCGAGGTAGTAGCTGCGGATGCCGCGCAGCGCGGCGGCCGAGGCGATGAGCCCGCCGAGGGCGCCGACAGCCCCGGCCAGAGGGACGGTCACGATCCAGGGGATCCCCGCCTTGGCCGAGAGGATCGCCGATGCATAGGCGCCGATCCCGAAGAAGGCGGTATTGGCAAAGGCGAGCTGGCCGAGATTGCCGATGACGAGGGAGAAGCCCAGCGTCACCAGGATGGAGATCAGCATGCCGTTGACGATGAACTGGGTATAGGCGTTGGTCGCCAGCGGCAGGAAGAGGAGCGCCGCGGGCACTGCCCAGAAGGCATAGGTGCGCAGGTTCTGCTGGCGGGGGGTGGGCATGTTGGACATCGGCTTACACCTTCACCACGGCCTTGCGGCCGAACAGGCCCTGCGGGCGGATGAAGAGGACGAGGACGATCACCAGATAGGCGGTGATCTCGATCAGCGCGCTGTCAAGATAGGCGCCGGCATATTGCTCAGCGACGCCCAGGATCACGCCGCCCAGCACCGCGCCGCCCAGCGAGCCGAAGCCCCCGAGCGTCATTGCGGCGAAACCCTTGATCAGGAAGGACGCCCCCAAATCGGGATGCAGCAGCGAGACCGGCGCCACGAGGATGCCGCCGAGCGCGCCGAGCGCGGCCCCCACGCCCCAGGCGAAATCGTCGAAGCGCTCGACATTGAGCCCGATCAGCCGGGCGCCGCGCGGGCTCTGGTAGACCGCCTGCACCATCTTGCCGAGATCGGTCAGCGCCAGCAGCCCGAAGAACACGAGGAGCAGCACCAGCACGGTGGAGATGATGAAGACCGCATCGCCTGTGATCACAAGATCGCCGAGGAAGATCGGGGCCATGTCGAATACGGCGGGCATCGGCAGCACCTCGCGCCCCCAGACCATGCGCGCGATCCCGCGCAGCAGGTACCCGGCAGCGATGCACATCAGCGCCAGCCCGATATGCGGCCCGCCCTTCACCGGGCGGATCAGCCCGCGGTTGAAGAGCACGCCGAGGACGAACATGGCGAGCATGGCGAGTACCGCGGCGGGCAGGAAGGCGATCCCGGCCAGAACGACGAGCACGTAGGAGAGGAACGCCCCCGCCATCACGAAGTCGCCATGGCCGAAATTCACCACCGTGGTCGATCGGTAGACCACCGTCAGCGACAGCGCGACGAGCGCGTAGATCATGCCCTGGGAAAGCCCTCCCAGGGTGAGCTGCAACAGCATCTTGTCTGCTCCTTGGAAAGGCCGGGCGCAGGCGCCCGGCGGTCAGGCACTCAGTAGGGCTGGCCCCAGGCCTTCAGGACGGTCGGCGTGCCGTCGACGAAGCCCGCCACGGCCGATCCCTTGACGCCCTGGTGGTCCTCCGGCGTCCACGTGATCGGGTCCGAGAGGATGCCGGTGTCGAAATCGCGGACTTCTTCCAGCGCGGCCATCAGCTTGGAGCGCGTCAGCTCGGGACCCGCCGCCTTCAGCGCCTCGACCAGCGCCTCGGCCGAGCCGATCGAGACGAAGGAGAAGGTCGAGAGCTCTTCGTCTGGATAGTACTTGTGGATCATCTCGCCCCAGGGCTCCATCTTCGGCCCGTCGAGATTGTCCACGTAGGAATGGATCACGTAGTAGTTCTTCACCGTGTCGAAATCGCCGGTGCGCTTCAGCGTGTTCTCCAGGTCGGTCCCGGCCGTGCCCATCACCGGAATGTCGCCCATCCCGTATTTCTTCAGGTCGCGCAGGAAGATGGCGGTCTCCGCCTCATAGAGCGCGGCGATGATGAAGTCGGGCTTCTCCTGGCGCAGCTTCAGCACCTGCGCAGTGGCATCGGTCTGGCCGCGCTCCATCGTCAGGTCCAGCGACGGCGTGACGCCGTGCTCTTCCAGATAGGCGCGGGCGGGATTGGAATAGCTGTGCGCCCAGTCATTCGAATGCTCGATGATCGCGACATTCGCGGTGTCCGGCTTCGACAGGACGAAGGCCGCCATGGCCCGCCCGTTGGCACCGCCCGTCGGCACGCCGTGGAAGATGTTCTTCGCCAGCGGGTCGGAGATCGAGTCGCTGACCGCATGGGCGACGATCCACGGCACGCCCGACTCTTCGATCGTCGGCCGCAGCGCCAGCGCCACGCCCGAACAGGAATTGCCCTGCAGCATGAAGACCTTGTCCTGCGAGATCAGCTTCTTGGCCGCGGCCAGACCCTTGGCGCTGTCGCAGGCGGTGTCTTCCTGGACGGCGACCAGCTTGCGGCCGTAGATGCCGCCCTCGTCGTTGATCTTGTCGTAATAGGCCATCATCCCGATCAGCGCCTTGCTGTAGGAGGAAGCATTGCCCGAGAACGGGCCCATCACCCCGATGGTGATGGCATCGTCGGTGAGACCTTCGGTCTCCCATTCCGCATCCTGGGCGAGCACCGGCGCGGCCGTTACGGCAAGCGCGGCAAGCAGGGAGGCAAGTGTTCGCATCTTCTGGCTCCTGTTGGTCTGTCGGGGAGGATCGCGGCTTGGCACCGCTTCTGGTTAGGTTGGCAAATTCTTAACTTGCCGACCGGTCGGTTTGTTTATTCGCGCCACTTCCTACGGCGCCGGCCGAACATGGACCGCGATGACGGCTTTCAGCGCGTCGAGCATCTCGCGGAAATAGCGTTCGTCGCGGCGCAGGACGGCCTGCACCGCCATGCCGCGGAACACGTTCATCACCAGGTTCATCGCCACCCGGGCCGAGACGGTCCCCGGCTCGGCGGCCACGAAGCTGCGCGACCAGGTGGCTTCGAACTTCTCGTGCAGGTCGAGGATCAGCGGCGCGAGCTGGCGGCGCAGTTCCTTGTCGCCGCGCGCCGCGACGATGATCTCGAGCGAGGAATAGAACCAGTCCCCCTTCAGCACATTGTCCCAGGCCGCCTCGAAGAAGCCGTCCAGGTCGAGCCGGCCCTCCCGCAGCTCGGCGGCAAGCGACTCCAGCCCGTCGGCGAAATTGGCGAACATCTCGCCGGTCGCCGCCACGATCAGGTCCATCTTGCCCGGATAGTGATGCGTCTGCGCCCCGCGCGACACCCCGGCCCGGCGCGCGATGCCCGCCGTGCTGGTATTGGCGTAGCCCACCTCCATCAGCGACTGGATCGTCGCCTCCAGCAGCAGCCTGCGGGTCTCCGCGCTGCGCTCGTCCTGGGTCCTGCGTCTGGTCATTGTCATGACCGGATCATTAACAAACCGTTCGGCCGGTTTTTATGATTCTGTTCATCTTTGGCATGAACTGCAGCGGAATGACTGCGATTTGCGCGGCCTCAGGCCGGAAATGCCCGTTTTTGCATCGCCGGAGACGGATGCGGCCGGGCTGATCCCGGCCGCGGCGCGCTCAGAACGGAATCGACAGGCGGAAGCTGGCGCCGACCTGTTCGGTGGTCTCCGAGAAGCTGCCATAGGCGGCGGCGCTGACGACCATCCCCGAGGCCGAGATCACCTCCAGCCCCAGGGCGGCATCGCCGTAGAGCGTGTCGAACTGGCTGCCGGTCTCGATCCGCGGCACGCCATCCGGCGAAGCCTCGAAGAGCGAGCTGGTGCCGGGGGCGGCGCCGCCGAGGAACTGCGTCACGCCGAGCGTCAGCGAGGGACGGAAGACCGTGCCGTCGCCGTCCGTCCATTCCCCGCCGAACTCCACCGCCGGCTGGACGTTGAAATAAGTGCCCGTCGAACCGTCGATGCGGTGGTTGAACCCGCCGGCCCCGGTCTCGCCGACGCTGCCGGTGCGGATGATGTCGACGCCCAGGTCGAACCGCGGCTTGGCGAAGAGATTGTCCCGGCCGAGCAGGTATTCCCCCCTGAGCTGGCCCGACAGCGTCCAAATGTCCTGCGTGCCTCGGGCGGTGCCGCCGCCAAAGGTGTCGCGCTCGATGTCGAAGCTGCCATGGCCGAGGGCCAGGGAGGCGGCCGCCAGAACCGGGCCGGACTGGTGCTTGGCCACCGCGCCGACCTGGAAGACATCGCCCTTGCTCGACATCATGCCGTCCTTGGACAGGCTTCGGTTCTCGTAGGAGAAGGCGGCGCCGAGATGCCAGCCGCCGCCGAAGCCCGCCTGCATCCCCGCGGTCACCCCGCCGGTGGTCTCGTCAAAGCCCATGCCGCCGCTGCCGCCGCGCTGGGTCAGGCGCGAGCCGCCGAACCGGACCCAGCCGCATTGCTCCTCGGCGATGAAGCGGTAGGCGCCGCTGCGCCCGGCGCAGCTCATCATCGCGTCGCCGAAGCGCAGGCTGGATTGCAGCGAGCTGAACTGGTTGTCGGAATAGATCTCGTTGCTGAACGAGGCGATGGCGTCGCCGTAGTCGTCGGGATCGGCGATGGCGGCCAGCTGGTTGGCCTCCTCCCGCGGCAGGGTGCCCGCCTCGTACATCGCCTGCAGGTGGCGGGCCAGCGGCGCATGGCCGGAGCGCGCCGCCGAGAGCGCGGCGCCCGACCCGAAATCCAGCTGGTAGTCCAGCCTGACGGCATCCGCCGTGGTCCAGTTCAGGCTGTAGCTCGCCGCGACGGTCGACTCCACCGACAGCCCCGAATCCGCGACCCCACCGGTCGCCGTCAGGAAAGCGCCGGTGGTCTGCGCCCCTGCGGCCGGCGCCGCGCCCACATCCATGTTGACCTTCACCTTCCCCGCGAGATCGGCCGTGCCGTCGATCCGCAGCCGATCGGTCCGGGCCGCCGTGCCGTCCGCCTGCCGGGCGGTGACGTCGATCCCCAGCGTGCCGCCGGAGGCCTGGGAAAAGCTGCCCGTGAAATTGCTGCGCGACACCGTCCCCGCGCTGCCCGGCGTGGCGAAGCCGGAATTGGCGAAGCTGCCGCCCTCGCCGAGGACCATCCGCGAGCCCATCAGGAAGGCCGCGCCCGCGGCGTTGTCGATGGTGACGCCCGCCGCCGCGCTGCCGTCGGCCATCGCGCTGCGCACCGACCCCGCGATCGTCCCGGTGTTGCGCACCGAAAGCGCGGCGCGCCCGTCCGTCCGGATCGCGAAGCCGCCTGCCGTTCCGTCGCCATTGGCGATCGTCCCGGCATTGTCGATGACGTTGTCCCGGCCGTGGAAGATGCCGACCGTCTCGGCTCCCTCCGCGGATGTGGCGACGGTGGCTCCCGCAGCGACATTGATCGTCACCTTGCCGCTTGTGCCGCTGCCCGCGCTCTGCGCCAGGATCGCCCGGCCGCGCGCGCCGGAAGAGATGACGTCGCCATTCGCCGTCACCGTGACGTCGCCGCTGGAATCCCCTTCCGTGCTGCCGGAAGCCGACTGGGCGAAGATGCCGTGGGCATTCGCGCCGCTGACATGGATGCTGCCGACTGCCGTCACCGTCACCGCGCCGGAATCGCCCCTCTCGCCGTTGCTTCCGGCGAAAAGCACGGACTCCCCGGCCGAGGTGTTCTCGATCCCGCTGCCGCCGCCGCCGCCGCCCACCGACTGGGCGAAGATGCCGTGGGCGCCGCTGCCGGTGGTGACGATGTCGCCGCTGGTGACCGACACGTCGCCGCCGTCGCCGCCTTCCGCCCCGTCCAGGCGGATGCCGACCCCGGCGCCGATATGGAGATCCGCGAAGCCGAGGGACAGCCCGCGATGCACGTCTCCCGCGGCCCCGCCGCCGCCGCCCACGGACTGGGCGAGGATGCCGATGCTTCCGGTGCCGCTGGTGTAGATCGCGCCGGGCCTGCTGTCCGGATCGGTGCCCGCTATTGTGACGGCCCCGCCATTGCCGCCGCCGCCGCCCGAGCTGCCGATGGTGACATTCGCGAAGACGCCGCTGGCCCCGGCCCCGCCGGCCCCGCCGCCGCCGCCGACCGACTGGGCGAAGATGCCGTAGGCCAGGTCGCCTTCGGTGGCCAGCGTGCCGCCGTTGCCGATCAAGACCGTGCCGCCGTCTGCGGCATTGGCGCCCGAGCCGCCGAGCGCGAGGCTGAAACTGCGGAAGCTGGGGATCTGGGTCGTGGTGGAGACGAGGCCCGCAATGGTCGCGGCGGTCTTGTCCGTCGTCCAGCCGGCGATCCCGAGGTCGCCCTCGCCGCCGGTTCCGCCCCCGCCGCCGATGCTCTGCGCCAGGATCGCGTGGCCGAGCTTGCCATGGGTCGAGATCAGGCCGTCATTGCCGGCGGTGACCGTGCCGCCATGGCTGCCTTCCCCGCCGGAGCCGCCGATCACGGCGTTCATCGACAGCTGCACCGTGGTCGCGTCCTCGCTTCCGGGCAGGGAGCAGCTGTAGGCGGTGAGCGTGGCCAGCTTGCAGACGCCGCTCATGCCGAGGCTGTAGCTGGAGGCGAGGCCGCCGTCGCCGCCGCCGCCGCCGACCGACTGGGCCACGATCCCGCGCGATCCCTCGCCGGACACGTCGATCCAGCCGCCGTTCGACACCGTGACCGCCGCGCCCGCGCCGCCGGCGCCGCCCTTGCCGCCGACATCGACATTCGCGGTCAGCGTGAAGGTGGAGCCCTTGTTGGCGCCGGTCAGGTTGAGATTGAAGTTCGCGGCGTTGCCGGCCTTGCCGCCGCCGCCGCCCACCGAATGGGCATGGATGCCGTCGGAGCCGCCTTTCGCGGTGGCGATGTTTCCGGAATTGGACACGGTGACGTCCCCGGCATCCATGCCGGTGCCGCCGTTGCCGCCGAGATCGACGCCGACCGTGGCCGAGCTGCCGGGCGAGACCGTCGCGACGCCGGTATAGACATTGCCGCCCGCCCCGCCATTGCCGCCGACCGACTGCGCCATGATCCCGGCCGCATCGTGGCCCCCGGTGGTGATCGTGCCGGAGTTGCCGACATCGACGGTGCCCCCCAGGGCGCCCGAGCCGCCGCTGCCGCCGATGGCGACATTGACGTTGGCGCCGCCCTCCGAACTGATGTTGACGTTGCCGGTATAGACATTGCCGCCGATCCCGCCATTGCCGCCGAGCGACTGCGCCATGATCCCGCGCGCGCCGTAATCCCAGGTGGCCACCAGTCCCGCATTCTCCGCCCGGACCGCGCCGCCGCTGCCGCCCTGGCCGCCAGCGCCGCCGAGGGTGACCGATACGTTGCCCGACAGCTCGCCGCCGGTGAGGCTGCCTTCGGCGGAGAAGCCCCCGGTGCCGCCGGTGCCGCCATGGCTCTGGGCGAGGATCGCGTGGGAATGCGCCCCGAAGGTCGACAGCGCCGCGCCGGAGACGACCTCCACCGCGCCGCCGCTGCCGCCCGCGCCGCCGCCGCCGCCCAGGGTGACGGAAACCGCGCCCATCGCGATGTCGCCGCTGATGCTGCCCTTGGCGGAGCCGCCGCCGCCGCCCAGGCTGCGGGCGGCGATCGCCTCTGCATAGGATCCGGCAGTGGAGATCCGGCCATCATTGATCACCGTCACGTCGCCGCCGCTGCCGCCGGACCCGCCCGAGCCGCCGACAGTGGTGTTGACGGATGCCCCGGCGATCGCGCCGCTGGCCACGAAGCCCGAACTGCCGCCGCCATTGGCGACGCTCTGGGCCAGGATGCCGCTGCCGTGCTCGCCCGCGGTGCCGATGGCGGCGTCGCTGATGACCGTGACGGCCCCGCCCGAGCCGCTCGAGCCCCCGGAACCGCCGATCGTGGTCTGGATCGAGGTCGGCGCCAGCGTCCCGGCGAAGGTCGCGCCGCTGTCGCCGCCGCCGCCGCCGACGCTGGCGGCGTAGATGCCCTCGGCATTGTCGCCCGCGGTGGAGATCGTCCCGCCCGCGGTGACCGACAGGTTGCCGCCGTCGCCGCCCGCGCCGCCCCTGCCGCCCACCGTCGTGCCGATCGAGCCGGTCGAGGCCCCGATGTTGAGGCTGCCGGTCAACGCCGAGGACCCGCCGCCGCCGCCGACCGATTGCGCGAGGATGCCGCGGGAGGAGTCCCCCGACGTGGCGATGGCGCCTTCGGACTCCACCGTCACCTCGCCGCCATGGTTGCCGCTGCCGCCCGATCCGCCGACGGTCGTGTTCACGCTGCCGCCCGAGGGGCCGGTGATGCTCAGCGTCTGGCCCGCATGGCCGCCGCCGCCGCCGACCGATTTGGCGATGATCCCGTCCGAGCTGTCCCCGGCCGTGGTCAGGCCGCCGCGCGCGGCGACGGAGACATCTCCTCCCGTGCCGCCCTCGCCGCCCGAACCGCCCAGCGTGACGGCGATCCCGACCGCGCCGCCGGCCACCGAGACCGACCCGCCGCCGCTGCCGCCGCCGCCGCCGACAGACTTGGCCATGACCGCCGCCGCCCCGTCGCCGCCGGTGGCAACCGTTGCGCCGGTATCGACGGTCACCGTGCCGCCGTTGCCGCCGCTGCCGCCCGAACCGCCGATGGTGACGTTTATGTTGCCGACGGTCGTCGCGTGGCCGCCGTCGCCGCCGCCGCCGCCCACGGAGGCCGCGTAGATGCCGCGCGCCCGGTCGCCCTTTGTCGCCAGCAGGTAGGAGGCGGCGGGGTCGAGATCGCGGTAGGTGACATCGCCGCCGTCGCCGCCGCCGCCGCCCGAACCGCCGATCGCCACCGACACCAGGCCGTCCGGCGACACCGCCAAGGCCCCCTTGCCGCCGCCGCCGCCAATGCTCTGCGCGAAGACGGCATCGGACTGGCCGCCCGCGGTGGAGATGTCCGCCCCGGCCGTGACGTCGACTTCTCCGCCCGAACCGCCGGACCCGCCGCTGCCGCCGACGGCGACCCCGCCGACGGCATCCTTGGCCGAGCCGCCGCCGCCGCCGACGCTCTGGGCAAGCACGCCTTCCGCATGCGCGCCCAGGGTGGCGATCGCCGCGCCGCTTTCGACCGAAACCGTGAGACCGTTGCCCCCGGCGCCCGCGCTGCCGCCGATGGCCGCGATGCCCGTGGCGCTGCCGCCGTCGCCCCCGCCGCCGCCGATGCTCTGCGCAAGGATGCCGCGGCTGCCGTCCCCTGCCGTCGAGATCCGGCCCGATTGCGTCGTCACCATCGCCAGCCAGCCGTGCCCCCCCGCCGATCCCGAACCGCCGAGCGCGCTGATCCCGGCCCCGTCCGAGCCATGGCCGCCGCCGCCGCCGATGCTCTGGGCGACGATGCCGCTGGCATGGCTGCCGGAGGTTTCCAGCACCGTCCCGGCCTGGAGATCGACCGACACCTCGGCGCCATCGCCCGCGCTCTGGGCGCCCGCGCCGTAGGCCAGGAAGCCGGAGGCCGCGCCGGCATCGCCGCTGAAGCCGCCGATGCTCTGGGCCAGGATGGCATTGGCCTTGTCCCCGCCCGTGGAGATCGTGCCGCCGAAGGACAGCTTGACGGTCCCGCCCGGACTGCCGCCGCCGGCCGCGCCGCCCTGGCCGGTGCCGATCACCCCCGTGCCGGAGCCGCCGTTGCCGCCTGCCGCGCCGTAGTTCCGCGCCAGGATCCCCTGGGCATGCTCGCCTGCCGTCGCGATCCCGGCATCCACGGTCACCGAAACGGCCGAGCCGTTCTCGCCGCCCTGCCCGCCATCCCCGCCGGTGCCCTTGCCCGCATCGGTCGATCCGCCGCCGCCGTTGCCGCCTTTCCCGGCGATTGCCTCGGCGCGGATGCCGTGCTGGGCCCCCGTGCCGGTGGCGGCGATCGTGGCATGGCCTGAACTGGTCACCGTGACCTGGCCTGCAGCGCCGCCCCGGCCGCCATGCCCGCCCTGGACATCGCCGGCCACCGTCGTCGACCAGCCGCCCGTGCCGCCCTGCCCGCCGATGCTGCGGACCGACACCGCCGCCGCCGCATTGCCCGCCACGCTGATCATGCCGCTGCCGAGCGTGGCGGAGACCGAGCCGCCGTCGCCGCCAGCGCCGCCAGCGCCGCCGATCGCCTTGGCGCCGCCGGCCTGGCCAGTTCCGCCCGTGCCGCCGGCGCCGCCGACCGACTCCGCCAGAACCGCCGCCGCGCGGCTGCCGGCCGCGCTGGCCGTGCCGGTGCCGGTGGACACCGAGGCACTTCCGCCGGCACCGCCGGCACCGCCCTGCCCGCCTTCGGCGCCCGCGCCGCCGCTGCCGAGCGCGACGAAGCTCTCCGCGCTGCCGCCCTGTCCGCCATCCCCGCCGGCGCTTTCCGCGGCGAGTGCGGCGGCGTTGCTGCCATCTGCGGAAAGGGTCGCGGCATTCGCGCTGGCCGCGGCAGTGCCGCCGGCGCCGCCCTGGCCGCCGCTGCCGCCCGTGACGGCCTTGTCGCCGGAGGACGCCGCGCCGCCGGTGCCGCCGGTGCCGCCCGCCGAGCGCGCGGCAGCCGCGCGGGCGTAGCCGCCCGTGACGGTCACGCTCCCGGCCGAGACCTCCGTCGTGGCCCGGGAGCCATGGCCGCCATTTCCGCCCCGGCCGGCCTCGGCATCGCCCAGGGTGATCCGCGCCGCCCCGGCACTGCCGCCGTTCCCGCCCTGCGACGTGCTGCCGACGCCGTAGGGCGCCGTGCCACCGGCGGTCACCGTGCCCGAGCCGAAGCTGGTCTCTGCCGCGCTGCCGTCGCCGCCATCGCCGCCATTGCCGCTGGACGCCGTGCCCGCCACGATCTGGACATCGCCGGAACTGCCGCCCTGCCCGCCGCCGGAAATGGCGCCGACGGCGACGCCGCCGGGCTGCCCGGACGGCGGGGCGAAGGTGACGTAGCCGGAGGTGAAGAAGGTCTGCGCCAGGCCGCCATCGCCGCCGTGCCCGCCGCGTGCAGAGGACGATCCGCTGGCCGGGGCATTGCCGCCGGCGCCCCCCACCGATTGCGCCGTCACCCCCATGGCGAAGCCGCCTGCCGTGCCGTTCACGCCATGCGATCCGCCGTCGAAGGACATTCTCAGGTTCTCGCTGGTGCCGCCGTCCTGTCCCGCCCCGCCGTCATTGCCATGCCATTCGGCCAGCGCGGCATTCGGGTTCTGCGGCGTCTCGATGTCCCGGGTCAGGTCGCGGACGGTCACCGACAGGACGCCGTAGCCGTCGTCGCGCTGATACTCGACGCCCCGCCCGTCATAGAGATCGCCGGTGCAGGTCGCGGCACTGCCGGAGGCTTCGCAATCGGCCAGGAGGGGCAGCGCCCAGAGGGTTCCGGTGGACACCGCCGCGGCGGACAGCAGCAATTGGGTTCGCAGCATGGGGGTCATTCCAAACGTATTTGCTTCGGGAAAAAGGATTTGGACACGCCGCGCGGGATCGCCGCACGGCGCGGAGGGGCAAGGGTTGGCGGATCAGAACGGAAGGGCGACCCGGAAGAACAGCCGCGGCCCGGGATCGTCGAGACTGTCATCCGCCTGCCAGGGCGCGGCGGCGACCAGCTGGAAGGTCGCGCGCCCGGCCAGCATGCCGGATATGCCAAAACCGGCGGAGCCCAGCGTGGCGCCGTCCTGCTCCGCCGCCGCGTCATCGCTCCAGACCGCGCCGTAATCGGCGAAAGCGGTGGCCGTCAGCTCCGGCAGCGCCCCGATCCCGGTCGCGAAGCCGTGGCTCAGCTCCAGCGCCGCCCCCGCGCCGCTGTCCCCGGCCAGGCTGCCATTGTCGAAGGCCCAGCCATAGGGATCGCCGCCGAGCGCGAACTGCACCGCGGCCGGCAGGGCCTGCGGGGCGTGCTGGCCGGCCGCGCGCAGCCGCAGCAGCGTGTGCTCGGACAGGCTGCGGTTGGCATCGAGATCGAGCCGCAGGAAGCGGTATCCGGCCGGCACTTCCTGGCGAAGGTCGGCAGTGTCTAGCCCATGGCCGATCTCGGCCCCGGCCGAATAGCCGCCCAGCTCGAACTCGCGGTCGTAGCGCAGGCCGAGCGTCGCCCAGCGGGTGCGGCTGCGCAGCTGCGCCATGCCCAGCATGTCGACATCGTCGTTGCGCAGGGTGATCTCCATCCGGCCGGTCAGGCTCCGGTCGAGGCGGCGCAGGAAGGGATAGGCCAGGTAGGCCGATCCGATCGCGGTTTCGACCTCGACGTCAAGCTCCTCCAGGTCGCCGCCCGGCTGCTGCGCCAGGTAGGTGAGCCCGTAGCCGGCCGTCATCCCGTCATGCCCGACGGGGAAATCCTGCGACAGCTGCAGCAGCCCCATCTCCTCGGGGCTGTCGGGGACGGTGACCGCGACCAGCGTCGTCGTCTCGAACAGCCCCAGCATGTCGTTCAGCACCAGCGTGCCCGACAGTTCCAGCGGCCCGACCTCGTCGGTGCCGAGATTGTCCAGCCCGACCATGCCCGAGCTGCGCACCTGGCCGACCTCCAGCTCCAGCACGCCGCCGCCGGTCGGAGTGTCCGGGCGCAGGAAGGTTCCGTTGATCTCGAGCCCGCCGAGATCGGCCATCAGCAGCAGCACGCGCTCGGCCTCGGCGATCCGGATCGGGTTCATCGCCATCAGCCGGTCGATATAGGGCCGCAGCCGCAGGTCGATGCCGGGGATGCTGCTGGTGACCTCGACCCGCTGCAGGTAGCCTTCGTAGACTCGCAGCGTGACCTCCCCGCCGCGGAAATCCTGCACCGGCACGACGGTGGCCGAGAAATAGCCGGCCTGCCGGTAGGCGGCGTCGATCCGGTCGGCCAGCCCATAGAGATCGGCCAGGCTGATCTCGGTGCCGATCATGTCCTGCCAGAGCGGCGCCAGGCTGTCTGCCGGAACCGTGCGCGCCCCGGCGAGCCCGACCGAGGCCAGCCGGAAGCGGACCTTCTCCGCCTCCGGGCCGGGCATGCGCGCCTTCTGGTCCTGGACCGCCAGGTCGACCTGGCCGACGCGCGGCGGCGGCGCGAAGCGTTCGAGGATGGTGGTCTGTCCGGCCACCGCCCGGTCGAGCGCTGAGACGGTCTGCGCCGCGGCAGGGACCGCCGCGACCGGGGCGGCGAGAACGGCAAGAAGGAGGGGGCCGCGCAGCCGCCGGGCTGCGCGCTGCGCGGGGGATGTCATCTGGCGTCTCCCGCTCAGTCGGCCGAGGGCCGGGCGAAGCCGTGTCCGAGCGCTTCGGAGAGCGCGGCGAAGACCCGCGTTGCCGGCGAGGCGCAGGCCACGCCCCCGGGGTTGCCCGGCAGCACGTCCATCTCGCCGCAATCGCCCGAGGGGATGTCGCTGTTGGCCTGGACCGCCACCGTGATCCCGCTGGGCACATGTGTGTAGAGCGTGGTGTTGTAGCCGGGCAGCTCGCCGGTATGGCCGAGCCATCCGCCGATGCAGCCGAAGCCGATGCCGTAGCCGCCCGCCTCCGGGAACGAAGCCAGCCGCTCCGCCTGGGCCGCCTCGCCCAGCAGCCCCTGGCCGGTGGCCAACGCATGCCCATAGGCCAGCAGGTCATCGAGGGTGGAGATCATCTCGCCTGCGGTCCAGCCCCAGGACGGGTTCCAGAAGGTTGCGTCAGCCGGATCCTCGGGCGGAATGTCGTCGCCCTGCAAGGTGAAGCCGCGCGCATACGGCTCCGGCAGGTCGGGCGATGCCTCCGGCCAGATCGTGTCCTGCAGGCCGAGGGGCCCGATGATCATGCTGCGCATCGCATCGCCGACCGGCGCGCCGGTGACCTTCTCGATCACCAGCCCGAGCAGCACGGTATTGGTGTTGGAGTAGTCGAAGCGCCCGCCCGGCTCGAAGATCGGCGAGGCCGGAACTGCATAGCCGAGCAGCTCCTGCGGAGTGTAGACCCGCTGCGGATCGGCGGCGAAGGCCTGCCAGAACGTGTCGGTCAGCGTGTAGTTGGCCAGGCCGCTGGTCATGTCCGCGAGCTGCCGCAAGGTGATGGCGTCGCCGTTCGGAATGTCCTCGACATAGCTGCCGATCGTGTCGTCGAGCGACAGGTCGCCCCGCTCTGCGAGCTGCATGAGCAGCGTGCCGGTGAAGGTCTTGGTGACCGACCCGATGCGGGTATGCATGCCCGCCTCCATCGGCGTCCCCGCGTCGGGATCGGCAAGCCCCGCGGCTGCGCTCCAGCGGCCTTCGGCGGTCTGCACACCGGCGATGATCCCCGGCGCAGCCGCCAGCGGCAGCGCGTCGCGCAGGGCCGCGTCCAGCCGGTCCGCCAGCTCCGCGGGAAGCGGCACGTCCGGTCCCGGCGGCGCGGCGATCAGCGCGGCCGGATCGGGGATGCAGGCATCCTCCGCCGCACCGGCAGCGGCAGGGGAGGCCAGCGCAGCCGCGGCAAGGACGGCCAGCGGCCGGACCGGGATCGGGGAATCGAAGCGTTTCAAGGTCTAGAATCCTCTCGGAATGGAAAAGTCTCGGACAGCGCAGGGCCGCGGGGGAACCGTGCCGCGGAAATCCGCGCAACCACGCATAGGGGGGAACACCGCCGCGGCGGCAGGGCGGATCGGGGAGCCCGGAGCCCTGCAGGGCCCGGATGCAGCAGCCCGGAACCGCCCGCCAACGAAGGATAATCTGCCGCTAGGCCCAGCCATTTCGTCCACCCGTGATCAACGGAAACGACGGTAGCGGCCGTCTCCATTGCCATCTATTCCAATATTTGAGATCATCCATTCTAATTATCAGAATGGCCTGGGCGCCCCGTCGGCCCTCCCGGACCCGCAATCTCCCGCAGGTTGACTTTGCGAAAGCTTGCCCCCCTGCTGCCCGGACTGGCCACTGGGACCGCCCGGCCGCTGCCTGCATCCGTTGCCGTCCCCGAGGCCTCGACGGGATGGTCCATGCAGGAAGCCTTCCGAAGGCAGCCCGTCCGGACACCGGCGGGCCGGGAACGCGGGCGCGGGCCAAGGGCTTCCCCAGCCGGGGCATGGCCCCGGGCCGGCGACAGCCACGCCCTACGGAACGGGGCCGGACAACCATGGGCAGATCCCGCGCGCCGTCCAGGGAAGACGGATCCGGACGGCGGCGCGTCAATTCGACCCGCCGGAAACGGCGCCAGTCTCCAGCCCCAGGTTGGATCACGCTCCTCCGGCTCCCCGCCCCGGGCGGTCCGATTTAGACCTCACGATCGCGGAGTGAGCCGGCTGGGTCGGCGGCCTCTCCCGCGGCATTCTCCTTCGAGGGCTGCGCCGGACGGGCTGGCGCCGAGCCTCAAGAATTGGGGAGAAACCTAGTGCAGGATAGCATCTTCATCGGGCTGGATGTCCACAAGGCGGCGATTTCGGTGGCCGTTGCGACGGACGAGCGGGGCGGTGAGGTCCGCCACTGGGCACCGTCCCGCACCGGCCTGACCATGTCCGGAAACTGGCCGAGAAGCTGGGTGCTGGCGGCGGCAAGCTTCACTTCTGCTACGAGGCCGGGCCCTGTGGCCACGGCCTTCATCGACAGCTTGTCAAAATGGGCACGACTGCACAGTCGTGGCACCCTCGCTGATACCGGTCAGGAGCGGAGACCGCGTTGAGACGCACCGCCGCGACGGCGTCATGCTGGCGAAGCTGCGACCCGGGCGGGAGAGCTGACCGCGGTCTGGGTTCCGGATGCGGCGCACGAGGCGATGCGGGACCTGGTCCGGGCGCGGACCACGACCATGCGCGGTGTCGCGTTCATCGTCGCGGTCACCGTTGTCTCCGAAGCCGGCGACTTCCACCGCTCCGGCAATCCGCGGCAGCTGATGGCCCAACTCGGCTTGACGCCACAGGACGCATTCGAGCGGCGCCAGCCTCCGCCGCGGCGGGATCACCAGGGCAGGCAGCGGGCCTGCACGGCAGGCCCTGATCGAGGGGGCATGGAGCAGCCGCGGGTCAGCCGCAAGCTGCACGACCGGGTCGAGGGGCTTCCGGCGGCTGTCCGGGACATCGCCTGGAAGGGGCAGCTGCGGATGTGCCCGCGCTATCGCCGTCTGGCGGCTGCGGGCAAGCCGAAGGTGGTCGTGACCACGGCCATTGCCCGCGAGATGGTGGGCTTCATCTGGGCCATCGCGCGGACGGTGGCGGCAGACCCGGCCCGCGCGGCCGTGAGGGCTGCTTAGAAGGAAGGACATCCCTCCGGCCCGCCGATGCGCAAGGCCGGGGGCTGAACGCGGTGGGGAATCCTCGTGCCCTGTCATGAGCCGGAAACGACGCTCGATCCTTAGAGCAAGGCAGCCCCAGGACGAAACACGGTCATGCGGTAGCCAGCCCGCGCATGAGAGCTTGCTCAACCGTCGTCTCAGTTTCGCCCCCAGCCTTGCGCATCTCCAACACGCCGCGCCCGGCACCGCCGGAAGATTGGCCTTGGAACAAGGGGTTGACAGCGATCATGAGAGCAGGGTCCTGTGCCCAGCCGGGCCCCGACGCCGGTTGCAGAACATGGTCCGCCCGCTGCGGAGCAGCGGCGGAGACAGGCATGCGCGGGGCGGACCACACGAGCGGATCGCCGTCCAGCCATGCCGATCCGGAGGCGCGCATCCCGGCGCGGCATCCGCTGCGGACAAACCGGCAGGCGGCGAAGCGGGCCATGGAGCCGCCGTCGGTCCGAGGCCCATGGCGAACGCGCCCGCCGACCGCGACGGCGGCTTCGCGGCGCTCCGCGCCGGTTGTGGCCGCCGCCAGATCGCCCCCGAGCGGCTGGTCCGGGCCAGCCTGCTGCACATCCCGTTCCCGGTCCGCTCCGGGCGGCAGCTGATGGCGCAGCTGGACCGCGACCTGCCGGTCCGCCGGTTCGCCGGGCTCGGCATCGGTGGCCCCGTGTGGGGCGAAGGCCGTCCCGGAAGTGATCCGGGGGATCAATTCGGCCCTGAACGGGCGGAGCCCTGGGCCGGAGGCCGGCCGCGGTCGAGCCGGGACCCGCGCCCGGCCGCGGAGCACGGACATCGGGAGCGTCCTGAGTCATGTCCTGCCCGGTGGCGTCCTCGCGCGCCGCGTCCGCAAGGCCTGCGCCGCGAGGATTGGGCCGCTCATCGGGGCAGAGGCAGACAGGGACGCATGCGGAAGTGCCCGCCCTCCGAAACCTCCGGATACCAGCCGTCCGGCTGCACAGGCACCGTATTCTGCGCGCTGCCCGAACCCCGGCCCGTGCGCAAGACGCCGAAGCGGCCGAGATCATCGGTCAATCGGCAGAGAATGCGCCGCGCGAATGGCAGCCGGACATCAGGCACGACCGCCCGGACGGCCGGAGAGAAGCCCGCGGAACCAGCTCGCAGCACTTGCCCCCAATGGACAGCGCCCAGCCGAACGCAGCTTCCAAATAGGGACGATTTGCAATGCGGACCAACCCAAGATGAGCGCCGATCCGCATCGGTCCGCATCGAAAATCCTCGACCTCGGCGGGCTCCGGACCCGCGACGGCTGGCAGGCAAGCGGACGGATGCGGCCCTCTTGCGCAAATGCCGGAGGATGCGCGGTTTCCAATGATCCATATCAATGATTTGACATTCCATCATTACTATACGTCAATTGCCGCGCGCCGCGCCGCAGGGCGCGCCGGGGGGGCTCTCGCGAGGGCCGCGAAGAATTTCGGCCCGCCTGTCCCGTTGGGCACGGCGGCGGTGAGTGCCGTTTTCCGATGTCCGGACAAGTCCCAGTCATCCCGGCCCGAAGGGCAACCTGCCGGGGACGTGCCTGCCCGCAACCCGTCTCCGCCTCCGATCCGGCGGGGGCCTCTGCCGCGATTGCCCGGCAGTGCCGAGACCGAAGGAGCGGAAACATGACCTTCGCAGGAAGACCGGCCGCCGCCTGCGCCGCCGCCGCCATGGCGCTGGCAGGCGCCGCCGCGGCGCAGGACCGGGGCGGCGACCTGAAGGGGCTGCTCGAAAGCCGTGAGGTGCCGGTCGACATCACCAATTTCGTCCGCGCCGCGACCGAAATCGAATTCGAGAAATACCTGGCGCTGTCGGGCGGGGTGAACCAGCTGCTGCATATCCGCGAGGTCACGCCGGTCGAGCGCCAGCCGACCATCCGGATGAACCGCGACACGATCTACAGCATGGCGCTGGCCGACATCAGCAAGGGCGCGACGCTGGTCCTGCCCGATACCGGGGACCGCTACATCTCGGCGCAGGTCGTCAACCAGGACCACTACATGAACAAGGTCTTCCTCGGCGGCGGCACCTATGCGCTCGACATGGAGACCTTCACGACGCCCTATGTCGTGATCATCATACGGACGCTGGCCGATGCCTCGGACCCGGCGGACATGGAGGCCGCGCATGCGCTGCAGGATGCCATCTCGCTCGAGGCCGGGTCCACTTCCTCCTTCGTCGTGCCTAACTACGACATGGACGATTTCCGCGCCGTCCTGAATGCGGCGCTGGAGCTGTCGCGCTTCGCCCCGGACAGCCGCGACACCTTCGGACCCGAGGGCGAGGTCGCGCCGCTGCGCCATTTCCTCGGCGCGGCCTTCGGCTGGGGCGGGCTGCCGGAAACCGAAGCCTACTACCTGAATGTCGAGCCGGGGCTGCCGGCCGGGGAATACAGGATCGACGTGCCCGCCGACGTGCCGGTCGGCGCCTTCTGGTCGGTCAGCCTCTACAATGCGGACGGCTTCTACCAGAAGAACGCGCTCGGCGCCTACAACGTCAATTCGGTCTCAGGAACCCGCAACGACGACGGCGGCATGACCGTGCATTTCGGCGGCTGCGATGACGGGCGGGAGAACTGCCTGCCGGTCATGGAGGGCTGGAACTACGTCGTCCGCCTCTACCGGCCGGGACCCGCGATCCTGGACGGAAGCTGGTCCTTCCCCGCGGTGGCACCGATGTGAGCCCGTCCCGTCGGCCGCGCGGCCGGCGGGCAAGCCTGGACCCCGGGCCGGGTTCCCCGAGAGCCCCGCCCGCCCGAAACGAGGAGACGCGAAATGAAAGTGCCCGGGAAATGCCTGTCCTCCGCCTGTGCGGCCCTGCTCCTCCAGTTGCCGGGGGCAATGCCCGCGGCGGCGGCCGGAGATTGGGAACTCACCGTCACGCCCTATGCCTGGATGTCCGGGATCGACGGCGATCTCGGCACGATTCCGGGCTATCCGGCGCAGTCCGTGGACCTGTCCTTCGGCGACATCTGGGATGACCTGGATTACGGCCTGTTCCTCTTCGCCAGCGCGCGCAACGGGCCCTGGGTCTTCTATCTCGACAGCTCGGCGGTGCAGACGACCTCCAAGGAGAACGTCAACGGCCCGACGGTGAAGAGCGTCGAGATCGAGAGCCGCACCTCCAACCTGGCCATGGCGGTCGGCCGGACCGTCGCGGCGGCCCCGGGCTACAATCTCGATGTCTACGGCGGCTTCCGCTACTGGAGCCTCGAGAACGACTACAAGGTCCGCACCGCGGCGGCGACCTACCGCAAGGACACCGATGCCGACTGGACCGACCCGATCATCGGGCTTGCCGGGCGCTATGAGTTGGCGGAGAAGTGGACGGCCTTCGGCTCCGCCGACATCGGCGGGTTCGGCGCTGGGGCTGACCTGGAATGGACGGTGACAGCCGGCGTGAACTGGGCCTTCAGCGACCTGGCCGCGCTCTCGGTGGGCTGGCGCCATCTCTACATCGATTACGACGATGACGGCACGGTCTACGACGTCACCCAGTCCGGGCCGATCCTCGGCCTGACCTTCAAGTTCTAGAACCGCGGCGCCTGCGGAGGGGGGGAAACCATGACGACCTTCAGAACATTCGCCGCGGGGGCGTGCGCAGCCTCGGCCTTGCTCGCGGGCCTGCCCGCGGCCTCCCAGGAACTGGTGGGCATGGCGCCGGAACCGGACGTGCAGTATTCGCCCTACCTGCAGCGGGACTATCCCGACCAGGTGCTGTTCGGCGACACCCACCTGCACACGGCCTATTCGGCCGATGCCGGGCTGGTGGGCGCCACGACCACGCCCGATGACGCCTACCGCTTCGCCAAGGGCGAGACGGTGGTCTCCTCGAACGGCATCCCGGCCCGGCTGGCGCGGCCGCTGGATTTCCTGGTGGTCGCCGATCATGCGGAGAACCTGGGCCTCTACATCGCGCTCGACGAGACCAGCGCGCTCCTGCAAGGCAATGCCTGGGCCGAGGGGCTGAGCCGGGTGTTCGCGCCGCGCGACGGCAAGGCGATGGCCGAGGCCTATCTCTACTGGGCCGCGGCCTTCGTCAGCGAGGACAGGAAGGGCGATCCGCTGAAGGACACCCCCCTGGCCACCACGATGTGGCAGCGGATGACCGAGGCGGCCGAACGCCACAACGCGCCGGGCAGCTTCACCGCGCTGATCGGCTATGAATGGACCTCGGGGCCGGCCGGCAACAACCTGCACCGCAACGTCATCTTCCGGGACGGCAAGGCCGAGGCGGACCGCGTCATCCCCTTTTCCGCTTATGACAGCGAAGATCCGGAAGACCTCTGGGCCTGGATGCAGGGCTACGAGGACGCGACGGGCGGGCGGCTGCTGGCGATCCCGCATAACGGCAACCTGTCGAACGGGCTGATGTTCGACGACGTGACGCTGACCGGGCGGGTGCCGATCGACGCGGACTACGCGGAACGGCGGATGCGCTGGGAACCGGTCTACGAGGTCACCCAGATCAAGGGAGACGGCGAGGCGCATCCGTCCCTGTCGCCGGAGGATCCCTTCGCCGATTACGGCACCTGGGACCGCGGCAGCTTCGGGCTGGAGCCGAAGACGCCGGAGATGCTGCCGCGCGAATATGCCCGCGAGGCGCTGAAGCGCGGGCTGGCCTACGAGGCGGCGCTGGGAGCCAATCCGTTCAAGTTCGGCATGATCGGCTCGACCGACTCCCATACCGGGCTCTCGACCGCGGAAGAGTCGAATTTCTTCGGCAAGGCGCCGATGGTGGAGCCGACCGCCGACCCGGTGCGCTTCGAGGAGGCGATCACCGGCCGGATGACGCCGGACGACCCCTCGGATGACCAGGTGCACGGCATGGGGCTGGCCTCCGGAATGACCGCCGTCTGGGCGCGGGAGAACACCCGCGAGGCGATCTGGGACGCGCTGAAGCGCAAGGAGGTCTATGCCACGACCGGGCCGCGCATCCGCATCCGGGTGTTTGCCGGAACTGAGTTCGAACCGGCGGATCTCGACCGCTCGGATTTCGCGGCCCATGGCTACGCGGCCGGGGTGCCGATGGGCGGCGACCTCTCCGGCAGACCGCAGAGCGGTCCGCCGCAGCTGCTGGTCAAGGTGCTGAGGGACCCCGACGGGGCAAATCTCGACCGGGTGCAGGTAGTAAAGGGCTGGCTGGACGCCGCCGGCGCGCTGCATGAAAGCATCCGCGACATCGCCTGCTCGGACGCCCGTCCGATCGAGGCCGGGACCTGCGCAGGCGATGTCGGCAGCACGGTGGACGTGGCGGCGGCGAGCTATTCCAACAGCATCGGCGCGCCCTTCCTTCAGGCGTTCTGGGAGGATCCGGCCTTCGATCCGGCGCAGCGCGCCTTCTACTACGTGCGGGTGCTGGAGATCCCGACGCCGCGCTGGACGACCTATGATGCGGGCTTCTTCGGCGTGCCGCTGCCGGATTACGTGCCGCCGGAGCAGCAGGAGCGCGCCTATACATCGCCGGTCTGGTACACGCCCGGCTGACGGCCCCGGCCGGCGCCCCAGGGTCCGCCGCCACGCGCAAAGCGAAGCGCTCCGGACGTCCGCGGCCCGGCTGCCGGGCCGGACGGGACGGAAACCGGAGCTTCCGAGGAGGACAACCATGGAGACCAATCGTGCCATGATGCTTGTTCTGGCCATCGCGCTGGCCCTGCCGGCGGCGGCCGACGACAAGAAGCCGGGCAAGGTTCTGCCGCTGCCGCCCGGGGCGTCCGCGGGAACGCCGCCCGGGCTGGCCAAGAAGCCGGCCGGGATGCCGCCGGGCCAGCTCAGGAAGGTCTACCGCAACGGCGAGGCGCTTCCCAAGGACCTGATCTGGATCACCGATTACGACAAGTGGCGCCTGCCGCCGCTGCTGCCGGGCCAGGGCTATGCGCGCTATGACGGCGAGGTCTACAGGGTGGCGCGCGACACGGCCGTCGTGCTGGAGGCCATCGGCATCGTCTCCGACCTCATGAAGTGAGCGGATGCCATCGGCCCGCGGGACCAGCGCGCCGTCCCGTCCCCGCGTCGGCTGCGGACAACGGGACGGCGCAAGCGCCGCCGCGCCGGTGGTCCGCCCGCCCCGGCCCGGAACCCGCATCTTGATACAGCGGCTGATCGGGATCGCCGTGCTGGCCTTCCTCGCGGCGGTTGCGCCCGCCGTCCGGGCCGCCCCCGGCGGCAGCCGGAACGCGCAGGTCGAAGGCCTCATGCAGCGGATCCTGGATCCCGCAACCGGGCCTCAGGACATGCGGCTGCATCTCTCGCCGCCTGCCGCCCCGGAACTGTCGCCCCTCGCGGAGGCGGCGCGGCTCCAGATCCGGTCGGCGCTGATCCGCGCGGTCGATCTGAAGACGGCGCGGGCAGACGCGGCCCCGGACCAGCGCGACGGCCTCCGCAGCCAGATCGTGGACAATTCCGAGACCGCGTACGGCCTGACCGCGAAATACCGCCGGATCCTCAATGCCTGGGAAGACCGCGGCGGCGATCCGGAGGCAATCCTGCCGCACCGGCGCTATCTGGCGTCTCTGGCCCGGGATCTGGTCCGGACCACGGAGTTCCGGGCGCTGGCATCGCTTTTCGCGGACTGGCTGCGGTCGCCTTCGGGCGGCCTGCGCGCGCTGTTCGATCTTGCCGCCGTGCTGGCCTGGATCTTCGGCCTGCTGGCCGTGTCCGCCTTCGCGCGGACCGTGACGCGGCGGCGGATCGGCCGGGGCAGGAACATCTCGGTGCTGCTGTGCAACTTCATGGCGCAGGCGGCCTGCTGGCTGACGCTCGGCGCCGAGCTGGTGACCATGCTGTCCTTCTTCGGCACTGGACCAGTCCGCTCCTGGCGGTGTTCGGCGGGGTCAGCTTCATCCTGGGCTTCGCGCTGCAGGACATGATCGGCAATATTGCCGGCGGCCTGATGATCATGGTCAACCGGCCCTTCGACACGGGCGATTTCGTCCGGGCAGGCAGCGAGGCCGGCTTCGTCGAGGCGATGTCGCTGGTACCGACCAGGATCAGGACGCCCGACAACCAGATCATCCAGATCCCGGATTCCCGGGTCTGGTCCGGCGTGATCGCGAATGCCAGCGCCTCCGGGACCCGCCGCGTCGACCTTGTCTTCGGGATCTCCTATTCCGACGACGCCCGCCTGGCGATCGCGCTGCTGGAGCGCCTGGTGGACGAGCACCCGCTGTGCCTTGCCACACCCGCGCCGGAGATCTTCGTGGGCGAACTGGCAGACAGCGCGGTCAACATATTCTGCCGCCCCTGGGTCGCGACGCCGGACGACTGGAAGGTCTTCTGGGGCCTTACCGCGGCGGCCAAGGACGGCTTCGACGCCGCTGGCATCTCCATCCCGTTCCCGCAGGTCGAAATCCATCCCGTTCCCGCAGCCCTTCACGGGCGCGCCGGAAACCGCCGCTCCGGCCGCCGCCGGACAGCCGCCGGCTGGCACATGAGGGCAAACACGGCCACGCCGGCGGACCATCGGCCCGGCTCCGCTGCTGCCGGACCTCGCCGGGCTCCCGCCAGCGGCGCAGGACGGACCCGCCATGATCCTCCGGGGCACCGAGGACCGGGTGCAGGGCGACGGGGGGACCCCGTCGGAGACGGCGGCCGCAGGGATCTCCTCGAAGAGGGCAGCCGCCATGCCGATGCCCGCCATGCGCCTGCCAGCACAGAGACGATCGCCGGCCGTGCGGCGCCCATCCCTCCGCCCGCCGCATGGCGGACACTCTCTGGCTCGCCACGCCGCCGGCGCGGAGGGTCTGCAACATCGAGGCCCCGGACTGCCGGATGCGGGCGGCCGATGCCGAGACCGACCCGACGCGGCAGCCGGCAGCTCGCCCCGGGCAATCCTGGCGGCCGGGACAAGGACCTTGGCCAGGGTCTCCGGAGTCCCGGTGCGCGACGGGGCGGCCGTGGCCGGACATTGCGGCAAGGCCCTCCGGTTCCCGGAAGCCGCCGGGCAGCTCGTGATCAGTTCCTGCCACTGCGACGCCCAGCCGGGCTGGAGGTCGAGCGGATCGCCCGGGGCCCGCCGCAAAGCTGCCGCCGGCGGCGACCTCCCTGTTCGGCGGTCGCGCCAGCCAGGCATCGGGGCCAGCCTCCGGCAGCTTCGGACGCATCTTCCTGCATCAGCCGGGACCCGCCGACGTCAGCTCCTTCACGACGCAGCCGCCGGCAAGATCACGGGGGACTTTGCCGGAACCCTGGCCAATCGGGCCGGGCCGGGCGATGACGCGGCCACCGATTTCCCCGGAATCAGCTTCCCGGCCAGCGACAGCGCCGACCATTCCCCCGGTGCGTCCAGCCTCGCCCCCGAGGTCAGCCTGCCTCGTTCCGACCTCGCGCGCCGGAGACGCCGGGACACCCGGAGGAAACCGGCGGACTCGGCGGACACCTCACGCCAGGTGCCTGTGACACCGAAGCAGCCAACGCGCGGATCCCGCAGAGGTCCGGCACCGAAGGTGCGGCTGATCCAGGACCACCCGAGTCTCAACCCTGCCGGCGAGGTCCGAGCTTGCACCCGGATCCCGGACTGGCTTGATTTGCGCTAGGCGGCCATTGCGGCGGTTATGTCGATCCTTGCCCGGTTGGATGGGGCCGCCAAGGCGCGTGCCAGTCCGCGGCCAAGGGAGAGCTCGCTGCCCCGCGCGGTCCCGAGCCACTGCCGACCGGAGCTCTCCGGCGACATGGGCGTCTCGTTCCGGCCGGTCTGGTCCGGCAACGGAACGGACGGCCTGCTGTTGACCGTCTCCCATGGATCCCCGTCCCGCCACGATGCCTGTATTCCGATCAACTTCGCAGACTGCAGGCCCTCCCCGCACGGTCCCGCGGCGGGTTCTCGCGGCCGGCTCGGCAACCATCCTGGCCAAAGCCGCCGGAACTCCTTCCAGACCAGACGCGGCAGCAGAGGTTCTTGCCGCGGGGTTTGACCGGCAGGGGCCATGCGCCTCGGCCGCTGCTGGAGTGCCGGGCCCGCCTGCGGTCCCGCCCGAGCCGGTGTCCGGGACGCCGCTCCGGTGCCCTTCCGGCGCGTCACGGCGTCATGGACCGCTCCATTTCCGCAAGAAGGTCGACGAGACTGTCCTGGTGCAGCTGGATCAGGCCGCGGGACGAATTGTCGAAGTCGGATATCAGGAAAATCCGCGCCGACAGCGTGACGGCGAACATGATCATCCTGGCAGGCCGGAACGTCCCCTCCGCCGCCTCGTTCTGCGATGCAAGCCCGACGCCCAGTGCTGCCAGCGCGATGGTGAAGCAAAGGACGATCGGCGACAGCCGGTCAAGGCCGGCAGCCATCCGGACGGCGTGGGCATCGAGGACGTCATTGACCGCCTGCACGACCAGCATCTGCACATGGCCCGGAACCTCCTCCGACAGCGCGTCGCGGGTGGCCGGCCAGAGCTTCGCCTGCTCGGCCAGGGACGCGGCGATCTCCTCCATGGCAAGACCCATGTCATTCCGGGCGGGCTCCGACATCAACCGGGTGCGGGCATAGGCCAGCAGCTGTTCCCTCAGCGCGCTCCGCCCCGGTTCCGGCAGCAGGTCGGCGCGCAGGAAGGCCGTGCCGATGGCATTGGCCTCATGCACCAGCGCCTGCTTCCGCGCATCGATGCGGGTCAGGCCGAAGGAATAGGTGAAGGCCAGAACGAGGCCCAGCAGCGCCAGCAGCGCCCCGACTTCCAGATCGCTCTTTGCCTTGCCCGGCTTCGTCCGCGGCCGGCCGGCCATGCGCGAGGCGCGGCGGCCGTTCCATGCCCCGAGCAGGATGGCGCCCAGGAGGACTGACAGGATGAGCAGCGCAAAGGCCCAGAGCGGCAGTCCGTAGATCCGGAAGATCATGGCATTGGAACCTCCGCCACAGGGGGAAGGCGGACGGACTCCGCGCCCCGCAGCCAAATCCTGACATCGCGCCAAATCGCGATGGCCGAGAGTCAGGCGTTGGCGGTGCCGCTGTCAAGCGCGGCATCGCAGGGACGCAGCAACTGACCCTGTCCTGCCGGGCGGACGGCGCCGCCGGGAACGCGGCAGCGGCGCAGTGCCGGACGGGCACCGCATGGCCAGAGCGGCGGCTTGCACCCCCGCGTCATCCGCCGTCCCGTCCCCGCCGGACGCGCACCGCCCGAATTGCGCACCCGCCGGGAAAGCCGCGTCCTGCGCATCTCGGGCGATGGCCTGCCGGACCCGGCGCGCTGCGGACAGGCGGGACCGGTGCCGGAGGCGCGTTTCCCGGCTGTCCGCCCGGCCTCCCGGCCGCCTCGCCAATGCGCGATCCGGGAGCACGGTTTCCGTCCGTCCGGGTGCATGCGCGCTGCCGCGCCGGGCGCGGACGCCTCCCATTCTCTTCGGCAGGCTGCCGCCGCACGGCAGGTCCGGGACCGTTGCGCCCTGTCCGGGGCATGGAAGACGCCGCTTTGCCCGCGCGGTGGACCGCGCGCGCCCCGTGGCGCGCGGCGCCGGAGACCCGAACGCAGGGCCGAGGGGCGGATGACGCCCTCCGGGCAAGAGGTTGGGCAATGCCGGAGCGGCTGGCCGCCGGGCCGCGCCGGGGATCCTCTGCCGCCGCCTATTCCGGACGCCGGGCCTTCACGCCCCAGGCGCGGGCGGGCAAGCGGACGGGCCCGCCGGTGTCCAGCCTCTCTTCCAGCAGCGACTTCAGGGCCGCGCGGCCCTCCGGCGGCAAGCCGAGACAATATCCGGGCGCAGGCCCGGCCCCCAGCGTGAAGGGGTGCCAGAAGGCCTCGAAATCCGGGAATTCAGTGACGATCTCGATGGCTTCCATCTCCGGATCGGCGAGGCCGGCTCCGGCCATCAGCCCGGCCAGCCCGTCCCTGGTGCAGAACGGAAACCGCGCGCCCTCGTCGAGATCGGCGGCATTCGGATCGAGGACCGCCGCAGCCTTCCAGAAGGCGTCGATGAAGCCGATGCCGCCGCCGGGATAGTCCCAGACGTAGAAGGACAGCAGGCCGCCGGGACGCAGGACCCGCTGCATTTCCGCAAGCCCGGCCGCCCGGTCGGGCAGGAAATTCAGGACGAGTCCGGAGGTGACGACATCCGCGCTGCCATCTTCGGCGGGCAGATGCGCCGCGTCCGCGGTGCGGAAACCCGCTCGCGGGTCGGCGATGGCCGCGCGCGCATGGGCCACGAATTCTGCCGAGGCATCGGTCGCCAAGATCGTCGCCGGGGCGCATTGGCGGAGAATGGCGGAAGTCAGCGCCCCGGTCCCGCATCCCGTCTCGATCCATCTTGCCGCTTCCGGCGCCGCCAGCCAGGCAAGGAACCCGTCCGCCACGGCCCGGCTCCAGCGGCCCATGTAGCGGTCGTAGCTCTGCCCCGCCGTCCAGGCGTCGAACCTTGCATCGGTGTCCGTCATGCTTGCCTCCCCTGCTGCCGTCGCCGCCGCGGCACCCGCGCGCCGCAGTCCGCAACGTCTGCCGCCATTCTGGACAGATGTGCCCTGCACTCAAGTTCAATAACTGAAGTTGAATGCGGGCAGGGCCGCCGCTAGGCTGGCGCGCATGGGCACGCGACAGGGATATGGCCAGTTCTGCCCGATTGCCCGGGCGGCAGAGATCCTGGCGACCAGATGGACCCCGCTGGTCGTGCGGGAACTCTATTTCGGCAGCACGCGCTACGCGGATCTGCGCCGGGGCCTGCCCCGCATCTCCAGCGCGCTGCTGTCCCAGCGCCTGAAGGAGCTGCAGCACGCGGGAATCGTGACCTGCGCGCCCGCAGCAAGCGGATCCGGCAAGGTGTACGGCCTGACCGAAGCGGGGCTTGCGCTGTTTCCGGTGCTCGAAAGCATGGGACGCTGGGCGCAGGCGCATTGCCGCGAGGACATGACCGAGGACGGGAACCTCGATCCGGATCTCCTGATGTGGAACATCCGGCGCAGGGTCGCCGGCAGCGGCATGGCACGGGACAGGTGTTTTGCCGCAGCTTTCCACTTCCTCGGCGTGCCATCCGCGAAAAGCCGGTTCTGGCTGCTGTTCCGCGGCGGAGAGGTCGAAATCTGCCTGCGCGATCCGGGATACGCGACCGGCCTCACCGTCACGGCCCATATCCGCACGATGACGCAGATATGGCTGGGCCACCTGCCGCTGGAGACGGCGATCCGCAGGCGGGACCTGATCCTGGAAGGAGAGCAGCCGGAGATCCGGGACTTCTCGCGCTGGTTCGTCCTGAGCATTCTCGCGGTCCGGGACTGACCGGACCCGGCCGGGACGGCAGCGCGCCGGTCCTGCGGCATTGCCGGGACGGGAAGCATCCGGCCGGGGCCGCCGCCGCTGGCAGGCACGGCGTGCCATGTAGCCGGCAAGGTGCCAGGCCGTCCGGTGCCGCCCGGCGCAGCGGAAGGCCGCGGCGGCGCAATCCCTGCCTGTCCGGCCCGGGCCGCCATGTGCGCCGGCGGCAGTGGCCGCCACTGGCTGGCACGGCTGGCTTCAAGGAAGCGGTTCGGCCCGGTTCCCGCAGGATGCGGGCCGGGCGCAGGACAGGGTGTTCCGCCCGGGCTCAGCTTCCGGGCGGATTTCCCGAGCCGGACTGGCTGGGACTGCGTCCGGTCCATCTGCGGTAGGCGCGCCAGAAGGCGGTGCCGTCGGCATAGCCGAGCGCCTCGGCAATCGCCTCGATGCTCCTTCCGCCTTCCTGCAGCAGGCGTTCGGCGCGCTCCCGGCGATGCTCCTGCAGGAGCCCGCTCAGCGTCGCGCCTTCCTCCGCCAGCCGCCGCTGCAGCGAGCGGCGCGAGGTCTGCAGCAGCCCCGCCATCATGTCCAGGTCGATCGGCCGGGCGCCGAGATTGAGCGCGATCAGCGCCCGGACCTGGTTGCTGGCAGACTGGCCGCGATGCGCTTCGCCCACCAGCCCGGCGAGGTGGCGGTCGATCAGCTCCAGCATGTCCGGGTCCTCCTCCCGGCAGACCCTTTGCGCATCCCGCGCCGCGATGACCAGCATGTTGGACGGCTGCGAAAACAGCACCGGCGCCTCGAACCAGCGCGCCACCTCGCCGGGCGCTTCGGGCGCGGCATGCTGGAAATGCACCTCGACGGGCCGCCAGCGCAGGTCGTATCCCTTCCGGATCAGGCTGCATATCCCTGCGAGGGTGAACTCGCTGTCCTGGCGGCAGGGCGCGACCTGCGGCGCGGCAATCAGGTAGCGCAGGCAGAGATCGCCCTCCGCCTCCTCGAGGCTGACCTGCGTGCCGCTCTGCAGCGCCGAGCTGAAGCGCACCAGGCTGTCGAGCCCGCGGCGGATCGTGGCGCATTGCGCGGCGCGCAGCCCCATCGGCCCGAAACTGCCCGGCCGCACCTGCGCGCCCAGCCGCAGCCCGAGATCGGGTTCGCCCAGATGCGCCGCGGCATCCTCGAAAAGGCCCAGGTAGGCAGGCAGCGGCACCGGGGCATAGCGGTCCTCCAGCACCCGCGAATCGATGCCGCGGCGGCGCAGGAGCGTTCCCAAAGCGCCCGGATCCTCATCGAAGAGCGCGAAAATCGGCTCAAGAATTATCGCCCTGACGGACAGGAATTCCGGCAGCGGTCCGGTCCCGGTCGACATTCTGCACGGATCCCCCGTTCTGAAGCGCCACTTGGCGCAGACTATCGGATTCATGGCGCGCGCGGCAATGGCCGCTGCGGCAGGTCCCGGCGCTAACCGAGTCCCATTCACGGCACACGTGCAACAGGGACAAGAGAACATGACCGACATGACCGGCGGAAGCCGACTCCAGGGCAACTCGATAGGCCTTGCCCATATCGTATTCTTCGTGGTGGCCGCGGCGGCACCGATGACCGCAGTGGTGGGCGCCACGCCCCCGGCCTTCGCCTTCGGCAACGGCGCGGGCGTGCCCGGCGCCTTCGTGCTGGCAGGCGCGCTCTACCTGCTCTTCTCCGTCGGCTACACGGCAATGACGCCCTACATCTCCGGCGCGGGCGGGTTCTTCAGCTACATCGCCAAGGGGTTCGGCGGCGCGGCCGGGATCGCCGGCGCCGTGATGGCGCTGATGGCCTATTTCGCCATCCAGATCGGAATCTACGCGCTTTTCGCCGTCTTCATGTCGGCCACCCTGGCGCCGCTGGGCCTCGACCTGCCCTGGTGGGCCTGGGCGCTGGCCGCGCTTGCGGCCGTGGTCTTCTTCGGGCGGCGCAACATCGCCATATCGGGCCGCATCCTCGGCGCCTGCATGCTGGCCGAACTGGCGATCCTGCTGATGCTCGACGTGGCCATCGTGCTGAACGGCGGCGGTCCCGAGGGGATGAGCCTGTCGGGATTCCGCCCCTCCGAGGTCTTCGCCCCCGGTCTGGGCGTCTCGATGGTCTTCGTGCTCGGCGCCTATGTCGGCTTCGAGGCCACCGCGATCTTCGCCGAGGAGGCGCATAGCCCGGAGCGCACCATTCCGCGCGCGACCTATGTGGCGGTGCTGCTGATCACCGGCTTCTATGCGCTCTCGACCTGGGCGATCTCGCAGCATTACGGACCCTCCGGCGTCCGCGCGGCGGCGGAGGCATCGCTGGAGGGCTTCTATTTCGACGCGGCGGCGGAGCTTCTGGGACCGTGGTCCGTGCAGGTGATGAACCTGCTTCTGCTGACCAGCCTCTTTGCCTGCCTGCTGTCCTTCCACAACACGTTGAACCGCTACTTCTACACCCTGGCCAGCGAGAGCCTGCTGTGGCGCAAGATGGCCCATGTCCATCCCGAGCACGGCTCGCCGCATGTCGCGGGGCTGGTGCAGGCCGGGCTGGTCGCCCTGATCCTCGCAGCTTTCGCCTTCGGCGCGGCCGATCCCTACACGGTGGTGTTCTCCTGGATGGCCGGGCTTGCGGTGCTGGCGATCCTCGCCACCCAGATCCTCGTCTCGGCCTCGGTGATCCGCTTCTTCCGCCGCCAGCCCCATGGCCGTTCGCTGCTCGTGGTGCTCGCCGCACCCGCGCTGGCGACGGCGGGGCTCGCCGCGGCCTTCGTCCTGGTCGGCGCCAACATCTCGATGCTGACCGGCAGCGACAGCGCGATCGTGCTCGCCTTCCCGCTTCTCGTGGTCGGAACCGGCCTTGCCGGCGGGCTCGCCGCGCTCGGCATCCGGCGGCGCAATCCGGCGCTCTATGCCGGGCTGGGCCGCGGCCTCGACTGACCCTCTTCCCGAAATCCAGACCCAGAAGGACCAAGCAGATGAAAGACCTGCAGACACGCCCCGACCTGCCGAAGATCGACTTCCTCTACCTCTCCGAGGAGGACATGATCCGTGCCGGCGTCACCGACATGCCCGCCTGCGTCGACTGCATGGAGGAAATGTTCGCGCTCCTGCATCGCGGCGACTACCGCATGGCCGGACCGAACAGCGACAGCCACGGCGCGATGGTGACCTTCCCCGAGACCTCGCCGTTTCCGTCCATGCCGAAACCCACCGCCGACCGCCGCTTCATGGCGATGCCCGCCTATCTGGGCGGCAGCTTCGGCACGGCCGGTGTGAAGTGGTACGGCTCGAACATCGCCAACCGCGACAAGGGCCTGCCGCGTTCGATCCTGATGTTCACGCTGAACGACGCCGATACCGGCGCGCCCCTGGCCTACATGTCGGCGAACCTGCTTTCAGCCTACCGCACCGGCGCGGTGCCCGGCGTCGGCGCGCGGCACCTGGCGCGGAAGGACTCCAGGGTGGTCGGCATCTTCGGGCCCGGCGTGATGGCGCGCACCGCGCTTGCCGCCTTCATCGCCGCCTGTCCCGGGATCGACACCGTGAAGGTCAAGGGCCGCGGGCAGAAGAGCCTAGACGTCTTCACTGCCTGGGTGCGGGAGAACTATCCGCAGGTCACCAGGATCGAAGTCGTGGACGATATCGAGCAGGTCGTGCGCGGCTCGGACATCGTGACCTACTGCGCATCCGCCGAGGTCGGCAAGCCGGAGGACTACCCGCTGGTCAAGCGCGAGTGGGTCGCCCCCGGCACCTTCCTCGCCATGCCCGCCGCGACCAATTTCGACGCAGGCATGGAAGCGCCCGGGATCCGCAAGGTGCTCGACAATACCGGGCTCTACGAGGCCTGGTTCGAGGAGGTGCCGAAGCCCGCCCATGTGCATATCCCGCTGATCGGCGTGAAGTTCATGGACATGGTCGCGGCCGGAACGATGCAGGCCGCTGCGCTCGAGGACCTGGGCGCGATCGTCGCGGGCGACGCGCCGGGCCGCCGCAGCGAGGACGAGATCATCATGATGTCGGTCGGCGGCATGCCGGTCGAGGATGTCGCCTGGGGCACGGTGGTCTACCGCAACGCGCTGGAGCGCGGCATCGGCGTGCCGCTGAACCTCTGGTCCGAACCGGCCCTGCGCTGAGCCCTCCCGCCCCGGCTGCAGCCGGGGCCCTTCCCGATCCCGAAAGGCCCTCCCATGACGAAAATCACCAAGATCAAGACCGGCTCGAAATTCGAGGACCACGCCAGCTATTCGCGCATCGTCGCGGTGGATGACTGGATCTTCGTGTCGAACACCGCCGGGCGGAACCCGGAAACCAAGGAAATCCCCGAGGACGTGGGCGACCAGACGCTGCAGGTCTTCGCCAACATCGGGCGGGCGCTTGCCGCGGTCGGCAGCGGCCTGGGCGATGTGGTCGCCAGCCGCATCTTCATCCAGGATCCGGCCGATACCGAGACGGTGATGACCATCGTCGGGCAGACCTTCCGCGGCATCGACCCGGCCGCCACCGTCACCTGCCCGCCGCTCGGCTCCGCCGTCTACAAGGTCGAGATCGAGGTCACCGCCTTCCGCGGCGCCTCGGCGGCCCCGACCGAGCGCAAGACCCTCTCCCTCTGAGCTGCCCGCAGGAGCATCGCCATGGCCCCGAAGATCGCCCCCGTGGAAGCATCCGCGGAGCTGCCCGCGCAGACCGAGGTCGCCGTGATCGGCGGCGGCATCGTCGGGCTGGCAGCCGCGCTGGTTCTCGCCGAGCGCGGCATTCCCGTCACCGTGCTGGAGAAGGGCCGGATCGCGGGCGAACAGAGCTCGCGCAATCTTGGCTGGGTGCGCAAGACCTCGCGCGCGCCCGCCGACCTGCCGCTGGCGCTGGCGGCCGACCGGCTCTGGGCGGAGCTGCCCGCCCGCACCGGACGCGACGTCGGCTACCGGCAGGCCGGGATCATGTTCCTGGCCCGGAGCGAGGCCGAGCTGCAGGCGCATGAGACCTGGCTCGGTTCCGTCAACGGTCTCGGCCTCGGCTCCCGCATGCTGGGCGCGGCGGAGATCGGCGCGCTGGTGCCGGGCGGGGCAGGCAGCTGGGCCGGAGGGGTGTTCACCCCGTCGGACGGCCGTGCCGAGCCGACCCTGGCGGCCAGCACCATCGCCGCGGCTGCCATCGCCAAAGGGGCAAAGATCATCGAGGGCTGCGCCGTGCGGGGCCTGCAGACCTCCGGCGGGCGGGTCAGCGGGGTCGTCACCGAACGCGGCGAAGTCACTTGCAATGCGGTTCTGCTGGCTGGCGGTCTCTGGTCGCGGCGCTTCCTCGGAAATCTGGGGATTGCGCTGCCGGCATTGCCGCTGACTTGCTCTGTCTTCCGCACCGCCTCGATGGAGGGGCCGACCGACATCGCCGTCGGCGGTCCGGATTTCTCCTTCCGCAAGCACGCGGACGGCGGCTACGTCATCACCCAGCGCGGCGCGCTCTCCTGCCCGCTGGTGGCGGACCACCTGCTGATCGGCATGCGCTACCTGCACCTGCTGCGCGACCAGCGCGGGCTGCTGCGTATCACCGTGAACCGCCAGAGCCTCGACGACCTGCGCCTGAAGCGGCGCTGGCGGCAGGACCGGCCGTCGCCCTTCGAGACCGTGCGCGTCATGGACCCGCCGACGATCCCGACGCTGAACGAAGAAGCGCTGGCCAATCTCTCTGCCGCCTGGCCAGCCTTCGCCGGGGCCCGCATCGAAGAGGCCTGGGCGGGAACGATGGACATCACCCCGGATTCCAATCCGGTGATCGGGCCCGCGGCACGGATCCCGGGGCTGACGCTCGCCACCGGCTTCTCCGGCCACGGCTTCGGCACGGCCCCAGCGGCAGGCCAGCTCGCCGCCGATCTGGTGACCGGCGCGCCGCCGCTGGTCGATCCGGCCCCCTACCGGCTGGAGAGGTTCTGAAGCGGGCCCCGCCGGGCGATCATCGCATGGAGCAGTGCCGTCCCTCCCTGGCCGAGCAGGTTCCGCGGCACCGGCTCCGCCGTCCGCAACGCAGCGCCGCGTTCCGCATCGTTCTGGCCGCGGCAACCTTTCGGGCTCCGGCGGAGCAGGCCGGGTGCGTGGCGCCTCCGCCCGCCGCCACCAGCGCAGGCGCAGATCCATCCCAAATTGCCGGAGCCCGCCGCGGCAGGCCGGGCGTCTGGCGCACGGCATGACGGCCCCGTCGTTGGCCCATGTGCCGGCCATGATCCGGTCCACGGTGTCGAGGAGGCGGACCGAGCCGGAAGCGCGCATCATGGCGCCACGGGCCAAGTCTCAATCGGCATCGGTCCCGTATCGGCAATACCGATACGTCCGGACCACTTTTCCGAGGCAGACCGCGACCGGCGGCGGTGCCCTCGAGCCGGAGATGGCTGCCAACATGGGGCCTTTTGGATCCGCGCAAGCTGTTGCGCATCCGAAGCAGCGCCGTCTGCTGCGGATGAAGGTCGCGACCGCAGACCATGTCCCTGATTTGCCGGAAACCAGCGGTGCCGATCTCGCCTTGCAGCGCATCGTCCGGCCCTTTGCCCCCCGTCCCTTGTTTCGCGTCGCCGGGACATGCAGCTGCGGTACCGGCAGCACGGGCCTGAGCGAACCGGCCCCGGGGGCCCGCGGGCATTGACCGGCCTGCAATGGGTGCGGCCGATGCCGCGGGGCCGGCCTGACCAGATCCCCGGTCCTCGCCATCCTCCGGCCGCTGCCATCCAGCGGGGCGGTCGCGCTGTGCCGGTCATTGCCGCCGACGGGCAGGCCCGGCTGGCGGCCAGCGCGATATCGACGGCCTGCCGTCGGGTCCCGGCTTCGGCATCCCGACCCGGAATAGCGGACCACCGGTCCTGCAGGCGGAGCATCGCCGCAATGCTGCGCTACAGCAACGGGGAGCGGGACCGTCCCTGGCGACAGGATTGCCGAATTGTCTGGCAATCTGCCGGATGCCCCGCTAGCCTCTCCGCACAAAAGGGAGGAACGAATGAAATACACGCTTGCCGTGGCAGCCCTGCTGTCCACGACCGCGGCCGCATGGGCGGCCGACACCGTCACCCTGCGCATCCAGACCCACCAGGCCCCCGAGGCCGTCTCGGGCAAGCTCGTCGCCGATTTCGTCGAGCAGGTGCGCGCCATGTCCGAGGGCAGCATCGACATAGAGATGTTCTACAGCTCCTCGGTCGTGGCCTCGGCCGAAACCTTCGACGCTGCCGCCAACGGCATCATCGACTGCGACATGACGAACGGAAGCTACCAGGCAGGCAAGAACCCGGCCTTCCAGTTCGTCGCGGACGTCATGGGCGGCTATGACACGCCCATCCAGTACCTGGCCTGGATCGAGGAAGGCGGCGGCCGCGAGGCGATCCAGAAGCTCTACGAGGCCAACGGCATGCATTTCATCGGCGCCTATCTGGGCGGCCAGGAATCGCTGGCCTCCTCCGCGCCGCTTGCCGGGATCGCCGACCTCCAGGGCTGGAAGTTCCGCTCGCCGCCCGGGATGGAATCGGAGATCTTCGCCTCGCTCGGCGCCAGCCCCGTGGTGATGGACTACACCGAGATCTTCACTTCGCTGGAGACCGGCATCATCGACGGCGCCGATGCCTCGACCCTGGCGGCGAACCTGTCGAACGGCATCTACGACATCGCCAAGCACACGACCTATCCGGGCTTCCATTCGATGTCCTCGGACCACCTCGCCTGTTCCACCGCCGCCTGGGAGAAGCTCAGCTCCGGCCAGCAGGCGATCCTGGAAAACGCGATGGAGGCGCTGGCGATGCGGCTGCTGATGCGCACAGAGGTGCTCAACAGCGAAGCGCTGGCCGAGCTGCCCGCGAAGGGCGTGACCTTCTACGACTGGTCCGCCGAGGACCGCGCCAAGTTCCGCGAGGCGGCAGTCGCGCGCTGGGACGAATGGGCCAAGAAGACGCCGGAGACGGCCGAGATGGTCGCCAGCCACAAGGCCTTCCTGCACCGCATCGGCCTGGACGACGACTGACGCCCGGCCGCCCTCCCGGTGGCCGCGGCTCCTCCCGCGGCCACCGTTTCCGTGCACCCCCAATTCCTGCGAGTGACCCAGAATGAACGTCCTGATCCTCGGCGGCGGCGGCTTCATCGGCCGCAAGATCGCCGCAGCCCTCGCCGCGTCCGGCATCCTGCGCGGCAAGGCCGTGACCGGCCTGACCCTGGCCGACCTGGCCGAGCCCGCGCCGCTCGACGCGCCATTCCCCGTGACCTGCCGCGCCGCCGACATCACCGACCGGGCGCAGCTCGATGCGCTGGTGACGTCCGAGACGCAGGTGATCTTCCACCTCGCCGCCGTCGTCTCCGCCCATGCCGAGGCGGAATTCGACGCGGGCATGCAGGTCAACCTCTTCGGCACGCTGAACCTGCTGGAGCGCTGCCGCGCACTCGGCACCTGCCCGGTCGTGGTCTTCACCTCCTCGCTGGCAGTCTTCGGCGGCGACGTGCCCGACCCGATCGAGGACTGGACGATCCCGAATCCGCAGACCTCCTACGGCGCGCAGAAGGCGATCGGCGAGCTGCTGCTCAACGACTATTCCCGCCGGGGCTTCGCCGACGGCCGCGGCTTCCGGCTGCCGACCATCGCGGTGCGCCCGGGCAAGCCAAACCGCGCGGCCTCGTCCTTCATGTCTTCGATCATCCGCGAACCGCTGAACGGCGAACCCGCGGTCTGTCCGGTGGATCCGGAGTTCGAGCACTACTATCTCAGCCCGCGGCGCTGCGTCGAAAACCTCCTCAAGGGCGCGGAGCTCGACGCCGCCGCGCTGGGACAGCAGCGCTGCATGATCATGCCCGGGCAGCGCCTGTCGATCCGCGAGATGATCGACGCCATGACCGAGGTCGCGGGCCCAGCCCCGGCAAAGCTGATCCGCTGGGAGAAGCAGCCCGAGATCGAAGCCATCGTCCAGGGCTGGCGCTTCGACTACCGGCCGCGGAAGGCCCTGGATCTGGGGCTTGCCGCCGATGCCGGTTTCGCCGAGAACGTGGGCTTCTATCTAGAGGACGACCTGCCCGCATCATGACCGGCCTGCCCCGCCTGGATCCGATCGACCAGAAGCCGCGCTACCGGCTGGCCGCGGACAGCATCGCCGCGCGGATCCGCGCCGGGGACTATCCGCCCGGCTCGAAGATGCCAGCCGACAAGGATCTGGTGGAACAGCTGCGCGTCAGCCGCACGACCGTGCGCGAGGCGATGATCGCGCTGGAGCTGATGGGGCTCGTCGTGACCCGCTACGGCGCCGGAGCCTTCGTGGCCCCGGCCCTGCCGCCGGAAGCGGCCGAAAGCGCCACGCTGCCCGGCTTCTTCGAGCTGGTGGAGGCGCGCCATGCCTTCGAGCCCGAGATCGCCGCCATCGCCGCCGGCACCCTGGGCGCCGCGCAGATCGTCCATCTGCGCGACTGCATCGAGGGGATGTGCGACGCGGCGGCGCCGTTCGACCTGGTGGAGGCCTGCGACCGCGAATTCCATCTCGCCGTCGCGCGCGCCACCGGCAATGCCTTCTTCGTCCAGGTCGTCGGGGAATTCTGGCATGCCCGCCAGCAATTCCCGGAATGGACGCGTCTCAACAACCGCCAGGGCCCCGCCGACATCGCGCGGTTCTCCCGCGGCGAGCACGAGGCGATCGTCGCCGCGCTGGACGCCGGCGATGCCCGCGCCGCGCGGGCGGCGATGCGGCTGCACTGCCGCAATTCCGGCCAGCCGCTGCTGGAACGGTGGCGCCGGCTGGAAGAGGAGGGCACCGCGCCGGACAGCGCGGTGGCCGACCGCATCCTGCGCCAGAGCCGCGGCCCGGCCTGACGGCCGCGCCGGACCGCCGGAGCCGCGCTCCCTAGGCCGCGGTCATCCCGCGCTGCCGCAGCTCGTCCTCGGCGCGGGTCCAGTCCCGCCACAGCAGCGCGAATTCCTCCGCATCCGCCTCGCGGCAGAAACGGACGGTCGCCAGGATTTCGCCTCTGTCCAGCAGGTGGCGGACCAGAAATCCGCCGTTGTCCCGCATTATGTCGATCGCCACTGGTCCGCTCCGGGGTTGCCTTGCGCGCGGCATAGAACATGAACATGACCGGCAGACGACAGTGCCGCAGGATGCGCAACACGTCTGCGTGTCCGGCGCCCGCGCCCTGTCCGCGGCCACTGGAATCGCCGCGCGGCCCTGCCCGGGCGGTCCGTCAGCCATCCATCCAGGCCTTGAACGCATCGGAATGGCCGGGATGCCAGCGCGACAGCGGCGGACGGTTCTCGATGATGTCGCCCGCAGCCCAGGCGATGCGCTTCTCGTCGGTCCTGCGGTCGACATCGTTGTCAGGGCAGAGGATGTAGAAGTCGTCCCCCTCCAGCGCGTCGAACAGGAAATCGGCCAGCTGCCCTGCCGTCCAGGCGCCCGTCGGCTTTTCGGTCCGCCCGCCCGCGGCCAGCGGCGTGAAGACGAAGCCCGGGATCAGCAGGCGCGCTTCCACCCGGCAGCCGCCGATATTGCGCAATTCGTGCTGCAGCGCCTCGGTGAAGGCCTTCACCCCGGCCTTGGAGACGTTGTAGGCCGGATCGCCGGGCGGCGTCGTGATCCCCTGCTTTGACCCGGTATTGATGATCAGGCCGGGCTTGCCCGACGCGATCATCGCGGGCGCGAATATCTGGGAGCCGCGGATGATCCCCATCATGTTGACGTCGATGATCCGCTGCCAGCTGCCTTCCTCGTCGAAGATCGAGCTGCCCGGCTGGATGCCCGCATTGTTCATCAGCACGCTGGCCGGCCCCAGCTCGGCGGCGACCCGCGCCTCGAGCGCGCGCAGCTGCCCGGGATCGGAGACATCGGCGGCAACACAGAGCGCAGCCGCCGCCCCTGCCGCTTCCAGAACCCCGGCCGCGGCATCGAGCCGGTCGCCGGGCAGGTCCGCCACGCAGACCTTCATGCCCCGCGCGGCAAATCCCCTGGCCGCCTCCAACCCGATGCCGGAGGCCCCGCCGGTGACCACGGCAACTTTCCCGGCTGCAACTGCTTCGTGCATGGTAGCGCTCTCCCAGACTTCCCTGTGCATCCTCCGGCATATATGGCCGGAGCAATCAATGTCAGGCCCCGTGCGGCATCGGCGCCGCCCCCTTCGCAGCCCGAAAGCCCGTCATCGCGCCGGACCTCCTGCCGCGTCCTGCGCGGTCCTCGCGCCCGGACCATGGCATCGGCCGCGACGCGCAGCCTGGCTGTCGCGTTCCTGCCAGTCCTGGCTCATTGGCCGAGCTTGGGACCCGCGTCTGCCTGGATGCGCAGGATCCGCCGCTGTCCCGCGTCTTTGCCCTGATCGACCCGCAGGCGCCGCGACGGCGGAATGACCCCGCGCCCGGCAGGCCCAAGGCTGCGAGACCGGACTCGTCGGTCCCGCCATGCGTGGGGCGCAGTCGGTCGATGCCGCCACCAGCGCATTTTCGGGTGCAACCTGGAAGAGACAGGGCAAGGGGCTGTGTCTCGAAGCAAAACCGGCGAGTGCGGGCAATCTGGCCGCGGCACTCGGAGCGTCTTGGGCGCGGGTGGAGACCTGCAGCGACCGCGAAGCAGCCCGGTGTCCCGGCGGAGCCGAGACTAGGCCGTGTTGACAAAAGGGATTCACAGCCAGTCGCCTCCGTGATTCAAGATCGCCGCTACGACGGAGGTGATCTTGGCGCGGAATCTGATGACCAACGAGGAATGGCGGTTCTTCGAGCATTTCATCGCCGCCATCCGCGCCCCGAATGGCCGCAAACCTGTCAACCATCGCCTTGTTCTGGATGGCATATTCTGGATCGCACGGACCGGTGCCCCATGGCGCGACCTGCCCGGAGAGTTCGGAAAATGGGGGTCCGTCTACCGCCAGGTCCGACGCTGGACCCAGGCCGGACTATGGGAGACCATCCTGCTGTTTCTCAACGACAGCGACCTCGTGCCCGCCCGTGTGCAGATGATCGATAATGAGGCGCAAGCGCCACTGGTCCGAGCGCAGCGCCGAATGGTGATCCGCGCCCATCAGCAGGCAGCGGGCTCAAGGGGGGGGGGACTCAGAAGGAGGGTTTCGGCCGTTCTCGACTGTCCGGCGGGAAAACGATCCCGCGGATCGTTTTCTGATCCGCCTTCCACTTC
>NZ_JAATVU010000318.1 GCF_013184745.1 Mangrovicoccus sp. HB161399
TGGCCGGATGCGGAGCCCGGATCGTTGCGCCGGAGCGGCTTGCCGGGCGCCAGGCTCCCGGGACCGGGTTTCCGGAAAAGGGCTCAACGCTCCGGAGGCCCGCCGGGAAACGCGCCGGCATGCGGGACTGCCGGCCCCGGGGGCGGAATGCCGACGGGGATGCGAGCCGATGGACGTCGCGGGGTCCAGCTTCCGTGCCGATCCCGGCCCCAGGCCCGGAGACACCGCTGTCACTCAGGACATCCGGGCGATCGCAGGCGAGGTCGGGGGCCATGGCTGCCGCCGGGCCGGTGCCGGGCTCCGGCATCGGGGCATGGCCGCGAATTCGCGGAAGGTCCGGCGCCTGACGAGGCGGAACGGCCGGAACCCGCGGCGGAGGCGGCGCCCCACCCGCACAACCGGCAGCGGCCATGGCGGCCCGATCTTTCCTTTCATTGCCAGGGAGTTCGCGCTTCACGGCCCGGACCGGCTCCGGGGGCGGCCATTGGGGCGCCGTCGCCAGCGGTGCTCGGAGTTGCCCATCGCGGCGCCATCGGTCCGAGCCCGATGGGCG
>NZ_JAATVU010000319.1 GCF_013184745.1 Mangrovicoccus sp. HB161399
GGAACGCTGGAAGTCGTTCGTCTTCAATCTGGTCTGGCGCTCACGCAGTCTTCATGGCTGCTCCCTCGATCACGACGCCGCTGGTCACGTATTTCCAAAGGGCAACGAGAAGCTTCCGCGCCAGCGCAACAATCGTGACCTTCTTCGCGCGCGGACCAAGCTGGCGGACCCGGTCGTGATACCACCGGGCGAGCGCCGAACCCGGTTGGTGCCGCAGCCAGAGCCAGGCCATTTCGACGGCAATGGCCCGCAGGCGGGGATTGCCCGCCTTGGAGACGCCCTGTTCATGGTTGATCGTGCCGCTTTTCCACGGTGTCGGCGCGAGCCCGGCATAGGCCGCAACTTGACGCCTGTTAGTGAAGGTCCGGAACAGCCCTTCGGACCACAGGGCACCGGCAAAGCCCGGGCCGATGCCCTTGAGACCAAGCAGCGTTCGCACAGGGGACGGCGTCGAACCGGCGGTCTGCGTCTCGTCGAGCAGGGCGTCGCGCTCCGACTTCACGGCATCGATCTGCCGGTTCAGAAG
>NZ_JAATVU010000320.1 GCF_013184745.1 Mangrovicoccus sp. HB161399
TGACCTTGCCCCCGGCTCCCGGACTGGGCGGATGTTCACTATGCGCCCATCTTTGCGGACATGTCGATCCTTGCCTGCCCGGGCGTGCGGCATCCGATGCTCGGGTGGCGGCGCTTCCGCTTGCAGAAGATGGCGATGCACTCGAACAGCGCCGCCCTGGCCTCGCGGCGCGACCGGAACCTGGTGCAGTGGACGAGTTCGTTCGCCAACGATCCGAAGAAGCTCTCCATCGGTGCGTTATCGAGGCAATCACCCTTCCGGCCCATGGAGGCCGTTGCCTTCCAGGCATCCGGAAGCCGCCGGCAATCGCTGCTGGCGTATTGGATTCCGCGATCGGAGCGACAGATCAGCCCCAGTACCGGCCGCCGGTTCTGCAGCGCCATCCGCATCGCGTCGGCCGCGAGGCTGCTCCTGAGCCGCTCCGACATCGACCGCCCCACGATCTCCATCGTTGCCATGTCCTTGACGGCGGCCAGGTGGAGCCAGCCCTCGTCCGTCGGCAGTCGCCAAGGTTGCGCCA
>NZ_JAATVU010000321.1 GCF_013184745.1 Mangrovicoccus sp. HB161399
GCAGGCTGCCGACATAGCCGTGCGGGCGGAACGGTTTCCGCCGTGCCGGACGGGCTGCGCAACCTCCCGGCCTCTCCCGGCCTCGCGGCGTTGGCGGGCGAAGGTCGGCGCCTTCAAACCGCCAAGGCGGCGGCAGCCTGGCGAGGTTTGCCGCCGCCAGCGCGGGGATGAAGCGGGAGCGGACCCTCTCGGGCCCGCGATGGACGGTCTGCGCCGTGACGGGGACCGTCTTCGAGCAGCCGAAAAGCTCCCCGATGCGCTTTCCGTGCCGCCGGGGCAGGGCATGGCCCTCGTGCCGCGTTGTCCGCCCGCCGATCGCCGGGAACCGCGCCTCCTGCACGGCATGCAGGGCGATGCGGGCCCGCCCGCAGCCGGCCGCGAACCCGGCAGCGCCGCATGCGCCGCCGGCGGTGCCCGGAACTGCCCGTCGCGGCGCCACCGGTCCGGGCCCGATGGGCGGCGGCGCAACCGTCGGCAGGCCAGCCCCCGGGATCAGCCGTCTCGCCGGTCCCGGCGGC
>NZ_JAATVU010000322.1 GCF_013184745.1 Mangrovicoccus sp. HB161399
TCTCTTCGTGGCAATCGATCGCACCAGCAAGTTCGCGGTCACTCAGCTGGTCGAGAAGGCCGGCAGACGGACGGCGTGGGAGTTCCCGGAGCACCTGCTCAAAGCCGTTCCCTGCCGCATCCACACAATCCTGACCGATAACGGCATCCAGTTCGCCGAGCAGCCTCGGAACCGGAACACCGCCTATTCCCGGCAAATCCGCTTCGACATGATCTGCGAGGTCAACGGGATCGAGCATCGCCTGACCAAGCCAAACCACCCGTGGACCAACGGTCAAGCCGAACGCATGAACCGGACAATCAGGGACGCGACCGTCAAACGCTTCCATTGCGACAGCCACGATCAACTCCGGACGCACCTCGCTGACTTCATGGCGGCCTACAACTTCGCTCGACGCTCGAAGACACTCAGCGGCCTCACGCCATACGAATACATCTGCAAAATCTGGACATCTGAACCAGACAGATTCAATGTTGATCCGATCCACCAGATGCCGGGACTGAACAACTAGC
>NZ_JAATVU010000323.1 GCF_013184745.1 Mangrovicoccus sp. HB161399
GGCCATCCATCCCAAATGGCTGCAGCCGTCGGCCATTCCCCTGACGATCATCTGCGGGCCGCCCTGCTCGGGCAAGACGACGCTGGCCGAGGCAAGCGCCGGTCCTGGCGACCTGGTGATCGATCTCGACCGCATCGCCTCGGACCTGTCGGGCGAACCGATGCACGGCTGGCCGCGGGAGCGCTGGCTGAATGCCGCGCTCTGGCAGCGCAACACCATGCTGGGCGGCCTGTCGCGCCCCGGTCCCCATGCCGCTGCATGGTTCGTCGTGTCCGAGCCGAAGGCGAAGCACCGGGACTGGTGGGCCCAAACCCTCAAGCCCCAGCGGATCATCGTGCTCGAGGTCGGCGAACCGGAATGCATGGCCCGCGCGCTGGCTGGCGGCAGGGATCTCGGCAGGGTCGAGGCGCGCGTGATGGAATGGTGGGCGCAGTACGGCCGCCGGATCGGAGACGACCGGCGGCCCGGCGGCCAAGGGGGGGGAGGGGCATCGGATGGGGCGTCCCTG
>NZ_JAATVU010000033.1:0-62892 GCF_013184745.1 Mangrovicoccus sp. HB161399
CTTCTCGGCGGTCTCGGGCTCGTCGGTCGCCACCGCCGTGACGCTCGGCAAGGTCGCCCTGCCGGAGATGAAGCGCCTCGGCTATGCCGACAGCCTCGCCACCGGCTCGGTCGCGGCGGGCGGCACGCTCGGCTTCCTGATCCCGCCCTCGACCGGCTTCGTGCTCTACGCGATCCTGACCGAGGAATCGATCGGACGGCTGTTCATGGCGGGCATCCTGCCGGGCATCCTGCTGGCCGCGCTCTTCATGGGCGTGATCTGGCTGGTCGCGACGCTGAACCCCGCGGCCGGGCCGCAGGGGCCGGTCTTCACCTGGGCCGAGCGCATCCGCGTGTCCTCCGAGGCCTGGCCGCTCTTCGGCGTGATCCTGGTCTCGATCGGCGGCATCTACCTGGGCGTCTTCACCCCGGTGGAGGCCTCCGGCATCGGCGCCGGGCTGGTGATCCTGATGGCGCTGGTGCAGCGGCGGCTGGGCTGGGCGGGGTTCAAGGCGGCCGTGCTCGACACGCTGAAGACCTCGGCGATGCTCTACATGGTGGTGATCGGCGCCAACGTGCTGAACCCGTTCCTGGCGATCACCCATATCCCGGCGACCCTCGGCGCCGAGCTGCAGACGCTGGGCCTCGGCCCCTACGGCACGCTCGCGGTGATCCTGCTGGCCTATGTCGTGCTGGGGATGTTCATGGACGGGCTGTCGATGCTGGTCATCACCATCCCGATCGTCTTCCCGGTCATCACCGGCTTCGGCTTCGACCCGGTCTGGTTCGGCGTGGTGGCCGTGATCGTGATCGAGATGGGGATGATCACGCCGCCGGTGGGCATGAACGTCTTCGTGGTGCGCGGCGTGGCCGGGCCGGAGGTGGCCCTGACGACGGTGTTCCGGGGCGTGACGCCGTTCCTGCTGGCGATGGTCCTCGGACTGCTGCTGATCATCGCCTTCCCCGCCATCGCGACCTTCATCCCGGACACGATGTTCGGCTGACGGCATCCCGGCGGGCGCGGAAACCCGCCGGACACTCCAGCCCCGCCAGGTGATCCCGGCGGGGCCCTTTCAAATCACAGCTCGCCGCCGAGGAACTGCGCCTTTCCCGAGCCGAAGGACCAGCCGCTCTCGGAGGCCGTCACCATGTTGATCATCAGGTCGCCCTGCGGCAGGCCGCAATCCGCTTCGAGCCGGTCGGCCGCCAGCCGGAAGAAGGCCCTGCGGCTGGCCAGCGTCCTCGGGAGCCGGGCGATCGGCACCGTGATTGCCTTTGCGGTCCGCGGTCGGCTCTGCCCCACATCCCCGATGACCATCTGCACCGGCTAAGGTGCGGTGATGTTCCGAAAGCGGCTGCATTGCCCGCGGCCTGACCACCTTTTCCAGAACAGGCCGGAACCGCCGCGACGGGCGACCTGCGGCGGTCCCATGGCTCCATCCGGCACGGCGGCAGGCCGAGGAAAACAGGCGGACGCTCCACCCCGCCCCCGGCGATACGCCCGGCTGAGTGTCCTGTGCTTTCTGACGCCGGAACGCCCGGGCGCATCCTGCCTGTTGGCGCGCGAGCCTCCGGCTTTGCAGCCCGAAGGCTGTCGCTCCGAGGTCACGCGCGGCGCGGGCCTGCGTTGCGCGCGGTCAGCACTCGCCCGGAGACAGCATCGTCACCGAGGTCACGCGGCCGCGCGACCTTCCGATGCGCGTGCAGCGGCCGCTGCGCGGCTCCGACCAGTAGCTCGTGGCCCCGCGCGCGCGCACGCTCTCGTAGCCAAGCGCCCGCATCTGGTCGATGGCAGGGTTGTAGGACATGCCCAGCAATCCCGAGAGGTCGGCGGAGGTCAGGGGCGCGGTCGGAACGGCCGTGCCCCGGGGGCCGCCGCATCCGGCGGCCAGAACAAGAAGCAGGACGGCGGGCAGGCTCCTCCGGATCGGCATCATGTGGGTCCTTTCGGTCTGAGATCCCGTCATGTCCTTCTTGTGGCACGAGGCGGGCGGGCCCGCACGCGGAAAAACCGGCCGGGATCAGGCGGCGCTCCCGGCCGCCACCACCCCGCGCCGGCGAAGCGCAACCCACAGCGCCAGCGCCGCGGTGCCGGGAAGGAGGATGCCGAGGCTCATCGGCAGGGCGCTCCCGCTCCCTGCCAGGGCGACGCCGCTGGAGACCACGAACGCGATGGCGAACTGCACCGCGCCGAGCAGCGCCGACCCCATGCCCGCTCCGCCGCCGCTTGCCGCCATGGTGATCGACATCGCATTGGCGGAGAGCAGCCCGACCATGCCGATGGCCACCCAGAGCGGAAGCAGCACCAGCCAGAGCGGCCCGCCGGACGACACTGCCGCCAGCACGGCTGCGGCTGCAACGAAGACCGGGAGCCCGGCATCGACGATCCGCTGCGGCTCATGCCGGTTCAGGAGCCAGCTGTTCACCTGCCCGAAGATGACCAGCGCCGCGGCCACGAGGCCGAAGAGCACGCCATAGGCGGTGCTGCCGAGGCCGAACACCCCCTGGAACACGCCCGAGGAACCGGTGATGAACGCGAACATGGCGCCCTGGATCAAGCCCGCGACAAGCGCCGGCAGCAGGAAGGCCCTGCGCCGCAGGAGCATCGCGGCATTGCCGGAGGCGCCGGCAAAGGGACGCGGCACCCGCTTCCCGGGCGGCAGCGTCTCGGGCAGGACCGCCTGCGCCAGCACAAGGGCCAGCAGGCCCACGGCGACCATGGCGACGAAGATCGACTGCCAGCCGAACGTGCCGAGCAGCAGCGCGCCGATCGAGGGCGACAAGATCGGACCCAGCGTCATCAGCATCACCAGAACGGTCATCATCTTGGCCGCGGCGCGCCCGGCATGCAGGTCGCTGACAACCGCGCGGCCGACCACCATGCCGGCACAGGCGCCGACCGCCTGGAAGAAGCGCAGCGTGTTGAAGACCGCTATGTCGCGCGTCAGCAGCAGCCCGGCCGAGGTCGCGGTGAACAGCAGCACGCCGGCCAGAAGCGGCCCCTTGCGGCCGAAGCCGTCGATCAGCGGCCCCATGAGAAGCTGGCCCACGCAGAGGCCGAGAAAGAACAGCGACAGCGACAGCTCGGCAGCAGACCGCGAAGCGCCGAAGGCATCGGCCAGATCGCCCATCGCGGCAAGATACATGTCGGTGGCAATCGGCGGGAATACCGCGAGCAGGGCCAGCACGGCCGTCACCGCCCAGATCGGACGTGATTTTTCCATGGAAACCCTTCCCTGAAAAATGTGAACAGGACTGGGGCGGCGCTGTGGCCGCCACTTGCCGGAGCATTTAGTAGACCATAGTCTATTTACCAGCGGCAAAACATGTGCGCACGTGAACAGGGGGATGTGCATGGCAACCGGAACAGTCCCGCCCGGCCGGCCGCGCGACGAGAAGGTGGGGGCCGCGCTGAAATCGGCGGCGCTGCGGCTCGTGCGCGAGAGGGGCTATCAGAACGTCCCGGTCGCAGCGATCCTGAAGGAAGCCGGGGTCGCCCGGCAGTCGCTCTACAACCGCTGGAACACCAAGGCCGACCTGGTGATGGAGGCGTTCTTCGAGGATGCCGGGACGCGCGTGGCCCCGCCGGCTGCCGGGCAGGGCCGGTCCGGGCGGGACGAGCTGGAACGGTTCCTGAACGAGGTCTTTGACCATCTCGCGGCCGAGGACGGCACGCTGCGCAGCCTGATCGCCGCGGCCCAGTCGGACCCCGAGTTCTGCCGGATGTTCCGCGAGCGCTTCGTGCTGCCGCGCGAGGCCCTGGCGGTCGCCTTCCTCGCCGAGGCGCAGCGCCTGGGCGAGCTGCCCGCAGGGCGCGATCCGGAGATCATGGCCGCCTTTCTGCACGGCGCCTTCTGGTACCGGCTGCTCAGCGGCCAGCCGCTGGGCCCGGAACTGGCCCGCGCCATCGCCGGCGGAATCTTCGGCCCCTGAGCGCGGGGCGCCGGCCGGACCGGCGGCACCTGCGGGGGACAGGAGGCGCCGCCGGTCCGGGACCCCCGCGAGGCGGGGGCATCCCTGTCTCAGCCGTCCTTCGCGGCTTCGGCTTCCAGCGTGTCGAGCACCATGTGCTGCGCGCCTTCGAGAAGCGCATCGACGCTGGCGCGGAAGCTGGCCATTGCCGCCTCGGTCGCCGCCCGGTCGAAGGGCTCCGCGGTGCCTGCCGCCACGACCCCGGCCCGCGCCTCGGCAGCGGCATGCAGCAGCGGCATCAGGCTGTCGCGCTGCGCCCCGAGCGCGTCGCGCAGGGCGCGCCGGACTGGCGGAGGGTAGAAGGCCGCGGTCCCGGCATCGCCGAGCAGCTCGGATTGCAGGCTGCGGAACCGCAGCACCGCGCCCAGGGTCACGGCATTGCCGAGAAGCGACAGTACCAGCACGCAGACCAGCACCAGCCGGCCGCGGCGCAGGCGCATTGCCCGGCGGACCATCACAGCCCTCCCAGCGCGGAGGCCAGGTCCCGCAGCGCGAAGATCACCAGCAGCTCGTCGCCCGCCAGCCGCGGCAGCAGCGCATAGCCCAGCCCGGCCCCGAGCAGCAGCAGCCCGCCCAGCCCGGCCGCCCAGGGCAGCGGCTCATGGGCCAGCTCGCGCGCGGGGAGTCCGGCCCCCTGCCCCGCGCCGCCGTCGCCGAGCGCGCTCATCACCGACCGCGACAGCAGCGCCACGTCGCTGTCGCCGGGCTCCCGCAGCATCCCTGCCAGGGCCCTGTCGAAAGTGTCGTCTTCCTCCGTGTCCATCCGACCGCCTTTCCGATCCTGCGTCATGTCCGGTCCTCCCCGTCCACCATCTGTCTCAATGCCGCCCGTGCCCGCACCAGCAGCTGTTCCGCCGCGCCCGTGCTGACCGAGAGCGCCGCCGCGATTTCCGCCGTGGACAGCTCTCCGGCCGCCTTCAGCAGGATCGCCCTGCGCTGCCGCTCGGGCAGCAGGGCGATTGCGCCGCGCACCCGGTCCAGCTGCTGGCGTGCCGCCAGCCCGCCTTCGGCGCCGGGGGTGACGTCCTCCGGCTCGGGCATGTCCTCCAGCCCGACGAAGCGGCGGAAGCGCGTCCGCCGGTTATGGTCGATGCAGAGATTGACCGCCATCCGGTAGAGCCAGGTCGAGACCGCGCCCTTGGCGGGGTCGTATTTCCCGGCATGTTTCCATGCGCGCAGGAACAGCTCCTGCGCGACGTCTTCCGCCTCGCCCGGCTGGTGCAGCGCGCCCGCCATGTAGCGCCGCAGCCCCGGCCCGTAGAGGGCGATCAGGCGCATCAGGGCCTGGCGCTCGCCCCGGGCCAGCGCCGCCATGATCTCCCTCGGTTCCTCCGCGGCTGCCGTCATGCATCCGTCCCCTGCCGCACCCGGCGCCCCTTGCGGGGGACCGGGTGCGGCAGTCATTCCCGGCCCGGGTTCAGCGCGAGATCTGCTTGACCCGGCCGGTCGTCTGGCCGTTCGGACCGGTGCCGCTGACCGAGGTGGTCACGCCGGTGCTGTCTGCCGTGCGCAGCCGCGTCTTCGACGCGCTCTGGCCGCCCGCGGTCGTCGCGGTCGTGCTTTTCTCGCAGGCCGCGACGCCGTTGCCGCGGATGCAGTCGCGGTCGCTGGCGATAACGCCGCCATTGTCGAGCGTGACCGTGGTCGACTGCGCGAAAGCGGCGCCGCCCGCTGCAGCTGCCAGGACGAGGGAGAGTGCGATGGTCTTCATGGAAAAGTCCTTTCGGAAGGGGAGGTTGAAAAAGGGATCAGCCCTGGATGCGGGCCATGGCGGCGGAGACGCGCTGCAATTCCCTCGCGCCCAGCACGCCGTCATTGTTGCGGTCGGACCGCTGGAACCCCTGGGCACCCTGCAGGAACTCGGCCTCGGTAACCGCGCCATCGCCGTCGGCGTCGCGGCTCATCACCCGCGACCCGTCGGCCTTGCGGCCATGGCTGGCGGCCAGTGCCGCGAGCTCCGCCTGGGTGACCGCGCCGTCGCCGTCGGCATCCATGGACGCGAAGGCATCCTTCTGCGCCGCGGTGAATTCCTCGCGCGACAGCACCCCGTCGCCATTGGCGTCGTAGACGCCGATCAGGTTCGATTGCGCGAAGGCCGGCGCGCCCAGAAGAAGAACGGAAAGGGCCAGCGGTTTCAGCTTCATGACATGCTCCATGTCTGTCATTGATACCTGCTATACGGCGCCCGGGGCGGCACCCTACGCCCGCAGGCGCATTTTTCCGTCTCCCGGACGGAAAAAATCCCGGCGCGAAGGCCGGGATTCCATCAAACCGCTGTCAATGAAGTCTTTTCCAGGCCGACCCGGATTCAGGAAGCTCCGCCAGCCAGAGGATGCTCGAAGGCGCGGCAGAGACCACGGAGCTCGGCCAGCCCCTTCAGCCGTCCGATCGCCGGATAGCCGGGCTGCGCCTGCCGCCCGATGTCGTCGAGGATGTCCTGGCCGTGGTCGGGACGCATCGGGATCGAATGGTCGGCCCGCCCGGCACCGGCCCGGCGGCGTTCCTCCGCCACCACGGCCGCAACCATCGCCGCCATGTCTGTATGGCCCGACAGGTGGTCGTCCTCAAAGAAGGAGTTCATCACTGCCGTGCCCTCGATCGCGACATTGCGCAGGTGCAGGAAATGCACCCGGTCCGCTAGCGCGCGGAAGATCGCCACCGGGTCGTTGTCCGGCCGCGCGCCCAGCGACCCGGTGCAGAGCGTCACGCCGTTGGCGCGCAGGTCCACCGCCTGCAGAACCTTCCGGTACTGCGCCTCGGTCGACATGATCCGCGGCAGGCCCAGCAGCGGGAAGGGCGGATCGTCGGGATGGCAGCACAGCCGCATTCCCAGTTCCTCCGCCAGCGGCGCGACCTCGGAGAGGAAATCCACCAGGTTGGCGCGCAGCCGCTCCTCGGAAATGCCGTCATACTCGGCGAGATGGCGGCGCACGTCCTCCAGCGAGAAGCTCTCCGCCGCGCCGGGCAGGCCGAAGACGACATTCCCGGCCAGCTGACCCTTTCGGGCTTCGGACATCTCCGCGAAGCGGCGCGCGGCCTCCGCCGCCACCTCTTCGGGGAAATCTTCCGCCGCGCCCCGGCGGGCGAGAATGTGGATGTCGAAAGCCGCGAAATCGGCGAGGTCGAACCGCATGCAGCGGGCGCCCGAGGGCCGCTCCCAGGCTAGGTCGGTCCGCGTCCAGTCCAGCACCGGCATGAAATTGTAGCAGATCACCTCGATCCCGGCCGCCGAGAGGTGCCGCATCGACGTCTTCCAGGCCTCCAGATGGTCCTTCCAGCCGCCCTTCTGCTTCTTGATCTCTTCCGACACGGGAAGCGACTCGACCACCTCCCAGGCCAGGCCCGAGGGCCGGCCGTCGCGGCGCCGCCCGATCTGGGCCTGGCGCGCGGCGATGTCCTGCGGGCTCCAGACCGCCCCGGTGGGCACATGGTGCAGCGCCGAGACCACGCCCTCCACCCCGGCCTGCATCATGTCGTCGATGCCCACGCGGTCCTGCGGACCGAACCAGCGCCATGTCTGCCGCATCGCGGCACCTCCCTTCCGTTCCCGTCCCGCCGCCGCGAAGGCAGCCCGTCCGGGCACCGAGACTAGCATCCGCCGCCATTGTTGACTAGTATGCCAGTGGGGCATGCATTGGATCGGAGAGATGCGCATGGATCACAAGGCCTTCGGTGCCGAATCGCTGGATCCCAGCTTGGCGGTGGTGCCGCAGCTGGTGCGCATCCTGCGCGCCGCGATCATCGAAAACCGCCTTTGCCCCGGAACGCGCCTGACCGAAACCGAGATCGGCAAGCTCATGGGCGTCTCGCGGCAGCCGGTGCGCGAGGCCTTCATCAAGCTCTCGGACGAGGGCCTTCTGGATGTCCGCCCGCAGCGCGGCACCTTCGTCCGGCCGATCTCGCTCGACGCGCTGCTCGATGCCCGCTTCGTGCGCGAGGCCATCGAAGCCGACCTGGTCCGGCTCTGCGCGGAGGAGCGCCCCGCGGGCCTGGTGGACGAACTCCGCCGCCAGGTCGCCGCGCAGCGCGCGCTCGGCGCGGGCAGCTCGGCCGAGTTCCTGCCGCTCGACAACCTCTTCCACCGCAGCATGGCCGAGGCCGCAGGCCGCCCGCGCGCCTGGACCATGATCGCCGGGCTGAACCGCCAGATGGACCGGATCCGCTATCTCGCGGCCACCCATTTCCCGATCGGCACGCTGGTCGACCAGCACGAGGGAATCGTTGACTCGATCGAGGCCGGCAGGGCCGCCGAGGCCGAGGCGCAGATGCGCCACCACCTGCGCATGATCCTCTCCGACCTGCCTGCGATCCGCGAGGCCGCCCCGGCCTGTTTCGATGGCCCGGCTCCGGCAACCAGCTGATTTCCGGCTCTCGGCCGCTCCCGGAAACGTGTTCTTTGCTGCATGAAACGGAGGTTACCTCCGCTTTCTGGACGCGGTACGATTTCCGTGCTAACATCTGCGTGTGATCCCCGTCCCGCGCGGCGGAAAGCGGCGCCTGCGCCGTGAAACCCGGGGAGATCCTCAGCATAAGGAAGAGTGGCCGTGACCAAGGTATTGATTCTCGGGGCGAACGGACAGATTGCACGCCATGTTGCCAAAATCCTGCGCGATGACGGCCGCGCGAAGATGACCTTGTTCCTGCGCGATGCGACGCGGGCGCTGGCCACCGCCGGGGACGGCACGCGCGTCTACGAGGGCGACGTGCTCGATCCGCTGATGCTGGAGGCGGCGATGGACGGACAGGATGTGGTCTACGCCAATCTCTCCGGCGCGGTGGATTCCCAGGCCGAGGCAATTCTCTCGGCGATGCGGCGCACCGGGCTGCGGCGGCTGATCTTCGCGTCGGCGCTCGGCGTCCATGGCGACGTGCCGGGCATGCAGCTGGGCGCCGGCTTCGCGCCGCACCGCCGCGCGGCCAAGCTGATCGACGGGGCCGGGGTGGCGCATACCCTGATCTGCCCGGCCTGGCTCAATGACGAGGACGAAGTTGCCTACGGCATCGCGCGGCGCGGCGAAACGCTGCCCAATGCCGTGGAGCCGGTCTCGCGGCGCAGCGTCGCCGATCTGGCGGCGCGGCTCTGCCTCGATCCCGAACGCGGCGTCGGCCAGTCGCTGGCCGTCTACCGGGCCACCGATCCCGACCGCCCCGCCTGCATGTCCGGCGACGGCGCCGGGAACCGCGGCGGCATGCCCTGCCACGCAGCCCGGACGGAGCGCACCCGAGCGCGCCCCTGACGCCGCGCCTCCCGGCGGAGGTCCGGGCTGGCCCGACATCGTCCGGCCGGGACGGCGCGCTGCCGCCGGCCGGGTCGGGCCTTCCTGCGCTTCCGCGGGCGGCCCGGCCCCGTTCTACACGGGAACAGCCTCGGATTCCTGCAGCGCACCGCCGCCGCCGCGGGCCTCGCGGGCCATGGCCAGCATGCCCGACTCGGCCATTTCTGCGAGCTCCTCGGACTCGTCGCGGCAGGATTCCAGCGCCTTCTCGGCAAAGTCCTGCTGCCAGGCGAGGAATTCGCCCGCATTCTGGCTGCCCAGCAGATGCTGCACCGCTGCCAGGTTCTGCTGGGTGCGCTCGTTCAGGAAGGCGATGTAGTTGCCGTACATCGCGTTCACGGTGTTCATCCAGATGTCCATCGCCGTTGCGGCGGTCGTCATCCCGGTCTGCTGCAATGCACTCCAGGCGGTCAGGACCGTGCAATCGGCGGGGACACCCCTATCGGTTGTCCGGGCCATGATGTGTCTCCCCCTATGGTCGCAAGGGAGATTGTACGCCGATTGCAGCAATAAGATTTGATCCAGCGCAAGGATCACGGAAACGGGAGGCCCGTTCCCGCGCGGCTCTCAGGCGGCCAGCGCGGCATCCACCGCCCGGGCGATCACCAGCTCCTCGTCGGTCTTGATCACCCGCACCGTGACCCGGCCGGTGGAGATGATGCCGGCCCCCGCCGCGTTCAGCCCGGGATCGATCTCGATGCCCAGCCATTCCATCCCCTCGCAGACCTTGCCGCGGATGGTGGCGGAGTTCTCGCCGATGCCGCCGCAGAAGACCAGGGTCTCCAGCCCGCCGATCGCCGCCGTCAGCCCGCCCAGCTCGCGGCGGATCCGGAAGACGTAGTAGTCGATCGCCTCCTTCGCCTCGCGCCTTGTCGAGGCCTCCAGCTCGCGCATGTCGTTGGAGATGCCCGACAGGCCCAGAAGCCCGCATTTGGTGTAGAGCAGGTCGCGGATCTGGTTGTGGCCCATGCCCTCCTGCGCGATCATGTAGAGCAGCACGCCCGGGTCGAGCTGGCCGCAGCGCGTGCCCATTGGCAGCCCGTCGAGCGCGGTGAAGCCCATGGTCGAGGCGACGGACTTGCCGCCCTTGACCGCGCACATCGAGGCGCCGTTGCCCAGATGCGCCACCACGGTCTTGCGGTGGTGGTCGTCCGGGTCGATCCGGTCGAGCTCGCCGGTGATGTAGTCGTAGCTGAGCCCGTGGAAGCCGTAGCGGCGGATGCCCTTGTCGTAATATTCCCGCGGCAGCGCGAAGGTGTCGTCCACCCAGGGCTGCGAGCGGTGGAAGGCGGTGTCGAAGCAGCCCACCTGCACCGCGTCCGGGAAGGACGACATCGCCGCGCGCACGGCCGAAAGGTTGTGCGGCTGGTGCAGCGGCGCCAGCGGCACCAGCCGGTGCAGCGCCGAGAGGATGTCGGAATTCAGCACCGCGGGCTTGTCGAACAGCGTGCCGCCATGGACGATCCGGTGCCCGATGCCGGCCACCGGCGCGCCCTGCATGTGGGGTTCGCAGATCTCCAGGATCGCCTCGACGGCGCGGGCATGGTCCGCCTCGCCCAGCTCGCGGGAGTCCCTTTCGCCCTCCCGCTTCAGGATCAGCGTGGCGTTCTCCGACCCGATCCGGTCGACCTGGCCGACGGCGCGCAGCTCCAGCCCCGCGCCCGCCTGCGTGCGGTAGACCGAATATTTCAGCGAGGACGAACCCGCATTCAGCGTCAGGATGTATTTCATGGGCCGGTCAGCCTCCGTCGTCAGAGCATCGCCGCGCGCGCAGCATAGAGCGCGGCGATCGCGCAGCTGGCCAGCCGCGCCTTGTCGCCGTCGGCGCGGCTGGTCAGGATCACCGGGCAGCGCGCGCCCAGCACCAGCCCGCCGGCCTCGGCATGCGCCACATAGGTCAGCTCCTTGGCCAGCATGTTGCCCGCCTCCAGGTTCGGCGCGATCAGGATGTCGGCCTTGCCCGCGACCATCGAGGTGATGCCCTTGGTGCGCGCGGCCTCGGCGTCGATCGCGTTGTCCATCGCCAGCGGCCCGTCGACGATGCCGCCGCGGATCTGGCCGCGCTCCGCCATCTTCGACAGGATCGCCGCATCCAGCGTGGAAGGGATCTTGGGGTTCACCATCTCGACCGCCGACAGCACGCCGACCTTCGGCACCTCGACGCCGAGGCAGCGCATCAGGTCGATGGCGTTCTGGGTGATGTCGACCTTGGTGTCGAGATCGGGCGCGATGTTGATCGCCGCGTCCGACACGGTCAGCAGGTGGTCGAGCCCGGGCACGTCCATGACGAAGACATGGCTCAGGCGCCGGCCGACGCGCAGCCCGCCGTCGCGCTTGACCACCTGGCCCAGCAGGTCGTCGGTGTGCAGATGGCCCTTCATCAGCGCCTTCGCGCGGCCGTCATGGATCATCGCCACGCCGAGCGCGGCCGCCGCCTTGTGGTTCGGCTCGTGGATCACCTCGTAGCCCGACAGGTCCTTGCCCAGCGAGGCCGCCGCGGCGCGGATCTTGACCTCGTCGCCGATCAGGATGGCGGTGATCAGCCCGTGCTCGGCGCCGAGGATCGCCCCGCCCAGCGAATTCGCCTCTTCCGGTGCCACGACCGCGGTCGGGATCGGGTCCAGCCCCTCGGCCTCGAGGAGCAGCTTGTCGAAATGGCGGTGGCTCTGCACCGTCAGGCCCGGCACCTGGCCGCTGTCGATGCTGGCCTCGAAATCGGGCGCGTAGACCTCGGCCTCGCCCTCGGCCAGCACGGTGCCGTCGATCTTCTCGACCCGGGTCTCGAAGCAGACGACGCGGCCCTCGCCCTTGGAGACCAGCTTCACCTTGGCGACCAGCTCGTCCCCGGCCATCGCGCGGCCGAGGAAGCGCAGGGTCTGCGACTTGTAGACCGTGCCCGGCCCGGGCAGCTTGTTGCCCAGGACGCCGGAGATCAGCGCGCCGATCCACATCGAGGGCGCCACCGCCTCGGGCTTGCCGTCGCCGTCGCCGTCCTGGTCGGGCAGGTTCAGCGGATTGAAGTTGCCGGAGGCATGGGCGAAGACGAAGAGGTCGTCGGCCACGCAGAGCCGGTGCGCCTCTGCCTCCATGCCGATTTCCAGCCTGTCATAGGGTGTGTTGCGCAGCATGTTCATGGTCTCGTCTCACTCCGCCGCAGCTGCCGAGGAGCTCGTGCCCCCGTCTTCCGGCAGCCCCAGGATCTTGCGGAACCGCTCCATCATGGAGCGGGTCTCGGGCGCCATCTCGTCCTCGGAGCCGACGACATAGGCAACGGCCTGCATCGCTGCCTTGCGGTCGGCCGCGGTCTTCAAGAGGTCGGGCAGCGTTTCCAGCGCGCCCACGGGGGCGAAATGCGCGATCACCGTCTGGTGGTGGATGATCTCCACCCGCTGCTGCGCGCTCAGCTCCTTCAGCGGCGCGCGCTTGTGCAGCGTCTCCAGCGAGCGGGCCAGCCGGTCGGCGCGCACGTCGCCGCGGGTGCCCGCGATGATCACCAGCATGCGGATCAGCCCCTCGGAAAGCCCGCCGGTGCACATCGCGTTCAGGATGATCTGCACCTCGGGCGACTGGCCCAGCAGCCCCGGATCCTTGCGCGCGCGCTCGTAGTTGCGGTGCGCGCCGTAATGCATCGCCAGCGGACCGAGATAGAGCCCTAGGAAGCTCATCTCCTGCTGGAACTCGCGCATGTCGCGCATCGCGTTCAGCCCGGTCTCGACCATCTGGCCCCAGAGCATCTCCATCTGGCGGAACGGGTTGGTCACCGGCGCGGGCGTGCGTTCCGCCTTCACCTTCGCGGCGACCTGCTCCAGCAGCGCCATGCCGGGCACGTCGGAGGCGAACATCGTGCGCACCACCCGCAGCGGATGGGTGCGGCGGCGCAGGTCGCCCAGCTTGTCGGAGCCCATCGCCTGCACCATCGGCCGGACCGTCGCGTCATAGGCCTCGGCCAGGGCCTCGGAGCCGCGGGCGACGGCGGCGAAGGCGACCTCTTCGGAGCGGTCGCCGGTCTCGGCGATGATGTCGTCGAAACCGCGCTTGGCGATCGACAGCTTGAAGCTCTTCTCCTGGTCGTGGCCGACCACGTCCTCGATGATGATCTCGTAGAGCCCCGGCGCCAGCGCCTCGATATTGGCCAGCGTCTCGGCCATCTGGCTGTGCTCGCGGTTGGCGATCGAGGAGGAGACGAAGATGCCCAGATGGCCGACCTGGTCATGGACCATGTAGAGGATCCGCTGGCCCTGGATCTCGATCTCCAGCTCGCTGGTATAGGTGTCGATGATCCAGTTCAGCGCCTGGCCGGGCGGGGTGATGTTGTCGCCGTGCGAGGCGAAGCAGATGATCGGCGACTTGATCTGCTTGAGGTCGATGTTCCGCCCCGGCTCCAGCTGCGCCATGTTCTTGGCCAGCTTGTTGCCGACGAACAGGTTCTCGACGATCCAGGTGATCTCCTCGGTGGTCATCAGGTAGAACCCGCCCCACCACTTCTCGAAGCCCAGGTACCGCGGCACGCCCTTGTCGACATTCTGGTAGAGGTCGAAGTAGTTGCCGAAATAGTTCCGCGCCGGGTTCAGCTTCTCGAAATTGTCCACGAGGTCGGCGCCGTCGAAGATGCCGCCGCCGAGATCGCCCGACAGCATCGCCGGCAGCACGCCGCCCGCCAGCCCGCCGGAATAGCGCATCGGGTCCTGGCCGATCTTGCCCGACCAGTAGGACATCGGCGCGCCGTTCAGCACGATCGGGCCGGTGATGTCGGGATTGGTCGCGGCGAGGATCGCGGTCGCCCAGCCGCCCTGGCAGTTGCCGATCACCACCGGCAGCGGGCTGTCGGGATGCTGCTTCTGCACCTCGCGCAGGAAGGCGGCCTCGGCCTCGGCGACGCGGGCGATGGTCTGGCCCTTCTCCGGCATCTGGCGGAAGGCGACGAAATAGACCGGGTGGCCGGCCTTGAAGGCCACGCCGACCTGGCTGTCCTGCTTGAAGCCGCCGATCCCGGCGCCGTGGCCGGCGCGCGGGTCGATGATGACATAGGGGCGCTTGGACGGATCGACGGTCACGCCCTCGGGCGGCAGGATGCGCAGCAGGAAGTAGTTGCAGGGCCGCGGCAGGGACGCGCCGTCCATGACCAGCTCGCTGTCATAGACCAGGACCGGCGGGGCGCCCTTCTTGTTGTGCTCGACCACGGTGTCGCTGCGCTGGCGCAGCGCGTCGACGAACAGAATGTAGCGCTGCAGCGCGTCCTTGGCATATTCGGTCCAGGCCGCGCCCAGCCCCTTTTCCTCGCTGGCGCGCCGCGCCAGGACCTCGGCGATTTCCATCGCCTTGTCCGAGATGTCCTCGGCCTGCTTCTCCAGATAGGCGGTGCCCCGGGAGGCATGCGCCGACGCCGCGACGCGGACCGTGTCGGCCCTCGCTTCGATCGCGTCGAAAATCTCCGTCGGGTCTTGAAGCGTGTTCAGAACGTTCATGGGTCAGATCCCCTGTGCGGCGTCGGAGGCGGTCAGCCGACGATGTTGTAGCCGCCGTCGATATGGTGGAGCCCGCCGGTGACGTTCCACGCCTCCGGGCTGGCCAGGAAGGCCGCATAGGCGCCGACATCCTCGATCGTGGCGAGGGCATGGGTCGGCGCCCGGTCCGCGGCCTTGTTCAGAAGCTCGTCGAAATGCGCGATGCCCGAGGCCGCGCGGGTCTTCAGCGGTCCGGGGCTCAGCGCATGGACCGAGATGCCCTTGGGGCCCAGCTCGGCCGCCAGATAGCGGGTGACGGACTCGAGGCAAGCCTTGACCGGGCCCATCACGTTGTAATGGTCGACCACCTTGCCCGAGCCCATGTAGCTGACGGTCATGCAGGTACCGCCCTTGGGCATCAGCGGTTCGGCCTTGCGGACCATGCGCAGGAAGGAATGGACCGAGATGTCCACCGCCATGCCGAAGCCCTCGCGCGAGCAGTCGACCACCCGGCCGTGCAGATCCTCCTTCGGGCAGAAGGCGATGGAATGCACCAGCGTGTCGAGCTTGCCCCACTCGGCCGTGATCTTGCCGAACAGCGCGTCGAGCTCGGCATCCTCGGCCACGTCGAGCGGCTCGATGATCGTGGCGCCCAGCTCCTCGGCAAGCGGACGGACATATTTCTCCGCCTTGTCGTTCAGGTAGGTCACGGCCAGGTCGGCACCCTGCTGCTTCAGCGCCCTGGCGATGCCCCAGGCGATGGACTGGTCATTGGCAACCCCGACCACAAGGGCCTTCTGGCCTTCCAGGGAAAACATCGGCCTCACTCCATTTCGCGTCTTGCGCCGCCCCTGCGGGCGCGCTGTTCCTCGTTACGTCACGGGCCGGACCCGGCCCGGCCCGTGCAAATTCTAGCCGGTATCGTCGGCATAGACCCGGATATACCGCCCGCCGACCTCGATTCCGGCGAAGCTCTGCTGAAATTCGAGGCAGACCCGCTGGGCGAAGGCGACGATCGCCGAGGGGCTGTCGGTGCGGATATAGGCCATGAAGACCTCGCGCATGCGGCCGTCATAGACCGCATGGCCCTTCTCGATGGTCCCCGAGGGGAACTGGCTGGCGATCAGCCGTCCCAGATGCTCCAGATCCTCGTCGGTCAGCTTCCTGGCCGAGGTATTGGCCATGTAGACCTTGTGCACCGGCTGGCCGATGGTGTTCTCCAGCTCGTGCACCGCCTCGGGCACGCCGTCGATGGCCATGCCGCTGCCCTTGCGGATCGCGTCCTCGGCATCCGCGGCGGTCTGGCGGAATATTTCCTCGAGTCGCGCGCTGGCGCCCTTCCCTGCCTCCACCAGGCGGCGGCAGTCGGCAAGGTACTGCAGCTTGCGGTCCGCGGTCCAGCCGGCCGGGGCCGAGATCACCACCGCGCGGATGTTGGAGATCACGTCCGCCATCTTGACCATGCGCGAATCCGCGGGCTTGCCCGGCATCGAGGCGATCCGGTGCTCGCGCCGCTCGGACTTGGGCAGGCTCATGTCGTCCGAGCAGTCCTCGACGATGCGGGTGACCCGCGCGCCGAAGGCGGCGGTCAGCTCCGCCGCGGTGACAGGGGTATCTTCGAGCACGTCATGCATGAGCGCGGCAATCATCAATTCGACGTCGCCTCCATCGGTCGCCCGCGCCACCAGTTCCATGACCTCGATCAAGTGGTTGACGTAGGGCTCCTGCGCGGCGCCCTTGCGGCGCTGGTTGGCATGGGCGCGGGACGCGAAGACAAGCGCCCGGCTCAGCTCGAGAATTCCGGCCGTCTCCGTCATGCCAGCGGCATCACCTTCGGCTCGCCCTCGAGGAGCAGCGCGGCCGAGGTCACGGCGCGGACATCCTCGACGCTGACGCCCTCGGCAAGCTCCCGCAGCACCAGCCCGGCCCCGGTCGGCTCTATCACGCACATCTCGGTGACGATCAGGCTGACGCGGCGCATCGCGGTCAAGGGCAGCGTGCATTCCGGCACGATCTTGGGATCGCCCTTGGCGGCATGGACCATCGCGACGACGACCTTCTTGGCGCCCGCCACCAGATCCATCGCGCCGCCCATGCCCGGCACCATCTTGCCCGGCACCATCCAGTTCGCCAGGTAGCCGCGCTCGTCGACCTGCAGCCCGCCCAGCACCGTCATGTCCAGGTGTCCGCCCCGGATCAGGCCGAAGCTCATCGCACTGTCGATCGAGGCCGCGCCCGGCACCGCGGTGACGAAGCCGCCGCCGGCATCGGTCAGGTCCCGGTCCTCCATCCCCTCGGGCGGCCGCGCGCCCAGGCCGATCACGCCGTTTTCCGCCTGGAAATGGACATGCACGTCCGGCGGCAGGTAGTTCGCCACCAGCGAGGGCAGGCCGATCCCCAGATTGACCAGCGTGCCTTCCTTCACCTCGAGCGCGACGCGGCGGGCAATGCGTTCCTTGGCGTCCATCAGTGCTTCCTCTCGAGAATGTAGTGGACCAGCACGCCCGGGGTCTTCACAGCGTCCGGCGGGATCGCCCCGACCGGCAGGATGTGGTCCGGCTCGGCGATCACCGTCTCGCCTGCCAGCGCCATGATCGGATTGAAGTTGTGCGCGGTCAGCGTGTATTCGAGATTGCCGGTATAGTCGCATTGCCGCGCCGCAATCAGCGCGAAATCGGCCTTGATCGGGCGTTCCAGAAGGTAGGTCGTGCCGTCGATCTCCAGCTTGTCCTTGCCCTCCTCGACCGGCGTGCCGACGCCGGTGGTGGTCAGGACGCCGCCGAGCCCGACGCCGCCGGCCCGGATCCGCTCCACCAGCGTGCCCTGCGGGACCAGCTCCACGCCGATCTCGCCCGAGATCATCCGGGCCTGGGTCTCCGGGTTCAGCCCGATATGCGAGGCGACGACATGGGACACCGCACCCGCGCTGATCAGCTTGCCGATGCCGACCCCGGGCTTGGCCGTGTCATTGGCGATGACCGTCAGATCCTTCCGGCCGACAGCGACCAGGGCGTCGATCAGGCGGTTGGGCGTGCCAACGCCCATGAAGCCGCCGATCAGGAGGCTGGAGCCGTCCGGGATCATCTCCGCGGCACGGGCTGGGGTAATCGCTGTCTTCATTCCTCTCCCCCGGAACAGAAAGTTTCGGTACCGGCACCGATCTGCTAGGGGGAGCTTGCGTCAGTTTCGTGAATATGTTCGAGCGAATTATGCAGGTGCAGCATTTTGTTGCAGCTTTCGGGGCCGCGGGGCCGCCGCCGAACCGGCATTCTGCTGAAAAACGCTGCGCCCGGCCGGTCGCGGTCAGATCAGATGCCAGGCCCCGGAGAGCATGGCGGCCGCCGCGATCGCCGCATTTGCCGCCGCATGGGACTGAATCGCATCCGCCACCCCGCCGCGGCGCAGGGCCAGCAGGCCGAAGACCGCGCCGGCGGCGGTTCCCGCGATGATCCGGTCATGCAGCAGGCCGAAGAGCAGCGCCGAAACCGCGATGGCGCCCCACCGCCAGGCCGGACCCGGGCCGAGCGCCAGGCGGGACTGCAGGTAGCCGCGGAAGAACAGCTCTTCGACTGCCGGGACGAGCAGCGATGTGCCGAGCACCCGGCAGGCAACCCATCCCCAGAAGGCGGCCGGTCCCAGACCGGCCAGCGCCGCGCTCAGCGCCGTGTCGCCGGCCGCCGCCGCCGGGGCGGTGGCGATCCAGATCCCGCCGATGGCGAGGCCTGCCGCGATGGAGACCGGGTCGGCCCGCCAGGCCAGCGCCAGGAGCGGCCGGCGGCAGAGGAACAGCACCGCCGCGACCGCTGCGGCGCGCCCCGGATAGAGCAGCTCGGGGATTTCGGACAGGGCGGGCACCAGGCTGGCCGTGGCCATGAAGGCCGCGAAGGGCAGGATCATCGCCACGGCCGGATCGTCGAAGAATCCGGGGCGCGCGGGACGCACGGCAGCCGGATCGCGCTGCAGCCAGGGGATCGAATGCGCCGCCAATGCGACGACAAGCGCAAGCGCGAGGAAGGCGAGCCAGCCGGCCTGGCTGTGGAAGCCGTTCGCTGCCAGTTCCGGCGACACGTGGCGGCCGACCAGGATCAGAAGGGTGATCCGCAGGATGTTGAGTGCCCAGCTCAGCAGCAGCGCGACCGGCAGCAGCAGCCAGGCCCGGCGCAGGATCAGCTGGCCGCGGAACAGCGCCAGATAGAACAGCGTGAAGGCCGAGATGATCGCGAAGCCCTCGACCCCGGAACATTGCGGCCCGACCAGGACGCCGAAACGGTCGATCCGGATCGCCTTCTCCGCCAGGTCGGAGGTGACGTTCTGGCCCATCAGTTCCAGCAGCCAGACGACGCCGCCGAAGGTGATGCGCGTCACCGCGTCGATCTTCCAGGCCGGCTGGATCGCCAGCGCCAGATCGGGAAGCACCAGGCCGAACGCCGCGGCGAAGGCAAAGGGCAGGACCAGGCCAGGGAGGTGCTTGCGCCCGGCGAGGCCCGGATCGAACACGGCCAGCGCGCCGCCGAGGAGCCCGGCCGACATGCCCGCGCCCCAGCAGGCCAGCAGCGCCGGAACCGGCAGCAGGACCCCGGAGAGCCACAGCCACAGGAGCGGGGCCAGCACCAAGAGGAAGCCCGCGGCGAGCGCCGCAAGGCCCAGCGGCGCCGGGGACGGGCGGACCATGGCGGATAGGCCGCGCCGCAATTCGGGGCGCAGCGCCGCCAGCAGCCCGCACAGCGACAGGGCGCAGAGCACGCGCGGCACGGCCAGCGACAGCGCCTGGCAGACCCAGGCGGGCAGCTTGGCGCGGCAGTCGAAATCGTAGCCCGGCCCGTAGCCCAGGCTGATCGCCGCCAGCCCGGCGAAGACGGCCGCTGCCAGCACCCACATTCCGCGCGGCCGCAGGCCGGCGGGGCCGCGGAAATCGTTGGCAGCCATGTCCGGTCTCCCCAGGGCTCGGTGTCCGCACGGCAGGCGGACCCGCTGCGCGCGAAAAAGCAAAGGCCACTTACGCGGCCTTTGCGAACATCCGGTTTACGCGGACGGGGTCAGCGCTTGAAGCGCTCGCGCAGCATGGCGACGGTGGCGCCCAGGGCGGCCACGGCTGCAACCCCGGCGGCTGCATCGATTTCCGGGACCTGGACGTCGCCGAAATCGGAGGCGAGCGCGGGGGCCGCGATGGAGGCGGCGGCGAGGGCGAGAAGGGCGTACTTCATGATGTTTCCTTACAAGGTCCGGTTCTGGCGCCTCCGGACCGACAAGAACCAGGGAGCGCCACCCTGGTGCCGTCCCCGGGCGCCGCCCGGGGACTTGCCTCAGCACATGCAGTCGAAGGAGTCGAACTCGGCGCCGACGATGAACGGCTGGCCGTTGGTCGCCGTTTCCGGATTCGGATCGATGATGAGCGCTATGATGTCGCCCTCGCCGGCCTCGAAGCCCTCGCCATTGGCCACCGCATCCGCCACGATGTCCGCCACGTCGGCAGCATCGCCGAAGCTCGGATAGCGGGTGGTATAGGTCGAATAGGCGAAGTTGTCGGTCAGCGACCAGATCGCGAACTGGACTTCCCAGCCGGTATAGCCCTGGTCCTCGTAGTCCTGGTTCAGGATGTATGTGATCAGGTCCAGGTTGTCCGCTGCCGCTTCGCCGTTGGAGCCGATTTGGCCGGCATTGAACAGGTTGTCCGGCAGGTCCGCGGAGGCGGCGGTGTAGAGGTTGCCGGTCAGCAGCGCGGCGGTGTCGAAGCTCGCCGCGGAGGACACGGGGTCGGAGTAGCTCAGGCAGTAGGCCTCGGTGAAGACGACGCCGTCGAGACGCGCGTCGCCGGTCGCCGACATCTTCATGTCATAGGCCCAGGACTGGTAGGCCACGCCGTCATAGGCCTTCACGGCGCTGGCGATCTGGTAGGTCACGAGCGACGGCAGGGTCGCGTCGATTTCCTCCAGGGTCTCCGCGGCGCCGCAGAACTCGATCGTCAGCGCGCCCTCGGCGGTGCCGCCCTGGCCATCGGAGATGCCGTAGGAAATGGTGACCGTCGCGGTTTCGCCATAGCCGAGGAACTCGAACGCGCTGTCGCCGTCGATGGTCACGCTTCCGTCGGCCAGCGTGACGGTCAGGCCGGAGAAGGCCACCTGGCCGGCAGAGCCGTCGGTGCCGGTCACCGTCGCGGTGCCGCTGACCGAGACCGGGCCCGACAGGTCGGACTGGCCGGCAATCGAGACCAGCGAGATCGAGTCGCCGTCGGCATCGCCGTCATTGTCCAGAAGCGACAGGACCAGGGGCTCGTTGGCGCAGGTCGCCGCCGAGTCGGCACCGGCATAGGGGGCGGTGTTGACCGTGGCATAGCCCGCGTCGATGTCGTTCTCGACCTCGCCGATGGCCAGGTCGAACACGTCGGTCAGGCCGGTCAGGATGTTGGCGTCGCTGTCATTGTCCACGGCATCCGCCGCGGCCTGGCTGGCCAGGGTGAAGGCGAGGCCCGCGATGGCGGCGAAGCCGACCTGGTAGCTGCCTGCGGTCAGGCCGGAGAAGCGGTAGCTGCCGTCGGCCAGGGTGGTGGTGGTCGCGACCACGTTGCCGGTGCCGTCGTAGAGCGTGACCTCGACCCCGGCCTTCGCCTGGTCGATGCCGGCGGTGTAGACGCCGTCCTTGTCCACATCGAGGAAGGCGAGGTTGCCAATCTCGGCGGTGGCCGGATCCTTGATGCCGGCATCGACGTTCCAGACGGTGCAGGACTCGCCGACCTCGAAGGTGGCGGTGGTGCCCTTGCCCGCGATGGTCACGACATCGCTGTCCGCGCCGTCATCGCCGACATTTGATTCGACGAAGACATAGCCCGCGCCCTTGGCGGATTCCGGATCCTCGAAGGAGACGGCGTAGGTGCCGGCCTTCAGCCCGGTGAACTGGTAGGTGCCGTAGCCGTCGGTCTTGGTCGTCGCGACGACCTCGCCGTTCTGGATCAGGTAGACGGTCGCGTTGGCGACGCCGTTCTCCCAGGTGTTGGCGTCCGAATTCCACTCGGTGTTGTCGCCGTCCGCATCGACGAAGTAGCGGCCGCCGACGACGGCATCCGCCGGATCGGCATCGCAGGGAACCTCCGCGGTGATCAGCAGGTTGTCGATGCCGAAGCTTTCGTTCGAGCGGTCCTCGTCGAGGCTGGCGCCGAAGGTCAGCGTCAGGTCATTGCCGGAGATCTTGTCGGCCGGCACCTCGAGGGTGACATGGACCACCTGGTCCTTGAAGTAGTCGGCGCAGTTCTGGCCGGTCAGGTGGGTCGGGCCGGTGACGGTATCCACCGTGAACTTGATGCCGCCGCATTCGCCGCTGCGGCTGCCCACGGCGAACCACCAGCCGAAGCTGCCCAGGTCGACGATCGTGTCCTCGACCTTGACGTACATGTGCTCGCCGTCCCAGCTGTCGATGACGTAGAGGTCGAACCCGACCTTCACCGACTCCGCATCCGCGGGAACCGCGAAGGTCTTGGACGGGTATTCGCACTTGCCGAACGTGCCGAGGAACTTGCCGAGGTCGGAGTCGTAGGCCGTCTTGCAGGTGTTCCACCCGTAGGTGCCGCCCTCGAAATTCTCGGCGGCGATCGTCACGGTCTCGGTGCAGGCCTCGGAGACCGGCTGCAGGCACAGCTTGTCGATGCGGACGTATTCGCCGCCGTTCCTGTAGGCCTCGATGTAGATGAGGTCGCCATTGGCGATGTCGATCTCGCCGAGGTCGATCTCGGAGAACTGGCCCGCGTCGTCGCCGCAGCCGTCGGTCTGCTTGTCCAGATAGACGGTGTCGACCAGCTTGCCGCCGACATAGACCAGCAGCTTGGAGACGCCGTCATTCTCGTCCTGGGCGAAGAGCGAGAGCTTGTACTTGCCGCTGTCGCCCTCGAAATGCGTGGCGATGGCGCCCGAGTCGCAGGCCAGCTTGACGATCTCGCCGTCGGAGGCGTTCGGGGCGCAGGCGGTCTTGAAGCCCACGGAGTAGAAATCTTCGGCTTCCAGAACGATGCAGCCGTTGGTGTCCGGCGCGTCCTTGACGTCGCATACCTCGACCTGGATCGTGCGCAGCGAATAGGCGCCGTAGCAGTCCTTCACCTTGATGGTGACTTCATAGACGTTGTCGCCGCTCTTCGAGAGCGGGTTCTCGTAGTCCATGCTGCTCTTGAACGACAGCATGCCGGTCTTCGGATCGATGGTGAAGAAATCCGCATCGTCGCCGCCGCAGATCGAATAGCTGAAGGAATCCCCGTTGGAGTCCTTTGCATTGATGTCGTAGACGAAGGTGCTGTTCTCGTAGACGCTGAGCTTGGCGCCTTGTACGAGATTGGTGAATTGCGGCGCGTAGTTGTAGAAGCAGCTGAAGTAGGTCATTTCACTCACATTGCAGGTCGAGAGCATCGCTGCCCCTGAAAGGGACGCGAGGGCTGGATCGCGAAGTTTCGATTTAATTTTTCAGATTGCGGGGGACTGTCCCTGCGCAGGCGTCAATTCCCTATGGGCACCGTTTCACGTCTCAATTCGTTCCTTGCGCAGTCCTGGTTCCAAATTCCCTATGGAAGTTCCGGAAATCTCGGTCTGGCCGCCACGTCGGGCGGGGATGTCCGAAACTCCCGGAAAGACGCCGTCCCACGTTGTTTTCGCGGGAAATTGTCCGGCTGCTTTCCGTCAGGGCCTGTTCGGAGGAATAGCTTTGAGATGACTTTGTGTAAACATTGAACTAGCGGAACTAGTTAATCTTGGACCTGCGCATAGGGAAAACATCCTCGGATGGAAAAGTTCCTCTTTTTTCAGAGAATTGTATTTCATGAGGAAACTATCTTAGGATCAAAATTAACCATTTTCCCGTCATTGTTTCGAGTCTTGGCCGCGCATTTTTTCGGAATTTCGGGAGCGTCACGGGAAAATGAGGTCCCAGCGATTCACTCCGGTAATTCGCTACCTCAACGCCGGATCGAAAGAACTTGGGCGGCGCCGTTTCCGTCCCGGATGCCGCCCGAAAAATCCCTGATTCCGGTGGAGCCGCCGGTTTTTCGTGCGCCTGTGCCGCTTCCGCGCCCTCCGGCCTCCGGCACCGCCGGGCCGCATTGCCGCGCACGGCCGCCGCAGTTGCACGTTGCCAGCCCTTGCCGCCCGCGCCATCCTCCCGGTGCGCCGCTCCGGACCGCCAGTCGCGGCCCGGCGGACGGAACGCAGAGGCAGAGCAGGAAGGGAAGGCAGGATGCAGGACGGCCCGGACCGGGAACGCCGCGCGGCGGCGAGCAGGGTCACGATACGCGCGCCGCTGGCCGCGGACATCCCCGCCCTGACCGAGGCCGCGAACCAGCCCGGCGTGCGCCGCGGCACGCTCCGCCTGCCCTTCACCGGCGAGGAGTTCCTGCGCCGCCGCCTGCTGGAGCCGCCGCCCGGCATGCACAATGTCGTAGCCGAGCTGGAGGGGCGCGCCATCGGACAGGGCGCGCTCGTCCTCGGCCAGGGACGGCAGCGCCACAAGGGCGAGGTCTTCCTCTTCGTCCATGACGCCTCCTGGCGGCGCGGCGCGGGACGGGCGATCCTCGGCGCCCTGCTCGACCTGGCCGACAGCTGGTACGGCCTGACCCGGATCAGCCTCGAAGTGATGGCCTCCAATGCCGCGGCCATCGCGCTCTACCGCCAGGCGGGCTTCGAGGAGGAGGGACGCCTGCGCGCCGACACGCTCTGCGAGGGCCGGCTGGAGGACGTGCTGGCCATGGCGCGGCTGCGGCCGCCTCCGGAGCGCGCGCCGTGACCGGCCGCCGCCCCCCCTGCCCCGCTCGGCCGTTGGGCCGGAAGACCCGCCCCGCGCATCCGGCCGCCGCGCCGCGGCAGGCATAGAAGGACCGACTGCCCATGACCGTATCCGCCTACCGCGTCGAAGAGACCGGACTGCGCTCCATGGATCCGAGGGCGGATCTGGCCGAGGCGCTGTGGATCGATCTCTACAACCCCGGCAAGGCCGATGCGGATCGGATGCGCGAGCTGGGCTTCGAGATCCCGCGCCTGAAGGACATGGGCCAGATCGAACCCTCGCAGCGGCTGACCCGCAAGGGCGAGGCCGACATGCTGACGGTGATGCTGACCGAGCCCTCGGGCGACGGCGACGACAGCTTCGCCCCGGTCACCTTCCTGCTCAGCGAGACGCGGATCGTCACCGTGCGCTTCCACGGGCCGAACCTGTGGAACGGCTTCTCGCTGGCGCGGCGCTTCACCCCGGGCGACGTGGCGGTGGCGCTGATGGCGCTCGGTGTCGGCCATATCGCCGACGTTCTGGAGAATTGGGACCGCGAGCTCGACAAGACCGCGCAGCTGGTCTTCAAGGACGAGGACATGGAAGATGCCGGCGAGCTGCGCGCGCTGATCCGCGCCACCGGCCGGATGGGCGAGGCGCTGTCGGACATCCGGCTGAACCTGCTGATCCTGCGCCGCACTCTGGTCCATCTGGAGCAGCTGCGAGTCGAGAACCGGGTGAATTTCAGCCGCAAGCAGGGGCTGAAGAATGCCGACCGCGACGTCGAGGCGCTGACCGTGCATGCCGACGCGCTGAACGGACGGGTCAGCCTCGCCATCGACGCGACCATGGGGCTGATCAGCCTCAGCCAGAACGACAACGCGCGCTACTATTCCATCGTGGCGACGATCTTCCTGCCCGCGACGCTGATCGCCTCGATCTTCGGGATGAATTTCGAGGACATGCCGATGCTGCACTGGCTGGCCGGGTTCGAGGTCTCGCTGGCGCTGATGGTGGGGTCCTCGCTGGCGATCTTCCTGTTCTTCGTGCTGCGCCGCTGGCTCTGAGCGCTTGCGCGCGACCGGCCGGGGGAACCGTGCTAGAGTTGCCGCCACGGAAGGTGGAGGGACGCAAATGACAGGAACTGCCGGTCCAGGCGCGGCATTCGCCGAACGCTACCAGTCGGTGCTCGTGCCGGTGATCTTCGAACCCTGGGCGCGCGAGCTGGTGCGCCGCGGCGCGCCGCGCCCGGGCGAGGACATTCTCGACCTGGCCTGCGGCACCGGCGCCGTCACCCGCGAGGCCGCCGCCCGTCGCGGCGGCGGGGGCCGGCTCGCCGCGGCAGATCACAGCGCCGGGATGCTGGAGGTCGCGCGGATGCAGGCGGAGGCGCAGGGGCTGCAGGCCGAATGGCTGGAGGCCGATGCCGCCGCCCTGCCCTTCGGGGACGATGCCTTCGACGTGGCCTTCTGCCAGCAGGCGCTGCAATTCTTTCCCGACCGGCCCGCCGCGCTGCGCGAGCTGCACCGCGTGCTGCGTCCCGGCGGACGCGCGGTGTTCTGCGTGCAGCGGGAGCTGGAGGCCAACCCGATGCTGCAGGCGCAGGAGGCCGCCCTGGCCCGCCATGCCGGACCGGAAGCGGCTGCGGCGGTGCGGGCGATCTGCGGACTGCCCGACGCGGAGGAAATCCTGCAGCTCTTTGCCGGGGCCGGCTTCCGGGACGTCGCCCTGGAAAGCGTCGCGATGGAGCTGCACCACCCCGACGCCCGCGAATTCGCGGCAGGCGCGATGGGCGGCATGCATACCGGCGACAAGCTCACGGGGATCGGCGGCGAGCGTGCCGCGCAGGCGGTCGACGACTTCCTCGCCGGCCTCGGCCCCTGCTTCGACGGCACCGGCATGCGGTTTCCGCATGTCTCGCATGTCATTGAAGCGCGGGTCTGATCCGGCCGCTTGCCGCGGCGCGGCACCGCCGCTAACCATCGGCAACCCGGCACCCGGGGCCGGACGGGCCCTCCGGCATGCCGGCCCGCGCGAAAGGGATTTCCCGTGATCATCCGCAAGCGGCCCAACATGCTGGGGCTCTTCTTCGTCCTCAAGGGATCGGTCATCCAGAAGATCTGGATCCAGGTGCTGGCGGTGGTGCTGATCTCGGTCGCCGTGGTCTTCGCCCACCGCAACCTTCCCGGGCTGGTGCCCTCGCTCGATCCCTCGCCCTTCGCGCTGATCGGCATCGCCCTGTCGATCTTCCTGAGCTTCCGCAACAGCGCCTGCTACGACCGCTGGTGGGAGGCGCGCAAGCTCTGGGGACTGATGGTGCAGACCGCGCGCGACATCCTGCGCCAGACCGCGGTGCTGGAGGGCATGCCGGAGCGGCGCGGCATCCTGATGGCAATGGCCGATTTCGCCCGGCGCTCGGCTGCGCAGCTGCGCGGCAGGCCCGAGGCGCAGACCGCGGACGACGCGCTGGCCGGCGCCGGGCGGACCGTGTCGCAGCTGGAGCGGGACGGACGGCTCACCACGGCCGAGGCGCTGGTCCTGCACGAGAGCCTGAACCGGATGGCGGCGTCGCTGCTGGGCTGCGAGCGGCTGGCCAACACGCCGGTGCCCTTCGCCTATACCCTGCTGCTGCACCGCACCGCGTACATCTACTGCACGATCCTGCCGTTCGGGTTCGCGGACACGCTGGGCTGGGTGGCCCCGCTGGCGACGGGGCTGGTCGCCTATGCCTTCTTCGGCCTCGACGCGCTGGCCGAGGAACTGGAGGAGCCCTTCTCCGCCAAGCAGAACGCCATGCCGCTGACCGCCTATTCCACCGCCATCGAGATCGCGATGCGCCATGGGCTGGGCGAGACCGACCTGCCCGGAATGCCGGAACCGGTGGGCTACGTGCTGACCTGACCCCCTGCCCCGCGGCGGCCGCCGCGGGCGCGCAAATCGGCACAGCCGCAGCCAAGATATCTTCAACTTGCGCCATGTCATGTTACGGTTGCGCCGCACATGGCATGTGGTTTCCGGCCGGGACGGAGCACCCCGGCTGCGGCGGTGAAGGCGGGACCGGAAGCCGCGATGCGTACCAGGCCGGGCCGGCAGGGCCCGCCCGGCCAAAAGAGGTGAGGACAGGTAGATGATGCATGACAAGGTCGCCGGCGCGGATGCCAATGCGGTCCGCCCCGCCCGCAACGATCGCGACCGCGAATTCCACGCCGCGATCGGCCGCTATACCGGGGGGCTCTCCCCAGCCGCGCTCGGCACGGCGACGCTGGACTGGTGGATGCACCTTCTGGGATCGCCCAACAAGCAGACCGAGCTCTACAACCTCGCCTGGGACCAGGCGATCGAGACGCTGCACCTGCCGGCCGCCTGCATCGCAGGCAAGGAGGACTGTCCCGAGATGGCGGCGATGCAGCGGGACCGCCGCTTCGCCGCGCCCGGATGGCGCAAGTTCCCGTTCAACGTGATGGCGCGCAGCTTCCTCAAGCAGGAGGCCTGGTGGAACGAAGCCACCTCCAGGGTGCACGGCACCGATCCGCGCCACGAACGGATCGTCAATTTCGCCATCCGCCAGATCGTCGATACCTGCTCGCCGTCGAACTATTTCTGGACCAACCCCGCGGTGCTGGAGAAGACCCGCGCGGAACGCGGCCAGAACATCATGCGCGGGTTCCAGAACTGGTTCGAGGATCTCAAGGACCAGACCACCGGCGAGAAGGAGCTCGACCCCGACTACAAGGTCGGCGAGGTGCTGGGCATCACGCCGGGCGAGGTGGTGTTCCGCAACGACCTGATCGAGCTGATCCGCTACGCGCCCGTGACGGGCGAGGTGCGGCCCGAGCCGCTGCTGATCGTGCCGGCTTGGATCATGAAATACTACATCCTCGATCTCGAGCAGCGGAACTCGATGGTGAAGTACCTCGTGGAGCAGGGCTTCGAGGTCTACATGATCTCCTGGAAGAACCCGACCCGCGAGGATGCCGAGAAGGGCATGGACGACTATGTCCGCGACGGCTCCCTTGCCGCGCTGGACTTCGTCTCGCAGGGCAAGCGCAAGGTCCATGCCGCAGGCTACTGCCTCGGCGGCACGCTGCTGTCGGCGACGGCCGCGCACGTCGCGCACCGCGATTTCCGGCCGGTCGCCTCGATGACGCTGATGGCCGCCCAGGTCGATTTCACCGAGGCCGGCGAGCTGTCGCTCTTCATCTCCGAGTCCCAGGTGTCCTTCCTCGAGGACATCATGAAGACGCAGGGCTACCTCGATGCCGAGCAGATGGCCGGGGCCTTCACCATGCTCAGGTCGAACGACCTGTTCTGGAGCCGGATCATCACCCAGTACATGATGGGCCAGCAATCCGGGAAGAACGCACTGATGGCCTGGAACGCCGACAGCACGCGGATGCCCGCGCGGATGCACACGGAATACCTGCGCGGCCTCTTCCTGGAGAACCAGCTGGCGCGCGGCCAGTGGAGGGTGCTCGGCCACACGGTGAACCTGACCGATCTCGACATGCCGATCTTCGCCGTCGGCACCGAGACCGACCACGTCGCGCCCTGGCGCTCGGTCTACAAGATCAACCTGCTGACCGACACGGACGTGACCTTCGTGCTGACCTCCGGCGGGCACAATGCCGGGATCGTCTCCGAGCCCGGCCATCCGCGCCGCCACTACCGGCTGCTCGACAAGCCGCAGGGCGCGCCGCACCTGTCCGCCGACAGCTGGCTGAACAATGCCGATCTGCGCGAGGGGTCCTGGTGGGAAGCCTGGGCGTCCTGGCTGGCCGAGCGCAGCGGCGCTCCGGTCCCTGCCCCGGCCGCACCGAAATCCCTCGGCCCGGCACCGGGAACCTATGTCTTCGGCTGATCCGGCCGGGCATCCGAACGCCGGGGGCAGCGCCATGCAGGCGCTGCCCCCGTGCATTTCCGGCCGGAAATCGTTCGCAGGCATGCATTATGCGCATGGCAGGGCTGAAGGATTGTGGGTTGCCGCAGCGCAGCGTTAGCCCTAACTTGAGGACAACGACGTCACGAGTGACCGAGTAAATGGTTTTCCGCGGGTTCCTCCTCCTCCCTGAACCCGGGAAATCGGCGGCGGCCCTCTCCTCCTCCCCGGGTCGCCGCCCCTTATTCCCCCCGCCCTCCCTGCATCTGCCGCGGCTCCCCTCCGTCGAGCAGCCGGACCTCGCGCTGCGGGAACGGGATGGCGATGCCGCCGGCCTTGAACGCATCCCAGAGCGCCAGGTAGACCGCGCCGCGCACATTGGTCAGGCCCGCGGTCGGGTCGGTGATCCAGAAGCGCAGGATATAGTCTACCGAACTGTCGCCGAAGCCGGTGATGTGGCAGACCGGCGGCTTGGTATCCAGCACCCGCTTGACCGACAGCGCCGCCTCCACCGCGATGCGCCGAACCTCGTGCGGATCGTTGGCGTAGGCCGTGCCGAAGAAGATGTCGAGCCGCACGAATTCGTTGGAATGGGACCAGTTCACCACCTGCCCGGTGATCATGTCCTCGTTCGGAATCAGGTATTCCCGCCCGTCCCGCGTCACCACCGAGACGTAGCGCGCGCCGAGCGCGTTGATCCAGCCGAAGGTCTCGCCCAGCGAGATCACGTCGCCGGGCTTCACCGACTTGTCCAGCAGGATGATGATCCCCGAAACGAGGTTCGACACCACCTTCTGCAGGCCGAAGCCGAGCCCCACGCCGATCGCGCCGGACAGCACGGCCAGCCCGGTGAGATCGACGCCGACCGCCTTCATCGCGAAGAGAAAGGCCGTCCCGTAGAAGGCCAGCTGCACCACCTTGATGGTCAGAACCCGCATCGACGGGCTCATGTCGTCATTGGCGTTGATCCGCGCTGCCGAGATCCGCGACAGGAAGCGCGCGGTCGCCAGCAGCACCGTCACCGCCACCGCGGCCTGCACCACCATCCAGGCCGAAATCGTCAGGCTGCCCAGATCGACGGTGATGCCCGACATCAGCGCGACGAATTGGTCGGTCTGCCCCAGCACTGTCAGGGTCAGCCAGATCCACGCCCCGTACTGCACCACGGCACGCAGCGCCCGGTTGGCGATCAGCCGCGCTGCCAGCGCGACCACGATCCAGGCAAGCGCGAGGTTGCCGATGATGGTCAGCAGGAAGGACCGGCTGGGCCAGGTGGTCTGACGCAGCATCCAGATCGTGCCCCAGATCAGCGGCACGAAGATCAGCCCCCGCAGCCTGCGGATCAGCACAAGCGCAGTGCGCATCCGCCACATCGGCCAGCCCTGCCGGGTCCGCAGCCAGCCATGCAGCCGCGGCCCCGCCAGCCGGGCCGCGAAATGGGCCAGTCCGAACAGCGTTGCCGCGATCAGGATCTGGTAGCCGACCCAGGGCCGCAGCAGCGCGCCCAGCTGGATCTTGAGGAAATGAAAGATGTCGAGCCCGTAGCTCGCGGTCTGCTCGAACAGATCTGGTTCCATGTGTCCTGCCTGTTGCCGCCGGGTCTCCACCTTGCCGGGAAACAGGCCCTGCCGCAATCTGCCCTGTCTGCGCCGCGCCACACTGCCCGACCGGCGCGCGCGGCACGGCTTGACTAAACGCCGCCGCGGCTGTCCACTTGCCGGGCGAGCGAGGTCCATCGGGACCGGTCCCGCTCTCCGGCGGCGCTTGTCCGGCGCGATGCCTTGCATTTCCGCCGAGGCTCGCATGCTCACTTTATGTCCGGTAATCATCCTCAAGGCGGACTGCGCGCAATTCAGGACGGCCGGGCGCCCGCTGCACCTGCCTGCCTGCCGCGATCGCGCAGCTCCCTACCTGCGCATACAGGAACTCCTGCGGGCACGCAGTCGGGACGAATGGGAAAGCATGTGGAAGACCCGGGGTCCCGGCGCCTGCGGCAGGCCGGGCATCGGCGGTTTTAACGGCCGTTAAATCTCTGCGGCGGGTCCGTCCGGCAGGTTTAACGGCCGTTAAACTCAGCCCCGCCCGTTGCGGCGGAGCACTTCCTCGAAGGCGCGGCAGGCCTCTTCGAGGACGTCGCGGGACAGTTCGGAATAGTCGACCGGCGACTTGATGCGGACCTCTCCCTTGCGGGCGGTGACCTTGGCGGCGCCCATGCGGAACTCCGTCTTCACCGCGGAGCCGCGGCCCGAGCCGCGCGGATCCGGAGCGCGGTCGGTGCGCTCGATGAAGTCGCGCAGCAGCCGCAGCTGACCCTCCATGCCCTCCGCCGCGGCCAGGCCCTTGCGAAGGGCCGCGGCGTTGCCGTCCTCCAGCGCGCGGACCACCTGCACGCCGAGATCCCGGGAGATTTCGCGCGGGTCGATCAGGACGCTGCCGAAGTCCTGAAGCAGCCGGACGAAGGCGTTGACATAGGAGCGCTGCGCCGGGCTCTGCGCGTGGTAGAGCCGGTTAACCGCCGCACGGGCATCGGCGACGCCGGTTTCGGGATCGTTCGCCACCGCCATCGCCAGCCCCGCCAGTTCGGACAGCGACAGGTTCTTCCGCACCACGTTCTCGGTGACCATGTCGACATAGCGGTCCATCCGGCCGGTCGCCTGGGTCTCCACCTTCGCCGTCACCAGCGAGAAGCGCGGATCGCCGGTTTCCTCCAGCAGCATCTTCAGCGCGTTCAGCCGCCGCCAGCCGGAGGTCAGAGAATAGCCGCTGCCGTCCTGCTGCACCGTCACCGGCTCCTTCTGACCGAGCGCGCGGATCGACTGCTTCAGCTCCTCCATCTCCGGGCTCTTCAGCTCGCCCGCCAGGTCGGAGCGGTCGCGCGCCAGATCGTCGGCACGGATCAGATCGAGCGGCAGCCGCAGCAGCACCAGCCCCGCATCCATCGCATCGCGCCATTGCCGCGCTTCCTCGGCGTTGCGGCGGCGCTGCTGCTTGAGGTCCTCTTCGGACCGGTCGAGCGCGCGCGCGGTCTCGCGGATCGCGGCGCTCATCGGGCCGGGCTTGGCATCCGGATCGGGCTTGGGCGCCGGGCGGCGGGCGGTGCCGGGGGTGATGTCGAACTTGGACTTCGCCATGTCAGCCAGCCTTCCGCTTCAGTTCGCCGTCGCGCGGCCATACTGAGAGGATCGTCTCGCGGAATTCCTCGTAGGCCTCGTCGAAGCTCTTGCGCGCGCGCTTCCACGTGTCCCGCGTCATCTCGCGGTAGTCCTGCTCGTAGATCGAGTTCTGGAACCGGCCGGACTGCTCGACCGCGCGGGTCATCTCGATGGCATGCTCGCAGACGCGCCCGGCAAAGACATTGTGGAAGGCCCGCTTCATCGCCTCGTGCAGCTCGTTGGAGGCCTCGTAGCGGGTCATCAGGACCCGGATCGCCAGGAACTCCTTCGGCAGGCTCAGACGTGCGCCGTCGGCATGGCCGGCATAGCCCGCCGAGATGTCCTCCATCGCGGTGGCCAGCTGGCCCAGGAAGGAGGTGGTGGAGTCGTATTCCCAGTAGCCGGGACCGGAGGGGATGTAGAGCACGTCCGCCGCGAAGGCCGCATTCAGGGACTGGTAGCCGATGGCCGGCGGGCAATCGAAGATGATCAGGTCGTAATCGTCCTCGGGCAGCTCGTCGAGATAGCGCGACACGCAGCCGAAGAAGGTCCAGCCGGGATGCAGGTTGCGGTACTGGGCCGAGGCGAATTCCACGAAGGCCGCGTTGGCGCAGCTGGGGATGATGTGTATCGAGCGGCCCCAGCAGGTCGGCAGGATGAAGTCCGAGAACTTCTGGCGGCCGATCGACTGGACGTCGTCGGGTAGCTCGTAGCTGGCGGGGTAGGGGCAGTCGTCGGGATCGTCATAGGTATCGACGATCCGGTCGGCCTCCTTGCAGAGGTCGCGGCACATGATGCCCCAGACGGTCTGTTCCTCGCTGACGGCCGTGAGGCCCATGGAATGGGTCAGCGTCGCCTGCGGGTCGAAGTCGATCACCAGAACGCGGTAGCCGTCCAGCGCCGCGGCATGGGCCAAGTGCTGGGCGACCACCGTCTTGCCGACGCCGCCCTTGAAGTTCGACACGCCGATGCGTAGCGCGCGGCCCTTCGGGCGCGGCGGCATCAGCGACTTGTTCTTGAACTTCAGCCCGCGGCGCAGCCGGGTGATCTCGTCGATGGTGAACCAGCGCTGGCCGTTCGACTTCTCCACCATGCCCTGGGGCAGCTCGGGCTGATCCATCAGCCGCTTGCGGAACGTGTCCTGGTTCACCCCGAAGATGAAGTTGGCCACCTCCCAGGTGGAGAATCGCCGGAGCTGCTTGGTATCGTCCGGAGAGAAGGTCTGCTCGCGCACCGCCTGCTGCTGCTGCAGGCTCGCCTCGTTCATCATGCGCAGTGTGGTATGGTCGTCCATTGCCCTGATCCCGCCATTTTCGTTGGCGGCAGAATATCGGGATATGCTGATTAGAAAACCCGGAAATTCCGGAATATCGGGATTTGCCCCACGGTGTTGCATTCGGCCAATTCTTGGGTAAATCGACTCCGATACCCGCTAGGGATAGCGGCATGGGGGCGGGGGACACAGTTCCGGTCCCGATATTCACCAGCGTTTGACAAAATCCGGGATTGGCTCCTAAACTTCCGGGAATGACGCAAGAATCGGGACAGCCGACTCGGTCATTGACGGCAACGAGCAGCAGCAAGGAGGCACAGCAGGCCGGAAAAGAAAGAGGCGCCAGATTTCTCCGGACGCCCCATCTCATGTTTTGCACCCTGAGGATGGCTCCCGGAAATCGCAAAGTCAACAACGCCTGTCGGGCGAATGGCTGGTTTTTGCCCGCACTCCCGGTCCCGTGACATCGCGATGACGCATTTTCCAGAACCCGCCATCAGGCGGGGCGGCACCGGCTTGCCTTCGGCACCGGGCAACGGGGCGCTCGCCCCGCACAAGTGGCGCGACCTGATGGACCCGCTCAAGGCCTGCGCCTCCGCCCTGGACCTCAACGGCACCGACATCCATTTCCTAGACGTGCTGCTCAGCTTCGTGCCCGGCGACCGTCTCGCGACGGATGCCGGGGGCCGCTGCATCGTCTTTGCGGCCAACGCGACCATCGCCGCCCGGATGGGACGGTCCGGCGACAGCACCGTGAACCGCTGCATCCGCCGCGCCGAGGAGCGCGGGCTGGTCCGCAGGGTCCTGTCGCCCAACCGCAAGCGCTACTGCCGCACCGGCCGCAACGGCGAGACGCTGCGTGCCTATGGCATCGACCTGGCGCCTCTGGCGGAGAACCACGCCCGGCTGATGGCCCTGCTCGCCCAGGTGGAGGAAGAGAACGCCCGCACCGACACGCTGCGACGGGACTGCGCCGAGTTGCTGGCCCAGCTGAAGATGCGGGGCGGAATCTGCGACGGGACGCTGGTCGATTTCCGGCGCCGCCTCCGCCGCAAGCCCGCCATGGCTGCGCTCACGGACCTGCGGGCCGAGCTGGCAGAGTGCATCGCGACGACCTCCGGATCCGCGATTCCGGGCGACAGCGCCGACCGCAATGAGCAGCACATAGAACACCATACCCCAAATACCCTTGAGTCCCGCAAAGCAAAGGATGACGGCCTGCGCGAAGAGGACATCGAAAGGGCATTCCCGCTTCTCGCAAGCCTCTTGCAGGGCAGGGGCCATCAGTCCGACTTCATCCACCGTCTCGATGCCGCCGCACGGATGCTTCCAGGCGCAAGCCGGGCATGGCAGAGAAGCTGCAGCAAGCTGGGTCCGGCATCCGCCTCCATTCTGCTCGGCGCCGTGCTTGAACGCCATGACAGTATCGCCAATCCCGGCGGCTATCTGCGGACGCTCACCGACCGGTGCGAAAGCGGCGAACTCGATCCCGGCCAGCTGGTCCGCACGAGCCTTGGCCGGAAGCGGCCCAGCAGGGCAGGGGGGATGGGAGCCCCGCGCGAAAGCCTCGCCTCCGAAACTGCATGAGCCGTCTTGCCCTTGGCCGCGGTCCCGGCGCAGAGTGCCGCCAGTGCCCGCGCATCCGCGGAGTTCCGAGTGGCGGAGCGTCGATCCCGCCGAAGGCAGTCTCCGGACTGTTCCGGACCCGGAGGTTCTGACATGGCACGCGACGAGCCGCAGGCAGCGCTGAAACCGCAGCCCCCGCACGAGACCCGCCGCGCGGTCGAGCTGCCGGGATGCGCCCCCAAGCCGAGCGGCGAGGACTTGCAGGCGCCTGCACTGGTCCAGCGGATCATGGCCGCCCCGAACTACCGCCGCGCCGACGAGGACATGGACTTCCTCCACCGCGACGGGATGCGCGGAACCCGGCTGCTGCTCGACTACCAGAAGGCCGAGACGCTGCTGGAGGAACACGGCATCGCCCATGCCATCGTCGTCTTCGGCGCAACGCGGATCGGCGAGCCGGTCCATGCGGCGGCGCGGGTGGCCGAACTGGAAGCCGCGGCTGCGGCGGATCCGGCGGACGGCACGCTTGCCCAACGGCTGGCCGTCGCCCGCCGCCTGGAGGAGAAGTCGCGCCATTACGAGACGGCCCGCGAATTCGGCCGCATCGTCGGGCGGCAGGAAGGCTGCCACGGCAACCGCCTGGTGGTCGTGACCGGCGGCGGCCCCGGCATGATGGAGGCGGCGAACCGCGGCGCGCACGAGGCCGGGGCCCGCACCGTGGGGCTGAACATCACCCTGCCGCAAGAGCAGTATCCCAATCCCTATGTCTCGCCCGAGCTCTGCTTCAGCTTCCGCTATTTCGGCATGAGGAAGCTGCATTTCCTGATGCGGGCCCGCGCGCTGGTGGTCTTCCCCGGCGGCTACGGCACGCTGGACGAGCTGTTCGAGACGCTGACCCTGATCCAGACGCGCAAGATCCGGCCGGTGCCGGTGGTGCTGGTCGGCCGCAGCTTCTGGGAGCGGGCCGTGGATTTCGACTTCCTCGTCGAGGAGGGGGTGATCGATCCGGAGGACCGGGACCTGTTCTGGTTCGCCGAAAGCGCGCAGGAGATCTGGGACGACATCCTGCGCTGGTACGAACGGGCAGGGCGGCCGCTTGCAGGCCGGCCCGAGCCATGCGCCGGGGAGGGGCTGCCATGAAGATATCGTTCCACGGAGCGGCCGGGGAGGTCACCGGATCCTGCCATCTGGTCGAATGCAACGGCCGCCGCATCCTGATCGACTGCGGCATGTTCCAGGGCGGGCATGACCTTCACGAGGACAACGCGGCGGAGTTCGGCTTCGAGCCGCGCGACATCGACCTGGTGCTGCTCACCCATGCGCATCTGGACCATTGCGGGCGGCTGCCGCTGCTGGTCAAGCGCGGCTTCAGCGGCGAGATCATCTCCACCGCGGCCACTGCGGAACTGGCGCGCCTGGTGATGCTGGACTCGGCGCATCTGCACGAGGAGGACGCGCGGCGGCACCACCGCCATGGCGAGCGCGGCGGCAACTACGAGCCGCTCTACGACACGATGGACGCGCTCGACGCGGTGGACATCTTCGGCCGCAAGGTCGGCTACCATCAGAGGATCAAGCTCTTCCCCGGGATTGCCGCGACCTATTTCGACGCCGGGCACATCCTCGGATCGGCCTCGATCCTGCTGGAGCTCGACGAGGACGGGCGCAAGCGGCGGGTGCTGTTCTCGGGCGATATCGGCCCCTGCGACCGGCCGCTGCTGAACCCGCCGGTGCCGCCGGGGGATGCCGACGTGGTGATCATGGAGTCGACCTATGGCGACCGCGACCACCGCTCGCTGGACAGCTCGGTCTCGGAATTCCTCGCCGCGATCCACCGCGCCGACGAACATGGCGGGCGGGTGATCATCCCGACCTTCGCGATGGAACGCGCGCAGGAACTGCTGTGGTTCCTGCGCCAGGGCATGGAGGACGGGCGGCTGCGCAGCTCGATGCGGGTCTACCTGGACTCGCCGATGGCGATCTCCGCCACGCGGATCTTCAGCCGCCACCCCGAGGCAATGCGCGCCGAGCTGGCCGGGATGATCCGCGACGGACAGGACCCGTTCCGCCTGCCCAAGCTGCATTTCGTCCATGAGGCGCGCGACTCGATGCTGCTGAACCGCGGCGACGCGCCGTCGATCATCATGGCCGGGTCCGGCATGTGCACCGGCGGCCGGGTCCGCCACCACCTGCGGCACAATCTCGGCAAGGCCGAGAGCAGCGTGATCTTCGTCGGCTATGCCGCGGCGGGCACGCTGGCGCGGATCATCATCGACGGCGCGCGGGAGGTGAAGCTCTTCGGCGAGCAGATCCCCGTCCGGGCACGGATCCACACGATCAACGGCTTCTCCGCCCATGCCGGGGCAGGCGACCTGAAGCGCTGGCACGCGCGGACCGGGACGCCGGAGAGGACCTTTCTGGTGCATGGCGAGACCCGCGCCCTGGAGGCGCTGTGCCGCGCGCTCGGCCCGGAGCGCACCGAGATCCCGCAGATGCACCAGAGCTACGAACTGTGAGGCCGGACGGCCAGGACAACCCGGAAATAGCCCGTCCGGCGGTGTCCGGACCGGGTCCGCTGCGGGGCGCGAGCTGGGGAAAACAGGTGGTAATTTAGCTGTCCAACCCTGTCAATTCTTGAATTCCGACGTGGGAATTAATTTAACGGTGGGTAAATTCGGCGTGAGCCAGCGGAGTCCCGGGGGGGAGGCTGCCGGCCATCGAACCGGATTTGCGGCAGCACTTGCATTGTTTTTCCTGGGGGGGAGAAATGAATATTATTACGTCCGATATTAAGGTTAACACATTCATTGACGGCGACCAGAGCCAGCAGCGGATCCTGGCGCTGCCCTCCGGCGATCTCGTCGTGGTCTACACTTCGGCAGGCGCGGACGGCTCGGGCAACGGCATCTTCGCGCAGCGCTTCACCGCTGCGGGGCAGCGGCTGGGACAGGAAGTGCGCCTGAACCAGGTTGCCGCGGGCAGCCAGTCCGACCCCCAGATCGCGCTCGACGGCGACGGCAACATCGTGCTGGCCTATGCCGACGGCAATTCCCGGGACGGCTCGGGCAGCGGCATATTTCTCGCCCGGTTCTCCCCCAACCTGGTGCCGCTCGGTCCCGATACGCAGGTGAACGACCTGACCTCGAACAACCAGAGCCAGCCGGCGCTGGCCGTGCTGTCGGACGGCGCGGTCATGGTGGCCTGGTACGACGACTGGGGCACCTACTACCAGGCGCCGACACCCTACCAAGGCTATTACGAAGTCCGCGCCAAGATCTACGAGCCGGACGGGGCGACCGTGCGGACGGGGGAATTCTCGCTCTCCGGGACCGTCGACAACCAGACCCAGAACGCGCCGGTGCTGGCGGCGCTGGGGGACGGCGCGGTGGCGGTCTGGCGCGGCTACGGCAGCGGCGACAGCGACGGCATCTTCGCGCGGATCCTCGATGCGGACGGCAACGAGACGGTCGCGCCCTTCCTGGTCAATGTTACCACCTCCGGCGGCCAGTACGAGCCCGAGGTCGCCGCGCTGTCGGACGGCCGCTTCGCCGTGCTGTGGTCGGGCAACCGCGACGGCGACAATGACGGGGTCGTGGCGCGGGTCTTCAATGCCGACGGCACCGCCGCTTCCGGAGAGATTGCGATCAATGCCGATACTTATTCGGCCGATCGCGGCCGGGCGATCGTCGCCGACGGCGCAGGCGGGTTCACCGTCGCCTGGCACGACCATTCCTACCAGAACGGCGAAAGCCCGGCGGCGAACTACACCTATGGCAGCTTCCTGCGTGCGGTCGCCCATGACGCCGGGACCGACAGCTATGCCGCGGGCGGGATCACCCAGATCAACGGCGTGACAGCGGGCGACGAGCAGAACCCCCGCCTGGCCTGGCTCGGCGGCGGCGTCATGGCCGCCGTGTTCCAGACCGCGGCGGGCGAGGACGGCAGCGGCAGCGGCGTCTACCTGCGGCTCTTCGGGCCCGAAGGCGCGATTGACGGGGCGGACCGCGCGCCGAAGCTGGAAGGCCTGCCCGCCACCATCAGCGTCGCCGAAAATGACGGCCCGCAGCTGATCGATCCGGGCATGGCCGTCGCGCTGTCGGATGCCGACAGCACGGATTTCGGCGGCGGGCGCCTGGTCTTCGGCCATCTTCTGCAGAGCGACGTGCAGACCTATCGCGGTCCGCTGGAAGGCCGCGACCAGCATGTGCTGGGCATCCTCGATGCAGGGACCGGCGCCGGCCAGATCGGCCGGGCCGGCGCGGACGTCACCTACGAGGGCACGGTGATCGGAACGGTCGTCTCGGACGGGCAGGGCGGGCGCGACCTGGCCGTGGCGCTCAATGCCGCCGCCGGCCTCGCTGCGGTCGAGGCGCTGATCGAGCACCTGACCTACGACAACGTCTCGGACAATCCAGCCGCCTCGACGCAGCTCTTAGTCTCGCTTGAGGAAGCCTCGGGCATCGCCTCGGCGGCGGTGCCGCTCTCCGTCGAGATCGCGGCGGAACCCGACCTGCTGCCCGAGCCGTCGCTGGTGCGGGTGGCCAACACCACCTTCCCTGGCAACCAGACCAATCCGTCCATCGCCGCGCTGTTCGAAGGGGCGGGGGGCACCGGGCGCGCGCTGGACGCGGGCGTGGCGCAGTCCGGCTATGTCATCGTCTGGACCGACGAGGGCGGCTCCGACGGATCGGGCCACGGCGTCTACGGCCAGCGCTATGCCGCGGATGGCGGGCGGATCGGGCCGGAATTCCTGGTCAACGAGGGCACGGCGTCGAACCAGTTCCAGCCCGAGGCGGCAGGGCTGGCCGATGGCGGCTTCGTCGTCGTGTGGTATTCCGACCGGACCGCCCCGGGGACGGAATACCGCGACGTGCTGATGCGGCGCTATTCCGCGGACGGCACGCCGGAGCCGGCGGTGAACCTGACCCAGGCCTATTTCGGCACCAACACGGAATCTGTCCCCCATGTCGCCGCGCTGGAGAACGGCGGCTGGGTCGTCACCTGGCAGTCGAGCCTGGGCGATGTCCATGCCCAGATCTTCGATGCGGCGGGCGCCTCCTCCGGCCTGTTCCAGGTCAACCAGGCGATGGCGGCGGACCAGACCCAAATCCGCGCGGCGCAGATGGAGGACGGCGACATCGTCTTCGTCTACAGCGCCGGCACCTCCGGCGCCGAGGGCGACGGGTCGCAGACCGGCATCTATGCGCGGCGCTTCGCGGCGGACGGCACGCCCGATCCGGCGGGCGAATACCTGGTGAATTCCACGGCCGCCGACCGGCAGGAATACGGCCAGGTCGCGGCCCTGGCCACAGGGGGACATGTCGTCGTCTGGCATTCGCTGAACCAGGACGGCTCCGGCTGGGGCGTCTACGGCCAGATGTACGACGCGGCCGGTGCGGCCGTCGGGGCAGAGTTCATCGTCAACAGCTACACCGGCAGCAACCAGTACAGCTCGGTCGTCGCGGCGCTGGCGGGCGGCGGCTTCGTCGTCGCCTGGTATGACGACTGGACGAGCGGCGAGCAGTACCGCGATGTCTTCGCGCAGGTCTACAATGCCGATGGCAGCCGCCGCGACGGCGATTTCAAGGTCAACCTGCAAAGCACCGGCTACCAGTCGGCGCCGGCGGTCACGGCCTTTGCCGACGGCGGCTTCGCCATCGCCTGGCAGTCGAACGCTGGCGAGGACAGCGACGGCTACGGCATCCTGCACCGGGTCTACGGGTCCGACCAGTCGGGCGTGCTGCAATTCGAGGGCTGGGACCTGCGCGGCAGCATGGCCGAGGCGGACCTGAATGCAGGTTTCGTGGCGCTCGATGCCGACCGGGTGGCGAGCGTGGACCTTTCCGGCGGCGCCTCGCTCGACGGTGCGGTCCTGTCGGTGGACGGCACGATCCCGGCCGATGCGCGCTATCCGCTCTCGCCGCGCCTGCCGCAGGACGGGCCGGACCAGTTCGCCTTCGGCGTGATCTCCGAGGGCGACGGCACCGGGCAGCTCGGGCTTTCCGGCAGCGAGCTGCGCTTCGGCGGAACCGCGATCGGCACCGTCTCGCAATCGGGCAGCAGGCTGGAGATCGCCTTCAACGCTGCGGCGGACCAGGCCGCGCTGGATGCCGTCCTGGCGGCGCTGGCCGTCGCGAACGCCTCCGGCGATCCGGCGGCCGCGCTCGACGTGCGGGTGGGGCTGGAATTCGCCGACGGCACGGCGGTGGACGGGCTGAGCCAGCGGATCTCGGTGCTGCGCGAGGATGACGTGGCGCTGGAGCGCCTGTCGGACGACGCGGCCGTGCCCCTCCAGACGGCGGGCGACCAGACAAGGCCCCAGGTGGCGATGCTCGCGGACGGCGGCTGGGTGACGGTCTGGCAGGACGCCGCCCATGACGGCAGCGGCATGGCCGTCTTCGCGCAGCGCTACACCGCCGGCGGGGCGGAGCTCGGCCCGGTGATCGAGGTCAACGACGCGCCCGCAGGGGACCAGTCGCTGCCCGACGTGGCGGCGCTGTCGACGGGCGGCTTCGCGGTGGTCTGGCAGGATGGCGGCCCGGGCGACGGCGATGGCAGCCGGATCGCGATGCAGGTCTTCGACAGCGCCTCGCAGCCCCTCGGCGCGTCGCAGACGGTCAATGCCGCGGCAGCAGGGAACCAGACCGCCCCGGCCATCGCGGCGACGGAAGACGGCTTTGCCGTCATCTGGCGCTCGGAAGGCCAGGACGGCAGCTCGGGCGGGATCTATGCGCGGCGCTTCAACGTCGCGGGCGGCGGTCTCGATGCCGCCGACATCCCGGTCAACACCACTGCCACGGCTGGCGACCAGACCGAGCCCGCCATCGCCATGCGCGCGGGCGGCGGCTTCGGCGCGGCCTTCCGCGACGCCGCGGCGAACGAGATCGTGCTGCAGCTCCATGACGGGACCGGGAGCCAGATCGCCCGCGCCGCGATGTCGGCGGGCGGCACGGTCAGCGACCCGTCGGTCGCGCAGCTGGCCGACGGCAGCTGGGCCGTCGCCTGGACCGGCAGCAGCGACGGCTCGAATGCGGGCGTCTACGCGCAGATGTTCGACGCCGCGGGCACCGCGCAGGGCGATGCCTTCCTGGCGGCCGACCAGATCTACGACACCCAGTACCAGCCCGAGATCGCGGCGCTGGCCGATGGCGGCTTCGCCATCGCCTATTACGAGGCCGACAGCGTCACCAACCGAGACGCGGTCTACATCTACCGCGATGCCGTGGTGCAGCTTTTCGGCGCAGATGGCGGCCGGATCGACGGCGCGCAGAAGCTGAACCTGCTTTCGACCTCGGTCACCCAGAGCCAGCCTGCGCTTGCGGCCCGGCCGCTCTCGGAGGGCGGCGGCTTCGTCGCGGCCTGGGTTGCCTCGAGTTCCGCGGGCGAGGGCGACGGCTCCGGCCTTGCGGTCATGCAGGCCGTGTTCGGCACGCCGGACAGCTTCACCGTCGACAGCCGGCCCGAGGTGGCGGGCTTCGCCGCGGGCGCGCTGGAGGAAGCCGCGGTCAATGCCGGGCTGGCCGCGATCGACGCGGACGGACTGGTCGGCGTGGCGGTCCCGGACGGCGCGGGTTTCGACGGCGGGCAGCTGGTTTTCTCGCTCGACCTGCCCAATCTCGACCTCAACCGCGAACCGCTGTCGCAGCACAGCGTCGGCGTGATCGACCAGGGCGGCGGTCCGGGCCAGATCGGCGTCGCGGGCAGCACCGTCAGCTACGGGGGCATCGCGATCGGCGCGCTCTCGGGAAACCAGCACTCGGTCACCGTGACCTTCAATGCCGCGGCGGGGGCCGAAGCCGTTGAAGCGCTGTTCAAGGCGCTCGGCTATGCCAACCCGTCCGACGCGGTCTTCCCCGCGATCCCCTTCACCGCCAGCCTGACCGACAGCGCCGGGCGGACCTGGCAGGAACGCGGCAGCTTCACGGTCGCGCCCGAAGCCGATGCCGAAGGGCCGGTGCCGGGCAGCACCCAGGTCAACGGCCTTGCGGCGGACGACCAGTACGATGCGGCCATGGCACGCCTCGCCGATGGCGGCTGGGTCACGGTCTATTCCGACGATTCCACCGGCGGCAGCACCGAGGACATCCGTGCCGCGATCTACAATGCCGACGGCTCGCTGCGCGCGGGGGATATCCTGGTCAACGATGCCGCGGCAGGCCGCCAGTTCGAGCCCGCGGTCACCGCCTGGGGCAGCGGCTTCGCCGTGGCCTGGCGCAGCGACGAGGTCACTGCAGGTGACGGCAGCCTCTCGCATGTGATGATGGCGGGCTTCGACGCTTCGGGCGCCAAGACGGTCGCCGAGTTCCAGCTCAACGACTATGCCTCCAACTACCAGTGGTCGCCCGCGCTGGCGACGCTGGCGGACGGCAATGTCGCCGCGGCCTGGACCTCCCGCGGCCAGGACGGCTCGAATGACGGGATCTACGGCAAGATCCTGGCGCTGTCGGCCGGCGGCACGCCGGTCACGGAGGTGATGGCCGAGACCCGGCTGAGCGGCACCTCTTCGGGCTACCAGAACTATCCGTCGCTCTCGGCGACGGCGGATGGCGGCTTCGTGCTGGGCTACCAGAGCCAGAACGTCGACGGATCGGGCTATGCCGCGATGGCGCGCGGCTTCGATGCCGCCGGGGTCGAGGCCTTCGCCGAGGTCCGGCTGAATGCCACGGGCGGCAACGACCAGAGCGGCGTGCAGGTGGCGGCGCTGGCCGGACCGGGCGGGACGCATGGGGGCTTCGCCGCGGTCTGGCAGTCCCAGGCCGGCGACGACGGCAGCGGCTGGTCGATCGTGGCGCGGCGCTACGATCCGGCGGGCAATCCGCTGGACGCGCCCTTCGTGGTCAACAGCAACACCGAGGGCACCCAGCAGCAGCCCGCCGTCGCGGCGCTGGCGGGGGGCGGCTTCGTCATCGGCTGGTACGACGACGACTACCAGGGCAGCTACGCGCAGTACCGCACGGTCGACATCCAGCGCTACGGCGCGGACGGGCTGCGCATCGACGGCGAGGAAACCGTCAGCCTGCCGACCGGCACAAGCGGGGACACCGCGCAGCGCCCGGCGCTGCTGGCGCTCGACGGCGATGATTTCGTGGTCGCCTGGGACAGCAACTACGGCGGCACCGAAGAGGGGCCGGACGTGTCCGGCTATGCCGTGCACCAGCGGATCTTCGGCGACCCGGCGGATTACGCGGTGGCGGTGACCAGCCCGCCCGCGCCGCAGGTGACCCAGTTCGCGGGCCAGCATTTCACCACCGCCGCCGTGAAGGCCGCGCCGCAGCTTGTCGATGCGGCCATCGCCTTCGATCCCGGCGGGGCGGCGGATTTCGGCGGCTGGGTGCTGTCGGCCGCGCTGCCCGCCTCGCTGGCGGGCGAGACGCTTTCTGTGGCCCACACCGGCACCGGGGCAGGGCAGATCTCTGTCTCGGGCAGCAGCATCCGCTACGAGGGCACGGAGATCGGCCAGCTGGCCGCGGTGCCGGGCGAGGCGGGCTACCGGCCCTTCGTGGTGCGGCATTTCAATGTCGGGCAGCCGATCTCGGTGCTGGCGGATGTCGATTTCGGCGCCGCGCCGGACCATGTCGAGGCGGTTGCCTCGGTCAGCTATTCGGGCGCCAGCTATCCCGGCGGACCCGGCGACTATTTCGCCGTCGCGGCGGACGGCTCGATCTTCGTCCAGACTGCCGGGGACTACACCTTCTACCTGCGCAGCGACGACGGATCGCAGCTGACCGTCGACGGCACGCAGGTCATCGACAATGACGGGGTCCACGGTTCTGTCGAGGTCTCCGCGACGGTGTCGCTGAGCGCGGGCTTCCACGATATCGGCGTGACCTATTTCGAGAATGCCGGCAGCAGTGGCCTGTCGCTGGAATGGGCCGGTCCGGATTCCGGCGGCGCGCGGGTGTCCAGTTCGGCGCCGCCCGCGGCCGCGCCGGCAGAGGGGGTCGAGATCGCGCTGAACGGCAATGCCGACGCGGCGGCCGTCGAGGCGCTGATCGAGGCGCTGTCCTACGGGCTCGATCCGGCGGCGGCGGGCGATTTCGGCGCCCGGCTGGTGTCGCTGGGGCTGTCGGCGCCTGGGGGCGTCGAGGTTGCCGGGGCCGCCACGCTGATCCAGGTGGACGACGTGCTGTCGCCGCAGCTGCGCATCGACGAGGTTGCCACCGGGATCGCGCTGAGCGACGCGGAAGCGGCGGACACGGTCTTCCTCGCGCCGGATGCCGTGTTCTCCGCGGTGACTTCGGCAGGGCTGCCGGGCGGCGCGGTGACGGTGTCCTACCGCTTCGCGCCCGATGACCTGGCCAACCGGCCCTATGGCTACCGCGACCGCATCGCGGTCAATGACGAGGGCGGCGGCGCCGGGCAGATCGGCATCGGCGGCGACGGCACGACCCTCACCTTCGGCGGCGCGGCCTTCGCCACGATCGCCGCCGACGGCGCCTTCGGCAGCGATTTCCGCATCGAGCTGGGCGCGGGGGCGACCGAGGCGGCGGTGCAGGCGCTCCTGCGCAACCTCACCTGGTCGAGCGACGGCGATACCGAGGGCGGCCGCCCCGACCTGACGATCCAGGTTTCCGACGGCGGCGGCGTCACCGGATCGACCGGACGGATCGCCGTCTCCATCGACGCCGTGGCCGAGGCGCCGGTGCCTGCCGGGCCGGAGTTCCACATCAATGCCAATGCCGCGGGCGAGCAGAGCGGCGCCCGGCTGGCGCAGCTGTCGAACGGCAACCTGGTCGCGGTCTGGAATTCCTATGGCCAGGACAATCCCGGCAGCAATGACTGGGGCGTCTTCGGGCGGCTGTTCGATCCCGACGGCAACGCGATTTCCGGCGAGTTCCAGATCAACGAATTCCGCCAGGGCAGCGCGACCGTGCAGGATGTCACCGCGCTGGAGGACGGCCGCTTCGCCGTGGGCTACCTGCACGACAACCTGCAGCTCAGGACCTTCGCCGCGGACGGCGCCGCCGAGGGCGGCCAGGTCCAGGTCGAGCAGCATGCCAACTCCACGCGCGACCAGCTGGAACTGACGTCGCTGCAGGATGGCGGGGTCTTCGCCGCCTGGCGCAGCTGGACTGCCGACGGCAGCGGCTACGGCATCGCGGGACGGGTCTTCGACGGTGCGGGCCAGCCTGCGGGCGGCGAGTTCGGCATCAATGCCGAGACCGAGAGCCACCAGGAGCAGCCCCATCTTGCGACGCTCGCCGGCGGCAACGTGGTGGCGGTCTGGTTCAGCCATACCAGCGGCACCGCGGCCGGCGACGGCGACGGCTATTCGATCCAGATGCGCATGTTCGCGCCCGACGGGACCGACCTGACCCCGACCGAGACGACCGTGAACAGCTTCGCGGCCGGCAACCAGCACGAACCCTCGGTGGCGGTGCTGGCGGATGGCAACATCGTCGTCGTCTGGCGGTCCGATGCCGGCAATGGCAGCGGCTCCGGCATCCATGCCGCGCTCCTGCAGCCCGACGGCACGGTCGTGGCGGAGGAATTCCTGGTCAACGACTTCGACTATTCCACCGAATACGCGCCGGTCGTCACCGCGCTTTCGGGCGGCGGCTTCGTCGTCGGCTGGAACTCCAACTACCAGACCGACAGCAATTACGACGTCATCCTAAAGACCTATGCCGCCGATGGCAGCGCCACCTCGGACGAGTTCCGCGCCCATGACGGCGCCGGCAGCCAGCAGTACCTTTGGGACATCGTGGCGCTCGGCAATGACGCCTTCGCGGTCAGCTGGCGCGAGGAGGGCAGTGCCAACCCGGCCGGCGACGGCGCCAACGACGCCACCGGGTTCAGGGTGTTCGGCGACCCGACCGGCGCGGGCCTGTCCGCAGATCCTCTGGTTGCAGGCGTGGCGGACGCGGCCTTCGGCGAGGAAGAGGTCAATGCCGGACCGCAGGCGCTGTTCGGCGCGCTCGATCTGGCCGATCCCGACAGCGCCATGTTCGACGGCGGCATGCTGGTCGTTTCGGTGGTTGAGGCGGTCGGCAACCTGGAGGGACTCGGCCCGCAGGATGACGGGCGGCAGGACAGCTTCTCGGTCCTCGCGCGCGGCGGCATCTCGGTCTCCGGGCCCCAAGTGTTCTTCGGCGCCACGGCGATCGGCACGATCCTCGGCGACGGCCAGGACGGCGCAGACCTCCGCATCGCGCTGGGGGCCGGGGCGGACCGGGCCGCGGTCGAGGCGCTGATCGAGGCGGTCGGCTATGCCAACGGCTCGGACGATCCGGCCGGGCAGCGGCTGGCCGAGCTGATCCTCAATGACGGGGCGGGCGGCTCCACCGGGCCGCTGCCCTTCTCGATCTCGGTGTCGCCCGCAACCGACAGCGGCCTGCAGGCCGCCGGGCCGGAACAGCGGGTCAACGCCTTCACCGCCGGAGAGCAGCACGAGGCGCATGTCGCCGCGCTCGCCGGCGGCGGGACGGTGGTGACCTGGCGCTCGGTCTCGCAGGACACGCCCGACGGCGCCTTCGGCGTCTATGCGCAGCGCTACGACGCGGCGGGCGCCAAGGTCGGCGGCGAGTTCCTGGTCAACACCCTGGCCGGGGCCAGCCAGTACAATCCGATGGCGGCCGGGCTCGACAATGGCGGCTTCGTCATCGCCTGGCGCGACGACAACGCGGCGTCGGACGGCTCGGCCAGCTCGGTGCAGGCGCAGATCTACGGCTCCGACGGGCTGGCCTCGGGCCCTGCCTTCACGGTGAATGCCGAGACCTCGGACTACCAGCTGCACCCGGCGGTCGCGCAGATCCCCGGCGGCTTCTCGGTGGCCTGGGCGAGCCGCTACCAGGACGGCAGCGGCTACGGCACCTACATGGCGAGCTTCGCCAATGACGGCACCGCAATCTCGCCCGAGCAGCGGGTGAGCCAGGATGCCGACAGCGACCAGTACCTGCCGCGGATCGCGGGATTCGCCGATGGCGGCACGGTGGTCGCCTGGGCCTCGGCGGCGACGGCGGCAGGGCAGGGCGACGGCTCGGGCTGGAGCGTCTGGGCGCGGGTCTATGCGCCGGTGGACGGGGTCTCCGGCTCGGTGCCCGAAACCGTCCAGATCGCGGCGAACGTGACGGTCGCGGGCACGCAGACCCGGCCCGACGTGGCGACCTTCTCCGACGGCCGCTTCGTCGTGGTCTGGGAGGACCAGTCGGCGAATGACGGCAGCAGCTACGGCGTCTTCGCGCGGATCTTCGCGCGCGACGGCAGCCCGGCCAGCGAGGAGTTCCGCGTCAACGGCGTGACCTCGGGCCAGCAATCCGACCCGAAGGTCGCGGTGCTGGAGGACGGCACCTTCGCGGTGATCTGGCACGACGCGTCGGCTCCGGAACCCGGCGGCAACGGCCAGTCGATCCAGGGCCAGCTCTATGCCGGCGACGGCAGCCGGATCGACGGGCCCTTCCTGGTCAACGAGGCCCCGAACTACACGCAAAACGGGCCGGAAATCGTCGCCCTTCCCGGCGGCGGCTTCCGAGCGGTCTGGTCATCGAGCGGCCAGGACGGCAGCGATTACGGCGTCTATGCCCGCGATTTCATGCCGGGCGGTGCTGCCGCGCTGTCCATGGCGCCGGTGCTGACCGGCGTGGCGGACGTCGCCTTCGGGGAAGCGGAGGTCAATGCCGGGCTGGTGCTGCTGGCTCCGGCGGTCTCGCTGTCGGATGCCGACACCGCGGTCTTCGCGGGCGGCGAGCTGCGGCTGGAGCGGCTGACCGGCAATGCCCATGTCGATGCCTATGCCGCGCCGGACGACCAGAGCCAGGACGTGCTGGGCATCGTGCCGGGCGGAGAGATCGCGGTCTCGGGCGATGCGGTGCTGTTCGGCGGGCTGCAGATCGGCACCGTTTCGACCAGCGAGGACGGACAGGCGGGTCGGCCGCTTTCGGTCGCGCTGAACGGCAATGCCACCCGAGCGGGCGTGGAGGCGCTGATCGAGGCGCTCGGCTACGCCAATTCCAGCGACGATCCGCTGGCCAGCCGCGTGCTCGGCCTGACGGTCAGCGACGGCGCCGGCGGGGTGATGCCCACGGTCAACCTGGCCGTGACGGTGGCGCCCGGGGACGACCTCGCGCCGTTCGCCGATCCGGAGATGCTGGCCAACAGCTTCACGCCGAACGATCAGCGCCTGCCGGATGTCGCGGCCCTGCGCATGGCGGAGGGCGATCCGGCCACCGGCTATGTCGTGGTCTGGCGCTCCCTCCAGCAGGACAATCCGGGCGAGAATGCCCATGGCATCTTCGGCCAGCGCTACGGCGCCGACGGGGTGCCGCTGGGCACCGAGTTCCAGGTCAACACCACGATTCCCGGCAGCCAGAACGAACCGCAGGTGGCAGGCTTGGCGGGCGGCGGCTTCGCCGTGGTCTGGACCGACCTGAACGGGCTCGACGGTTCGGGCGACGGGATCTTCGTTCAGCTCTACGGCGCCGACGGCAGCGCAACCGGCGGCGAGACGCGGGTCAACGGCACCACCTCGGGCGCGCAGGACCAGCCGCAGATCGCGCGTCTCGAGGACGGCAGTCTCGTCGTGGTCTGGAGCGGCATCGACCCTGTGACCGGCAGCCCCCGCATCTACGGCCAGCAGATCGAGGCCGACGGCAGCTTCCGCGGTCCCGAGCGGATGCTGTCGAGCGAAGCCACCGGCACCGCGTCGCACCGGCTTCCGGACGTCAGCGCCACCGCGGGCGGCGGCTTCGCGCTGGTCTACCAGTCGCAGGCTCCGGCCGGGGCGGAGACCGCCGACGCGACCGACGGGTCCTGGGGCGTCTTCCTGCAGCGCTTCGACAGCACCGGCACCGAGCTGGGCGCGGGTCCGGCGCAGGTCAACCAGGTCGCGACCGGCGCGCAGGACGATCCCGCGATCGCCGCGCTGGCTGACGGGCGCCTGGTCGCCACCTGGGTTTCGCAGGGCGAGGACGGGTCGAACGAAGGCGTCTATGCGCGCATCCTCGGCGCCTCGGGCACGCCCGAGGGCGATGCCTTCCGGGTCAACGACTACACGGCGGGCCAGCAGCTCGACCCGGACGTGACCGCGCTCGGTGACGGCAGCTTCGTCATCGCCTGGCGCTCCGGTTCGGGCGGCGACGGCTGGGACGTCTGGGCGCAGCATTACGCGGCGGACGGATCGCGGACCGACGGCGCGAAGCGGCTGCATGACGGCACCTCGTCGACCCAGCTCGACGTGGCGCTGGCCGCGCTGGACGGCGATGCCTATGTGGCCGCCTTCGCCTCCTACGTGAACGGCACGGATTACGACATCTATGCCCGGGTGATCGGCGGCAGCGCCGCGAGCCAGGACGATCCGCTGCTGGAGGGCCTGCCCTCCGCGCTGGCCTTCGACGAGTCGCTTGTGAACACCGCGCCGCAGCTGCTGGACATCGACGGCGCGGCGGCGGTCTCCGACACCGACAGCGCCGATTTCGGCGGCGGGCTGCTGACCGTGGTCTCGGTCGACCTGGTCTCGGCCTACCAGTTCCAGATCAATGCGCCCGACAACGGCGCGCAGGACCAGTTCGGGCTGGCGGCCCGCGGCGGGGTCGCGGTCTCGGGCGGCGACGTCTCCGTCGGCGGCACGGTCATCGGCCAGATCGAGAGTCCCGGCACCGGCGGCCAGCCGCTGGAGATCCGCTTCAACGCGATGGCGGATGCCCAGGCGGTGGAGAAGGTGGTCGAGGCGCTGACCTACCGCAACATCTCCGACGATCCGATCGGCACCCGCACGGTGCGGGTCTCGCTGACCGACGGGGACGGCGGCATGGCCGATCCGGTGCTGATCGAGGTGACGGTGAACCCGACGCCCGACGGCGCGGCGCCGGTCCTGGGCGAACGGCAGGCCAACACCTTCGCGTCGAACAGCCAGTACGAGCCGGAAATGGCAGTGCTGGAGGACGGCTCCTTCGTCATGGCCTGGCATTCCTACACCCAGGACGGCTCGGGCTGGGGGATCTACGGCCAGCGCTTCTCGGCCGAGGGCGAGAGGATCGGCGGCGAGTTCCACGTGTCCGAGGGCCAGACCACGGCCGACCAGGTCTATCCGCGCCTCGCCGCGCTCGGCGGCATGAGCTTCGGCGTGGTCTGGGAGGACCGCTCGGGCACCACCGGCGGGCCGCAGGACGACGTGTTCCTGCGCCGCTTCGAGGTGGTGACCGTCGATCCGGGCCTGGAGACCGAGGCGGAAGTGGTGCAGCCCATCGGCGGCGCGCCGGTGCAGGTCAACACGGTCAATTCCGGCAACGAGGACACGCCGGAGATCGTCGCGCTCGGCGGCGGCCGCTTCGCAGTCGTCTGGAACGCCAATTCCGACGTCGGCGACGGCAGCGGCTACGCGGTCGAGGCGCAGCTCTACAACGCGGACGGCACCAAGGATGGCGGCCAGTTCCGCGTCAGCGGACCGGTGGCGAACGACCAGCGCAGCTGGAGCGCCGCGGCGCTCAGGGACGGGGATTTCGCGCCCACCGGCGAATTCGTCGTGGCCTTCGCCTCTGCCGACGTCGACGGCGGCGACGTGTACCTCCAGCGCGTGGCGGGCGACGGCACGCTGCTCGACCAGGCCGGCAATCCGGCGGCGGGTCCGGCCTCGTTCCGGGCGAACACGGAAACCGCCTCGACCCAGAACGGCGCGGCGGTCACCGGGCTGAAGGGCGGCGGCTTCGTCGTCACCTGGCAGTCGCAGGCACAGGACGGCAGCGGCACCGGCATCTATGCCCAGCTCTACGGGGCGAACGGCGCGCCTGCAGGGGCGGAGTTCCGCGTCAACGACCAGTTGGCCAACTCGCAGGACCATGCCTTCGCCGCGGCGCTGGATACCGGCGGATTCGTCATCGCCTGGCGCGACCAGCATCCCTATGCCGAGACCGGCAGCAGCTACGACTATTCCGGCATCTTCGCCCAGCAATACGACGCCACGGGCGCGCGGCTGGACGGCAATTTCCTGGTGAATTCCGAGACCCGCGGCAACCAGATGCAGCCCGCGATCGCGGCGCTTGCCGATGGCGGCTTCGCCGTTGCCTGGGCCTCCGAGGTCGGCGACGGCAATCCCGGCGACGGCAGCAGCTGGGGCGTGTTCTACCAGGTCTACGGCAATGCCGCCCCGGTGGCGGGCGCGGCCTTCTCCGGGCCCGAGGACCAGGCCCAGGTGCTGGGGCTCGACGCCTTCGACGCGGGCTTCGACGATCCCGACGGACAGGCGTTGGCCGAGATCCGCATCGCCTCGCTGCCGAGCTTCGGCGCGCTGACGCTGGGCGGGGCTGCCGTCGCGGCCGATCAGGTGATCGCCCGCAGCCAGCTCGATGCCGGGCTGCTGGTCTACACGCCGCAGGCGGATTTCGACGGCGAGGACGCCTTCCTGTTCTTCGCGTCCGACGGGATCAGCTATTCCGGCCAGGCCACGGCGACCATCGACCTGACCCCGGTCAACGATGCGCCGGGGATGGCGGCGCTCAACGACACGACGGTGACCGAAGGAACCGCGGTGCGGCCGGGCATCGTGCTCGCCGATCCCGACAGCGACCTCTACAGCTATACGGTCGACTGGGGCGACGGCGCGCCGGTGACGAGCTACAGCTCGTCCTCGAAGACGCCCTCCCTGCCGTCCCATGCCTACGCGGCCGAAGGCAGCTACACCGTCTCGGTGACCGTGAACGACAATGCCGGCCAGCCGAATTCGCAGGAAACCGACAGCTACGAGGTGACCGTCGAGAACGCGGCGCCGGTGCCGCGGCGGGACACCCTGACCGTTTCCGAGGACGGCACCGCGACGGCCAACCTGTTCCTGAACAACGGCTACGGCATCGACAGCGACCCGGGCGGGGACGCCTTCACGGTCACGGCGGTGAACGGGGTGGCGGCCAATGTCGGGCAGGCCGTGACGATTGGCGCGGGGCTGCAGATCACGGTGCTGGCAGACGGCTCGATCGCGATGGATGCTGCGGGCGCCTACGAGTCGCTGGCCGACTGGCAGAGCGCGACCGAGAGCTTCGCCTACACGGTGACGGATTCCGATGGCGCCAGCGCCTCGGTGACCTCTTATGTCCATGTCGACGGCCAGAACGACCGGCCGGAGCCCAGGGACGACGCGATCGAGGTGCAGGCCGACAGCCAGGCCAGCGGCAATGTCATCGCCGGCGTGCCGGATGCCGGCGGGGCCGACACCGATCCCGATGACGGCAACACGCTCTCGGTGATCTCGGTCGAGGGCCAGACGGTCAATGCCGCGACCGGCTCGCTGATCACGCTCGTGTCGGGCGCCACGGTCTTCATGACCGCGGACGGCGCCTTCACCTACGACACCAACGGCGCCTTCGCCGGCGACGGCAGCGACAGCTTCGGCTATGTCGTCTCCGACGGGCGCGGCGGCACGGCGGGAGCGACGGTGACCGTCAATGTCGGCGGCACCAACGCGGCGCCGGTGGCGCAGGACGACGCGTCGACGACCGCGGCCTCGGCGCTGCTTTCCGGGAACCTCTTCCTCGACAACGGTTCGGGACCTGACAGCGATCCCGACGGCGACCCGATCGCGGTGACGCGGGTCGAGGGCCTGGCTGCCAATGTCGGACAGTGGACCGCGCTGGCTTCGGGCGCGCGGGTCCGGGTGCAATCGAACGGCGACTACGAGTTCGACCCGAATGGCGCCTTCGGCGCGCTGCCGGGCGGCGGCAGCGAGGATGTCAGCTTCGGATACCGGATCGAGGACGGCCAGGGCGGCTTCGACGAGGCGGTGGCGACTGTCACCGTGACCGGCGAGAACGGCGCCCCGGCGGCGCGGCGCAACGACTATGCGGGGAACGAGGATGCCGCGATCTCGGGCAACGTGATCCTCGACGATACCGGACAGGGCCGAGACAGCGATCCCGATGACGGCGACACGATCCGGGTGGCGCGGGTCAACGGCTCGGCCGCGGCAGTGGGCGGCACGATCCTGCTGGCGTCGGGCGCTTCGCTGACCGTCAATGCCGACGGCACCTTCTCCTACGACCCGACCGAGGGCTGGAACGCGCTGCGTCTCGGCACCGCCCGCACCGACAGCTTCGCCTACCGGATCGAGGACGCGGCGGGGCTCGGCTCCACCGCGACCGTGTACCTTCAGGTCTCCGGGCGCAACGACGCGCCCGACGCGCGGGACGACGCGTTCGGCGTTTCGGAAACCGGCAGTTTCTCGGGCTCAGTGCTGGCCGACAACGGCCGCGGCGCGGACAGCGATCCCGACACGATCGGCGGGGCGGACACGCTGACCGTCGTCGCGGTGGACGGCAATGCCGCGCTGGTGGGCGTGCCCTACGACCTGCCAGGCGGCGGCCGGATCACGCTGACGGCGGCCGGAGCGCTGAGCTTCGACACCGACGGCGATTTCGACCTGCCCGCGAATTCCACCCGGGACGTGACCTTCGCCTATACGCTGCGCGACAGCGGCGGGCTGGAGAGCACCGCGACCGTGACCGTCCGGGTCACCGGCAACGGCGCGCCGCCGGTGGCCACCGACGACACGGTGGCGACGGACGAGGATGCGGCGGTCCAGGCGAACCTGATCCAGGGGCTCGGCGGCGCGACGGCGGACAGCGATCCGGACGGCGATCCGCTGCACGTCTCGGCGGTGAACGGCGAAGCGGCGGATGTCGGCGTGCAGGTCACGCTGCCCTCCGGCGCGCTGCTGACCGTGCTGACCGGCGGGGCGATGTTCTATGACCCGAACGGCGCCTTCGAGGACCTGGGCGAGGGAGAAAGCGGAAGCGACAGCTTCGAATACGAGGTCTCGGACGGGGCGGGCGGCACGGACACGGCCACCGTCACGATGCAGATTGCAGGCGTCAACGACGCGCCCGTGGCACGCGACGACCAGGTGCAGACCGGCGAGGACACGGTCCTGTCCGGCGACGTGACCGCCGATAACGGCAACGGCACGGACAGCGATGCCGAGGGCCATGCACTGGCCGTGACCAAGGTCAACGGGCTGGATTACACGCCGGGTACGCCCGTGCTTCTGGGCTCCGGCGCGCTGCTGACGATGAACGCGGACGGCACTTTCGCCTATGATCCCAACGGCGCCTTCGAGACGCTGAAATCGACCGAAAGCGCATCGGACCTGTTCTCCTACACCATCGAGGACCCCTCCGGCGCGGCCTCGACCGCGATCCTGCGGATCACCGTGCAGGGCGCGAATGACGCCCCGGCGCCCGTGGATGATACCGGCGCGGCGTTCGAGAACACGCTGGCCACCGGCATTGTCCTGGACAACGACACCGACCCGGATGGCGATGCGCTGACCGTCTCGGCCGTCGGCGGGGAGGCGGTCGGCAGCCCGGTCGCGCTGGCCTCCGGCGCGCTGGTCACGGTCAATGCTGACGGCAGCTACAGCTACGATCCGAACGGCGCCTTCGACGGGCTGGCCCCGGGCGAGGAGGCGGCCGACAGCTTCTCCTACACCGCCTGGGACGGCGCGGCGGGCGAGGATGCCACGGTGGTCATCACCATCACCGGCAAGGGCGCCGACCCGGTCGCCACCGACAATGCCTATGCCACGGACGAGGAAAGCGCCGTCGCGGGCAATGTCCTGACCGACGATACCGGCGCGGGCACCGACAGCGACAGCGACGGCGAACTGCTGCAGGTCACCCATGTCGAGGGCCGGCCGATCGCCGACGGGCCGGTGACGCTGGTCTCCGGCGCGGTGGTGACGATGAACCCGGACGGGACCTTCACCTACGACCCTTCGGGGGCGCTGGACGGCATCCGCGCGGGCGGCACGAGGCTCGACACGTTCAACTACACTGTCTCCGATCCCTTCGGCGGCACCGACACAGCGGGCGTCTTCGTCACGGTCTCGGGCGTCAATGACGATCCCGCGCCGCGCGACGACACGTTCGAGACCTTCGAGAACGCGGTGCTGGAGGGTGCCGTGCTGGCCAACGACACCGATATCGACGGCGACGCGCTGGAGGTCACCGAAATCGGCGGCGCGGCCTTCACGCCCGGGACTGCGATCGAGCTGCCCTCGGGCGCGCTGCTGACGATGAACGCTGACGGGACGTTCTCCTACGATCCGAACGGGGCCTTCGACGCGCTGGTCTTCGGCCAGACCGCGACGGACAGCTTCGCCTACACGGTCGATGACGGCAATGGCGGCACGGCGGAGGCAACGGCGGCGATCACGGTCGAGAGCACCGACGGCGCGCCGAACCTGGTGGCGGCGGCGGGCGCCTTCGCGGGCGGGCGGACCTCGCAATGGCTGTCGGTCAGCTACCGCGTCGACAACGAGGGCGGCGCCACGGCGGCCGGGAAGAACTGGGTCGACCGGCTGTACCTGTCCGCCGACCAGGTGCTGGACGAGGACGACATCTTCCTGCGCGAGCTGAGCTTCTCGGGCCAGCTCGACACCGGCGAATGGTACGAGAAGACCGCGACGGTGAAGATGCCGGGCGTGCCGGGCGACTACTACCTGCTGGTCGATGTCGATGCGAAGAACGCGCAGATCGAGACCGACGAGACCGACAATGTGGGCGCCAGCCGCGATCCGGGCGCGCTGCTGCCGGCCTACACCTCGACGCTGACCGCGGTGTCCATCGCCGATCCGTCGCTCGACGTGACAGAGGCGGTGACCGGGCAGGGCTTCCTCTTGCGCGGGCAGGCCGTGGATTACGTCACCAACGAGGGCGAGCCCTATGCGGTGGTGAAGATCGTCGCGGAAATCGGCGGCTTCGCCCGCACGGCGACGGTGCTGACCGATGTCGACGGCTACTGGTCCGCGACCTTCGCGACCCTGTCGGGCGAGGCGGGGCTGCTGAGCCTGACCGCGCGCCATCCCGACGATCCGACCGAGGCGCCGATCCCCGACGACACGGTCGCGGTCTACGGCATGGGCTTCGACCGGGCCGACAATTTCAGGACGCTGGAGGTCATCGAGGGGACCAGCGGCACCTTCTCCTTCACGCTGGAGAATTTCGGCGAGTTCGACCTCACCGGGCTGGAGGCCACGCTGCTGGACCTTCCGGCCGCCTGGAGCGGCGCGGTCTCGCTGGACAGCGCCGATCTGGCAGGCGATGGCAGCATCGAGCTGGAGCTGACCGTCTCCGTGCCGGAGGGCACGCCGTTGGCCTTCGACGACATGCAGGTGCAGGTGACCTCGGACGAGGGCGCCTCGGCGCTCCTGAACGTGCGCATCGACCCGGTGGTGTCGCTCGCCGACATCGAGATCGTCCAGTCCTCGGTCCGCGCCTTCGCGATCCGCGAGGAGCAGACCTTCGTCAGCTTCGAGGTGACCAACAGCGGCGCGACCGTGTCGAACCCGATCAGCGTCGACATCCCGCCGCTCGGCTGGATCGACTTCGTCTCGCCCGAGATCCTCGATCCGCTGATGCCGGGCGAGACCGCCACGGTGACGCTGGTGCTGTCGCCGGATGCCGGGGAACCGCTGGGCCGCTACGCCGGCTCCATCGCGGTGGCCGAGGATGGCGGCGACATCGACACGGTGGGCTTCGAGTTCTTCACGGTCTCCGACGCGCTCGGAAACCTCGAGATCACCCTGACCGACGAGCTCTACTATTTCGCCCAGGGCGAGCCGCTGGTCGATGACGGCAAGGTCATCGTCCGCAACGCCTCCACCGGCGAGATCGTGTTCCAGAGCGACGATGTCGACGGGCAGGTGACCGTCGAGGACATCCCCGAGGGCACCTACACGGTCCGCGTGCAGGCCAAGGACCACGACATCTTCCAGGCCAACGTGAAGGTGGAGCCGGGCCAGACCAACGAGGTCGAGGCCTTCATGTCCCGCCAGACGGTCAAGTACTATTGGTCGGTCGAGGAAGTCGAGATCGAGGACCGCTACGAGGTCATCATCGAGGCGGAGTTCGAGACCGACGTGCCGGTCCCGGTCGTGGTGCTGGACCCGCCGGTGCTGGATTTCGCCCCGCTCGACGATATCGGCGACACCCAGACCTTCGAGCTGACGGTGACCAACCACGGGCTGATCGGCGTCAACGACCTGGAGCTGCTGCTGGGCGAGCATCCGTTCTTCGAGATCACCACGCCCTTCGACACGCTCGATTTCCTCGACGCGAAATCCTCGATCACCATCCCGGTCAAGGTCACGCGGATCGCCGATTTCGAGACCGACGCGGCGCCCCTGGGGGCGGAGTCCTTCTCGCTCGCATCGGCCGCGGCGGCGACCGCCGCGACGGTGCCCTGCTCCTGGAGCGGGACGCTGACCTATGAATTCCCCTGCGGCGACAACGACGTGAACAAGTCGATCTCGATCAGCGCGTCGAACGTGCCGGGCAATTGCGGCCAGGGCGGATCGGGCGGCTTCGGCTTCGGCGGGGGCGGCGGCGGCGGTGGGGGCGGCGGCTTCGGGGGCGGCGGCGGGGGCGGCGGCTCCAGCTACAGTTCCTCGGTGCCGATGATTTCCGAGCAGAAGCTCTGCGACCTGCTGAAGGTGATCTTCGACTGCGAGGACCTGTTCCCGCAGGGCCCGATCATGGGGCCGATCATGGACGGGCTGGAATATCTCGCCACCGGCAATGCCGAGGGCTGGGTGGAGACCGTCCAGAACGTCTTCAACTTCTTCGACGACCCGATCGGGACGCTGGAGGACCAGATCGCCGGGCAGAATCCGTTCTCGGGCTTCATGGGCGCCTCGGCGATGCTGATGGTGTCGGGCACCAAGGAGACCTCGGATCCCGCGCCGCTGTCCCAAACCGCCGGCACCAAGGAAGTCTCTGCGGAGCCGGTCGGCGACACGGATCTGCAAGGCGCCGAGTCGATGACCCTGGCGGCCGCCTCGAGCAGCAAGAAGATCACCGCGGGCGGCATTGCCGGCGCGCTAGGCACTGCGTCCAGCGTCGGTGCCTGCGTCTCGGCGGTGGGCAATTTCATCGAGAACGAGACCGTCAAGGATGTCGGCGACACGATCAAGGACGTGGCCGACAAGACCAAGCCGATCTTCGACTTCGCCTCGAAATTCGAAGGCGGCGGGGACGGTGCCTCGGCTAAGACCGCGCTGTTTGCCGGCGCCGCCGCCGTGCTTGCCGCGGATGCCGGGCCCTTCGATCCGGCCACGCTGCAGCGGGCCGTCGACGCGATCGATGCCTTCACCGCCAAGGCGGAAGGGGTGGACAGCGCGGGCGATGCGGTGGCGCTGGAACCGGAGGTCAAGGAGGCCATCGACGCGCTGCGCGACCTCAAGATCGCGCTCGAAGCCCATCCCGAGGAGAACCCGCCGCAGGAGCTGTTCGATGCGATCGACGATATCCGCGACAGCTTCGACGCGCTGGAGGTCCGCATAGGCACGATCCAGCCGCATCTGGGCGAGCTCGGCACCGCGCAGGCTGCCGTCGCCGAGATCGAGGACTTCTGGGTGGCGGTCTTCGGCGACAAGATCTGGCTCGACAATATCGACGATGTCGAGACCGTGGCCTTCTTCGACGAGGTCAGCCGCCTGTCGAAGCTCAATACCGCCATCGGCGGCAAGCTGACGGCCGACAACATCGCGGCGCTTCTGGCGATGCCGCTGGCCGAGGGCCTGCAGGGCGCGGCGGCGCAGGAATTCCTGAACCGCTGGAACCGCTCGCTCGACAATTACGCGGCGGGCATCTTCAGCGCCGACGATCCCGGCGCGGGCAACCTGCCCTTCATCGCCTTCGACCAGATCGACCTGGCGCGGCAGGCATTGTCCGACCGCTGGGAAGAGGCCTGGGATGCGGGCTACGACTCCATTGCCGAGTATGCCAACGCGCTGATCACCTCGGTGGAGACCGGGCTGAATCAGGAGACCGAGGGATCGGTCTGCGCGACGGTCCGGATGCAGATCAGCCAGGAGGTCGTGCTGACCCGGCAGGCCTTCGAGGCGACGCTGGAGATCGTGAACGAGACCGACAACGACCTGACCGACATCTATGTCACGGTCTTCATCCGCGACGAGACCGGCGCGCTGGTGGCGCAGAACACCTTCGGCGTGACCGATCCGGAACTGGCAGGGCTGACCGCGGTCGACGGCACCGGCGTGATCGCGGCGCAGTCCTCGGGCTCGGCGGTCTTCACGCTGATCCCGTCGCGGCTGGCCGCCGCCGAGGAGGAGAAGACCTACTACGTCACCGGCCAGCTGTCCTATTCGGAACAGGGCGAGACCCTGACCTTCCCGCTGCGCGAGGAGGAGATCACCGTGCGCCCGCAGGCCGAGCTGGAGCTCGACTACTACCTGCAGCGCAATGTCTACGGCGACAATCCCTTCACCGAGGAGGTCGAGCCCTCGGCGCCCTTTGCGCTCGGGCTCATGGTCACCAACAACGGCGCGGGAGATGCCAACAACCTGACCGTCACCTCGGCCCAGCCCAAGATCATCGAGAACGAGAAGGGCCTGCTGATCGATTTCGAGATCATCGGATCGAGCGTCAACGGCGAGGATTTCTCGCCCAGCCTGCTGGCCGATTTCGGCGATGTCTCGGCGGGCGGCCGCGAGGTGGCGACCTGGTTCATGCAGTCCTCGCTCGAAGGCAAGTTCGTCGATTACGAGGTCAGCTTCAAGCATCTGAACTCGCTCGGGATCGAGGAACTCAGCCTGATCACCGAAACCCGCATCCACGAGCTGGTGCAGGTGGTGAAATCCGACCTTCCCGGCGATGACGGCCTGACCGACTTCCTGGTCAACAGCGACTGGGAACAGGATCCGGCGGGCATTCCCGACCAGCTCCACACCACCGACGGCGGCATCTACGACGTCGCACAGGCGGTGCGCGAGCGGATCTCCGGCACGGTTTCGGGCGGCAGCCTCTCGGTCGTCCTTTCGGCGGACATGGATGCAGGCTGGAACTACGCGGCCGTGCTCGATCCCGGCCGCGGGAACTACCGGGTGGAGTCGATCACCCGCAACAGCGACGGCAAGGACATCCTGGCGGAGAATTTCTGGCAGACCGACCGCACTTTCCCGGCGAACGGCACGCCGATCCGCGAGGACGTGCTGCATCTGCTGGATCACGTCGAGGGCGAGGGCGTGCAGACCTACACGGTGGTCTATGCGCCGAACAATCTCCTGCCGGTGGCCGCGGACGATTTCGCCACGACGCTGGAGGACATGTCGGTCAAGATCCGCGTGCTCGACAATGACAGCGATCCCGAGGGGCAGGCCCTTTCCGTCGCGACGATCTCGCAGCCGCTGAACGGCACGGTCACGCTGGGGACGGGCGGGGTCCTGACCTATATTCCCGACCTGAATTTCTCGGGCACGGACACGTTCAGCTATTTCGTTTCGGACGGGCAGGACACGGCCGAGGGCCAGGTCACGGTCACGGTCGAGGAGGATGACGACCCCGACAGCTCGGTGCGCATCGACGTGACGCTGGCCGAGCCCGCGGGCGCGGCGCCGGTCTCGCCGGAGATTTCGGCCGAAGAAGGCAATGCGGGCGAGAAGGACGTCTGGTTCACCGTCAGCCGGATCGGCGACCTGACCGGGCCGGTCACGGTCGACCTGGCGGCGGGCGGCACCCTTGCAGCGGCGGATCTGACCGGCAGCATCCCCGCCTCGGTGACGCTGGCGGCGGGCCAGTCCAAGGCATCCTTCCGCGTCAAGCTGAAGGGCGACTACGCGGTCGAGGAGGACGAGACGCTCACCGCCACGATCACCGGAACCGACCGTCCCGACGTGACGATCGAGCCGGACGGCAATGCGGCCGTCTTCACGGCGCTCAACGACGACGTGGCGGGGGTGGTGAAGGTCTTCGCCTCGCTCGCGCAGCCCGCCGCGACGCCCTCGGGCGCGCCGCAGGATACCAGCGCGGCCGAAGGCGATGACGGCACCACCCCTGTCTGGTTCACCGTGCTGCGGGAAGGCAACCTTGCCGGGGCCGTCACGGTCTCGCTCGCCCGGTTCGGAACGGCGACCAGCGCGGACGTGACCGGCACGGTGCCGGCCTCGGTGACGCTGTCGGACGGCCAGGCCTTCACCTGGTTCCGGCTCGACGTGAAGGGCGACGTGACGGCGGAGCCCGACGACACGCTGGGCGTGCGGATCACGGGCACGAACCGGGTCGACCTGGTGCCTTTCTCCGATCCCGACGTGCAGCATGTCATCCTCAATGACGAGGAGACCAACCAGCGGCCTTCCGCTGCGGACGACGCGTTCAGCATGCGCCCGGGCGAGGTCCTGACGATCGCGGCGCCGGGGGTTCTGGGGAATGACGGCGATGCCGACGGCGATCCGCTGCAGGTGGTGAGCTTCGTGCAGGCCTCGAACGGGACGGTGACGATGCGGGCGAACGGGTCTTTCGACTACGAGCCGGATCCGGGCTTCGTCGGGACGGACACGTTCAGCTACACGGTGACGGACGGGTTCGGGTACAGCCAGGCCTCGGTGTCGGTTGCGGTGGAGAACGCGGCGCCGGTCGCTGCGGACGACGCGTTCAGCATGCGCCCGGGCGAGGTCCTGACGATCGCGGCGCCGGGGGTTCTGGGGAACGACGGCGATGCCGACGGCGATCCGCTGCAGGTGGTGAGCTTCGTGCAGGCGTCGCACGGGACGGTGACGATGCGGGCGAACGGGTCCTTCGACTACGAGCCGGATCCGGGCTTCGTCGGGACGGACACGTTCAGCTACACGGTGACGGACGGGTTCGGATACAGCCAGGCCTCGGTGTCGGTTGCGGTGGAGAATG
>NZ_JAATVU010000033.1:62989-66246 GCF_013184745.1 Mangrovicoccus sp. HB161399
CGGATCCGGGCTTCGTCGGGACGGACACGTTCAGCTACACGGTGACGGACGGGTTCGGATACAGCCAGGCCTCGGTGTCGGTTGCGGTGGAGAATGACGGACCCGTCTTCGCCTCCGGCACGGCCTTCGCCGTCGAGGAGAACACCGTCTTCGTCGGCCTGCTCGAGGCGTCCGATCCGGATGACCCGGACAGCGGCATCGCCTTCGCCATTTCCGGCGGCAGGGACGAGGCCTTCTTCAAGCTCGACCCGTCGAGCCGCGAGCTGTCCTTCGCCGCCGCGCCGGACTGGGAGACCCCGCAGGATGACGGCGGCGACAATGTCTATGATCTGCAGGTCTCGGCCACGAGCAACGGCCAGACCGTCTTCGCCGATCTGCGGATCACCGTGGAGAATGTCTTCGAGCGCGATACCGTCCAGACCGGCAGCGGGGGCACGGATGTCCTGGTCGGCGGCGAGACAGAAGACGAGATCTCCACCGGCGGCGGCTTCGGCGATGTCGCGGTCGGCGGCGGGGGGATGGATGTCTTCATCTTCGAGAATGCCGCCGACGGGGCGACCCAGATGGCGACGGTCGCGGATTACGAGCCCGGGGTCGATGCCATAGATCTGCAGGGGACCGAAGTCGGCTTCCACTTCAGCTGGAACGGCTCGACCTATCTCTACATGAACGGCACGGATTACGACGCGCTCACGGTGAACGGCGCCGCCAGCCTTGCCGAAATCACTTTCCTATGATGGAATGCAACCATGCCGAGAACCAACGAGGCCTGACATGATTTCGATGAAGAAAACCCTGTTTTCCTGCCTGGCGGCCGCCATGCCGTTCCTGTCCGCCGGGATCGGCCAGGCCGCGACGCTCGGCGACGTCACGGCGGTGCCCAGCCCCTCCGCCGTTTCGAGCATTCCGGCATTCGGGTTCACCGTTGCGGACGGGCTGCTGTTCGGCTTCTCCGGTCCGACCGTTGCCGATCCTGGCGGGATTCCGTCCGTGCTCACCAGCAGCGGCGTCGATCTGGGGGAAGGCCATGTGACCGGCATGGTGCTCGGCCCGGTGTCGCCGGGGCCGCTGCTCCTGGCCGGCAGCTACGAGGACAGCGCAGTGACCGCGCCGGGTGTGGTCCAGGCCCTGTTCCTGAAGGCCGGCGGCAGCCTCGCGGGCGATTACGGCGGGGACTACCTGCTGCTGACGCTGACCGCGACGGCCGGGCCGATCAGTCTCCTGGGCACCGCGTCCTATGTGGGAACCGCCGTCCTGACCGGGGCCGAGCTCGACGGGATCGTCCCGCTTCCCGCGGGCGGCGTGCTCCTTGGCAGCGCCCTGGTGCTGGTCGCGTTGCGCCGCCGCAAGGCCGGCTGAGCTCCGCGGCGTTGCGACCGCGCCGCGTCCCGCAGCGGAAGCGGCGCAGGCCCATTGACCGGACGGGCAATCCAGCTTGTATTACAGGTCTGACCCGGACGAGAAATGGATGCCGCCTTGAGCGACGATGACACTGCAATGCCGACCGGCAGGGGCAAGGAAAGCCTCGTGGCCCAGCTCTGCAACAGCCTGCGGGCGATGATCGAAAGCGGGCAGTACAAGCCCGGCGACCGCCTGCCAAGCGAGGCGCAGCTGACCCGCGACCACGGGGTCAGCCGGACGGTGGTGCGCGAGGCGGTTGCGGCTCTGCGGGCCGACGGGCTGGTGCGGCCGCGCCAGGGAGCAGGGATCTTCGTCACCGAGCCGGAGGTGTCCGCGCCGTTCTCTCCTCTGGAACTCGACATGACCAGCCTGCCGGCGGTGATGGAGCTGCTGGAGCTGCGCACTGCCATCGAGGTTGAGGCGGCCGGCCTCGCAGCGATGCGGCGCAGTCCCTCGCAGGAGGCGCAGATCCTCGACTGCCTGCGCAAGGTGCAGGAGGCGGGCGGCACGGACGGCTCGTCGGAGGCGGATCTGGCGCTGCACCGCGCCATCGCCGAGGCGACGAACAATCCGCGCTTCGGCCAGATGCTGACGCTGCTGGGGGAGGCGGCGATCCCGCGCCGCTCGCTGGGCAAGGCGGCGGAGGTGCCGGAGGACTACATCGGCAAGATCAATGCCGAGCACGAGGCGATCGTCAACGCCATCCTCGACGGCGACGAGGAAGCCGCCCGGACTGCGATGCGCAGCCATCTGAAGGGCAGCCTCCGGCGGTACCGCGCCCTGCAGAGGCAGGGCGCCTGAGGATCAGGCCGCGGCGAGCAGCCCGTCCTGGGCCTCGATCAGCGCCTGCAGCATCGCTTCTTCCTCGGCGGTCAGGTCGTCGAGCGGCGCGCGCACCGGGCCCGCGTCGAAGCCGACCAGGCGGACGCCGGCCTTGATCGCCGAGACGGCATAGCCCTTGCGGCGGGCGCGCAGATCCATGAAGGGATAGAAGAAATCCTTCAGGATGGTCTCGCAGGTCGCCCGGTCACCCCCGCGCAGCGCGGTGTAGAAGCGGTTCGCCAGCGCCGGGACGAAGTTGAACACGGCGGAGCTGTAGGTGGTGAAGCCCGCGCCAAGATAGGCCTCGGCGAAAAGCTCCGCGGTGGGCATGCCGCCCAGATAGGTCAGCCGATCGCCCATCTTGGCGGTGATCTGGCGCACCAGCCCGATATCGCCGGTGCCGTCCTTGAAGCCGATCAGGTTCGGGCAGTCGTCGCAGAGCCGCGCCAGCGTGTCGGCCTGCAGCACCGCGTTGTCGCGGTTGTAGACCATGACGCCGAATTCCACCGACTGGCAGACCGCCTTGATGTGGCGGTAGAGCCCTTCCTGCGGCGCGTCGATCAGGTAATGCGGCAGCAGCAGGATGCCGTCGGCGCCGACCTTCTCCACCGACTGGGCGATTTCGATCGCCATTTCGGTGCCGTAGCCGCAGCCCGAGACGATGGCGGTCTTCCCGGAGCTTTCCTTGGCGGCGGCGACGATCTGCGGGATCTCGCGCGGGGAAAGCGAGAAGAACTCGCCGGTGCCGCCGGCGGCGAACAGCACGGGAGCATCGAAGCCTGCCAGCCAATCGACATGGCGGCGGTAGCTTTCCGGCTGGAAGCGGTTCTCGGCGTCGAAATGGGTGACCGGGAAGGACAGCAGGCCGGAGCCCAGGGCAGTCTTCAGCACGTCGGGGGAAATGGTCATGTACGGGGTCTCCTCGGGACCGGGGTTACTTGAGGTCATCCGGCATGACGCTGCCGGGGATGTTCTGGAAGCAGACGGGGCGCAGGAAGCGGCGGATCGACAGGGTTCCGACCGAGGTCGCGCCG
>NZ_JAATVU010000034.1 GCF_013184745.1 Mangrovicoccus sp. HB161399
CCTGATCGCAACACCTTCCTGATCTGTCCGCCCTCCGGACTGCATCCGCAGACCCTCAAGCGCCCCGGTGCGTCGCCGCCCCGTCGGTGAAGGCGTATCTATGGTTCCCGGCCGGGAGCTGCAAGGGCTTTTTTCGGAAAACGTCGCATTTTTTTCACGTGGGCCGGTTATCGAGGGGGTTTCAATGGATTAGTCAGCAACTCGCCTTGCAGATCGTCCCGTGGCGCGCCAAGCCGGGAACGATCCCCGGCCTGCCCCGCTGCAACGGCGTCAGATCCGCCGCGGCAGTGCCCGGGTCGCCACCAGAAGCACAGCCATTCCCAGATAGAGGAGGGGTTCGTCCTGCCACCCCTTGCGGAGCATCGCGAAATGCACCGCGCCAAGGATGACCGCCGAATAGACCAGCCGGTGTAGCCGGCGCCATGCCGGCCCTCCCATCCTGCGGATCGCGCCGTTCCACGAAGTCGCCGCCAGCGGCACAAGCAGCAGGAACCCGGCCATCCCGATGGTGACATAGGGGCGCTTCAAGATGTCGGCCCAGGCGGCGGCCATCCCCTGCACGTCCAGCACGGCCCAGGTCAGCACGTGGCAGCAGAGATAGAAGAAGGCGGTGAGGCCGAGCGCCCGCCGGTAGCGCATCAGGTTGATCCCGGCAAAGCGGCGCAGCGGCGTGACCGCCAGCCCGGACAGCAGCAGCCAGAGCGCCCAGAGCCCGAGCCGGTGCTCCACCGCTTCCACCGGTTCGATCCCGATCCGTCCCGTCGCCCCCTGCCAGAACAGCCAGACCACCGGGATCACCGACAGCGGATAGATCGGCCAGGCCGGCAGCCTGGCAAGCATGCGGTTCAGCCGGGCGCGCATGGGCGGGCGGTCAGAAATGCTTGGTGAGGTCCATGCCATCGTAGAGTCCGGCAACATACTCGCCGTAGCCGTTGAATTTCTGCGTCGGGATCTTCGCCGCGAAGAAGCCGCCGCCGACCCGGCGCTCGCTGGCCTGGCTCCAGCGCGGATGGTCCACCTCCGGGTTCACGTTGGAATAGAACCCGTATTCGCGGGGATTGACGATGTTCCAGGTCGCGGGCGGCTGTTCGTCCACCAAGGTGATCCGCACAATCGACTTGATCGACTTGAACCCGTATTTCCACGGCACGACCAGACGGACCGGCGCGCCGTTCGGATTCGGCAGCTCTTCGCCGTAGAGCCCGGTGGCGAGGATGGTCAGCGGGTTCATCGCCTCGTCGAGCCTCAGCCCCTCGACATATGGCCAGGGAATGACGGGGCGGCGGGTGCCCGGCATCTCGTCGGGACGGTAGAGCGTCTCGAAGGCCACGTACTTGGCCGAGGGCTTCACCCCGACGCGGTCGAGCAGGCCGGAAAGCTGGAATCCGATCCAGGGCACCACCATCGACCAGGCCTCGACGCAGCGAAGCCGGTAGATGCGCTCCTCCAGGGGCTGCCCTTTGACCAGGTCGGCCAGATCATAGGTGCCGGGCTTCTCCACCAGCCCGTCGATCTTCACCGACCAGGGATCGGTCGTCATCTGCCCGGCATTGCGCGCCGGGTCTTCCTTGCCGGTGCCGAATTCGTAGAAATTGCAGTAGCCGGAGATCTGCTCCAGCGTGTTCTTCTCTTCGTCCGTGGAATAGCGGCTCGGCGCCGCGTCCAGGGCGGCTGCCGGCAGGCCGAGGCCGATTCCGGCCAGTGCGGCCGCGCCGGACATCAGCTGGCGGCGGTTGATGAAATCCGCGCGGGGCGTGACATCGGCCCAGCCCAGGTCGGGTCGAAAGCGCATATCGGGCTCCTCCGCATTGCGTTCGCCCCACAAGCTAGCGGAGCGGAGCCGCGTTTCCAAAACATATGCTCTCACGATCCCGTCGCTGCGCCGAAACATTCGGCCTCCGGGCATCGGGGAGAGGGGGACCGGGGGAGAGGGTCCGCCCTCTCCCCCGGCCTGCTCACGCGGCGCTGATCTGCGCGTCGGGCTCCGGGAACAGCACGTCCATCCGCTTCGACCGGCCATTGGGCTGGACGATCCTGACATGGCCGCGGGTCAGCTTGCGCGGATCGGACACCCCGCAGGAATGCGCGATGATCTCCACCTCGTGGGTGATCACCCGCGCATAGGTGGCCACGCGCTCGATCTTGTTGGCCACGACCAGTCCGCGCTGCAGGTCCTTCTTGTGGGTGGTGATCCCGGTCGGACAGGTGTTCTTGTTGCATTTCAGCGCCTGGATGCAGCCCAGGGCAAACATGAAGCCGCGGGCGGAGACCACGAAATCCGCCCCCGCGCAAAGTGCCCAGGCGACATCGGCCGGGGTGATCAGCTTGGCCCCCGCGATCAGCCGGATCCGATTCTTCAGCCCGTATTCCGCGCGGATGTCCGCCAGCCGCGGCAGCGCCTCGCGGATCGGCATGCCCACCAGGTCCATCAGCGGCGCCGGCGCCGCGCCGGTGCCCCCCTCACCGCCGTCGATGGTGATGAAATCCGGCGCGCAGTCCAGACCGCGGCGCAGCACCGCGTCGAAGAACGGCCGGATCCCGTCCGCCGTGCCGATGCACATCTTCACTCCGGTCGGCTTGCCGGTCACCTCGCGCACCCGCACGATCAGATCCAGCATCTCGTCCCAGTTGTGGACCTCGGCATGGCGGTTCGGAGAGAAACTGTCCATGCCCATCGGGATGCCGCGGATCTCGGCGATCTCCGGGGTGATCTTGTCGCCGGGCAGGATGCCGCCCTTGCCGGGCTTCGCCCCCTGGCTCAGCTTGATCTCGAACATCCGCACCTGTTCGTGCCCGGCGATCCGGCGCAGCTTGTCATCGTCCAGGTTGCCCTTCGCGTCGCGCACCCCGTATTTCGCCGTGCCGATCTGGTAGACGATGTCGCAGCCCGCCTCGAGATGGTAGGGGCTCAAGCCCCCCTCGCCCGTGTTCATCCAGATCCCGGCCTTCTTGGCGCCCCCGGCCAGCGCGCGCACCGCGGGCTTCGAGATCGCCCCGTAGCTCATGCCGGAGATGTTGAAGATCGAGCGGGCGATATAGGGCTGCGCCGCGCCCGGCCCGATCACCAGCGGCGCCGCGGCCGAGGCTTCCTCGTCGAGCGGCGGGAAGGCGGAATTGACGAAGATCGGCGTGCCCGGCACCTCGATGTTCCGGGTCGAGCCGAAGGCGATCATGTTGGAGATCCGGTCGTCCGAGGCATGGTAGACCCAGTCGCGCTGCGCCCGGTTGAACGGATATTCCTCGCGGTCCATCGCGAAGAAGTACTGGCGGAAGAATTCGCCCAGCTTGGTGAAGAGCGTGCGGAACCGCCCCAGCACCGGATAGTTGCGCCGCACCGCGTCCGGGCTCTTGTAGCGGTCGATGAAGAAGAAGGTCACGCCCAGGGCCACAACCGTGATCGCCGTCACGGCAAGCAGCAGCTGCAGGATGAAGAGCACGCGTTCGATCAGTTCCATGTCCGGACTTTTCCTTCCCTTTGCACTTGCCGCCATCTGAGCAGAATCCGTCCGCCGATGGCAACATGTCCTGCATCCCCGTGCAGCATCTGCACGCCCGGGGCGACGGGATGATGACAAATCGGACGCCTGCCGCCGGAATTCCGCCGCCCCGGGCGGTCACGCCTGGGTCACATGGGGTCACGGGAACTTGCTTGACGGACGGCGCGTCCGCGGCTTAGCCCGCCGCTTTCCGGCTTCAAGCTTGGAAAGCCCCGTTTTTTCTCCTGATCCGGCTGATCCGGGGCGGTCCCGTCCGCCGTAGCTCCTGCGACATCCAGCGACGATGTCCGAGACACCTCAAAGGAGACGAAACATGATCCGCAGAACGTTCCTCGCCGCCACCGCCGCCGCAGCTCTCGCCATGCCGGCCTTCGCCGAAAGCCACATGGGTCCCAAGACGATCCCCGAGACCGCAGCCGCCGCCGGCGAGTTCAGCACGCTCCTCGCCGCGGTCGAGGCTGCCGGGCTGGCCGAGACGCTCTCCGGCGACGGCCCCTTCACCGTCTTCGCCCCGACCGATGCCGCCTTCGAGAAGCTGCCCGAGGGCACCGTCGAAGAGCTGCTGAAGCCGGAGAACAAGGAAAAGCTGGCCCAGATCCTCACCTATCACGTGCTGCCCGCGGCGGTGATGTCCGCCGACATCGACGGCGAGATGATGCCCGAGACCGTGGAAGGCGGGACCGTGACCGTGATGCCGACCGAGGATGACGGCGTCATGGTCAACGACGCCACCGTGGTCAAGGCCGATATCGAGGCCTCGAACGGCGTGATCCACGCGATCGACACGGTGCTGATGCCCGAAGGCTGATCCAGGCCCGCCCCGGCGTCCTGCCGGGGCTTGCGCATGGCGGCCGCACCGGCCACCTTTCGGTCAAACCACGGAGCCGCCATGCGCATCTATCTCGCCGGACCTGACGTCTTCCATCCCGATGCCGGGACCCTCGGCACGGAAAAGAAGGCCATCTGCGCCGAATGCGGGCTGGCCGGAGTCTTCCCTCTCGACGAAACCGTCCCCGGCACGGGCCTCTCTCCGCGCGAGCACGGGCTTGCCATCGCCGCCAAGGACATGCGGCTGATCCGCAGCTGCGGCGCCGCGCTCGTGAATCTCTCTCCCTATCTCGGCGCCTCGATGGATGCCGGCACCGCGGTGGAGCTCGGCCTGATCGCTGCGCTCGGCCTCCCGGCCTTCGGCTATTCCTGCGATCCCCGCCCGTTCGAGGCCCGCGCCGCCTCTGCCCTGCCCGGGCCGGACTGGCGCGGCGAGAATTTCGGCCTCTGCGACAACCTGATGGTCGAAGGCGCCATCGCCGCGACCGGCGGCCGCGTGCTCCTTCCGGAAACGCCCTGCGCCTTCGAGGATCTCGGACCGTTCCGCATGGCCGTCCAGGCGCTCGCCTTCCACCTGAAGTGATCTTCCCGCCACGGTCCGCGCGGTGCCGTCCGGCTCCGCTGGAGTCCCGCCCTCGCGGCGGATACCCTCTTGCGCGGCGGCGACTCGCGCCGCTGATGGAGACGTGATGTCGGAGACCCGGTAACCGCGTCCCCGGAGCCCTGCTCCGCGGGACAGACGCAAGCCCCGGCGGCCCCATGGCCTGCCGGACTTTCCGTCACGCGAATTCCGGACATTTCCATGAACATCTCCCGCCCGGAACAACGGGTTCTCCACGTCCTGGCCCAGGGGGGCCGCATCCTCCATGACCGCACCGGCGCCAAGGTCACCGGCGTCACCTGCTTCACCCGCGACCATGCGGTCCTGTCGGACTGTACGCTCGAGGTCTTCTCGCGGCTGCGCCGCAAGCGGCTGATCGCCTCGCAATCCGGCAGTGCCTACCGCATCAGCCGCCGCGGGCTGGACGCCGTGCGCGCCCAGCCAGACAACCGCTGACCGGTCCGGGCGGGGTCAGCCCGCCCGGCGCAGCACCTCGGGCCCGGCCGCCTTCAGCTCGTCGATGGAGCTCATGCCCATCAGCTGCAGCGTGATGCCGATCTCGTTTGCCAGCATGTCGAAGGCCGCCGCCACGCCGCGGCGGCCTTCCGCCGCCACCGCCCAGGCAAAGGGCCGCCCCAGCAGCACGAAATCCGCCCCCAGCGCCAGCGCCTTGACGATATCCGTGCCGCGCCGGAAGCCGCTGTCGGCATAGATCGCTCGCTCCGGCCCGAAGGCCGCGCGGATCTCGGGGATAAGCTCGACCGTGGATAGGCCGTGGTCCAGCTGCCGCCCGCCATGGTTGGAAATGACGATCCCGTCGACATCCTCGGCCGCGGCAAGCGCCGCATCCTCGGCATCGGAAATCCCCTTGATCACCAGCTTGCCCTTCCAGCGCTGGCGCAGCCGCCGGATCTTCTCCCAGGTCAGGTCCTTGTCGAGCCGCCCCGACAGCGCCGCCGCCTGCGCCAGCGCGCCCTTGCCGTATTCCGGCCGCCCGGTGACCAGCTCCACCTCCGGAAAGCCGTTGCGCAGCAGATCCAGCGACCAGACAGGCTTGGTGGCGAACTGCCAGAACAGCTGCGGCGTGATCTTGGTCACCGCGCGGAAGCCGTTCCTGCCGTCGCGCTCGCGGTTCGAGGTGATCGCCGTATCCACCGTGACGTAGATCGTGTCCGACCCGGCCTCCTCGGCGGCGGCGACATAGCTGTCGGTCCAGTCGGCGTCGATGTCGATGTAGAGCTGGAACTGCGGCACCTGTCCGCTGCGCTGCGCGATCGTCTTCAGCCCGTTGATCGAGAAGGTCGACAGCACCATCGGCACGCCGCGCGCCGCCGCCTCCTGCCCGATCAGCACGTCGCCGTCGCGGCGGTATAGCCCGAGAAAGCCCACCGGCCCCGGCCCGAAGGGCAGCGCATGGCGCTGGCCCATCACCTCGGCCGACAGGTCCAGCGGGCCGAGCGGCCGCAGGGTCCGCTGGCGCAGCGCCCAGGCGTCGAAGCCTTCGCGGTTCCGGCGCAGCGTGGTCTCGGAGAACGCCCCGCCCTCGATGTAGTCGGCGAAGATGCGCGGCAGGCGGCGGCGCGCGGCCGCGGCGAAATCCTCGACATTCTGGTAGCGGCGGGAAAAGCTCATGAGTCTGCTCCGGCAATAGTCTCGCGCCTGCCCTGCCACCCGCGGGCGGCAGGGGCAAGACACCGGCCCCCTTGGCGCGACGGCAGGGCGGCGGGCTGGGCCGGCCGCGACCGGCCGGGGAAGGCGCGCGCGGGCAGCCGGGCCGGCGCCCCGCTCACGATCCGCAGCGGATCAGGGTCTTCAGCCCGGCCACCTCGCCCGCAAGATGCCGTTCATAGGCGGCAGGCACCTCGTCCAGCGCGATCTCGGCATCGATCAGCGGGTCGAGCGCCGTTCCCAGCTCCGCGATCACCGCGCCGATCCGCTGCAATTCGTCTCCGAAGGCATGGCACCCGACCAGTGCCATCTCCTTCTCCACCAGCAGCACCGGATCGAGATCCAGCGCGCCATGGCCGATGCCCACCAGGCCGACCGCGCCGCCGGGCAGCAGCCCCTGTGCCAGCGCCCGGATCACGCCGGGCGCGCCGGTCGCATCCATGGCAAAGCGCGCATCCGGCAAGGCGTCGAGCGCGGCCACCGCCGCCCCCGTTGCCCCGGCCACCAGCTCGGCCCGCGCTGCCTGGCGGTCGATGACATGGACCCCGTGCCCGCGCCGCGCGGCCAGAAGCGCAACCAGCCCGCCGATCGGACCGCAGCCCGCCACGACCAGCGGCGCGCCATCCGGGACACCCAGCCGGTCGAGCGCATGCAGCGCGACCGCCAGCGGCTCGGCTAGCGCCAGGTGCCGGTCGGGCACGCCCGGGGGCGCCGCGATCACGTTCTCCGCAGGCAGCAGCACCGCCTCGGCAAAGCCGCCGTCGATCGCCTCGCCGACGAAACCCATCGTCTCGCAGACCTGCGCCAGCCCCGCCCGGCAGTTGCGGCAGCTGCCGCAGGTCACCCGGCTGTCGACGATCACCCGGTCCCCGGCGGCAACATGGGAGACGCCGACGCCGGCGGCCCCGACCGTGCCGGTAAATTCATGCCCCGCCACCGAGGGCGCGCGGCTAATCCAGGCGCCGGTGCGGAAATTGTGCAGGTCCGACCCGCAGATCCCCGCCATCGACACTCGGACCAGCACCTCTTCCGGTCCCGGCGCGACGGGCGCCGCGATCTCCTCGACCCGCAGGTCCTGCACCCCGTGAAGCCGCACCGCCTTCATGGCTCAGCCCTTCAGATAGGCGTCGCGCATCGGCCCGACGGCATTGGCATGGGAGGAGAAGCCTTCGTAATCGGCGAGGATTTTCGCGTTCTTCGCCAGTTCCGGATAGCCCTTCGCGGTGACATATCCGACGGAGGAGCGGCGCACGAAATCCGACACCGACAGCGGCCCCCAGCTGCGCGCACCGCCCGAGGTCGGCAGCACCGCGTTCGGGCCGAGCGCGAAATTCCCGATGCAGACCGGTGTGTGCGGTCCCATCAGGATCTCGGCCGCCTCGGTGATCTCGCCCAGATGCTCGAACGGCTGGGCCGAGAGCAGCTCCAGGTGTTCCGGAGCGTAGTCATTGACGAAATCGTAGCTCTCCTGCAGCGACCCGGTCAGGACGATGCCGCCGCAGGGCCCGCACAGCACCGCCTTCGAGAACTCCACCCGCTGCGGCGCCATCTGCGCCCAGTGCTCCGGCAGCGCCGCCAGCGCCTCCTCGGCGACCCGGCGCGAATGGGTGACGAGCCAGGCCGAGCTGTCCGGCCCGTGCTCCGCCTCGATCAGCAGGTCGAGCGCGGCGAGCCCGCCATGCACCGTGTCATCGGCGAGGATCAGCGATTCCGACGGACCCGCAGGCAGGCCCGGGTCGATCACGCCCGACAGCAGCCGCTTCGCCGCGACCACCCAGGGGCTGCCCGGACCGACGATCTTGCGGCAGGGCTTCACCGTCTCGGTGCCATAGGCCGCCGCCGCCACGGCCTGCGCGCCGCCGACCTTGTAGACCGTCTCGACCCCGGCCAGCCGCGCCGCGACCAGCGTCGCAGCATCGACCTTGCCGCCCGGCGCGGGCGGAGTGAAGATCGCGATCTCGGGCACGCCGGCCACCACGGCCGGAACGGCGGTCATCATCACCACCGAGGGGAACGCCCCCTTGCCGCGCGGCACGTAGAGGGCGACCGAGCGGATCGGCAGGAAGCGGTCGCCGGCGAAGGCGCCCGGGCGGACCTCCTTCAGCCACATCGGCTCGGGCGCCTGCTCCTCGTGGAAGCTGCGGATGTTGGCGATGCCCGCGCGGATTGCCTCGATGACCTCCGGCTCGACCTCGCCGAAGGCTGCGTCGAACTCCGCCTCGGTCGCCTTCAGCCCGCCCGCGGTCAGCCCCTCGGCCTTGTCGAACTCGACGCCGAAGCGGACCAGTGCGGCATCGCCTTCGGCTTTCACCGCCTCGATGATCGGCCCCGCCTTGTCGAGGAAGAAGCTCAGGTCTGTCTCGGAGCGCCGGAACAGTTTCGCGCGCTCGTCCGCGCCGAGCTCTGCAAGCACCTTGAAGGTCACGTCGGTCATGGTCCACCTCTGGCTTCCCGGCCGGGCCGGGAGGATCGTCTGCTGCCGCCGGGCTACCGGCTGGCAGGACATAATGTATATACTTTTGAGCCGCAGCGCCCGGAATTCCCCGGACGCCTTCGCACTCTGCTCAGATCGACGCCAGATAGCCGCCGTCGATGCCCAGAATCTGGCCGGTGACGTAGCGCGAGGCATCGGAGGCCAGATAGAGCACCGCCGCCTCAAGATCCTCCAGCCGCCCGAAGCGGCCCATCGGGATCCTGGCCTCCATCGATGCGCACCAGTCGGCATCCCGGTAGAACACTTCGGTCAGCTCGGTGCGGAAATAGCCCGGCGCGATCGCGTTCACCCGCACCCCCTGCCCGGCCCATTCGGTCGCCAGCGCCCGCGTCATCCCGGCAATGCCGCTCTTGGACGAGCCGTAGGGCGCCGCGGTCGGCACCCCGACGAAGGAGGTCAGCGAGGCGAGGTTGATGACCGCGCCATGGCCGCGGGCCAGCATCGGCCTGGCCACGGCCTGGGTGACGAAGAAGGCGCCCTTCAGGTTGGTGTCGACGATCCGGTCCCAGAGCTGCTCGGTCACCTCGGTGGAGGGGCAGACCTCCTCCGTGCCGGCATTGTTGACCAGGATGTCGACCGGGGCGATCCCGGCCAGCGCGGCGGCGATCCCGGCCACGTCGCTCTGGTCGCAGGCGATGCATTCGGCGCGGCGGCCCTCTGCCTCCACCTTGGCGGCCGTTTCGGCCAGGCTTCCGGCGCTGCGCGCGGTCAGCACCAGGTCGGCTCCGGCGCGGGCCAGCGCCACGGCAAGCGCAGCGCCGATGCCGCGGCTCGCGCCCGTGACCATGGCGCGGCGGCCGGAAAGCGAGAAGAGCTGGCCCAGATAGGCCTCCGGAGCGGTCGGCATGCGGGATTCCCCTGATCTGCGGTTTTGCCTAGACAATTCCCGCAGCGCCGCGCCGATGCAAGGGGGTCAGTAGCCGCGGGACTTCGGGGCCTGGCCGTGGCGCTCCAGCAGCTTCTCCACCACCTGGTGCTTGCCGACCGAGCGGCGCGCCACCTGCCCCTGGCGTTCCAGGTCGGCGCTGAGCTGCGCGATCCGCATCCGGATCTCGCGCGTGCGGTCGACCCGCCACAGGTTCCACAGCCCGTCCCGCCCGGACATCTGGTAGGCCGTCGGTCCGCCCTCTCCCGCAAGCCAGTCGATCGAGGCCTGGTCCAGCATCTGGATCTGCCGTTCCAGCGCCCGGATCTCGGCGCGCAGCCGGTGAAGCACCGCGACATCCGCGTCGCGCTTCACCCCGGCCAGCGCCTTCAGTTCGGCAAGGGCCCTAATAGGATCCAAAGGGACTGTGCCTCCGCTTCATGCGCAGATCGTCGGCAAACCGGATCGCCGCCGCAACCGCGCGGTAGAACTCGTGCCCGATCTCGTCGCCCACCTCCACCGCCGCATAGAGCGCCCGGGCGGTCGGCGGCTCGCTGTAGACCGGGATCCGGAAATCCGCCGCCAGCCGCCGGATCGTCGCCGCCATCTCGTCGACGCCCTTCGCCACGCAGACCGGTGCCGCATGCTTGGTCCGCGACCATTTCAGCGCCACGGCGAAATGCTCCGGATTGACGATGACTACGTCTGCCTTCTTCATGTCGCGCAGCATCTGCGAGCGGGCGATGTCCATCGCCCTCTGCCGCCGCCGCTGCTTCATCGCCGGATCGCCCTCGGATTCCTTCATCTCGTCCATCAGCTCGCGGTGCGACATCCGCAGCGTCCGCTGGTGCTCGGCATGCTGGAACAGGTAGTCGACCACGCCCACCAGCGCCGAGATGACCAGCGACACCAGCAGGAAGCGCAGCGCGACATCCATCATCAGCACCACGACCTGGCGCGCCTCCAGCATCTGGGAGGCGAGGATCTCGTCCTCGCGGTTGACCAGGAACCAGATCAGCGCCCCGGCATAGAGCAGCAGCTTGACGAAGCTCTTGAAGAACTCGAACAGGCCGCGGCGGCCGAATTTCTTCTTGAAGTTGCTGATGACCGAGATGCGCGACAGCTTGGCCTCGATGTTGCCGCCGTAGAAGATGTAGGCCCGCTGCACCGCCAGCGAGAGCAGCACGAAGAGCGCCGGCACCAGGAAGACCGGCAGGACCGGCACCACCACGTCGATCACTGGCTTGGCCAGGATGGCGCCGTTGGCATCTTCGGGGTGAATCGCCGCCTCCCAAAGCCGGCTGGAGAAGAACCCTGCGAGGGCGCCGCCGAAATTCGCCATGATGTCCCGGCCCCAGACGACCAGCGACAGCGCGAGCCCGGCATAGGCCGCCGTCGTGTTCAGATCCGAAGAGCGCGCAATATTGCCCTTCTTCCGGGCATCCTGGATTTTCTTCTGCGACGGCTCGTAGGGCTTTTCCTCGCTTTCGCTTTCCTCGGCCATCAGCGCAGCCCGCTGGCGAGCGAGAAGTCCATCAGGTGGTCCGCCCAGACCGACAGCAGGATCGGTGCGGACAGCAGCAGCAGCACGAGGCCCAGCCAGGAGATCGCCGGCGCGCCGATGAAGGCGACCATCAGCTGCGGCATCGCCTTGTTCACAACGCCCAGGCAGAGGTTGTAGAGAACCGCGATGACCAGGAACGGCCCCGCCAGACCAAGCGCGATGTCGAAGAGGCGGCCGAGCGTTTCGATGATCAGGCGGGAGGCTATGCCCGGATCGATCGCGGTTCCGATCGGGATCAGGTCGTAGGACTCCACCAGGGCCTTGACGACGGCGACATGGAAATCCAGCGCCATCGCCAGGGCCAGCGCGGCGAAATAGAGGAACTGGCCGATCGCCGCCTGCGGCTGCTCGACCTGGTTGCCGAGGATCTGCGCCAGAGAAATCGACTGCGCCGCCATCGTGCCGGCGATCTGGATGCTCCAGAACAGGCTGCGGCAGAGGAAGCCGATCACCAGCCCGGCAATGACCTCGTGGCCGCAGGCCGCGACGTATCCGCTGCGCCCCAGCCCGGCTTCCATCGCGCCCGACAGCGGCACGACGACATAGGTGAGCGCGAGCGCCAGAACCAGCCGCACCGTCGGCGGCACGCTGCGCGAGCCAAGCACCGGCAGCAGGAAGAAAGCCGTCCCGATCCGCAGCAGGACCAGGAAGGCCTGTTCCAGCGGCAGCATCGCGAGGATCATGTTGACGGCTTCGCTCATGCCGGAACGATTCCCAGAACCAGCGGCTGGGCCTGCATGCCGAGCTCCTCGTAGGAGATCACCGGGGTCGTCAGCCCTTTCGCCATCGCCACGGTCTTGACGAAGCGCCGCCGCCGCGCAGAGGTGACCAGCACCGGCTCGGCGCCGGTTTCGGCCGCGTCCCGCAAGGTGGAGGCCAGCCGCTCGGCCAGGCGGTTGAACTCGTCCGGCGGCAGGGCGACCTCGGTGCCGCCCTCGGTGCCGACCTGGTACTGCAGGAAGCGCTTCTCCCATTCCGGCGAAAGCTGGACCAGCGGCACCCGGCCGTCGGGGCCCTTGAGCTCGGAGACGATCTGGAAGCCCAGCCGCTGGCGGACGTATTCGCACAGGCTTTCCGGCCTGCCGATTGCCGGCCGGGCCTCGGCGATGGTCTCCAGGATCAGCGGCAGGTTGCGGATCGAGACCCGCTCTTCCAGGAGAAGCCGCAGCACCATCAGCGCCGCGTCCATCGGCACCTTGTCGGGGATCAGATCGTCGATCAGGCGGCGGTTGGCCTCCGCCCGCCGCTTGTCCGACAGCCGGGTCAGTTCGTCGAGCAGCCGCGACAGCGACTTGAGCGACAGGAGCCGCGAAAGGTTGCCCTTGACGACCTCGAGCAGATGGGTGGCCAGCACCTCCGCAGCGGTCACCACGGTCGTCCCCGACAGCAGGAGCTCGTCCTGGTGGCTGCGGTCCACCCAGCGCGCCGGGGCGCCGTAGACCGGTTCCTTGACGTCGTCGCCCGGCGGCAGCTTGTCTCCGGCGGAATCGCCCTTGAGCGCCATCACCCGGCCCGGCTGCAGCCGCGCCTCGGCGACCGTGACGCCCTGGATCAGGATGCGGTAGCTCCCGGCCGCCAGCTGCGGCTGGTCGGTCAGGCGGACCTCCGGAAGGATCATGCCGTAGGTGGTGGCGACATGCTTGCGCATGCCCTCGATCCGGACATCCAGCCCGGTGCCCGGGTCGAGGATCATGTGGACAAGGTCGGGCGAGAATTCGATGTGGATGTCATCGAGGTCGATGAGATCGCCGATCAGCTCCTCCGCGGCGCGCGTCTCGGCCTTCTCCGTCGCAGCCGCCGCGACCTTCTCGCCGGCCTGCTGCCGGCGCCGCATCGCCAGAAAGGCCAGGCCCGAAAGCCCCGAGGCCGCCACCAGGAAAGGCAGGAACGGAAAGCCCGGCACGATGGCGAAGATCATCATCAGCCCGGCCACCGTGGCCAGCGCGGCGGGATGGCGGCCGACCTGCTCGGCGATGGCGGTGTCGGTGGTGTGGTTCATGCCGCCGCGCGACAGCAGCAGCGCCGAGGCCACCGAGATGATCACGGCCGGCAGCTGGGTCACCAGCCCGTCGCCGACGGTCAGCACCGCATAGGTCGTCAGCGCCTCGCCGAAATCCAGCCCGTGCGCGAAGACGCCGATCGACAGCCCGACCACGAGATTCAGCAGCGTGATCAGCAGCCCGGCAATGGCGTCGCCCTTGACGAATTTCGACACGCCGTCGAGCGAGCCGAAGAAGGTCGCCTCGGCCTGCTCGCGCTCGCGCCGCTCCTTGGCCTCCAGATGGGTGATCGCGCCGGAGGACACGTCCGCGTCGATCGCCAGCTGCCGCCCCGGCATCCCGTCCAGGGCGAAGCGCGCACCGACTTCGGCCATCCGCGCCGCGCCCTTGGTCACCACGACGAAATTCACGATCAGCAGGATGAAGAAGATCACCACGCCGAGAAACGGGTCGCCGCCCATGACGAACATGGCGACGCCCTCGATCACGTTGCCGGCCGCATCCGGGCCGGTATGGCCCTGGCCGATGATCAGCTTGGTGGAGGAAATGTTGAGCGAGAGCCGCAGGATCAGCGAGGCCAGCAGCACCGTCGGAAAGGACGAGAAATCCAGCGGCCGCTCGATGAAGAGCACGATCGTGAAGACCAGCGCCGCCATGCCGAAGCTCAGCACCAGGCCGACATCCAGCATCCAGGCCGGCACCGGCAGCAGCATCATGATGATCATCGCCATCAGGCCCAGTGCCAGGGCCGTGGCCGGGGTCAGAATCCCCTTGATCCGGAACCCGCCGCCCAGCCCGCGCCGGACCGCCTCCGCCATCGTGTCCGCCACCTTGTTCCCCTCTTCAGATGTCCTGCCGGATCATGTCCACGATGAGCACCGCATTGACGATCGACCCGGCGATCTGCTGGGCCTTCGCGGTCAGGTCGTTCCGGATGACCTTGAGGTTGTCGAGATCGAGATAGTTGTCCGCGAAGCCTCCGATCGACGAATACCCGAACAGGATGCTCAGGAATTCGTCGCGCAGCTTCGGCTCCTTGGCGTAGACGGCCTCGCGCATGCCCATCTCGGTTTCGAGGCTCAGCGACATGACCATCATGCCGGTCACCTGATCGTTCTCGATGATCGGCACCACGAACTGGCCGTTCATGTCGACGTACTCGTAGTCCGGCGGCGTCTCGTCCGCGGGGGCCTCGCCCGCCGCCGTTCCGTCGGCAGGCTGGTCGCAGGCGCATTCCGGAACTTCGGGCGGCTTCGGCGCCAGGAACCAGCCTGCACCGCTGCCGATGCCGACCCCCAGGAGGACGATCACGAGCGGTATCAGGAATCTCATCATGGGCAGGACCTAGTAGGGCAGGAGGATGTCGGAGAGCTGCTGGCCGTAGCGCGGCTGCTGGACATCGGTTATCTGGCCGCGGCCGCCGTAGGAGATGCGCGCCGAGGCGATCTTGTCGTAGGGAACCTCGTTGAGCCGCGAGATATCCTCGGGCCGGACATAGCCCGTCACCAGCAGCTCTCGGATCTCGAAGTTCACCCGGATTTCCTGCGATCCCTGGATGCGCAGCACGCCGTTCGGCAGCGAATCCGTGACCGTCGCGGCGATCCTCAGCTCGAGCTTCTCGTTGCGCTTCACCGATCCGTCGCCGGAATGGCTCGACGAGCTGTCGACCGAGACCGGCTCCTTTGCATCCGATCCGGACGGCATGACCCGCTGCAGGTTTTCCGGCAGGCCGAAGAGCGATCCCATCGAGAAGCTCTCGCTGGCGGAGCGCGACCGGTCGGTGGTGTTCGAGATCTCCGCCTTCTCGTCGATCTCGATCACGACCGTCAGGATGTCGCCCGGCTCGCCGGCCCGGCGGTCGCCGAGCAGCGAGTTGCGCGCGCCGCTCCAGAGCGAGGCCTGGTCCACCGGCTTCACCTTCTCCAGCCGCTGCGGCAGGCCCGGCACCGACATGGCCAGGTGCTCCCGCCCGGCATCGGCATCCGAGAAGCTCGGCGGCTTGCCGAAATGGTCGAACCGGCCGCAGCCGCCGATGGCAAGCGCACAGGCCAGCAGGCTGCCGCCGAGAATATGCGTGGGACGCTTCATCGCACTGCTCCGGAAACCGAGATGGAGCCGTCGGGCATGACCTTGCCCGTGACGGTCTTGCGGGAATTGACATTGGTGACCCGGATCGTGTCGCCGGCCGCGCCGCCGTCGAGGGCCCTGCCCTCGGTCGAGATGCTCAGCAAGCCGTTCTCGAAGATCATGGTCACTTCCTGGTTGCGGGTCACGATATGCGGGCGCTGCAGATCTTCCGGCGCGATCGGGCTGCCCGGAAACAGGTTGCGGACGGTCTGCATGCCGATGGCCGCGCCCGGATCGGACAGGGCGCCGCCCATGTCGCCTTCCTGCAGCAGAATGTCGGAGGGCCCGAGCACGGTCCCCGACCGGACCGGCCGGGCGGTGACCACGACATCCGCCCGGAGCGGTGCGGCCGCCGGCGTTGCGGACACGAGGATCATGGCGAGGAGCAGGCTGCGCATGGCGTCAGCGGATCTGCGTGGTCGCGGCCAGCATCTGGTCCGCGGCAGTCAGCACCTTGGCATTCAGCTCGTAGCCGCGCTGCGCCTCGATCAGCTGGGTGATCTCCGCCACCGCATCGACGGAGGAATCCTCGAGGAAGCCCTGCCTCAGCGTGCCGAGCCCGTCGAGCCCGGGCGTGGTGGCGTTGGGCTGGCCGGATGCCTCGGTCTCGATGAAGAGGTTGCTGCCGATCGCCTCCAGCCCCTTGGGGTTGGCGAAGCCGACCAGCGAGAACTGGCCGAGCAGCTGCGCCGCGACCTGGCCGCGGAAATAGGCGTAGATCTCGCCGTCGGCATTGATCGAAACCGACCGCGCATCGGCGGGCACCGCGATGTCTGGCACCACCGGATAGCCGTCCGACGTCACGATCGCGCCGTCCGCATTGAGCTTGAGCGACCCGTCCCTGGTGTAACCGGACTCGCCGGAGGGCAGGGTCACCTCGAGATAGCCGCGGCCCTCGATCGCGACATCGAGGTCATTGCCGGTCATTTCCAGCGAGCCCTGCTTGAGATCGAAGGAAATGGCGGAGGGCCGCACGCCCAGGCCCAACTGGATGCCGGTTGGCAGCACGGTGCCGTCGGCGGCGTTGATCGATCCGGGCCGTGCGAGCTGCTGGTAGTGCAGGTCCGCGAATTCGGCGCGCCGGGCCTTGTAGCCGGTCGTGTTCATGTTGGAGAGGTTGTTGGCGATGGTGTCGACCCGCATCTGCTGGGCGCTCATCCCGGTCGCTGCAATCTTCAGGCTGCGCATGGTTGCTCCTGTCAGGCACCTAGGGTCCGCAGGACATTGCGGATCCGTTCGTCTTCGGACTTGTTGAGGTTGGCGCCCTGCTCATAGGCGCGGTGCACTTCGATCATCCGCGCGAGCTCCAGAACGGCCTCGACATTCGAGTCTTCCTTGAAGCCCTGGAGAATCACGGGATTCTCGACGGGGACGGTCGGCTGCTGCGTGGTGAACATGGTCCCGCCCACCCGCGTGGGCACGTCGCCGGGGGCCGGCACCACGGGCGTGATGGTGGAGATGAACTGCCCGTCGGCACTGAGGGTCCCGTCCCGCGACAAGGTCAGGGTCCGCGCATCCGGCGGGATGGCAATCGCGGCACCGCCGGCATCCAGCACCCGGTGCCCGTTCTCGGTGACGAGTTCGCCATTGGAATTCTGGGCGAAATTGCCGGCCCGCGTCATTGCCTGGCCGCCATTGTACTCGACCGGGAAATATCCTTCGCCGTCGATGGCGAAGTCGAACTCGCTGCCCGTCTGGGTCAGCGGTCCCTGGCTGAAATCCGTGCGCCGGATCTCGGCATCGGCCATCGACAGCGAGTGGTCCCGGTCCTCGGTCGCCACGATGAACTCGGAGAAGATCACGCCCTCGCGCTTGAATCCCGCCGTCGAAATGTTCGCGATGTTGTTCGCGATGACCTGCAGCTCTGCCTTGAGTCCATCGAGCCGGGTCAGATTGGTGTAAATCGCATTGTCCAAATCAGTGCTCCGAAATGAGCGGGACCACGGTCTCGTGGAAGAAAGAGACGAGACTGCCCGACATGAAGTTCATGCTCACCCAGAACACGGCGAGCATGGCGGCCATCTTCGGCACGAAGGTCAGGGTCATTTCCTGGATCGAGGTCAGCGCCTGGAACAGGCCGATCACGATGCCGGTCAAGAGGGCCGCGCCGAGGATGGGCGTGGAGATCGCCACCCCCACCCAGAGCGCCTCTCGGACCGTGTCGAAGATGATGCCCTCGTTCATGTCAGATCTGCATCCGCATGATTTCCTGGTAGGCTTCGACGACCTTGTCCCGCAACGTCACGGCCGTCTCGACGGCCAGCTGGGCCTGGGCCATCGCCTCGACCATCGACTGCGGGTCGGTCTTGCCCATCATGGCATCCTTGGCGGCCGAGTCGGCGTGCTGCAGAGTCTCGCTGAAGTCGCGCGCGAAAGTTTCGAGGCTCTCGCCGATCGTCGGCCCGGCGGACCCGCCGGGATCCGCGATTTCGCGGATCTTGCCGTAGGAACCGGCCGCGAGCGATGAACTGATATCCATTCTGGATCTCCTGCTTCTGGCTGTTAGCGGCGAAGAATATCGAGCGCGGCACTCGCCATCTTCCGCGCCTGGTCGAACATCTGGAGGTTGGCTTCGTAGCTGCGCTGCGCCTCCCGGGCATCGGCGATCTCGAAGATGAGCTTCACGTTCGAGCCGTCATAGCTGCCGGTGCCGTCGGCCAGCGGGTGGGAGGGGTCGTACACACGCTGCAGGTCGGTCCTGTCCAGCTCCACATGGCCGGTGCGCACCCCCGCAAGATCGTCGCCGAGGCGTTCGACCTCGAAGGGAACGAGCTTGCGGTGGTATCCGGGCGTGTCGGCATTGGCGACGTTCTCGGTGACATGGCGCAGGCGGGTCGCCTGGGCCCTCAGGCCGGTCGCCGCCACGGACATGGAATCGTTCAGGCTTCCCATGGTCAGCTCCGTCCCAGGCTGGTGCGCAGCAGGTTCAGGCCGCTGCGGTAGACGGTGAGGGCGACATCATGCGAATACTTCGTCTCGGCGGCGTTGAGCATCTCCTGCTCCAGCGAGACGGTGTTGCCGTTCGGAGAGGCATCCCCGGGCCGGTCCACCGCGCCCTGCCCGAAGGCATAGGGATCGCCGGTGGTGCGGATATGGCCCGCGCGGGTGGCCTTCATCTGGAACGGTTCGGACAGGCCGTCATAGCTTTCGGCGAAGGGACGGATGTCCTGGGCGCGGTAGCCGGGCGTATCGGCATTCGCGATGTTCTGGGAAAGTATCGTCTGCCGCGAGCTGGAATGCGCGGCAAGGGCGGACGCCGTCCTAAAGATCTCCAAAGACGAGAACATGCGGATTCTCCACAGAATTTCTTCAACCTTGGCTTAACTGCGATTCGTTTAGAAACGGTTTGCGAAAGAGCTCGGGAAGGAAGATGACCGAACGATCACTTGAACCGGCGGACCGGACGATCAAGCGCATCTTCGCTGCGATGCGCCAGGTGAAGATCTCGTACCATGTCGGCCGCGTTGCCTCCCTGGGGCAGACAGGCATGGCCGTATCGGGTCTCGCCCGGGTGGCCGCGCTCGGCGACCGCGTCGAGGTCGAACTGCGCAACGGAAGGACGCTGGCGGGCGAGATCCGCGCCATCGGCGCCTCCGAAGTGACCGTTCTGGCCGACGGGCCGCTGACCGGCGTGTCGCTCGCCGATCCGGTCCTGCTTCTGGGCGAGGCGCTGATCGCCCCGGACGACGACTGGCTCGGACATGTCGTCGACCCGCTGGGCAATGCGATCGACGGCTCGTTCCTGCTGCCCGGACTGGACGCGCGCCCGGTCGACACGCCGCCGCCCGCCCCTGCCCGCCGCAAGTCCCTGGGCGAGCGGCTGGAGACCGGGCTCTGCGCCTTCAACACGGTCCTGCCGATCGTCCGGGGACAGCGCATCGGTCTATTTGCCGGCTCCGGCGTCGGCAAATCCTCGCTGCTGGCGAGCATGGCCAAGGGCATTTCGGCGGATGTCGTGGTGCTGGCGCTGATCGGCGAGCGCGGCCGCGAGCTGCGCCATTTCGTGCAGGACGTGCTTGGACCGGAGGGCATGGCGCGCACCGTCGTCGTGGCGGCCACCTCCGACCAGTCGCCGCTGACCCGGCGGCGCTGCGGCTGGACCGCCATGGCGGTGGCCGAACATTTCCGCAACCAGGGCAAGCATGTGCTGTTCCTCGCGGACTCGATCACCCGCTTTGCCGAGGCCCATCGCGAAGTCGCCCTCGCCCTTGGCGAGCCGCCGACCCTCGGCGGCTATCCGCCTTCGCTCGCCCATGCGATCATGACGTTGGCCGAGCGGGCCGGCCCGGGCGAGGACGGCCAGGGCGACATCACCGCAGTGTTCAGCGTGCTGGTCGCCGGCTCCGACATGGACGGACCGGTCGCCGATATCCTGCGCGGCGTGCTCGACGGCCATGTGGTGCTGGAGCGGCAGATCGCGGAACGCGGCCGCTACCCGGCGATCAACCTGCTGAAATCCGTGTCGCGCAGCCTGCCCGGCGCGGCGGGCCCCGAAGAAAACGTGCTGATCCAGGAAGCAAGGGAGATGCTGGGCGTCTATGACCGTGCGGAGCTGATGATCCAGTCGGGTCTCTACACCCAGGGATCGAATCCGGTAATCGACCGGGCGATCTCACTGTTTCCCAAGCTCGATGCCTTCATCTCGGAATCTGAACCGGGTAAGGTCGCGGACAGTTTCGCCACGTTGCGGCGCTGCCTGGGGAAACCTTGAAAACCGTTTCAGAACGCTTTCCTGCGGCCTTTCGATTCCATTTCGACTTTGCAAGGCGCCGCAAGACAACCGAAACTGACGCTTGTCGATCATGACCGCCTTGCAAACCTGGATGCGCAGGCTTCAGTCTTCAGACCAGATGGATTGGTTGCCGCGCTCCCCAGACGGCATCGCAATGTGCCAAGGCCGTGGTGTGGAACGCCACATAACGGCGAGGACGACGATAAGAAGGATATGATGACCGGAGTCGATCTGGCAAAGAATGTTTTCCAGGTCCACGGCGCGTTGCGGGCAGGAGAGGTGCAGTTTCGCAAGAAACTTGCGCGCGCATTGTCTCGCGGTCATGGGCCGGCAAGGACCTTGCCTTGTCATCTTCGAGGCTTGCGGCAGCGCGAGTTGCTGGGCGCATCAGATGGCAGCGATTGGCCACCAAGTGAAACTGATCGCGCCTCAGTATGTCCGCCCGTTCATGAAGCGCCAAGAAAATGCAGGTGCCGAGGCAATCGTTATCGCGGCCTGCCAGCCCGAGATGCGCTTCGTGGACCCCAAATCGGTTGAGCAGGAGTCCCGCGCGGCGGTTTTCCGCAGCCGGGGGCGGCTGGTCTATCAGCGCACCGCGGATGTGAATGCCTTGCGGGTGTCAACGGCGGAGTAAAAACCGGCCACTTGGCGGCGCAAAACCAGGCCAGAGCCGCGCCCGCAACGCCAAAGCCGCCACCTGATCGCCCGTCGGAGGATTGGCCCTGCGGGCCAAAGCGCCATGGCACGCGCCAGCTATTTGGGGAGCGTGCGCGCCATGGCGCTCGGAACCCCGACACTGGCCTGGTTTTGCGCCGCCAAGTGGCCGGTTTTTACTCCGCCGTTGACAGTCTTCCACATCAAGCTGCGACAGGAGTTCAAGGCGCGCGGCGCGAGCGTCGAGTGCCTGAACTTTCGTTTCGAAGACACGCCCGAGGGCACCTTCGTTGAGACGATCATGGCCGCACAGGGCGAGTTGGAGCGCGAACAGAACCGCCGCCAAACGATCCAGAAGATGAAGGCCCGCGTTGAAAAGGGTTACTATGTCTGGAACACGCCGCCGCGCGGGCTTCGGTACGAGGCACGTCGCGACGAAGGCAAGGTACTGGTGCGCGACGAACCTGTTGCCTCAATCCTCACAGAAGCACTGGAAGGCTTCGCTAACGGGCGCTTCGAGACGCAGGTGGAGGTGAAGCGCTTTCTGGAAGCCCAACCGCTCTACCCAAAGGACCTGCCGGACGGCACGATCCGCAACCAGCGCATTCCAGAGCTTCTGAGTAATACGACCTATGCGGGATACGTCGAGGCACCCTCTTGGGGCGTCTCGCTGCGCAAGGGGCAGCATGACGGCCTGATCACGTTCCAGACCTTCGGCCGCATTCAGGAGCGCCTGCGCGGCGGCGCCAAGGCTCCCGCGCGCAAGGACATCAGCGCTGATTTCCCTCTACGCGGCTTCATCCTCTGCGATGATTGCGACAAGCCACTCACAGCCTGCTGGTCAACATCCAAGACCGGCCAAAAACATCCCTATTACATGTGCAAGACCAAGGGCTGCGAGAGCTACCGGAAATCTATCCGGCGCGACCAGCTGCACGGCGACTTTGAAGACGTGCTGCAATCCGTCCAGCCGCGACGTGGCCTGTTCCAGATCGCCAAGGCAATGTTCGCCGACGCCTGGAATCAGCGTCTCTCGCAAAGCGGCGACACCAGAGCCACGGTGAAACGGGAGATTGCCAAGATCGAGAAGGACGTCGAAGGACTGCTCGACCGCATTGTGGAAGCCAGCAACGCGACAGTAATCGCGGCCTATGAGAAGCGGATTTCCGACTATGAACGCCAGAAGATACTGGCAGAGGAAAAGCTGGCCCAAATCGGCCGTCCACAGAAGGCCTTCGAGGAGTCGTTCGAACTCGCCTGCCGATTTCTAGCAAGCCCTTGTAATATATGGGAAAGTGGAAGCCTAGAGGTGCGCCGTACGGTGCTCAGACTGGTCTTCCTGAAGCCACTTGCCTACAGCCGAAAACAGGGTGTTGGAACCCCGGAAATATCGTTTCCGTTCAGGGCCTTAGGTTCGTTTTCAGTTGGACATTGGGAAATGGCGCGCTGGGGAGGATTCGAACCCCCGACCCCTTGATTCGTAGTCAAGTACTCTATCCAACTGAGCTACCAGCGCCTTGTGGAGTGCGTCCTAAAGTGAGCGGCGGGTGGCTGCAAGCGGAAAAATCACGCCGGAGGCGAATTTTCCAAAATTTCCGATTTCGGAAGCCAAATGGTGAAAACCGTGCCGCGGCTGTCGGTGCGAGTCAGCTCCAGCCGGCCGCCATGGCCGCGCACCAGTTCCGAAGCGATCGCGAGGCCGAGGCCCGAGCCGCCCTTGCGCGCACCGCCCTGGAACGGGGTGAAGAGATGTTCGCGCGCCTTGGGCGGCAGGCCCGGGCCGGTATCCTCTACCGAAATCATCCAGGCCTCCTCGGTCTCCGAGGCGCGGACGGTGACCGCGCCCTCGCTGCCGGTGGCGGTGATGGCCTGGCGGGCATTGCGGACCAAGTTGCCGAGCACGCGGTACATCTGTTCGGGATCGCAGCGCAGCAGCATGCCCTGCGGCACCTCTGCCTCGAGCCGGCACGCCTGCCCGTCCAGCGCCAGCCGCTCGCCCTCCAGTACGTCCTCGACGATGGTGCAGACCTCGACCCGGGTCAGGCTGGGCGGCGGTTCCTCGGCGCGGCCGAAGGCCAGGGTGGACTCGCACAGATTCACCGCGCGCGAGATCGAGCCGACCAGCTTCGGCGCGATCCGCTGGATGCGCGGGTCGTCGCTGTTCTCCATGCTGTCGGCGAAAAGCTGGGCCGAGGTCAGGATGTTGCGCAGGTCGTGGCTGACCTTGGCCACCGCGCCGCCGAGCTGGGCCAGCCGGTCCTTCTGCTTCAGCGCGGCGGTCAGGTGCTGCTGCATCGAGCGCAGCGCATCCTCGGCCGCGCGCAGCTCGGTCAGCGACGCATTCGGCTCGATGAAGCGCCGCACGTCCTCGGGCGCGTCGGCATAGCTCTGCATGTGCGCGACGACCTTGCGGATCGGCACCACGAGAATCCGGCGCACCGCGAAGAACAGCAGAGCTGCCGTCACCGCGGAGATCATCGCCGACAGGACGAGGATGCGCTCGCCGTAATCCAGCATCGCCTTGCGCAGCGGCTGCGATTCCATCGTGACCTCGATCAGCAGCCCGGCATCCTGGGTCGGCGCACCGATCACGCGGATGATCGAATCCTCGTCGTCGAGCAGGCAGCGCAGCCCGTCGCCGATCAGCGTCAGCACCGAAGGGTTGCGCAGGTCGTAGGTCGCGGCCACCGGCGCCGGGATCGGCGAGGACAGCATCAGCTGCCGCATCTCGTCCCGCCGCAACACCACGTTGAACACCCCGGCGTTCTTCAGCAGCTCCTTCTCCAGGTCCTCGTCGAGCGCATCGTCGGCCAGCAACGCAAGCGAGGCGATCTGCGCCCGCTCGAGCCGCGCCAGAAGGTAGTCTTCGCGGAACCGCGCGACGGAGGGCACGAAAATCAGGATCTCGGCCAGCATCACGAAGATGACGGTCAGGACAAGGAAGCGGCCGGAGAGGGAGTTGAGAAAAGGCATCGTCGGGTCAGGGCACCACGCGCTGGATGAATCGGACAGCGCGCTTCACCGCCGCGCTGCCGAAGAGTCTGGGGGAGAAATAAGCCCCTGCGGCGCGTTTGTTAAGCTCTCCCAGGGTCGGATAGGGCAGGACCGTGCCGGCCATGGCCTTGAGTTTCAACCCTGAGGCGATGGCCAGCGCCCAGGGCGCGATCAGCTCGCCGGCATCCGCCCCAGCAATCCCGGCCCCTACAGGGCGGCCGCGGACGACCATAAGCTTCAGCATGCCCGCGCCGGCACCCGCCGCCAGCGCCCGGTCATTGCCCGAATAGGGCACGCGGATCACCTCCAGCCGCCCGCCATGCGCCGCGCGGGCCTCTGCCTCGGCCAGGCCGATCTGCGCCAGCTCCGGCTCGGTATAGGTGACGCGCGGGATGTGCGAAGCCGCGGCCTTCGCGGGCAGGCCGAAAAGGATGGGGCGGATCGCCACCCCCGCATGGTAGCCTGCCAGATGGGTGAACTGCCCCTGCCCCGCCACGTCGCCGATGGCATAGACCCGCCGGTTCGCCGTGCGCAGCCCGGCATCGATCCCGATTCCCTTCGGACCGGCGGCAATGCCCGCTGCCTCCAGGTGCAGATCCTCGACATTCGGCAGGCGTCCGGTCGCGGCAAGCAGGTGCGAGCCGGCGATCTCCGTGCCATCGGCCATTTCCAGAACCGGACCGGGCCGCACTGCCCTCACTGCGGCCCCTTCCAGGATCCGCACGCCTTCCGCCGCGAGCCGGTCCCGCACCACGGCGGCCAGCTCCGGGTCCTCGCGCGGCAGGAAGCGGCTGCGGGCGATCAGCGTCACCTCCGCCCCGAGCCGCCGATGCGCCTGCGCCATCTCGGCGCCGACCGGCCCGCCGCCCAGCACCAGCAGGTGCCGCGGACATTCGCGCAGGCCGAAAACGGTCTCGTTGGTCAGCACGTCGACGCCGCCGATCCCCGGCAGGTCCGGCACCATCGGCCGCGATCCGGTGGCGATGACGAAGCGGCGCGCCTCTATCTCTTGCGTGCCCGCCTGCATCCGGCCCCCGGAAACGAAGCGCCCGCTTTCGCGGATCACCCGGACGCCGAGACCTTCGAAACGCTCCTGGCTGTCATGCGGCGCGATCTGCGCGATCACCGCCCGGACATGATCCTTCACCGCCGCGAAATCGACCTGCGCCTCGCCCGGCGCGATTCCCATCCCGCCGGTCCGGTGCGCCTGCGCCAGCTTCGCCGCCGCCAGCAGCGCCTTCGACGGCACGCAGCCGTAGTTCAGGCAGTCGCCGCCCATCTCGCCGCGCTCCAGAAGGACCACGTCGGCCCCCATCTGCGCCGCACCCGCCGCGAAGGACAGCCCGCCCGAGCCTGCCCCCACCACGCAGACATCGCACTTGATCCGCTGCATCATACCGGCTCCCTCCCGCGCAGCGCGCGGATCGCCATGGGCAGCGCCGCCAGCGCCGCGAGACCGAGAAGCGGCAGCAGGATCCGCGGCTCGAAGATAATTCCCAGATCCGGCGTCTCGCCGCGGACGAAGATTTCGCCCAGCCCGGCCCCGAGGGAGGTATAAACCAGCGCGCCGGGCAGGATGCCCAGGCCGGTGGTCACGGCGAAGCGGAAGAACGGCACGCCGACCAGCGCCGGCAGCAGATTCGCCACGAAGAACGGAATCACCGGCAGGAGGCGAATGAGAAACAGCATCTCCCACTGGTTGGCGTCGATCCCGGCCTTGATCTTGCGGATGCGCCCCTCCGAAGCGTCCATCTTCGCCGCCAGCCGCGCGCCGAGACCGGCGCGCGCAGCGAGGAAGATCGCGCAGGCCCCGAGCGTCGCCGCCGCCGCGTTGAAGACGACTCCCGGAAATGTGCCGAAGAGGAATCCCCCGGTCAGCGTTGCCACCGTCGCGCCGGGCAGGCTGAAGGCCACGGCCAGAGCATAGAGAAGGACGAATCCTCCCGCTGCGGCCAGATAATGGCTGTCGCGCAGCTCCAGCAGTTCCTCGCGGTGCTCGGCCAGGCTCTCGAAACTCAGTCGGTCGCCCAGCAGGAAGCTCCCGGCGACCCCGCCGAGCGCCAGGAGAATCAGCGGAAGGCGCCTTGCGGCTGCCCGGGAAGCAGTGTTCTTTGTCACGTGTCGGCATCCTTTCCCGGCCGGGATAGCCTAGCACGGACTGCCGCCGCAGCCACGTGACAGCCATGTCACGGCCGCTTGATGCCGAGTGACCTGCCGACTGGGCGAAGATCGGGGCAGCTGTTGCGCAAATGTGGCAGATTCCCGGGAGAGGCAATTGACTCGCTGCCGTGGACGGCTTATGGGCGGCGTCTCATAAGAATTCGGCGCCGCCTGCTGCGGGGCCTTGCCGGAGTAGAACACATGAAACGCACTTTCCAGCCGTCCAACCTGGTGCGCAAGCGCCGTCACGGTTTCCGCGCGCGCATGGCCACCAAGGCCGGCCGCAAGATCCTGAACGCTCGCCGCCTGCGTGGCCGCAAGTCGCTCTGCGCGTAATGGCTGCCGGGCGGTCCTTTGATGCCAGAGGCGCCCAGCGGACCAACCTTGCCGCATCCGCAGATCCTGCGGAAGCGGGCTGACTTCCTGCGTGCCGCCCGTGCAGGGCGCGCTCACACGGATGCCTTCACCCTTCAGGCCCGCCAGCGGAACGACAGTTCCGCGGCGGGCTTGGTGCGTGTGGGCTATACCTGCTCGAAAAAGGTCGGCAACGCCGTGGCGCGCAACCGCGCCAAGCGCCGGCTGCGGGCCGTTGCCGCCGAGGTGCTGCCGCAGCTCGGCCAGCCCGGCTGGGACTATGTCCTGATCGGCCGGCCCGGCGTGACTGCGACGCATCCCTTCGATGCGATGCTCAAGGATCTGGCGCGCGCGCTGGAGAAGGTGCACCGCCCGCGGGAACGGAAGGCATGACTCCGCTGGCGCATCTGCTGGCGCTGCCTGTGCGGGCCTACAGGCTCGTCGGCTCGCCTTGGGTCGGCCATGGCTGCCGCTTCCAGCCGACCTGCTCGGCCTATGCGCTCGAGGCGCTGGAAAAGCATGGCGGCCTGAAAGGCGGCTGGCTGACGATCCGGCGGCTGCTGCGCTGCCATCCCTGGGGCGGATCGGGCATCGACAACGTCCCCGAGTGACGCTCCGGGCTTTCCCGCACCCGGCGGGAGGCCCTGTACCGCCCCATGACCGGAGGCCCTGCCATGTTCGACGACGACGCCGACGACATCCACCCGCTGTTCCACGGCGCCCCTTCGACCACGGAGTTCAAGAAGCTCCGCAAGCGGATCGTGCGCGATACCCGCGAGGCGATCGAGCAATACGGCATGGTGGAGCGCGGCGCACGGTGGCTGGTCTGCCTTTCGGGCGGAAAGGACAGCTACACCCTGCTTGCCGTGCTGCACGAACTGCAGTGGCGCGGGCTCCTTCCGGTGGAGATCCTGGCCTGCAACCTCGACCAGGGCCAGCCCGGATTCCCGGCCACGGTCCTGCCGGAATTCCTTGAAAAGATGGGCGTTCCGCACCGGATCGAGTACCAGGACACCTATTCCATCGTGATGGACAAGGTCCCCGCGGGCCGGACCTACTGCGCGCTCTGCTCGCGCCTGCGCCGCGGCAACCTCTACCGGATCGCGCGCGAGGAGGGCTGTTCCGCCGTCGTGCTCGGCCATCACCGCGACGACATCCTCGAAACCTTCTTCATGAACCTGTTCCACGGCTCGCGCCTGGCGACGATGCCGCCGAAGCTGGTGAACGAGGAGGGCGATCTTTTCGTCTACCGCCCGCTCGCCCATGTCGCCGAGGCCGATTGCGAGCGCTTCGCCAAGGCGATGAACTATCCGATCATCCCCTGCGATCTCTGCGGCAGCCAGGACGGGCTGCAGCGCCAGCAGGTGAAGGCGATTCTCGACGGCTGGGAAAAGAACGCGCCGGGGCGCCGCCAGAAGATGTTCCGCGCCCTGATGAATGCGCGGCCCTCGCATCTGCTCGACCCGAAGCTCTTCGATTTCATGGGACTGGAACGTCGTTCCGTCGAATTGGACGAAGATTCCGCACAATCTGGCGTGCCGCGATTAACATTTGAATGACCTCCTGTCCCTAGGCTGCCCCTGCGGCACCGATGGGATGGATGACGAGACATGAAGTGGCCCCTGCCCGGCCTGCGGCGCGACTGGCGCTCCGAGGCGATGACCTTGCCGAACCTGATGGTTGCAGTTCCGGCGCTGACCCTCGGGGCCTATTGGCTGTTCGGCGAGGCGGGGCTCTACCTTGCCGCAGCAGGCGTGCCGCTCGCGACCGCCCTCCTCGCGCTGCTGCGGTCTCAACGGAGCACGGTCTCCGGTCCGTGGAAGACCCCCTTCGACATCGAGCGCACCCGTCTGGAGGACACCGCCGAGAAGATCCTGCGCGAAAGCGCCGAGAGCGGCAGGACGACGGCCTGCATCCTGGTGTCGATCGACGATTTCAGCCTGATGCGCGACCGGCTGGGCATGCGGGCCACGGACGAGATCCTCGCCCAGGTCGCGCAGCGCCTGCAGGGCGGCATGCGCAAGACCGACACGGTGGGCAGTCTCGGCGACGGCGTCTTCGGCATCGTGCTGACGCCCTCCGCCCGCGCCGATCTCGAATCCCTGCTCCAGATCTGCGCCCGGCTGCAGAGAACCGCGTCGGAACCGGTGCTGCTTGAAGGGTCGCGGGTGCATGTCTCGGTCTCGGCCGGCTTCAGCCAGCCAGACCGCGTCCCCGACGTCACCGGCCACAGCCTGGTGGAAACCGCCGAGGCGGCGCTGCGCGAGGCGCATTCCCGCGGCCCCGGCTCCGTCCGTGCCTATTCGGTCGAGCTCCACCGCCGCCGCATGTCCCAGTCGAAGCTTATCGAGGAGGTCCGCGAAGCCCTGGAACAGGGGCAGATCCGCCCCTGGTTCCAGCCGCAGATCAGCACCGATACAGGGCGGGTCACCGGGTTCGAGGCGCTGGCGCGCTGGTCGCATCCCGATCGCGGCATGGTCTCCCCGGCCGATTTCCTGCCCGCGATCGAGGCGGCCGGGCTGCTGGAGCGGCTCGGAGAGGTGATTCTCTACAACAGCCTCTCGGCCCTGAAGGCCTGGGACCGCGCCCAGGTGGACGTCCCGACGATCGGCGTCAACTTCTCGCTTGATGAGCTGCGCAACCCGACCCTCGTCGACCGGATCGCCTGGGAGCTCGACCGGTTCAGCCTCGCGCCGGACCGCCTGACCGTCGAAGTGCTGGAAAACGTGATTTCCGACAGTGCCGATGACAGCGTCAGCCGCAACGTCACCGGGCTGTCCCGGCTCGGCTGCCGCATCGATCTCGACGATTTCGGGACCGGCCATTCCTCGATCACCAATATCCGCCGCTTCACCGTCAGCCGGCTGAAGATCGACCGCTCCTTCGTGATGCGGGTCGACGAGGACCGCGAGCAGCAGCGCATGGTGGCGGCAATTCTCACCATGGCGGAGCGGCTGGAACTCGACACGCTCGCCGAGGGCGTGGAAACGGTGGGCGAACACACGATGCTGTCCCAGCTGGGCTGCGGCCATGTCCAGGGCTACGGCATCGGCCGTCCCATGCCGTTCGAGGATACCATCGGCTGGCTTGCCGATCACAATGCCAAGCTGGTCGCCCCGCCGGAAATCGGCCGCAAGACCGGCTGACTCCCCTGCCGCGTGCCGGAACCGCTTCGGCAGTCCCGGACACGCCAGGCGCCCTTTTCCCCAAGACAGCATGCTTGCCGGTGCGATGCATGGCCCGCAAGCTGGCCGTTGCCATGGCCGGCTGGCTCTTCTGCAGCAGAACAATGGTGCCCCGCCAAACGGCGGGGCGCGTTCGACTCCCTATTCAGCCCGCTGACGGGGCCGGCCCGCTGCGCCAGCGCAGCCGCGCCACTTGCCGAAGGACCAGCCAGGGCGCCGGAACGGCACCAGCCCCGCTCGCGCCTGCATCCCGAAACGGGACAACGGAGCTCGCCGCACCGCCAAAGTCCGCGCTCTCCGGAAGAAAATGCCGGCCGGCCACTCTTTCCTCCGGCACGCGCCGACCCGGCAGCCGCGCAACGGGTGCTGCAATGCGGCATTGCCATGGGCCGCCCGCACGCGGCCCGCGACCAGAAACAAATGCGCCGCGGAAAAGGAAAATCCCGCCACAGGGCGGACTGCCCCGGAGATCGCGCATGCTGCAGTGCGGACCGCCGCCGGGGACAGCGGCAGACCCGCCCGGAACCGCGGCGGAAGCGGCCCTTCCATGCGGATTCGGCTATATCCGCTTGACCTTTCCACCTCCCGCCTGTTGAACCGGCCCAACCTGGTAACCCCGAAGGCTGCGTGTGCGATGGATGATCAAAACAAGAACCTGATTCTAGCAACGGTGCTGTCCTTTGTCGTCCTGATGGGCTGGTTCTTCCTGTTCCCGCCACAGGAAACGCCGCAGACAGAGACCCCGGCCGCAGAACAGACCGCCGACAGCGCCGGCGACAGCGTCGCACCGGCCCCGCCCGGCGTGCAGGACGGCGTCGCCGCGCAGCGCGTCGATGCCGCCGCGGCCGCCGTCGCGGATGCCGCGCGCATCGAGATCGACACGCCCAGCCTGACCGGCTCCATCTCGCTGGCCGGCGGCCGGATCGACGAGCTGTCGCTGCGCAACTACCGCGAGACGCTCGATCCCGACAGCCCGCTGGTCAACCTGCTCTCGCCGGTCGGCAAGCCGAAGGCCTATTACGCGCTCTACGGCTGGGCGCCGGGCGGCTCTCTGGACTTCGACCAGGTTCCCGGCGCGACCACGCCCTGGCAGCAGGAAAGCGGCGGCACCCTCGCCCCCGGCAAGCCCGTCACCCTGGCCTGGGACAACGGCAACGGCCTGATCTTCCGCCGCACCATCTCGGTCGACGACAAGTTCATGTTCTCCGTGACCCAGAGCGTCGAGAACACCACGGACACCGCGCAGCGCCTTGCCCCCTACGGCCTGGTCGCGCGCCATGGCGAACCCGACACCAAGAAGTTCTTCATCCTCCACGAAGGCGTCGTGCGAATGAGCGACGGCGCGCTGGAAGAGATCAAGTACGCCAAGATGCCCGATCTGGAGGTCGTGCCGCGCGAGCAGGCTCCCGCCGAGGTCATCGACGTCACCAACAGCGGCTGGATCGGCTTCACCGACAAGTACTGGATGACCACGCTCATTCCGGCCCAGGGCGAGAGCTTCTCCTCGGTGGCCAAGTACATCCCGAGCGCCGACATCTACCAGACCGAGGCGCGCCTGCCGACCGTCACGGTCGAGCCGGGCCAGACCCAGGAGGTCACCACCCAGCTCTTCGCCGGCGCCAAGGAATGGGAAACCATCCGCGACTACCAGGCCGCAGGCGTCGACCGCTTCATCGACTCGATCGACTGGGGCTGGTTCTTCTTCCTGACCAAGCCGATCTTCTGGCTCCTGCACCACCTGCACGCGATCATCGGCAACATGGGCTGGTCGATCATCGTCCTTACCATGATCCTGAAGGTCCTGCTCTTCCCGCTGGCCTACAAGTCCTACGCTTCCATGGCGAAGATGAAGGAACTCCAGCCGGAGATGGAGAAGATCAAGGAACGCGCCGGCGACGACCGCATGAAGATGCAGCAGGAGATGATGGCGCTCTACAAGAAGGAGAAGGTCAACCCGGCCGCGGGCTGCCTGCCGATCCTCCTGCAGATCCCGATCTTCTTCTCGCTCTACAAGGTGATCTTCGTCACGCTGGAACTGCGCCACGCCGCCTGGATCGGCTGGATCCGCGACCTCAGCGCGCCGGATCCCTCCTCGATCCTGAACCTGTTCGGGCTGCTGCCCTGGGGCGTGCCGGAAGCCGGCAGCATCTTCGCGATCCTCTCGCTCGGCGTCCTGCCAATCCTGCTGGGCATCTCGATGTGGCTGCAGCAGAAGCTGAACCCGGCGCCCGCCGACCCGACGCAGCAGATGATCTTCGCCTGGATGCCCTGGGTCTTCATGTTCATGCTGGGCAACTTCGCCAGCGGCCTGGTGCTCTACTGGATCACCAACAACTCGCTGACCTTCATCCAGCAGTACACGATCATGCGCCGGCACGGGTACAAGCCGGACATCTTCGGCAACATCAAGGACGGCTTCAAGTTCCTGAAGCGCAAGAAGAAGGACGCCGAATGACCCTGACGCTCGCCCATATATGGCGGCACCCGATCAAGGGAATCGGTACCGAAGGACTGGACTCGGCTCATCTTGAGCCGGGTCTTCCTGTTTCTGGGGACCGCGCATGGGCGCTCCTTCGCGAGGGCAGCGAGGATACCGGCGCCTGGCAGAAATGCTCGAACTTCCTGCGCGGGGCCAACGGCCCGGCGCTGATGGCAGTCGAGGCCACCACGACCACGCAGGGCATCGACCTGCGCCACCCGGCCCGCACGCCGCTCAGCTTCGACCCCGCGACCGAGGGCGGCCGGCTGATCGACTGGATCGGCAACCTCTGGCCCGAGGGGCTGCCGCGTCCCGCCAAGCTGGTGAAGGCGCCCGCCGAGGGCATGTCCGACATGGACTATCCTTCGGTCTCCGTGCTGAACCTCGCCTCGCTGCGGGATCTGGCCCGGGTGGCGGGCGTCCCCGCGATCGACATGCGCCGGTTCCGCGGCAACCTGTGGATCGACGGCGCCGAGCCCTGGGAGGAATGGACCTGGGTCGGCAAGCGCATCGCCATCGGCTCGGCCGTGCTCCAGGTGGTGGAACGCAACACCCGCTGCCTGGCCACCCATGCCAATCCCGAGACCGGGATCCGCGATCTCGACATCCTGCCGACCCTCAGCAGCAGCTGGGGCCACCGCGATTTCGGCGTCTACGCCAAGGTGGTGGCCAAGGGCGAAATCTCGGTCGGCGACGCGGTCGCGGTGCTATGACCGGACCCGATCCGGACGCGCTGCACCCGATGCCCCATGCTCCGGCGGTGACCTTCCTTGCGCCGCTGGCCGCAGGCCGGGAAAATGTCTCCGCCGGTCGCTTCTCCTACTGGGACGACGCGGCCGGCCACGGCGATTTCTTCGGCCGCCAGGTGCTCTACCACTACGGCTTCATCGGCGACCGGCTGGAGATCGGCCCGTTCTGCGCGATCGCCGCGGAGGTGCAGATCGTGATGAACGGCGGCAGCCACGCGATGTCGGGTTTCTCGACCTTTCCCTTCAACATCTTCGGCCATGGCTGGGAAGAGGGGTTCGATCCGGAGACCTGGACGGCGGAGCATCGCGGCGACACGGTGATCGGCCCGGATGTCTGGATCGGCCGCGGCGCTGTGCTGATGCCGGGCGTCACGATCGGCGCGGGCGCGGTGATCGGCGCGCAGGCGGTTGTCACCGGCGACCTGCGCCCTTATGCGGTCGCAGCGGGCAACCCGGCCCGCGAGATCCGCCGCCGCTTCGACGACGCCACGGTCGAGCGCCTTCTGGCCCTTGCCTGGTGGGACTGGCCGGCGGAGAAGATCACCCGCAACCTGAACGCCATTCGCGGCGCAGATATCGAGGCACTGGAGGCCGCCACATGACGCAGCTCCCCTTCCCGCTCGCCGAGGAACCGGACGACATCTCCCGCGAGGCGGGGCGCAAGCTCTTCGCCGGCGACACCAATTTCGTGAAGGGCGTGGTCGCCATGTCCGGCCTGCCGCCTGCCGACCGGGTCGAAGTCTGCTTCGCCGGGCGCTCGAATGTCGGGAAATCCTCGCTGATCAACGCGCTGACCGGGCGCAAGGGACTGGCGCGGGCCTCGAACACCCCGGGCCGCACCCAGGAGATCAACTATTTCGAGCGCGACGCGCTCTATCTCGTGGACCTTCCCGGCTACGGTTTCGCCAATGCGCCGGTGGCGACGGTGGCGAAATGGCAGGAGCTGATGAAGAACTACCTGTCCGGCCGCCCGACGCTGCGCCGCGCCTTCGTGCTGATCGACAGCCGCCACGGCATCAAGAAGGTCGATGACGAGATCCTGACGCTGCTCGACAAGTCGGCCGTCACCTTCCAGGTGGTGCTGACCAAGGCCGACAAGATCAAGACCTCGGAATATCCCAAGCTTCTGGAGCAGGTCGCCAAGGCGCTGTCGAAGCACCCGGCCGCCTATCCCGAGCTGATCCTGACCTCTTCCGAGAAGGGCGAGGGCATCCCCACCCTGCGCAGCACCATCAACAGCCTCCTCGCCGACTGACCCCGTCCCGGGGGAGAGGGTGCGGGAGAGGGGGGCGCCCCTCGCCCGCCCGGCTCAGGCCACGAAGGGCTCGGCCGCGAATTCCGCCTCGTCCGCCGCCACAGCAGCGCGCAGGTCCTGCATGAGCGAGGGATCCGCGGCATGGACGCGGCTCCAGTTCGGCATCGACGGGCTGCCATGCGGGCTTTCCAGGAAAATCTGCCCGGCCCGGGTGATGTTCTCGGCGAACAGCTCGACGGTCAGCTCCTCGCGGTGCCGGTCGAGGCTCAGCCCGTTCATCTTGGCGTCATGGGCGTAGACCTCGACCATGTCGAGCGCGCGGCGGTAATAGACCGCCTTCAGCGTCCGGAACGTGTCGGTGGTGAAGACCGTGCCGTCCACCGCAAGCTTGCGGAAGATCGCCTTGCAGATGTCCGTCGACATGCGGTTCAGCCCGTCATTGGCGACATCGGCGCTGACCTCCTGGTGCTTGTGGTCATAGGCGTCGGAAATCTCCACCTGGCAGACCGCGCCGGGACCCAAGTTGCGCCATGCCTCGGACAGCACGCCGATTTCCAGCCCCCAGTCGGACGGAATGCGCAGGTCGGGCAGGATGCCGGTACGAAGCGCGACCTCCCCCGACAGCGGATAGCGGAAGCTGCGCAGGTAGTCGATGTAGTCGCGGTCGCCGATCACCTTCTTGAGCGCGATCAGCAGGGGCGACACCAGCAGCCGCGTCACCCGGCCATTCAGCTTGCCGTCGCCGATCCGCGGATAGAACCCCTTCGACAGCTGGTAGGGAAAATTCGGGTTGGCCACCGGATAGATCAGCCGCGCCAGCATCTCCTGGTCATAGGTGACGATATCGCAGTCATGCGTCGCCATGATCGAGGAATCGGCGCAGGCGATCAGGTAGCCCATCGAGGTCCAGACATTCTTGCCCTTGCCCGGCTCCGGCGGGGCGAGGCCGAGCGCGGCAAGCCGCTCCTCGATGTCCAGCATCCTGGGCGAGCTGTTCCAGATCACCACGTGGTTCTGAGGCAGCCGCGCGAAGAAGTCCTTCGCCATGCGGTACTGGCGCTCGTCGGCGCGGTCTAGACCAATGATGATCCGGTGCAGGTAACGCACCTTGCCCAGCTCGGCGAGGATGTTGGCCAGCGCCGGTCCTTCCAGCTCGGAATAGAGCGAGGGCAGGATCAGGCTGATCTTGCGCGTCTGGGCATAGGTCTCGATCTCGTAGAGCATCTCCTCCAAGGGACGGGACCGGAGGTTGTGGAACTGCGCGATGTTGCCGTTCTGGTGGAAGTCAGCCATGTCAGCTCTCCTGCGGCACGAGGCCCGCGGTCAGATCCAGGATTGCGGCGTTCCAGCCTTCGGGGCCTGCGGCCTCCGTGCGGCGGATGCGCCCCTCTGCCTCGCCTGCCAGCTCGGGCAGGCCGGGGCCGTGGTCGTTGCGGATGACGACGCCATGGGTGGCGGCTTCCAGCATCTCGCGGTCGTTCGGCGCATCGCCGAGCGCCACGGTGGTCTCCGCGCCGTAGCGCGCGGCGATTTCCGCCATCCGCCCGGCCTTGGTCGCGCCGAAGGACAGCGTCAGGAACCGCCCGCCGGAGCGCGCGGCGATACCCAGGCGCTCCAGCGCATCGAGGAATGCGGCACGGTCCCCATCGGTTCCCTGCCACAGCCCCGGCTCGGAAAAATGCCGCTGCCGCGACAGCCGCGCGGCATCCGGCGCAAGGCCGGTGATCGCCGCGACCTGGGCGTCCGTCATGTCGCCGAAGCCGCAGAACCGCGCGCGGAGCGCGGGCGGCACCTCGTCCAGCAGCCAGCGCAGCCGGCGATAGGCATCGTCCGCGCCGTCCTCCGTCCCGGGCTTCCAGAGCCCGGCACCGTTCTCGACGATGGCGGGCGCATCGCCGAGGCCGAGCGCGCCATGCAGCGGCGCGATTTCCGCCGCGGTCTTGGAGCTGGCCAGGACGACCGGGATGCCCAGCGATTTCAGCCGCGCAAGCGCCGGGCGGGCCGGCGACCAGTCATAGCTTGCATGGTCGAGGAGCGTTCCGTCGAGATCGGTGAAGACAATCCAGGTCAGGGCGCTGTTCCGTTCCGCTGCTGCCGGCGGAAGAAGCCGGCCGGGTCAGGGAACACGAAAATGGTAGCGCTGCCAAGTGCTGCGTCGCAGCAAGGCTCAGACATGCTGCCCGGCATTCACCTCGATCTCGGTGCCCGTGACATAGGAGGATTCCGGCGAGCACAGGAAGAAGATCACGTCGGCGACCTCCGAGGGCTGGCCGAGCCGGCGCAGCGGCAGGGTCTCGACGATCTTCTCGGTTCCCGGAGACAGGATCGAGGTCTCGATCTCGCCCGGCGCGATCGCGTTCACCCGCACGCCCATAGGCCCGAAATCATGCGCCATTTCCCGGGTCAGCGCCTTCAGCGCCGCCTTGGAGGTCGAATAGGCGGCCCCCGCGAAGGGATGGATCTGGTTGCCGGCGATGGAGGTCACGTTGACCACCGCGCCCTTGGCGGCCGACAGCTCGTCCTTCAGCCCGCGCGCCAGCACAATCGGCGCGAAGAAGTTCACGTGGAACACCTTTCCCCAGGTCCGCAGGTCGGTTTCCAGCGTGTTCAGCCGCCCGCCCTCTCCGTCCTTCGGGGAAATCCCCGCATTGTTGACCAGCGCGTCGAGACGTCCTTCCAGCTTGCCGCGGATCGCCTCGATCGCCTCGATCGTGCTCTGCGGATCGCCGAGGTCGATCTGGATGTGGTTCTCCTCGCCGCCCGGCCAGGGACAGCGCGGATCGAAGGGCTGGCGCGAACAGGTCAGCACCCTCCAGCCCTCGGCGGAGAAGCGCTTCACCGTCGCATGTCCGATCCCGCGGCTCGCGCCGGTCAGGAGCAGGGTCTTCTGGGATGCCATGGCACGTTCCTTCCTCGTTACCTGCGCAATCTAGGCGCAGTCCCCCGGGTTTGAAAGCTGCCCTTGAGTGATCATGCGCGACGGATTAGGACGGGACGTCCCCCGAGGTGCGCGAGATGAAGAAACAGATGTCCCAGACCCGCGACTGGATCGCAACCGCCCGGACCCTGTCCGAAGCCCTCCCCTATCTGCAGCGCTACGAAGGCGCGACGATCGTCATCAAGCTCGGCGGCCACGCCATGGGCTCGGACGAGGCGATGGAAGAATTCGCCCGCGACATCGTGCTGATGCGCCAGGTCGGCGTGAATCCGGTCATCGTCCATGGCGGCGGGCCGATGATCAACGCGATGCTCAAGCGTCTCGACATCCAGTCGGAATTCGTCAACGGCAAGCGCGTCACCGACGCCGCCACCGTCGAGGTGGTCGAGATGGTGCTGTCGGGCCTGATCAACAAGCGCGTCGTGCAGGCGATCAACGATCAGGGCGGCCGCGCGGTCGGCATCTCCGGCAAGGATGCCGGGCTGATGATCTGCCGCCAGGACGATCCCTCGCTGGGCCTCGTCGGCACGCCCGAGACCGTCGACACGCGCCTGCTGGAAACGCTGACCGCGGGCGAGCTGATCCCTGTCATCGCGCCGCTCGGCGTCAGCCGCGACGGCGAGACGATGAACATCAACGGCGACACCGCGGCGGGCGCCATCGCCGGCGCGCTGCAGGCGCGGCGGCTTCTGCTGCTGACCGACGTGGCGGGCGTGAAGAACGCGGCCGGCGAGGTGATGACCGAACTGACCGCGACCCACATCCGCGAGCTGACCGATTCCGGCGTGATCGCCGGCGGGATGATCCCCAAGACCGAGACCGCGCTCGACGCGCTGGCCCGCGGCGTGCGGGCGGCGGTGATCCTGGACGGGCGCGTGCCGAATGCCTGCCTCCTGGAGCTGTTCACCGATCACGGCGTCGGCTCGATGATCCGCCGCGGCTGAGCCGCGGCCCGCGCTGCAAGCAGGACAGACCTCCATGCCCCGCCTGATCCTCACCCGCCACGCCAAGTCCGACTGGTCGCACGAGGTGCCCAGCGATCATGACCGGCCGCTGAATGCCCGCGGCCGGGCCGCGGCACCGCTGATCGGCCAGGAGCTCGCCGCGCGCGGGCTGGTGCCGGACCAGGTGTTCTGTTCCTCCGCGCGCCGCACCCAGGAAACCTGGGCCGGCATTTCGTCGGAGCTGCCCGGCGCGGCCGCGGCCGAGATCCTGCCCTCGCTCTACCATGCCTCGCCCGAGACGATGCTGTCGGTGCTGCACGGCGCCACCGGCCAGCTGGTGGCGATGGTCGCGCACAATCCCGGCATCGGCGCGCTGGCGCACCGGCTGCTGGCGGCAGGTCCCGCCCATCCGAAATTCGGCATCTACCCGACCGGCGCCACGCTGATCGCCGAGATCGAGGACTGGGCCGGACTGGAAAGCGGCAGGGCGCGGCTGGTCGATTTCTTCGTCCCCCGCGACCTGCCCGGTCATCCCTGAGCGCATCGGCTCAGCTGGGCCGGCTCAGACGGCGCCGCCCGGCTCGCCCGAGAAGATGATCCGCACGTCCTCGGCGCGGGCGACGAACTGGCAGGCCAGGCGCCAGCGCGGCGGCATGTCGTTCACCTCGGCCGCCTCGATCTCCGCGGCGGTCAGCTTGCCCAGCTCCTTCAGCTTGGATTTCTCCTTCTCGGTCAGGGCGAGGCTCATCTTGCTCTCGGGGCTGTAGTACTCCACTTCGATCAGGCAGGAGCCGCAATTGCCGTTCTGGCATTCGAACGGAATCGGGATGTTGTGCTCTTCCGCCAGGCCGAGCACGGTCTTGGTGTTGCCGGCGATCGCATAGACGGTCTTGTCCTGGTGCATGATCGGCGACGAGAAAGTTACGTTGGCCATGATTGGTCCCCTTCTTGCGGCTGGCCGGGCGGGAGGCCGGGCGAGCCAGGTCACGTGCCGGAAGACAATCCTCCGGTACCCTGTCGAAGCAGGGACCAGGCCAAGGGAAATTCCGCGCTTCCGGCCCGTTTGCGGGGCCCGGGACCGACAATTGTCGGATCCGCGACGGATCAGCGGGCGCTTTCGCGCGCCAGGAGCTCGGCATGCAGTTCGGGCGCAAGCTCGTGCAGGCTGTCCATCAGCCGCTCGGCACGGTCTCGGATGCTTGCGGCCTCGGCGGCCTTCGCCGCCTCGATCCTGCCGCGCAATTCCAGCGCCTTCGCCATCTTCGGTTCCTGCCGCAGCGCCGGGTCCCGGTCGGCAAGCTCCTTCAGCGCATCGAACAGCGTGCCGAGCTGGCTGCCGTAGCTGGCGACATCCTCGACGATGCGGCGCTCTACCTCGGGCACCCCGGCGAAATCCGGCGCGATGGATTGCGCGACATCCCCCGACAGGGGCGCGCGGAAGATGGCGGAAAAGGGGAAGACGTTCATGGCGGCGCTCCGGGCTGGACTCCTTGCGGTGCCATGTTACCCGGCCCGGGCGGCAGCGCGAGGATTTCCGCGGGCGCGGATGGCAGGGGACGGCGGACCGCCCCCTGCGCGGGCGTCAGTGCCCGAGAATCTGGCTGAGGAACAGCTTGGTGCGGTCGCTCTGCGGGTTGTTGAAGAAGGCCTTCGGCTCGTTCTGCTCGACGATCTGGCCCGCATCCATGAAGATCACCCGGTTCGCCACGGCCTGGGCGAAGCCCATCTCGTGGGTCACGCAGAGCATGGTCATGCCTTCCTCCGCGAGCTGGATCATGGTGTCGAGCACCTCCTTGATCATCTCCGGGTCGAGCGCCGAGGTCGGCTCGTCGAAGAGCATGATCTTGGGCCGCATGCACAGCGAGCGCGCGATGGCGACCCGCTGCTGCTGGCCGCCCGAGAGCTGGCCGGGATACTTGTTGGCCTGATCGGGGATCTTGACCTTTTCCAGGTAGTGCATCGCGGTCTCGATCGCTTCCTTCTTCGGGATTTTGCGGACCCAGATCGGGGCGAGCGTGCAGTTTTCCAGGATCGTCAGATGCGGGAAGAGGTTGAAATGCTGGAAGCACATCCCGACCTCAGAGCGGATCTTGTCGATGTTCTTCAGATCCGAGGACAGGACGGTGCCGTCGACGGTGATCCTGCCTTCCTGGTGTTCCTCCAGCGCGTTGATGCAGCGGATCATGGTGGATTTGCCGGACCCGGAGGGCCCGCAGATCACGATCCGCTCGCCGCGGTAGACGGTCAGGTTGATGTCGCGCAGGACATGGAACTGGCCGTACCACTTGTTCATGTTCTGGATCGAGATGGCCACCTCGTCGGAGATAGTCATGCCCGGGGCGGTGTTCACGGCAGTGTCGGTCATGGGATTTCCTCAGCGGTGGCCGGTGTTGAGCTTGCGTTCCAGGTACATGGAGTACCGGGACATCGAGAAGCAGAAGATGAAGAAGACGAAGCCGATGAAGACGAACAGCTCCCAGTAGATGCCGTTCCAGGCGTTGTCGGCGCGGATCGCGTTCGACAGGCCGATCGGATCGAGAATGCCGATGATCGAGACCAGCGTCGTGTCCTTGAACAGGCCGATGAAGGTCGAGACGATCCCCGGGATGGCGATTTTCAGCGCCTGCGGCATGATGATCAGCCGCTGCGCCTGCCAGTAGTCCAGCCCGAGGCTGTCAGCCGCCTCGTACTGGCCCTTGGGCAGCGCCGCGAGGCCGCCGCGGATCACCTCGGCAATATAGGCCGACGAGAACAGCGTCGCCATGATGATGACGCGCACGACCAGGTCGAAATTGGTGCCCGGCGGCATGAAGTAGTTCAGCAGCGTCGAGGCGACGAACAGCAGCGTGATCAGCGGCACGCCGCGGATGAACTCGATGAAGCCGACCGAGAAGGCGCGCACGATGAACAGGTTCGTCTGCCGTCCCAGCGCCAGCATGATGCCGAGCGGCAGCGACAGGGTGATGGCGGTTATGCCGATCACGATCGAGACCATGAAGCCGCCGAACTGATTGGACTCCACCACCTCGATGCCCAGCGGGATGACGGCGTGCAGCCCGCGCGCGATCGGTCCCATCAGGAAGATCCACCAGATGACCGGCACCAGGACGGCCGCGGCAATGGCAAGGATGCCGTTGACCGCCGAGCCGTAGCGGTAGGCCGCGCCGCCGAGGGCGAAGCCCGCCAGCGCCGCCAGCGGGGTCCAGATCGAGCCGCCCCAGAGCAGCCAGGCCCCGATGAAGGGGAACAGCGCCGAGAAGATCATCATCTTGCGCGGCAGATGGGTGAACAGCACCGGCGCCAGCGCAACCAGCATCAGGACGAAGGTCAGGTTCGGCCGCCAGTAGAGCTCGGACGGGTAGAAGCCGTAGACCAGCTGGAAGAACCGGTCGTGGATCACCGCCCAGCAGGCGCCGGAATGGTCGAGGCCGTAGGTCTCGTCGATGATCTGGCGGCATTCGGCCAGGCTGTCGGCATTCCAGACCGACAGGAACATCCAGGGCAGCAGATGCGCCAGCAGCAGGAAGATCGCCACCATCGTCACCAGCGTCAGGACCGAATTGCCAGGGCCGTCGAACAGGTTGCGCTTCAGCCAGCCTGCCGGGCCAACCGAGGTGACCGGCGCGGGCTTGGGGTCGAGCATCTGGGTGCGGACATAGGGTTCGAAAGCCATCTCACCGCTCCTTCAGCTTGACGCGCTGGTTGTAGATGTTGAACACGCCCGAGATGCACAGCGAGATCGCCAGGTAGATCAGCATGGTCAGCATCACGCATTCCAGCTCCCGCCCGGACAGGTTCAGCGAGGTCCCCATCAGCGTGCCGGTCAGATCCATGTAGCCGACGCCGATCGCCAGCGAGCTGTTCTTGGTCAGGTTCAGGTATTGCGAGATCAGCGGCGGGATGATGACCCGCAGCGCCTGCGGCAGGATCACCAGGCGCATGGTCCGGCTGGGGCGCAGGCCGAGCGCGGCCGCGGCCTCGGACTGGCCCTTGGAGATCGCCATGATGCCGCCGCGCACGATCTCGGCGATGAAGGCGGCGGTATAGAGGCTGAGTGCCAGCCAGAGCGCAATGAAGGAATTGCGCATGTAGATGCCGCCCTGGAAGTTGAAGCCCTTGAGCTCGGGATAGCCCAGGTGGAAGCCCAGCAGCACTAGCACCACGATGAGCGGAACCGCGATCACGCCAAGCGACATGTACCAGGTCTTGGGCCGCTCGCCGGTGGCGTTCTGGATGCGGTCGGCGCGCTTGCCGATCTGCTTGGCCGCGAAGATGCCCGCGGCCAGAACGGCCAGCAGCACCAGCAGGTCGTTGGAGATGTCGAAGATGCCGAAGAACGAGAATTCGCCGAGGCTGCGCGAGAACAGCGGTTCGGGCATGTAGATGCCGCGGTTGGTGAGGGCTACCGAGTCGAGGAACATCGAGGCCGCCGGATCGTCGCCGCGGAAGTCGCGGGGCTGCGGCAGCGCCTCGATCAGGATCGCCATGGCCAGAACGATCCACAGCAGCACCGGCACGTTGCGGAAGGTTTCGACGTAGATGGTCATCACCCGCGCGATCAGCCAGTTCGAGGACAGGCGCAGCACGCCCACCACGACGCCCACCACGGTCGCCAGGATGCAGCCGAGGAAGGCCACCAGCAGCGTGTTCAGCAGGCCGACGAAGGCCGCGCGCGCATGGGTGTCCTGGCTCGTGTACTTGATGAGCATCTGGTTGATGTCGTAGTTCGCCGGTTCTCCGAGGAAACCGAAATCGATCGGCTTGCCGAGAGCGGCGAGGTTCGACGCGACATTGGCGCCGAGCCAGAAGATCAGCGACAGGACCGCGATCAGGGTGACGATCTGGATCGTCATCGAGCGGTAGCGCGTGTCGTAGATCAGCTGGGAAAGCTGGAATCCGCCCTGCGGCGGTTCGCTGACAGTGGCCATTGGTACTCCTTCGGGGGGTAAGGCTGCCGGAACGGATCTCCGGATGGACTGAGGGCGCGGAATGAACCGCGCCCTCGATTGCCTTAGCGGAACGGCGGGGAGTACATCAGGCCGCCCTCGGTCCACTGCGCGTTCAGGCCGCGCGCCAGGCCGATCGGGGTGCTCTCGCCGATGTTCTTCTCGAAGATCTCGCCGTAGTTGCCCTCGGCCATGATCGCGTTCTTCGCCCAGTCGGCGGACAGGCCCAGCATCTCGCCCAGGTTGCCCTCGGTGCCCAGCAGGCGCGCGATTTCCGGGTTCTCGGTCGACGCCGACAGCTCCTCGATATTCGCGGAGGTCACGCCCAGTTCCTCGGCGGTGATCAGCGCGTTCAGAGTCCAGCGGGCGATGTCGGCCCAGTGGTCGTCGCCGTGGCGGACGAGCGGACCCAGCGGCTCCTTCGACACGATTTCCGGCAGGATGATGTGGTCGCCCGGGTTCTCGAAGGAGGCGCGGGTCGCGGCCAGGCCGGAGGCGTCGGTCGTGTAGACGTCGCAGGCACCGGCCAGGTACTGCTGCTGGGCCTCGGCGTTGGTCTCGATCGGGACCGGCTCGTAGCTGATGTTGTTCTTGCGGAAGAAGTCCGACAGGTTCAGCTCGGTGGTGGTGCCCTTCTGGATGCAGACGGTGGCGCCGTCGAGCTCGCGCGCGGAGGACACGCCCAGTTCCTTCGGCACCATGAAGCCCTGGCCGTCATAGTAGTTGACGCCGACGAAGGTGGTCTTCAGGTCGACATCGCGGGTCAGCGTCCAGGTGGTGTTGCGCGACAGGATGTCGATCTCGCCCGCGGAGAGCGCGGAGAAGCGGTTGGTGGTGGTCAGCGGCTTGAACTCGACCGCGTCCGGGTCGCCGAAGATGGCGGCTGCCAGAGCCCGGCAATAGGCGACGTCGAACCCTTCGTAGCGGCCATTGGCATCGGGCGCCGAGAAGCCGGCCAGGCCGGTCGACGTGCCGCAGATCAGTTCGCCGCGGGCCTTCACGTCGTCGAGCGTATCGGCAGATGCGAAACCTGCCGCGACGCCGGCAACTGCCAGCGCGCCCCAAAATACCTTTTTGGTCATGTGTACCTCTTCCTGTGACCGCCTTGAGCGGTTTTTCGCCGGTGCACTCTTCCGGCTTCAGTCCCTATTAGTCTTGGTGAGCCCCTCACCGCCGGAATTCGTGCAGTTTAACAGCCGTGGGTCAAGGGGCTGCCCCCCCTTCCCCCAGCGAAAACGATGACTTTTTCAGCAGATGTTTCGAACGCGGGCGAAAAAGGGGCATGGAGCCAAGCACTTTTTCGGCAGGACAACCGCTCGGAATCGGGTCGCGCCAGAGTGTTCGGGCAAATGCCCGGCAAGTGGGCAAAGTGGAATCGCACCGCGGGACCGTCTCCGGCGGCCAGCTTTCGGACAGCAACGGACGAGGAGTGGCGGGCTTCCGCAGACGCCCCGGCAAGGCCGGATGTCCGGACCTCCCCCGCCGTCACGCCGGGAGAGCCGGGATCCAATGCTCAGGAGGAGCGGATCAGGCAGAAGGCGCGGTAGGCGGTCAGGAATTCGCCGCGCTTCAGGGCGGCGGTCTCCGCCGCTTCCTCGTCGACGCCCCATTGCTCGGCCTGCCAGTCCTCGTCGATGCGCGAGGCATCCCAGGCGGCCTCGGCCCCGGCCTCGCCATGGACGGCCGCCAGCGCGAGGATCAGCGAGCCGGACATCGCGACCAGGTCGTGGAAGGCAGCCAGCTCGAAGGGCGTGAGCGCATGGACCTCGGCAGCCAGCGCGGCAAGGCTGGCTTCGGGCTGGGCGACGTGCATGATCCCCGCCCCGGTATTCAGGGGCGCGCCGAAGCGGCCTGCCGACCAGACCAGCAGCGGGTCCCAGGCGGCGCGCTGCCGCGCCACCAGATCCGCAGGGCTGTCGGCGCGGTAGCAGAGCAGGTCGGTCCCGCCGTAGCCTGCCAGCATGTCGGCCACGGCCGCATGGTTCAGCGCGACATTGTCGATCGCAGAATTTGCGAGCTTGGTCAGCGGCATGGTCGCCGGATCGAGAGCCTCGCCCTGGGCGTCCCATTCGGCAGCCACGCCCTCGGCGAAGGCGCGCGAGGGCAGCAGCAGCGCCGCCTTGGCCGGCGTCTTCACCGCACGGCCGTCGAGATGCACCGTCCAGCCGCCATCGGCCTGCGCCACATCGGCCGCCTTCCAGAACCGTTTCGGCACCCAGCCTGCCATGTCAGCTCTCCCAGAGGTCTTTCAGTAGTCCCGGCACCTGCGCATATGCCGTCGCCAGGCGCTCCGCGCCCGAGGCTTCCAGACGCGCCGCCGGATGGTAGCCCCAGGCCACCCCGAGCCGGCGCGCGCCCGCGGCACGGCCCATCTCCATGTCGAAGGCGGTATCGCCGATCATCACCGTGTCGGCAGGCCCGACCCCGCAGGCCGACATCGCCGCCAGCACCATCGAGGGATGCGGCTTCGACGGGTGGTCGTCCGCAACCTGCGTGGTCACGAAGCGGCCGGCCAGCCCGTGCGTCTCCAGCAGATGCGTCAGCCCGCGGCGCGACTTTCCGGTGGCGATGCCGATCAGCACATGATCGTCCTCCGCAAGCGCGTCGAGACAGGCCAGGGCGCCGTCGTAGAGCGGCGAGGAGGCCGCGGCATCGGCGCCGCGCAGCGAGGCATAGGCGTCCTTGTAGGTCTCCACCATCCGGTCGATCCGATGCGGCTCCAGATCCGGGGCCAGCTGGGCGACGGCGTTGGGCAGCGACAGGCCGACGATCGACAGGATCTCGGGGACGGCCGGCGTCTCCAGCCCCTCGGCGCCGAAGGCCGCGGCCATCGACATCTTTATGTGCTGCTGGCTGTCGACCAGCGTGCCGTCGACATCGAAAAGCGCAAGGCGGAGACGGGTCAAAACTCGGGATCCTCGAACGGGTCGGCCGGAACGTCCGCCGGGTCCCAGCCCAGCGTCTTCCAGGTGCGCTCCATGTGCTCGGGCAGGGGCGCGGTGATGGTCAGCTGATTGCCGGTCACCGGATGGGTGATGGTCAGGCTGCGGGCATGCAGGTGCAGCTTGCGGCTGATCTCGCCGCCGAGCTGCGCGCCCCAGCCGTCGCCCAGGTTCTCCTGGCCCGACCCGCCGTACTTGCCGTCGCCGACGATCGGATGGCCGAGCTCGGCCATGTGCGCGCGCAGCTGGTGGGTGCGGCCCGTGATCGGCACCATCGCCACCCAGGCGCAGCGCTTGCCCAGCGGGCTGAGCACGGCGTAGTCGGTCGTGGCATGCTTGGCGCCCTCGGTCTTCTCGACATCGCGGGGATGGACGCAGCGCATCTTCTCGCCCTCGCCGCCCTTCCCGTGGCCGCCGGCCTTCACCAGCCCGTACTTGATCGTGCCCATCGCCGGGTGCGGCACGCCGGCAACGATCGCCCAGTAGATCTTGCGGGTCTCGCGAGAACGGAAGGCCTTGGTCAGCGCATCGGCCACCTTGCGGGTCCGCGCCATGATCAGGACGCCCGAGGTGTCGCGGTCGAGCCGGTGGACGAGCCGCGGCTTCTCGTCGAGGCCGAAGCGCAGCGCCTCTGCCAGCCCGTCGACGTGGCGGGTCTGGCCCGAGCCGCCCTGCGAGGCAAGGCCCGGCAGCTTGTTCAGCGCGATGATGTGGTCGTCGCGGTAGAGCACGGCACGGCGCATCATCTCGGCATCGGCCTCGGCGATGCGCGGCACCGGCGGCTTGTCCTGCTCGGGGCCGGGATCGGGGATCGGCGGGATGCGCACTGTCTGGCCGGCTTCCAGCCTGGTGGCCGGCTTCACGCGGCCGCCATCGACGCGCAGCTCGCCCTTGCGGCACATCTTCTCGATCCGGCCCTGGCCGAGATGCGGGAACATCCGGCGCAGCCAGCGGTCGATCCTCTGGTCCGCTTCGGAGTCGCTCACGGTAATGGTCTGCACGCCGCTCATTGGAAGGCCATCCTTGCAAGGGTCAGCCCGGCGAAGAGCGCCGCGAGCGACACCAGCACCGAGGACAGGACATAGGTCGCCGCCAGGCCGGCCTGGCCCCGCTCCCACAGCGTCACCGCGTCGAGCGAGAAGCTGGAGAAGGTCGTGAAGCCGCCCAGCATGCCGACGGTCAGCAGAGGCGCGAATTTCGTGCCGCCCTTCATCGCCATCACGGTGACCAGGACCCCCATGGCAAAGGAGCCGACCACGTTGACGAAGAGCGTGCCCCAGGGGAATCCGGGCCCCAGCAGCCGCATGGCCGCGACACCCGAAAGATAGCGCCCCGAGGCACCGATTGCGCCGCCCAGGGCGACCATGGCGAGTTTGTCGATCATGCGCCCCTCTTTTCCCGGCGCGGGCGCGGAGTCAACCGCCCTGCCGCTTCGCGCGCAGCCGCGCGAAATACTCCGCCCGCTTGCCCAGCTCGCGCTCGAAGCCGCGGTCGGCAGGTGTATAGAAATCGGGCCGCGCCATGTCCTCGGGAAAGTAGTCCTGCCCGGAAAATCCGTCCTCGGCATCGTGGTCATAGGCGTAGCCCGCGCCATAGCCCTGCTCCTTCATCAGCCCGGTCGGGGCGTTGAGAATGTGCTTCGGCGGCGGCACCGATCCGGTCTTCTTCGCCAGGGCGCGCGCCGCCTTGTAGGCGACATAGCCAGCGTTCGATTTCGGCGCGAGCGCGAGGTAGATCACCGCCTGGGCCAGCGCCAGCTCGCCCTCCGGGCTGCCCAGCCGTTCGTAGCTCTGCCAGGCATCGATGCAGACCGCCTGGGCCTGCGGATCGGCAAGGCCGATATCCTCGACCGACATGCGGGTCAGGCGGCGGGCGAGGAAGCAGGGATCCTCGCCGCCCTCCAGCATCCGCGCGAACCAGTAGAGCGCGGCGTCCGGGTCCGAGCCGCGCACCGATTTGTGCAGCGCCGAGATCAGGTTGTAGTGGCCGTCGCCGGACTTGTCGTAATTCGCCGCCCGCTGCTGCAGGCGCCGACCAAGCTGCTTCGGGTCGAGCGGCGCCTCCGGCTTCCAGCTGGCGATCACCTCGGCCATGTTCAGCAGGCTGCGCCCGTCGCCATCGGCCATGGCCAGCAGATGCGCCCGCGCCTCTGGGGTCAGCGGCAGCACGGCGCCCAGATCCCCTTCGGCGCGGGCCAGCATCCCTTCCAGCGCCTCGGGGCCGAGCCGGGCGAGAACGACGACATGGGCGCGGCTCAGGAGCGCGGCGTTGAGCTCGAAGGAGGGGTTCTCGGTGGTGGCGCCGACCAGCGTGATCAGCCCGCTTTCCAGATGCGGCAGGAACCCGTCCTGCTGCGCCCTGTTGAAGCGGTGGATCTCGTCGACGAAAAGCAGCGTCCCCTGCCCCGCGCGGCGGCGCTGGCGGGCGTCCTCGAAGACCTTCTTCAGGTCGGCGACGCCGGCGAAGATCGCGCTGATCTCCACCATGTGAAGCCCGGCCTCGCGGGCGAGCAGCCGCGCGATGGTGGTCTTGCCGACGCCCGGCGGGCCCCAGAGGATCAGCGAGGGGATCTGCCCCGCCGCCAGCATGGTGCCCAAGGGCGCATCGGGGCCGAGCGCAGCCTCCTGCCCCAGCACGTCGGACAGATGCTGCGGGCGCAGCCTGTCGGCGAGCGGCCGCGGCCCCTCCGGCGCGGCGGGACGGGCGGGCTGGGACTGCGGAAGGGAGTCGAAGAGATCGGCCATGGCAGGGATCTTGGCGTTCTGCGGGCGCAGCGCAAGCCCCTCTCCCCCGGCCCCTCTCCCCGGCGGGGAGAGGGGAGAGGCCCGGAAACGGAAAAGGGCGGGCCAATCGGCCCGCCCTTCGGAAAATCGCCCAGGCGAAGCTTATGCTTCGGCTGCTTCCTCGGCCTCGAGGCGCGCACGGTCGGCGGCACCCTTGGCATCGACGTCGCGGTCGACGAACTCGATGATCGCCATCGGTGCCATGTCGCCGTAGCGGAAGCCGGCCTTCAGGACGCGGACGTAGCCGCCCTGGCGGTCCTTGTAGCGCGGGCCGAGCACTTCGAAGAGCTTCGCGACCAGCGCGTCCTGCTTCAGCTTCGACGCCGCCTGGCGGCGGGCGTGCAGGTCGCCGCGCTTGGCGAGGGTGATCAGCTTCTCGATCACCGGGCGCAGTTCCTTGGCCTTCGGCAGGGTGGTCTTGATCTGCTCGTGCTCGATCAGCGAGCCGGCCATGTTCGAGAAGAGCGCCTTGCGGTGCTCGTGGGTGCGGTTCAGGCGGCGGTATCCGCGGGCGTGACGCATGTGTCTATCCTTTCAAGGTGCTTTGTCCGGCCCCCATGCGTGCGGGGACCTCCTTTGTGGGGCGGAATTGCCCATGCGGCCCGGAGCACCCGGAACCGCGGATTTGCGCGGGCGGATACTGCAATCCGCCCGGCGCGTCAAATCAGAACTGGTCCTCGAACTTCTTGGCCAGGTCCTCGATGTTGTCCGGCGGCCAGTCCTCGACATCCATGCCGAGATGCAGGCCCATGCCCGAGAGCACTTCCTTGATCTCGTTCAGCGACTTGCGGCCGAAGTTCGGGGTGCGGAGCATCTCGGCTTCGGTCTTCTGGATCAGGTCGCCGATATAGACGATGTTGTCGTTCTTCAGGCAGTTCGCAGACCGGACGGACAGTTCCAGCTCGTCCACCTTCTTGAGGAGGAGCGGGTTGAACTCGAGCCCGTCATCGTCGGATTCGGCGCGGGCCGCTTCCGGCTCGTCGAAGTTGACGAAGATCTGCAGCTGGTCCTGGAGGATGCGCGCGGCGAAGGCCACGGCATCCTCGGGGGTGACCGAGCCGTCGGTCTCGATCTTCATGGTCAGCTTGTCGTAATCCAGCACCTGGCCCTCGCGGGTCGGCTGGACGTCGTAGGAGACCTTCTTGACCGGCGAGAAGATCGCGTCGATCGGGATCAGGCCGATCGGGGCGTCCTCGGGACGGTTCTTGTCGGCCGCGACGTATCCCTTCCCGATATCGACCGTCATCTCCATGTAGAGATCGGCGCCGTCATCGAGATGGCAGATGATGTGGTCGCGGTTCAGGACCTCGATGCCTGCGGATTCGGAAATCTCGCCGGCGGTCACTGCACCAGGGCCGCGGGCCTGGATGGTGATCCGCTTCGGACCTTCGACATCCATCTTAATCGCGACGCCCTTGAGGTTCAGCACGATGTCGGTCACGTCCTCGCGGACGCCCGCCACCGAGGAGAACTCGTGCAGCACGTTGTCAATCTGGACAGTGGTGATGGCCGCACCCTGCAGCGAGGACATCAGGACCCGGCGCAGCGCGTTGCCGAGCGTCAGGCCGAAGCCGCGTTCCAGAGGTTCGGCGACAAGGGTCGCCTGGCGCGTGGGATCGTTTCCCGGCTTAACGTCGAGCTGCATCGGTTTGATGAGCTCCTGCCAGTTTTTCTGGATCATGCCTGTGGCCTCCATGCTCGCCGCCTGCCCCATGTCCAAAGGCCCGCGACACCCGAGGTTGTGAACGGATCGAACCGGCGGCCGGATGCCGCCGGTTCAAAGCTTGTCGAAATCGGTCAGACGCGGCGGCGCTTGGGCGGGCGGCAGCCGTTATGCGCGATCGGGGTCACGTCGCGGATCGAGGTGATGTTGAAGCCGACTGCGGCGAGGGCGCGCAGTGCGGATTCACGTCCGGAACCGGGGCCCTGGACCTCGACCTCGAGGGTCTTGACGCCATGCTCCTGGGCCTTGCGGCCTGCATCCTCTGCAGCCATCTGGGCGGCATAGGGGGTCGACTTCCGCGAGCCCTTGAAGCCCATCGTGCCGGCGGACGACCAGGAGATCGCGTTGCCCTGCACGTCGGAGATCAGGATCTTGGTGTTGTTGAACGACGAGTTCACATGAGCAACGCCTGCGGCGATGTTCTTGCGCTCTTTTTTCTTGCCGGCATTGCGGCGGGTATCACGTGCCATGTTTCCGGTCTCCCCTTACTTCTTCTTGCCGGCGATCGGCTTCGCCGGGCCCTTGCGGGTGCGGGCGTTGGTGTGGGTGCGCTGACCGCGCACGGGGAGGTTGCGGCGATGGCGCAGGCCGCGGTAGCAGCCGAGGTCCATCAGGCGCTTGACGTTCATCTGCACTTCGCGGCGCAGGTCGCCTTCGACAGTGAAGTTCGCGTCGATATGTTCGCGGATGGCCAGAACTTCCTCGTCGGAGAGTTCGTTGACGCGACGGGTCACGTCGATCTTGACGGCTTCGCAGATCTGCTGAGCGACATGCGGGCCAATGCCGTGGATATAGGTCAGCGCGATCGGAACGCGCTTGGCCGTGGGGATGTTGACGCCGGCGATACGTGCCACGTGGTTCTTCCTTTCGTTGCGGTTCCGTAGTTCCAGAACCTTTTTTCACAACGCAAACCCGCCAGGAGGCAGGCAGCGCGGCGATCTTCGGCGAATCCGCTGCGCCGGGGCGCAATGCGGCAGCCGATTCTCAGTTGAGATGGCGTGAATTATGGAGAATCGCAGGCTAGGTCAAGGGTCGATCTGCGACACCCCGCCCAGTTGTGGGATCTGTCGGGCATGGGGCCCGGCGACCCGGAGAGTGTGTCACAAAACAAGCTGCGACGCAAACCGGAGATTTCCGGCCCCGGACCGCGGCCGGCGGCGGCAGGCTTGACCGAACCGGACGGTTCGACTACCCCGGCAGCAGTCGGAAAACGTTGGACCGGTCCGGTTATCCCGGTCCCCCGCCTCGGCGGGAGCTAGACGCGATGTCGATCCCGCGGCTGCCCACCCCAACCGGGGCCCGGCGGCGCGTGCCCGCCATGCCCCCTGCCCGAGGACCTGACGTGCCACCGACGAAAGCCACCCTGATCACCGCCCAAGTCTTCATCTCGACGATGATGGCCTTCCTGATGACCGGCATTTTCACCGCCCTGCCAATGCGCTTCGGCGACGGCTGGATCGCGGCCTGGATGCAGCGCTTCGCCCTCGCCTGGCCCGTCGCGTTCGTGCTTTCGCTGGGCGTCGGCCCGCTGGCCTTCCGGCTCGCCGGGCTGGCGATGCGGGCCTTCGGGCGCCTGACCTTCCGGCTCTGACCCGCGGCCATGAAAAAAAGGGCCCCGGAGGGCCCTTGATCCTGTTCCTGCGGAGCCGCGTCAGGCCGAGACGGACAGTGCGCCCAGAATGGCGGCCGTGACCTCGTCCATGGCCTGGTCGCCATTGACGGTCTTCAGCTTGCCGGTGCCGCGGTAGTAGTCGACCAGCGGTGCGGTGTCCTTGTGGTAGTTCACCAGGCGCTTCTTCAGGGTCTCGGCATTGTCGTCGGCGCGGGTGCCGCCGCTCTCGGCGGCGCGCTTCTCGATGCGGCCGACGAGCAGCTCGTCCGGGACCTGCATCTCGACCACGGCGTCGAGGCTCATGCCCTTGTCGGCCAGCAGCTTGTCCAGCGCCTCGGCCTGGGCCGAAGTCCGCGGGAAACCGTCGAAGATCACGCCGTTCGACGCCTGGACGTCATCCTGGTCAAGACGCTCCGACACGACGCCGATGACGATCTCGTCCGAGACCAGGTCGCCGGCATCCATGACCGCCTTGGCCTTGAGGCCGATTTCGGTCCCGGCCTTCACGGCGGCGCGCAGCATGTCGCCGGTGGAAAGCTGGACCATGCCCTGGCTGTCAATCAGCCGCTGGGCCTGGGTGCCCTTGCCCGCGCCCGGCGGTCCAAGAAGGATGATGTTCATTTGCGTCTCGTCCCTTTTTTGCTCCGCCTCTTTCCCCGGAGCTGTGACTTCTCGATCAGGCCTTCGTACTGGTGCGCCAGAAGGTGCGACTGGACCTGCTGGATCGTGTCCATCGTAACGGAGACGACAATAAGGACGGAAGTCCCCCCAAAGTAGAAGGGAATGCTCAACTGCGACCGCATGACTTCGGGAAGGAGGCAAACAAGCGCCAAATACGCGGATCCGAGGACAAGAAGTCGCACGACCACGTAGTCAAGATATTCCGCGGTCCGCTTTCCGGGCCGAATCCCCGGAACGAAGCCACCCTGATTCTTCAGGTTGTCCGCAACATCTTCGGTCTTGAATGCCACATTCTGCGTGTAAAAGTAAGTGAAGAAAACGATCATCGCTGTAAAAAAGAGTAAATACAGCGGCTGGCCGGGACCGAAATAGGCCAGGATCGTCGACATCACCGGACCTGTCTGGGAGCCCGAGAAGGTCGCCAGCGTGGTCGGCAGCAGAAGCAGCGACGAGGCGAAGATCGCCGGGATGACGCCTGCCGGGTTCACCTTGATCGGCAGGTGGCTGGAGCCGCCGTCATACATCTTCATCCCGACCTGGCGGCGCGGGTACTGGATGTGCACCTTGCGCAGCGCCCGCTCCATGAAGACCACGAAGCCGATCGTGACGACGATCATCGCGATCACCAGGAAGATCGTGCCGGGGCTGACGACGCCTGCCCGGCCCTGGGTGAAGAACTGGGCCAGGGCGGCCGGAACCTCGGCGATGATGCCGACGAAGATGATCAGCGAAATGCCGTTGCCGATGCCGCGGGCGGTGATCTGCTCGCCCAGCCACATCAGGAACATGGTGCCGCCGACCAGCGTGATCATGCAGCCGACGCGGAAGAACCAGCCCGGATCGTGGGCAAGCCCGCCGGACTCGATCGACATTGCCAGGCCGTAGGATTGCACCAGAGCCAGCGCGACCGTGCCGTAGCGGGTGTACTGGTTCAGCTTCTTGCGGCCCGCCTCGCCCTCTTTCTTGAGGTTCATCAGCGGCTCCCACATCGAGCCCAGGAGCTGGACGATGATCGAGGCCGAGATGTAGGGCATGATGCCGAGGGCGAAGATGCCCATCCGGCTGATCGCGCCGCCGGTGAACATGTTCAGGACGCCGCCGATCCCGGAGGTCGCCTGCTCCATGAAGGCCCGCAGTTCCGCGCCGTCGATGCCGGGAACCGGGATGTAGGTGCCCAGCCGGTAGACGATCAGGAGACCGATGGTGAATAGGATCCGCTGGCGCAGCTCGGTTGCCTTGCCGAAGGCCCCCCAACTGAGATTCTGCGCCATCTGTTCCGCTGCTGAAGCCATTGCGCCTCTCTTGTAACGACAGCGCCGCCTAACCGGTTTCCGGTCGGCGGCGCTTGGAAAACCTGTGGAAGTAGTAAGCGGGGCCTGCCCCGCTCACAAGCAATTAAGCGTCTGCCGCAGGGGCCGCCGCCGGAGCGGTGGTGACGGAACCGCCGGCCTTCTCGACCAGCTCTTTCGCCGATGCGGAAACCGCGGTGACCTGCAGGTCGATCTTCTGGGCGAATGCGGTCTCGGTCAGGTTGCCTGCCTCGTCCACGGTGCCGGCCAGCTTGCCCAGGACGCGGATGCCGTCGAGCTTGCGGCGCACCAGGCCCGATGCGATCAGGACGTCCTCGGTCACCGGCTGGGCAGCGTCGATCTTGCCGGCCTCGATAAATTTCTGCAGCACGCCCAGGTTGACGACGGCGTAGGACTTCCGGTTCGGCTTGTTGAAGCCGCGCTTCGGAAGGCGCATGTAGAGCGGCATCTGGCCGCCTTCATAGGCATTGATCGCCACGCCCGAACGGGATTTCTGGCCCTTGATGCCGCGGCCGCCCATCTTGCCCTTGCCGGAGCCCGGACCACGGCCGATGCGCTTGGCTTTCTTTGCGGCGCCGGGATTGTCGCGCAGTTCGTGAAGTTTCATGTCGCTTCTCCTTGCCGGACATGACCCCTGAAGCGGATGGATCAGCCACGGCTCTTCTTGATTATGGATTCGGATCCGTTCGGACCACCGCGCGCCTATATCGCCGGTTGCCGGCGGGATCAAGGGTCTTGGCGGCTCCGCGCCCTTTGCAGGAAGGGCTCAATCGGCCGGATCGAGCATCCCGTAGAGCGGACAGCCCAGCGTCACCTGCAGCGCCGCGACCAGCTGCTCGACCGTCTCGGCCGAGATGTACTGCCCCCCCGTCTGCTCGGCCAGGCAGCGCGCCGGAGACTGCGCGTCGGTATAGTCGTTCGAGGCTTCCTTGTCCCACAGGAACCGCTCGCCCCGCACCTTGTAGCCGATGACATGGACCTTCAGCCCGGGATGCTCCTTCGCGAGGTAGGCGGCCAGCTCGCAGGGGGCGCCGCCGCAGGTCTCCTTGCCGTCGGTGACCAGGACCACGTCGCCGGTGCCGCCGTCGTTGGCCAGCAGCGCGGCGGCCCTCCGGACCGCTTCGGTCAGCGGCGTCTCGCCGTCCGGCTGCAGCGCCTCGACGGCATCGATCACCGGGCCGGATGCATCCGGGATTGGCGGAAAGCGCAGCTCGATGTTCTCGCAGGTCGCCCCTGCCCCGGGCCCGTAGATCATCAGCCCGATCCGCCGCAGCCCGTCGAGCCGCGGCATCACCATTCTCAGCGCCCTGCGGGCCTCGAAGATGCGCGGCTCCGACAGCTGGTTGAAGCCCATTTCCGACATCGATCCCGAGCCGTCGAATACGACCATCGCGTCTCGGCTGCATTCCTGGGCGGAAAGGGCAGACGGCAGGATCAGGGCCAGGATCGGTGCAAGGGCCAGATACAGCATGCGCATGGGAAAACTCTGCTCCCGCGCCGGCCTCCGGGCAAGCCTCCTGTTCTGCGACTTTCGCAGGATGCCGCGATTTGCCGAAACTTTTCGCGACGGAACCGCCCCGCCCGCCCGTTGCAGAGCCGGAACAGTTCGAAAGGCCAGTGATGTTTCGGAAAATCCTTTTCTGGGCGCATTTCGCCGCCGGCGCGCTTGCCGGCATTTTCATTTTCCTGATGTCCGCCACCGGACTCCTGCTGACCTACGAGGCGCAGATCACCGAGTTCGCCGTGCGGTCCGCGGTAGAGGCGCCGGCCGGGGCCGCACCGCTCGATGCAAATGCCATGCTGGCCGCCGCTGCGGCCGCCGGGGCGCAGCCGGGCCAGACGCTGGTGCTGCACTCGGACCCGTCCGTGCCCGCGGAGGTGCGCGCCGGGCGGAGCGGCACGCGGCTCGATCCCTATAGCGGGGCACCGATGGAGGAGGCAGGCGCCGGAGCCGAGGCATTCTTCCGGCAGGTGACGTTCCTCCACCGCTGGCTCAGCGTTTCCGGTCCGTCCGACACCGGCGGCGCGATCAACGGTGCCGCCAATCTCGCCTTCCTGTTCCTCGTCGCGTCGGGGATGTACCTGTGGCTTCCGCCGGTGATGCGCTGGTCGCAAGTCAAGCTGCGGCTGCTGCTGCGCCGCGGGCTGCCGACCGCGCAGGCCCGCCACTTCAACTGGCACCATGTCTTCGGTGCCTGGGCGCTGGTGCCGCTCTTCCTCGTCGTACTGTCTGGCGTCGTGATCACCTATCCATGGGCGTCGAACCTCGTCTTCGCCGCTGCCGGCGAAACCGCCCCGGCCGGCCGGGGTGCGGGCGGCGGCGCAATGCCGGCCTCGCTGGCCTCCGAAACGCTCGGCGAGGCCGCGCCGCTCGATGCTGATGCCCTCTATGCCGCTGCGGGCGCGCTGGTCCCGGGCTGGAAGACCGCGGCGCTGACCCTGCCCGCCGCAGATGCCCGCTATGCCGGGTTCTCCATGGACCGGGGCAACGGCCGACAGGCCGGCCTGCGCGAAACGCTGGTGATCGACAGGGAAACCGGGGCTGCCGTCGCCCGCAGCGGAGCGGAGGCACAGAGCCTTGGCACGCGCCTGCGCATCTGGTTCCGCTTCGTCCATACCGGCGAGGTCTACGGCATCCTCGGCCAGACCGCCGCCGGGCTCGCCTGCATCGCCGCGATGATGCTGGTCTATACCGGCTTTTCGCTGGGCCTGCGCAGGTTGGGCCGGATGCGGCGCAAGGCCAGGGCGCGCGCTGCCGCCTGAGGGGGCCGCGGTGCGGCGTGCATGACCCGGCGACCGGCGCTATCATCGGCTCCGCAACCAAGCAGGAGACCGAGATGCCGCCCCCGCCCCGGGTCATCCATGCCACCGACGGGACGCCCTACACGCTGCGGCCGATCCGGCAGGACGACGCGCCGTCCCTGATCCGCGGCTTCGAGGCGATGCCGCCCCGGAACCGCTGGTTCCGGCTGCTCCACCCGGTGCCGCATCTGACGCCGGAGATGGCGGCGGAGTTCTGCCGCCCCAATCCGCGCCACACGGTCTGCCTCGTGGTTGAAGGGCGCGGCCCGCTCGAGGGCGACATCCTCGGCGGCGCCCGCATCACCGATCTGGAACGCGGCGAACCGGCCGAATTCTCGGTCTCGCTCCGGCCGGAAGCCGAGGGCATGGGGCTGGCCCGGCAATCGCTGGAGGCGGTGATCGGCGTCGCGCGCAGCCGCGGGGCGACCGGCGTCTGGGGCAGCATCTCGGGCGACAACAGCTGGATGCTGGGCCTCGCCAAGCGGCTGGGGATGAGCCTGTCGCTCGATCCCGACGATTTCTCGCTGCGCCTCGCCCGACTTGATTTCGGTCCCGAAGACTGAGCTCAGCGCTTGGCCAGCCGCCGGCTGTTGGCGCGGGTCTTGGCCTCTATCGGGCGCATCGCCGCCAGCATCGCCGCAGCCGTCCCCTTGCTTCCTGCAGTGGCGCGCACCGCCATCTCGAAGGACTTCGCGAAGGCTGCCGGTTTCTCCATCACCATCCGCGCCGCCTCTTCGGGGCGCATCGTGCCGAGGGCCATCTGCATCGTCCGTTGCTGGATGACCGCCGAGGCGGAGAACATCATGCGGCTGTAGGACAGGGTGAATTCCTGCCAGGTTCGCGCGGCCGTCATCGCCGCCTTCATGTCGTACATGGCACTGCTCGCTTCTTTCCGTTGTAGGGGGTTACCTAGCCCGTGCCGGCGCCGGGCGGAAGGGCGGAAGGGCGGACGGTCCGCGTCTCAGGCCGCCTGCCGTTCTCGGGCCGCCCCGAGGATCGCGCCCAGCGTCGCGTCATGCAGCATCCCGCGCTGGCCGACCTGCGCGAAGGCGTGGTCGGCCATCGGGTAGAGCCGCCGCACCGCCTGGGGAATCCGCATCAGGTAGGTCTCGGACACCGATGGCGGCACGATCGCATCCTCGCTGCCGTGATGCAGGGTCACCGGACAGGAGATGCGATCGGACCCCTCGAGCGGATCGAAATCCAGCGCCGCCTCGCGGAAGGCCGCCCCCAGCGCCTGGCCGTTGAAATCGAAGGTGCGGCCCGCATCCAGCGGTGCGAGGCTTCGGCCCCGGATATGGCCCGCGCGGATCTCGTCGGCAAAATTGGCGGCGGGCGCCCAGAGATGCAGGCTCGCGATGTCGGACGGCCGCCGGGCAGCCAGGCAGGCCGCTTCCATGGCGCCCAGCGAATGGCCGGCCAGGTGGACCTGCGCGCGGGACGGACCCTGCGCGTAGTCTAGCATCGCCGAAAGCTGGTCGATCTCGTCGGGCACGGAAATGTCGGCGAAGGCCCCCTCGCTCTCGCCGTGGCCGGCACGGTCGAAGGCGAAGACGGCAAAACCCTCGGCTTGCAGGCGGCGGGCGAAATCCGAAAGCAGCCGCCCCGGGCCGATCCGGTTTCCGGAAAACCCGTGGACGAGCATGACGGAGCCCATCGGGCTGCGGTCGGCCGGATAGAAGGCTCCGTAGAGCGTCAGGCCGCGATGGGAAATGTCGATCTGGCGAAGCGTGGACACCGGGTCTCTCCTGTCTCGTTGCAGGGCGAACGCGCAGCGGGATCAGGGGTTCCGGGCTTGCACTCGGCAGAAAGCAGAACGCCCCGGCACTGGGGCCGGGGCGTTCGGATTCGAGGTCGGAGAGGGGCTCAGCCGCGCTCTTCGATGATCTCGACCAGATGCGGGATCTTGTTGATCATGCCGCGCACGGAGGGGGTGTCCTCCAGCTCGCGAGTCTTGTGCATCTTGTTGAGGCCCAGGCCGATCAGCGTCTTGCGCTGGATTTCCGGGCGGCGGATCGGGGAACCGATCTGCTTGACAACGATGGTTTTCGCCATGGGTCCGCTCCTTATGCGTCAGCCGTTTCGGCCACCGCTTCGTCCTTCTTGGGAAGGATGTCGGCGACTTTCTTGCCGCGGCGCTGCGCAACCTGGCGCGGGCTTGCTTCGCGGCCGAGACCGTTCAGCGTGGCGCGGATCATGTTGTAGGGGTTCTGCGAGCCGATCGACTTCGCGACCACGTCGTGGATGCCCAGCATCTCGAACACGGCGCGCATCGGACCGCCGGCGATGATGCCGGTACCGTGCGGGGCGGTGCGCATGACGACGCGGCCCGCACCGTGGCGGCCCTCGATGTCGTGGTGCAGCGTCCGGCCTTCCTTCAGCGGCACGCGGATCATCTGGCGCTTCGCCTGCTCGGTGGCCTTGCGGATGGCCTCGGGGACCTCCTTCGCCTTGCCCTTGCCGAAGCCGACGCGGCCCTTCTGGTCGCCGACGACGACGAGTGCTGCGAAGCCGAAGCGCTTGCCGCCCTTGACCGTCTTGGAGACGCGGTTGATCGCGACCAGGCGATCTGCGAATTCCGGTGCCTCGTCGCGGTCGCGGCGGTCCCGGCGGTTTTCACGTTCTGCCATGTGGCAATTTCCTTGTTTCAGGCGCCAGGCGCCGTCTTGGTCCAATCCAGGTGAGCGGGCCGTGGCCCGGCTCCCGGATCATCGAGGCAGCGCCGATGGCGCTGCCTGCACAGGTCCTGCAATGAAGGCACGCCCCGGAGGGCGCGCGATCAGAACTTCAGACCGCCTTCGCGTGCGGCGTCGGCCAGAGCCTTCACCTTGCCGTGGAACAGGAAGCCGCCACGGTCGAAGTAGCACTCTTCCACGCCCTTCGCCTTGGCACGCTCTGCAATCAGGGCGCCGACCTTGGCTGCGGCTTCGACGTTGTTCTTGCCTGCCAGACCAAGATCCTTCTCGAGGGTCGAGGCGGAGGCCAGGGTGATGCCCTGGACGTCGTCGATCAGCTGGACGCTGATGTTCTTGTTCGAACGGAAGACCGACAGGCGCGCACGCCCGTTTGCCATTTTCCGCAGTTTGTTCCGAACGCGCAACCGGCGCTTCAGGAACAGCTCTCGTTTGCTGTTGGCCATGTTGCCCGTCCTTACTTCTTCTTGCCTTCCTTGCGGAAGATGAACTCGCCCTTGTAACGGATGCCCTTGCCCTTGTAGGGCTCGGGTCCCCGCCACTCGCGGATGTTGGCTGCGACCTGGCCGACCAGCTGCTGGTCGATGCCTTCCACGACGATCTCGGTCTGTTTCGGGCAGGTCACGGTGATGCCTGCCGGAACGTCGAAGTTCACGTCATGGGAGTAGCCGAGCGCCAGCTTCAGGGTGTTGCCCTGGATCTGGGCACGGTAGCCGACGCCCTGGATTTCCAGCTCTTTCTTGAAGCCGTCCGACACGCCGGTGACGAGGTTCGCCACCATGGTGCGGGTCATGCCCCACTGCTGCCGCGCAACCTTGGTCTTGTTGACCGGGGTCACCTTGACGGCGCCGTCTTCCAGTTCGAGGCTGACCAGGTCCGTTGCGGTGAAGCTGCGGGTCCCTTTCGGACCCTTCACTTCGACCGTCTGGCCCTTGATGTCTGCGGTCACGCCAGAAGGAAGGGCGACCGGTTTCTTGCCGATACGAGACATTTCTGCCCTCCTTAGAACACGGTGCAGAGAACTTCGCCGCCGACATTGGCCTGGCGCGCGTTCGCATCGGTCATCACGCCCTTCGGCGTGGAGACGATGGAGACGCCCAGACCCTGACGGACCTGCGGGATCTCGGTGGCGCCGGCGTAGACGCGGCGGCCGGGGGTGGAAACGCGCTTCAGCTCGCGGATGACCGGAGTGCCTTCGAAGTACTTCAGGCTGATCTTGAGGGCCGGGTGGCCGTCATCGCCGGTCACGGCTTCGTAGCCGCGGATGTAGCCTTCGTCGGCCAGCACGTCGAGAACCCATGCGCGCAGCTTCGACGCCGGGGTGACGACGGTCGACTTGCGGCGCAGCTGGGCGTTGCGGATGCGGGTGAGCATATCGCCGAGAGGATCGTTCATGTGTTTAAACCTCCCTTACCAGCTGGACTTCACGAGGCCCGGGATCTGGCCTGCGGACCCGAGGTCGCGCAGCATGATCCGGGAGACCTTGAGCTTGCGGTAGTAGGCGTGGGGACGCCCGGTGAGCTGGCAGCGGTTGTGCAGCCGGGTTGCCGAGGAGTTGCGCGGCAGCTTCGCCAGTTTCAGGCGTGCCTTGAAGCGCTCTTCCATCGGGCGGTTTTCGTCATTCGCGATCTCTTTGAGCTCGGCGCGCTTGGCGGCATACTGCTCCACCAGGCGTTCCCGCTTCTTCTCGCGTTCGATCATGGATTTTTTTGCCATGTCCTCGATCCTCGCCTTAGCTGTTGAACGGCATGTTGAAAGCTTTCAACAGCGCCTTGGCTTCCGCATCCGTCGAAGCGGTGGTGCAGATGATGATGTCCATGCCGCGAACCGCGTCGACCTTGTCGAACTCGATTTCCGGGAAGACGATGTGTTCCTTCAGGCCGGTGGCGTAGTTGCCGCGGCCGTCGAAGGACTTGCCCGACACGCCGCGGAAGTCGCGGATGCGGGGCATGGCGATCGTGATGAGGCGATCGAGGAATTCGTACATGCGGTCGCCGCGCAGCGTCACCTTGGTGCCCAGCGGCATGCCTTCACGGACGCGGAAGCCTGCAATCGACTTCTTCGCCTTGGTGATGACTGCCTTCTGGCCGGCGATCGCGGTCAGATCTTCCGCTGCCGACTTCACCTTCTTGGTGTCGTTGACGGCTTCGCCGACGCCCATGTTCAGGACGATCTTGTCCAGACGCGGGATCATCATGACGTTCTTGTAGCCGAACTCTTCCTGCAGCTTTGCACGGACTTCGTTGCGGTACAGGGCCTTGAGGCGCGGGGTGTAATCGGTCACGTCGAGCATCAGACGGTCTCCCCGGTGGTCTTGGCGAAACGCACCTTCTTGCCGTCTTCCTCGCGGAAGCCGACGCGGGTGGCCTTGCCGTTGCTGTCCAGGAGCGCAAGGTTCGACAGATCGATCGGCATCGCCTTCGGGATGCGGCCGCCCTGGGACTGCTGGCTCTGGCGGGTATGGCGGATGGCGATGTTCACGCCCTCGACGACGGCCTTGCCGGCCTTCGGATCGACAGACTGGATCTCGCCCTGCTTGCCCTTGTCCTTGCCGGCAAGGACGACGACCTTGTCGCCTTTCTTAAGCTTCGCAGCCATCTCAGAGCACCTCCGGCGCCAGCGAAATGATCTTCATGAAGTTCTTCGCGCGCAGCTCGCGGACGACCGGCCCGAAAATACGGGTGCCGACCGGCTCGCCGTTGTTGTTCAGGATGACGGCAGCGTTGCGGTCGAAGCGGATGGCGGTGCCATCTTCGCGGCGAACTTCCTTTGCGGTCCGGACAACGACGGCTTTCCGCACGTCACCCTTCTTCACGCGGCCCCGCGGAATGGCTTCCTTAACCGAGACGACGATGATGTCGCCCACGGAAGCGTATTTCCGCTTCGAACCGCCGAGGACCTTGATGCACTGAACCCGGCGGGCGCCGGAGTTGTCAGCGACATCCAGATTGGTCTGCATCTGGATCATGGTTAGTCTCCCGACCTTTGGGAACGAGTCCCAGGGTTTCGAATATGTCGGGGTGCGCTACAGCACCCGTCGTATCCAGTCAACTGAAAGCGAGGCGCCTTACCAGGTGCCGTGCACTTCCCAGCGCTTCGTCTTCGACTTCGGCGCGCATTCGATGATGCGGACCTTGTCACCTGCCTTGTAGGTGTTCTGCTCGTCGTGCGCCCGGTACTTCTTGGATTTCCGGATGGTCTTCTGCAGGACCGGGTGCTTGAAGCGGCGCTCGACCGAAACGGTGACGGTCTGCTCGTTCGCGGCGCTGGTGACGACACCTTGCAGGATGCGTTTGGGCATGGATCAGGCCTCCGCTTTGGCAGCTGCAGCCGCCTTCTCGTTGAGAATGGTCTTCACGCGTGCGACGTCGCGCTTGACGGAGCGCATGCGTGCAGTGTTTTCCAGCTGGCTGGTGGCCTGCTGGAAGCGGAGGTTGAAGGCTTCTTTCTTCAGATCGGCCAGTTGCTCGCGCAGCTGGTCCGGGGTCTTCTCGCGAAGTTCCGTGGCGTTCATCGCCTTTTCCTTTGCACAATCACCGGAGAGCCCCCTGCGTTCGAGGTCACTCTGATTCCGGTGGAGTCGGTGAATGAGCGGCCCCTATACCCGCATGAAGGAAGCGTGACAAGGCTTTCCGGTACCCGTCTGCGGTTTTCCGGACCGGTGCGCCGCGGGCGCCCTGTCGCTATGCAAATGAGGGGAGTGGAGCGGGTAGTCGGAATCGAACCGACACCAAGAGCTTGGAAGGCTCGTGTGATACCATTTCACCATACCCGCGCCGTTCCGGAGACATAGAAGAAGCCCGCGGGGGAGGCAAGCCCAAAGGCAGAGTTTTGGCCGCCCGGGATAGTACGGCCCGGCTCAGGCGGCGGCGCCTTGCGGCCGTTCGCCGGCCCGCCCGGCACCGCGCAGCGCCGCAGCCGCGGCCAGTGCACCGATCAGCATGGCACCGCCGGCCGGCAGCGGCACGTCCGGCATGTCCGCGACCCGGACGGCAATCCCGTAGGTTCCCTGTTGATCGGGCGTGAACCATGCGAGATCCACAGCCCCCGCATCCGAGCCCTGCGCGTGGTAGGTCAGCCCCATCACTTCCCAGAAAACGTCCAGCCAATAATAGCCGGTCCAGGTGGTGACATTCCAATCCTCACCCTGCACGGTCACGGTGATCGCGGAGGCAGGGGCAGAGGACAAGGTGCAGGCTGCCAGCACTGCAGCCGGAAAACTGGGCATTTGAAACTGACCTTGCCCCCGGATCCCGGACTGGGGCGATATTCACTATGCTTCCATCGCGGCGGCCATGTCGATCCGTGTCTGCTCGGGCGTGCGGTAACCGATGCTGGAATGGCGGCGCTGGCGATTGTAGAAGATCGCGATGTATTCGAACAGCGCGGCCTTTGCCTCCTGGCGCGACCGGAACCTGGTTCGATGGACCAGCTCGTTCTTCAGCGATCCGAAGAAGCTCACCATCGGCTCGGACCAGCTTGAACTCGAGACAATTGCCTTTCCGGCTCATCGAGGCGACGGCTTTCCAGGCATCGAGAAGCCGCCTGTAGTCACCGGCCGCGTACTGGACGCCCCTATCTGAATGACAGATCAGCCCCGGCGCCGGCCGCCGGTTCTGCAGAGCCATGCGCATCGCCTCGACCGCGAGGCTGCTCTTGAGCCTCTCGGACATCGACCAGCCGACGATCTCCATGGTGGCGTTCGCCATCGGTCTCGGACCAGTGGCGACACTATGACGAACTCCTTGACTGCGGCGAGGCAAAGCCAGCCCTCGTCCGTGGGCACGTAGGTGATGTCCGCCAGCCAGATGCGATCGGGCTCCGAGGCCCGGAAATTCCGCCTAAGCAGGTTCGGGGCGTTCTGCGCCTCCGGATGGTCCCCCGGATCATCCGGCCCGCTGGCGCGGACCAGCTCGAACCCGAGATTGTGCCGGCTATCCGTCGTCCTCGGGACCTGCCGACCTTTGCGTGGCGGGCGGATATCGCTCGCCATTGCCCTCGGACCCATGGCGGACAATGGCTCGCTCTTTCATCAGCTTGGCCACCGTCTTCCGGGCAACCCGGATGCCTTGGTCCCGCAGTTCGGCGTGGATGCGCGGGGCTCCGTATCGCCGGCGGCCGGCCTCGAAGATTGCACGTATCCGCGGCAACAGGGCGTCCCGGG
>NZ_JAATVU010000035.1 GCF_013184745.1 Mangrovicoccus sp. HB161399
CTTGGAATACAGGGACGGCCAGCAGATCCGGCGGCTCGGAAACTTGATGCTGCTGCCCCACGGTCTCAACATCACCTTGAGCAACAACACCCCCGAGGTGAAGCAGAAACAGATGGACGATGCCCGGATCACGATGCTGCGCCAGAACGCGACACTGGCGGGTGTCGTGGAAAAGTCCGGACGCTTCGTTGAGCTTATGCAGAACCGAGATGACGAACGGTTTGGCGCGCGCCGCAACCGGTTCAACACGCCGACCATCGAAAAGAACGGCACGCTAGCGCTTGTGAAGACCATTTGCGACCTGCGGGAAGAGGCAATGATCGCGTTCGCGCTGCGGGAATGGCGCATGCCCGGAGAAGCCGGTACGGGGCGACGCTTTGCCGGAATGTTCTCCTTCACCCATGCGGACGAGACCTTCCTGTCCGACAGGGAAACTGCCGCCAGCAAGACCAGCGAGAACTACGTCATCGTGCCGGACAATGCCAATGCGCCAGAGGACCTCGTGCGGCTTGAAGCCCGCAACGACGTTCTGGGCGGTGGCATGGAGCCCGTGCGCTGGCAGTAGGAGGACCGCGGCGCAGGACATGACGCCAGGAAACAAGGAGAAAAATCGCATGGAGCCTATCGAATACCTCCTGCTGCCAGTGGCGGACGATCCTTCGGAGAATGTCCGCGTCTCAGTGACATTTTCCGGGGAGGGAGCCATAGCTTCGCGCGATGTCTGCCTGCGGGATTTCCTGATCCTGATCGCCGAACAGGGGCAGGTAATCCGGTTCGACGATTATCCATGCGTCCTGACCTCGGTAAGGGTCGATTTCGCGAAGCGGCAGCTCCGCCTCGCCGCGCGGCCTTGGCAGGAGAGCGATGGTCCGCAGGGCCTCTTCGATTCAGAGCAAGGCTAGCAGCTGTTCCGGGCCAAGCCGGTCCTCTCCGTCCCAGCGATAGAGACAGGGCGCCGCCGGATAGTCGAGACAGGCAGCGCGGTCATGGTCGATCCGGAGCGGCGGAGCCATCTTGTAGTGGCCGAACAGAACGCAGGGCCCGTCCCCCGGATAGAGGATATCGGCCAGGTTGGCACCGGGATCTCCGGCAGGAAGCGCACTAGGATCGGGCACAGAAAGCGCGAGTTCCTTCCAACTCCGGGCGCCTGCCCGCCACCAGGCGACGCGGACGTCTCGGCGCAGGTTGCCCTTGATGTCGGCAAAGCCGTGGCTACCGGGAAGCCTAACCTCGGGTCCGGAGACCAGAAGCTTCACTGCGCGACTGAATTCCGTGCTTTCCGCGGCAATCTCGGGCAGGTCCCCATGCTGCAGGAAACCATCCGGACGCCGCGCCCGGATGGTCGCGATCAGCGGATCGGACCAGAAGGCATGGACAAGCCTCAGGCCGGGGCGCTCGTGCCAGAGGGGCAGGGTCCGCAGGAACCACTCCGTCCAGTCGAGTGCCTCCGGAGTCTCTGTGCCGAAGGCGGAGAGGAAGCTGCGGTGCTGGGCGATATTCTTTTGCGACCGTTCCCTGAGCGGCTGTCCGTCTGCACCGCGGCGGTGGAACAGGATGGCATTCAGCTCATGATTACCCATCACCCCGATCGCCCGGCCCGCATCGATCCGCCCGCGTACTTCGCGCAGGACCGCCGCATCGTCCGCGCCGGTGCCACCATCAATGAAGTCTCCCAGAAAGGCGATTTCCGGCCCTGCCTGGGCGAAGCTCGCGGAGAGGCGGGCGGGATCGGCGTGAAGATCGGGAATGACGGTCAGCATGCCCTCGGCCTAGCGCGGCAAGCGGCGGCAGGAAAGCCAGTTACGGGCAAGTACCGGTCAATCCGTTGGCCGACGCCGATTTGCCGCGGACGCAGTAACTAACCGTTGCATCAGGGCACGCCCTCGACTTCTGGTTCTGGTGGACGCGCATCTGGCAGATTTGGTCATCCCGTCGGCGTCAGGCTGCAACCTTCATGTCTACAGGCCGCTTGCATTATGGGACACTTTCAGCCTTCTCGCGCATTTCTCTACCAACTCAAGAATGATCCTGAATGGCGGGCTTCAGTGCCAGCACGGGCAACCGCGCGGAGAAGGATGCGCGCCTTCCGTCGGTGCGCCAGCGTGACCGGCGCCTCGAAGATTGGATATGCCGCATTTCGACCACGAACCAGCAGTCGGCGGAACAGACCGCCGGATCAGCCGCGTGGGAAGCTCGCTTTCATGGAGGGTCGTTCTGACGCCTCCGCGAACCAGGCAGCCAGCTTCGGGTGACCATTGCGCCAGTCCTTTTCGGGAAAGCGGAAGTCGAGATAGCCCAGAGCGCAGGCCGCGGCGATCGAGCCTGCGTGGAAGCCGTCCTCCAGGAGAGCGAACCAGCGCGTCTCGAGCGCGTCGAGGCCGCTGTCGATCTTGGCCATCTGGCCGTCGAACCATTCTTGCCAGCGGAGCGCCTCGGGACGCATCGCCGTTTCGTACCGGCACAGCAGGCAGGCATCGAGAATCGCGTCGCCCAGTGCCTCGAGCGTCAGGACCCGGAAACGGCTTGCGTCTTGCGGGTAGATCGTGCCCTCCGCCGCCGCGAGAGAGTCGACATAGGCACAGATCACGCGGCTGTCGAAAACTGGTTCGTCATCGGCCAAAAGCGCGCAGGGCACCTTGCCCGAAGCATTGTGGCGCACGATCTCCGCGTCGCGCTGAACCGGGCCCGCTGCCGAGGGCAGCGCCTCGATCTGGTCGGCCACGCCGCGCTCGTGCGCCGCAACCCAAACCTTCCGCACATAGGGCGAGGCTGGCGAATGGAACAGTCTGATGGTCATGTCTTCCTCCGGGAATTGGTGCCGCGTCTGGACCGTCCGGCAGGGACGGTCGCGGCGGGCACGCGCAGAAAATCGTCGGGATAGAGTTCCAGATGCGACAGGAGATGTTCCAGCGCATAGGTAATGTGTTCATGCATGATCGCGCCCGCGCGGTCCCCCTGGCCGCGGGCCAGAGCACGTGCGATTCGGCGATGGTCATCGTGCGATCTGCGGATCACGTCATAGTCGCGCCACATGATGATCCGGTCCGACGCCATCGGAACGTCATGCAGCCGCTCGACGAAGTCCCGGATCCAGGGATTGCCGGCGATGCGGATCACCAGGTCGTGGAAAGCCACGTTCATCTGCCGGTAGGATCCGAGGTTATCTGCCACCAGCTCGCCCGGTGCGAGCAGGGCATCGCCCTCCTCGACCAGAGCCGCCAGCCGCTCCGCAACTTCGGTGGTCATGTTGGCGGCAGCCTTGCGGCAGGCCATCGCCTCCAGCTCGGCACGCACCTCGAACGCCCCGACCATTTCTTCATATGAGAATTCGCGCACGCGAAAGCCGCGGTTGCTTTCGTAGACCACAAGCCCTGACTGGGTCAGCGCCGTCAGCGCCGTGCGCAGCGGCGTGCGCGAGACGCCCAGCATTTCGGCCAGCTGGTCCTGATGCAGCTTGTCTCCCGGACGCAGCTCGCCACGCAGAATCGTCTCCCGCAGCCGCGCGACCGCGATCTCTGTACTCGTCGATGCATCTGACATGTCCACTTCTCCACCTGCCGGTCCGGTCGCCAGCGGCACGACCCATCAAGTCCTCTCAGGAAGCATAATTTATCCAAAACGGGCATTCCAGCCAAAAACTTCCTTGCCATTTCCATCGTTTTGTGTCCATTTCAAATGCAACGATCTTGGGAGGATCCATACATGTCAGGACTTTGCCTGGTCACCGGCGCCGCCGGGGGCATCGGGAAGGCCGTCGCCAACCGCATGGCCGCCGACGGCTTCACCGTGCTCGCCGCAGATCTCGACCACGCGCGTGCCGAGGCTGCTCTGGCGGACCTGCAGGGCGAGGGCCATCGTGCCATCGCGCTCGACGTCTCGGACGAAGCCGCGGTTGTATCGGCTTTCAGGGCGGCCGAGGACCAGGGTCGGCCCATAGCCCATGTGGTCGCGGCGGCGGGTATCCTGCTCTTCGCGCCGGATGGCGACCGCCCGCCCCTGACCGAAATCGCGCTGAAGGACTGGGACCTGACGCAGCGGGTCAATTCGACGGGAACGTTCCTGCTCCTGCGGGAATATCTGCGCAGCACCGCCCGCGCGGACACGAAAGGCGGCCGCTTTGTCGGCTTCACCTCAGTCGCGGCTCAGCTTGGCGGCTATCGTTCGAGCGCGGCCTACATTGCCTCGAAAAGCGCGGTCCTGGGCCTGATGAAAGCCGCCGCGCGGGAGGCCGCGCCGCGCGGCATCACCGTCAACAGCGTGGCCCCGGGCCTGATCGACGCGCCGATGCTGCACCAGTCGCTCTCGCCCGAGAACTACGGCGCGGTCGCAGCCAACATCCCGCTCAACCGCATCGGAACGCCCGAAGATGTGGCGGGAGCCGTGGCATTCCTGATGGGCCCGGACGCCGCCTATATCACGGGCGCGGTCATCGATGTGAACGGCGGCTACCGGATGCAATGACGGCGGCAGGAGCGGGCCTCCGGCCCGTGCCGACGGCAACGACAGCGCGCGGGGAGGAGGCGCCATGTTCGCAATACTGAGAAATCTCACCACGGCTCTCGCAGTGCTGGCCGGCATGTCAGTGGCGCTGATGATGCTGCATGTCATGGCCGACGTGATGGGCAAGTACTTCTTCCATTATCCGGTGCCCAGCACCGCCGAGGTGGTCGCCAACTACTACATGATCGCGGTCGTGTTCCTGAGCCTCGCCTGGGTCGAGGCCAAGGGCAGCGCGATTTCGGTCGACCTGATCTATGATGCAGCGCCAGCGGGCGCCCAGCGGATCATGCGCAAGATCGGCGAGGCGGTGACGCTGGCCTTCTACATCGGGCTCGGCTGGTTTTCCTGGGACGTGGCGATCCGCGCCTGGAAGGTCAACGAAAGCGTCGACGGTCTGTGGCGCGTGACCATCTGGCCAGCCAAGTTCATGCTGCCGATCGGAATCGCGCTGGCTTGCCTGGTGCTGCTGGTCCGCATCTTCGCCGAACCCCGCATCCGCATTGACGGCGGCCATCCAGAACACAGCGAAGCGGAGGCCTGACATGGAGCGCATCGAACTTGGATTCGCGGGTCTCGGACTCGTCCTGATGTTGATTGGCGTGCGCGTGCCGATCGGCGCCGCCATGGGCACCAGCGCCTTCCTCGGCATCTGGGCAATGATGGAATGGAAGCCGGCCATCGGCATTACCAAGGCCGTGCCCTTCACGCTGATCGGTGACTGGAACTTGTCGGCGATCCCGATGTTCCTGTTCATGGGCTTCATTGCTGTCGAGGCAGGGCTCACGCGCGGACTCTTCGGCGCAGCCCGCATCCTGCTTGCACGCATTCCCGGAGGCCTCGCTTCCTCGACCGTGGTTGCCTCGGCGCTCTTCGCTTCGGCCTCCGGGTCATCGGTGGCGACTGCCGCAGCCTTCTCGCGCATCGCCGTGCCCGAGATGCTGAAGTCGAGCTACAACAGCGGGCTGGCGACCGGCTCGGTGGCGGCGGCTGGCACGCTCGGCGCGCTGATCCCGCCCTCTGTCCTGATGATCGTCTATGGGCTGCTGCTCGACACGTCGATCAGCACGCTCTTCATCGCCGGCATCCTGCCCGGACTGCTCACTGCCATGGCCTTCATCGGGCTCGTCTCGATCCGTTGCAGCCTCAACCCGTCGCTGGCGCCACGGGTGGCAGTAGAAGTGTCGAAGGAAGAGCGGAGCGCGTTGATCATGGACGCCTGGCCGCTCCCGGTCCTGATCCTGGGCGTGATGGGCGGCATCTTCTCGGGCATGTTCACGGCCACGGAGGCTGGTGCGGCCGGTGCTTTCCTCGCTTTCACCATCGCCGGTCTGCGCGGACGGCTCAGCCTGCCGGTCCTGCGCCGGGCCCTGGTCGACACCGCGTCGGGCACCTCCGAGATTTTCATCGTCGTGCTCGGGGCCGCGCTGTTCTCGCGGTTCGTGGCCCTGGCGACGATCCCCGATTTCGTCGTGGGCCTCTTCGACGGCTACTCGACCGTGACGGTCCTGATCATGATCTGCGTGCTGTTCCTGGTCATGGGCGCGTTCCTCGAGAGCATCTCGATCATGTTGCTGACGCTGCCGGTCCTCGGCCCGGTGCTGGCCGCACATGACGTGAACCTGATCTGGTTCGGCGTGCTCGCAATCAAGCTGCTCGAGATCGGCCTGGTAACGCCGCCGATGGGGATGAATGTCTTCGTCATCAAGTCGTCGATGGGCGACCGGGTGACGCTGGGCGAGATCTTCCGGGGCGTGTCCTGGTTCATCCTCGCCGACATGTTCGTCCTGGCGCTTCTTGTCCTGTTCCCCGTGATCAGCCTGTGGCTGCCGGAGATGATGGCCGGCTGACTGCCGGCGCAACACCCCTTACTTTGGGAGGAGTAAAAATGACCAAGAACCTGCTGCTGGCCAGTGCCGCCGCGATTTCCCTTTCGGCGGCAGCGTCCGCCGACACCTACCAGGCGACAAACTGGATGGCACCGTCGCACATCCTCAACGAGATCGCCTATGCACCCTTCGTCAAGGCCATCGCCGAAGGTACAAATGGCGACGTCGAATTCGAGGTCTATTCCTCCGGGTCGCTGGTGCCCGCCCCCACGACGCTTCAAGCGGTCGGCGACGGGGTGGCGCAGCTGGGGATCGTCGCGGCATCCTACACGCCATCGGAGCTGCCGCTGTCGGGCATGATCAACGACATGGCTTTCACCGCCACCGACGAATTCGCCAACGCCTTCGCACTGACCGAGATCGCGGTGACCAATCCGCGTCTCGTGCAGGAGTATGGCGATCACAACACCATCTTCCTCGGCGGCTATTCGACCCCGATCTACAACTTCATGTGCATGAAACCTGTCTCGGACCCGGCCTCCGTAGAGGGCCTGAAGGTGCGCACTGCGGGCACGGCTCAGAACCAGTGGATTGCCTCGCTGGGCGCAATCCCGGTCGCGGTGCCGATGACCGACACCTACTCCGGGCTGGAACGCGGCTCGATCGACTGCACGCTGAGCGATCCGACCAACCTCGAGAAGGGGTACAAGTTCTGGGAAGTGGTGAAGTACATCAACACCCTGCCACAGGGGGCTTCGATGGGAGCGACCTATGTGCTGAACAAGGACTTCTGGTCCGGCCTGTCGACAGAGGATCGCCGCAAGATCCTCGACCTGACCGGTCCGGCGCTGGCGGCTGCCCAGGTCGCCTACCATCAGGGCGTCGAGTCGGCGATGGCCGGAGCAAGGGAGCGCGGAATCGAGATCACCGAGGCCGATCCCGCCATGGCCGCCCGGCTCGGGGAGTTCCAGGCCAAGATGATCGGCGGGCTCGCGGCCGAGACCGCGAAGGTGCGCGGCATCGACGATCCCTCGGATATCGTGGCCGAATACCAGAAACTGGTCGAGAAATGGCACGGGCTTCTGGCCGATGTCGACCGCAACGATGCCGAGACCGTCGGCAAGCTGGTCAATGACGAGATCTACGCCAAGCTCGACGCCGAGACCTTCGGCCTGAACTGATGCCGTCGGCCGGTGCCCGGTCCGGGCACCGGCTACCCACTCTCTCCATTCGAGCCGCGGCCCGGCCACCGGCGCCTCAATCGGCCAGACCCAAGGGAATCCCATGTCCGCCCCTACCCTGCCCACCGCCATTGTCACTGGCGCCGGCTCCGGCATTGGCCGGGCCATCGCCCATCGCCTGTCCGAAGACGGCTACCTCGTGATCGTTGCCGATCGCGCAGCTGATGCCGCAGAGGAAACCGTCTCCCAGATCACGGCCGCAGGCGGCCAGGCCCGAGCCGAAGTGCTGGACATCACCGATCCTGCCGCAACCCAGGCGCTGATCGATGCGGCATCCGGGCTGCGGGTGCTGGTCAACAACGCGGGCATCTTCAACGTCATCCCCTTCGATGACCTGACCGCCGACGACTTCCGCAGGATGTACGAAGTGAACCTGGTGGCGATGTTCACGCTCTGCCAGCAGGCGGCACGGGTGCTGCCGGAAGGTGGACGGATCATCAACCTGGCCTCTCGCGCGGCCTTCGGTGCGCGCAACTATGCCCATTACGTCGCCTCCAAGGCCGGGGTCGCGGGCTTCACCAAGGCCCTTTCGCTCGAACTCGCGGCGCGCCAGATCACTGTCAACGCGGTCGCGCCAGGCGTGATCGAGACCGACATGCTGAAGGCCCGGCCCGACGGGCTGGAAGAGATGCGCGCGCAGCAGCCCTCCGGCCACCTCGGCCAGCCCGAACACATTGCCCATGCCGTGGCCTTCTTCGCCGATCCGCGCGCCGAGTATGTCACTGGGCAGGTCCTCATTGTCGATGGCGGCCGCTCGGTCGGCGGCACGGCTGCATTCTGAGGATCCGGCCATGACACTCGAACCTAGCAGCCTTTCGGGCCGCAGCGCGATCGTCACCGGCGCCGGGCAGGGCATCGGCCTGGCCATCGCCGAGGCGCTGATCGCAGCCGGGGCCCACGTCCTGGCCGTGGATCGCGACCCCGAGGGCGTTGCCGCCCTGGCCGCCCGCTTCCCCGGGGCGGTGGCGCCGGTCATCGGCGACGTGACCGATCCCGGCCTCACCGCAAAGCTCGATGCGGCGCTCGCCGACCGCGGCAGTACGCTGCACATCCTGTGCAACAATGCCGGAGTGGCCCGCGGCGCCCACGCGCTCGAAACCAGCGATGCCGATTTCGAACGCTATTTCCAGATCAATGTTCTGGGACTCTTCCGGCTGTCGCGTTGGGCGGTACCGCTGATGGTGCGGTCCGGCGGAGGCTCGATCGTCAACACCGCCTCGATCTTCGGCGAAATCGGAGCCCAGAGCTCCTGCGGCTACTCTACCTCCAAAGCGGCGGTGATCGGGCTTACGCGGCAGATGGCCACCGATTTCGGACCGAACGGCATCCGGGTGAACGCCGTTGCGCCAGGCCTGATAGAGACGCCGCTGACGGCCGAGCGCATCCAGACCGAGTCCTGGCGGCGCATGGTGATGATCGACGGCGCGCCGCTGCGCCGGGTGGGCACGCCCGCAGATGTCGCGCGCGCCGTGCGCTTCCTTGCATCGGACGAAGCCGGCTTCGTCACGGGCCAGGTGCTGGCCGTCGACGGCGGCTGGGCGGCGGGCCGCTATCCGCGCGAGGTGCCGATCGATGTTGCCTGAGGCTTTCCCCGATCCCGACGCGCCCCTGCCCGAACGCTGCGAGCTCCTGGTGGTGGGCACCGGTGCGGCCGGCATGGCCGCCGCGCTTCGGGCAGAGGCATGCGGTCTCCACCCCATTCTCGTCGACAAGGCTCCCGTCTGGGGGGGCTCGACCGCGGTCTCGGGCGGTGCAATCTGGGTGCCGGACAATCCCCTCATGCGCCGCGCGGGCATGGCCGACGACCGCGCCGCCGCCAGAGCCTATCTGCAATCAGAGGCCGGCAACCTCTTCAATGCCGAGTTGGTCGATGCCTTCCTGTCCCAGGGCCCCGAAGCCATCGCCTTCTTCAACGACGAGACCGAGCTGACACTGTCCCACCGGCCGGTCTCGCCCGACTACCATTCCGACCGCTACGGCGCTGCCGAAGGCGGGAGGGCGCTCGACGCACATGATTTCGACGGCCGCAAGCTCGGGCCGATGCTGGCGCGGATGAAGCCGCCGATCGAGGATTTCACGATCCTCGGCGGGCTCACGCTCGGGCGGCCGGACATCTACCATTTCCTGAGGATGACCCGCTCTGCCGTTTCGGCCCGGTATGCGGCTGGCCGGATCCTGCGCTATGGGATCGACCGGCTTGGCCATGGTCGCAATACCCGTCTGGTAATGGGCGCGGCGGTGGCTGCGCGGCTGGCGTCCAGCGCTTTCGCCCGCGGCATCCCGATGCATCTGGGACAGGAGCTCGTGGCCCTCGAACGCAACGCCTCCGGCCGTGTGACCGGGGCTCAGCTGCGCTGTGGCGGAGTCATCCGGCGCATCACAGCGAGCCACGGCGTGGTGCTGGCCGCAGGCGGCTTCCCGCACGACGCCGCTCGCCGTGCGCGGACCTTCGACCACGTTCGCCGCGGCCTGCCGCATTACTCGATGTCGCCTGCGTCCGGCACCGGCGGTGCGATTGCCGCTGCCGAGGCAATCGGTGCAGCCTTCGTCGAGAGCAATTCCAACGCCGCCTTCTGGACACCGGTCTCGCTTCTGAAGAACCGCGATGGCAGCACCCGCCCCTTCCCGCATCTGTTCCTCGACCGCGCCAAGCCTGGCGTGATCGCGGTCGGCCATGACGGGCAGCGCTTCGTCAACGAGGCGGTGAGCTATCACGACTTCGTTCAGGCGCTGATAGGCAAGCTTCTTGACGGGGGACAGCGTTCGGCATGGCTCGTCTGCGATCATCGGGCGCTCAGGCGCTACGGGCTAGGTGCGGTGCCGGCCTTTCCGGGGCGCATCGCTCCCCACCTGGCCAGCGGCTATCTGAAGCGCGGTGCGACTCTGGCCGAGCTTGCTGGCAATTGCGGCATCGACCCTGCAGCTCTCAGCCAGACGATCGAGAGGTTCAACCGGGACGCTGCCTCCGGCACCGATAGCGAATTCGGCAAGGGCACGACTAGCTACCAGCGCTATCTCGGCGATCCCGAGTGCAAGCCGAATCCCTGCCTGCGGCCGCTCGTGGGCCCGCTTTATGCAGTCGAGATCTTTCCCGGCGACATCGGCACTTCGATGGGTTTGGAGATTGACGCGCAGGGCCGTGTCAAGGACCGCGAGGGCCAGCCGATCGAGGGGCTCTTCGCCTGCGGCAACGATATCAACTCGATCATGTCAGGGGCCTATCCAGGCGCCGGAATCACCCTCGGCCCGGCATTGACCTTCGGCTATATCGTCGGCAACAGCGCCGCTGAACTACCGGCGGCCTAGGCGCCGCCGGGCACGGACCGCCACGCGGCCGAGTTCGACCGGCAGTTGCTTGCTGCCGCGAGCCATGACAAGGCAGCGGTCTTGCTGATGACGATCCCGGGCATCGGACCGGTGACTGCCCTGTCATTTTCCGCCGCAGTGGAAGACCCGGGCAATTTCCGGCGGTCGCGTTCCGTTGGGGCGTGGCTCGGGCTGGCTTCGGAGCGGGCGAGCGCCATGTCGGCGATCGCGCGGGCAATGCGGCCGTTGCCATCCTCGAAAGGATGGATGGTCACGAACCACAGATGCGCCAGCGCGGCGCGCAGGACCGGATCTGTCTTGTCGGGCCGCTCGAACCAGTCCAGCCGGACGCAGCCATTTGCGAAGGTCGCAGAGAGCGGCCTCACTGTCGGCATTTTACCGGAAAGGCTGGCGGGCGGACGTGCCGGGGCGGCCGGAAATCTGCGGGTCCCAGCCCTTGGCGGCACTGCCGCATGGAGCCGCGGCCCTGCCTGGGCCATTGAGGCCGCCAGTGCCTTCGGCCGTGCCATGCTGCCCGCGGAGTCTCCCCTAATCCTCCCTTTTTGTTACGTGCTCCCCGAAATCCGGAAAACGCAATGAAAACAATGCACGGATTGGAACCCCAGGCAGCGATCAGCGGTGCAAAAGTTACGTTTTATTACGTATGCCCATCGAGGGCACCCGCGCGCCGGATGGATTTCAGGCCGCCATGCCGCCGTCATGCCCATGTCCCCGGAGGCGCCGGGGGCACCCCTGGGCTGCATGCTCCGTGCCGCCATGGCTGCGTCCATGGGGGTCCCCGCCGGGTCGGGTGGCGACGGCAGACAATGCCCGGATGGGGCCCCTCCCGCTTGCCCGACATGCAGCAGCGCGGCCGCGGCCAGCGTCCCGATGGCGTCGCAGGGGGCGGCAAGCCGCCGGAGCGCGGCCCCCTGCCAGCCGCCTCTTCGATGGGAAGCAGCCGCGGTCCGGACCATGGCGCCCGGCCAGGGCCATCGGCACCGGCTTGTCTCCCGGTCGGCGGACCGGCTGCCCCGGCTGCAGCGAAGGGATGGACGGCCAACTCCGCGCAATCCCTGCGGCGGCGGCCCTCCTGCGGCATGGGGGTCCGGAGCGGCGCCCGGAACGGGACTGCGGAAACCCGAAGACGCTGGGCGTCGCGCCGAAGGGCCGTCAGAGCGCCTGTAGCGCCTCCTGAGCGGGGGAGTTTCATTTCCGGCTGGCTAGCACCGTCCAAATGAAGTCCGCATTCTGGGAGCCGCCTGGGAGAGTTTGCAAGCTTTCCGGGACGGCCGGAGATGTTCCCGGAGGTGCCGCCGCAGAGATGGACTTGGCGGGCAGCGCCCAGCGCGTTTCCGGGCAAGACACCATTCGGCCCGCGGCATGAGCCGCGCCGGGACGCTCCGTGGCACCGGGTTCAGGGGGAAGACCCCGGCAACACAGTTCCGGAGATTGGGAGGCAGGAAAGCACCGTGCCTTCGCCCAGCGCGTTCCCGGGTGCGACAGCGTCAGCGGCAGCGGGACCGGGAGAAGGCCCCTCCGGCAGCAGATGGAACCGATGGCCCATATCCGCAGCTCTCCGCAACCGGCCTGTCCGCGCGGGCGGTCCCCGGGAAGGCCCCATGCCAGGAATGCTGGCTTGATGGCCTGGCTGGCCGATGCCGGGTCCTGCGCCGGTTTCCGGCCGCCGCTGTCATCCTGCGCGTGCAGTGCCCGTCCGCTGTGGTTTTCTGTCCCGGGGGTTCGGGAGCCAGGCCCTTCGCGGGAAGGCCGTCCCCGGGCAGAGGCTTGCCTTTTGCCGGTCAGCTTGTCCTGGAGGCCGTTCCGCTTCCGCACGCCAATGCCCGGCGGGACCGCGATCCATCCCGGGATGTCAGGCAGGTCTCTCCCCTGCCCGCCTGCACGGAAGGCAAGCCGGAACCGGACGTGAGGACGCCGTCCGCATCGAAACCCGGTCCGGCGAGGGAGCCGGGGCAAGGCGCCGGACATCGTTCCCTGTCCAGGATGGAGGCCGCTGTTGCAAGGGGCTGTCCGGGCGCTTCGGTCCTCACGGCAAGGCAGCCGGGGCAAACCCTTCACCGTGGCCTGCTGCCTCCGCGGACTGGCCCGGCAATGGCGGACGCGCCGGAGATGCAGAGCGCCCACCAATGCCGCCCCCTCTCGGCCCCCCGGGCCCAATCCGAACGGTCCAGACCTATCCCCGGTGCGCCCAGCGCGTTCGCCGGGCCTCCGGGCAGAGCGGGTGCAACTGGTGCAAGCGCCGGTTCCGGTGCCGCCATGGGCAGGCGCTTCCCGGTCCGGACAGGCGGGACCAGCCGGCCGCCATCTTCGTCATTCCGCCGACGCCTGCCCTTTCCCTGGCTCCGCAGGCCCTTCCCTTCCCCTTGCCCGGAAGGGGGAGCCGCCCTGCCGCAGACGGTGACCGGGACGGGGAGCAGGCATCGTCCCGGTCACGGCGGAACTGCCCGTGGCAAGCTTTCCCGTCCCGCCCAGCGCGCCGTCAGGCTCCGCGGCCGGAGGCTGCTCCATCCATGGATCAGGGCGTCGCGCCGAGCGGCCGGGACCCTTGCATGCCGGGCCGCGGCCAGCGGGGCAGCTGCCGGTCCTCATCATCGCCGCATCTGTCTGGCCGTCCGGCGGCGGTCCGGGACATGAGCGCTTCGATGTCGCCCTGCAAATGCCCGTCGCGACTTTCCCCCGGGATTGCCGCAGTGCAGGTCACCCGATCGGCACCGTTCTGATGGCGTCGCCGGTCAGCGAGGCAAGGCTGGCCTTGGCTGCGCCACGCTCTGCCCCGTCAAGGAGCGCAATCCTCCCGGCGAGGGGAACCGGAAGAAACGCAACCTCCACCCCGTTCGTGTCCCTCCCGCGAGGGCCGCATTCCGGAAATGCGTGCCGGACCTTGCCGCGCAGCTCCCCGCAATGACGGCGCACAGCACAGCCCGGACCAATGGTCTTCCCTCGCGGTCCTGGCGGTTCATCTCCTGTCCGCCTGGCCACATGCGGGAAACGGCCGGATCGCGGGGCCCGGCCGCAAAGCTGCGGCACGTCCGGCAGAAAATCCCAAATCCGTTGGCACCCGACATGGGGTGTCCTAGACCGGAGCCATGACGCTCCACTTCAGGCAGGCATTCCAATGAAAACCTATTCCTTCCGCGGCTACACCCTCATCGACGGCAGCTTGTCCGGTCTCGCGACGCTGGATGTGGTGCTCCCGGACCTGCAGGAATTCTTCGACTATTCGGTCTCGCAGAATTTCTTCGGCCTTCCTGTCGCGGATATGAGAATCCTCGACAGCTCGGGCATTGCAGCAGATGTCCGCCTCAATGGGGCCTCCGTCCCGCAGGACCATTTCGGCGGCCGCTACACGGTGCTGGTTCTGGAGGTTGCCACCGGTGTCCATGCCGGAGCGATCCTGCTCGATCTCTACGATCTCGACGCCAACACCGACATGATCTTCCATCTCGGCGGCACCGCTGCCGATCTATCGGATCTCGATGGCGTGCTGGAATTCATCGGGAGCTTCGATCCCGGCGTGCCGGGCGCCCTGCAGGTGCCGGAGGGCAGCTTCGCCCCGGGAACACCGATCAGCATTCCGGACCTGTCCGGGCTTGCCGAGATGCCAGACGACCTTTCGGGCATCTCCGAGGACGACATGGTCACGGGAACCCGGGAAAGCGAGAGGATCGCCACCGGGCCCGGCAACGACACCGTGTTCGCGAGCGGCGGGCAGGACCGTGTGGAGGGGGGCGACGGGGCCGACGTGCTCTACGGCCAGGATGGCAATGACACCCTGATCGGCGGCTTCGGCCGGGACACGCTGGACGGCGGAACTGGCAACGACATCCTGGAAGGCCGTTTCGGCGATGACAGGATCTACGGAGGCGACGGGAACGACACGGCCGAGGGAGGCCTCGGGAACGACCGTATCGAAGGCGGCGAAGGTTACGACCTGCTCTTCGGCCAGGGCGGCGACGACATGCTGGCCGGTGGCGCCGAAAGGGACCGGCTTGTGGGAGGCTTCGGGGACGACACGCTGGATGGCGGCAGCGACGACGACTTCCTCTGGGGCGGCTTCGGCAATGACCTGCTCTCGGGCGGAGACGGAGCCGACACCCTCGATGGCCGTGGCGGGGACGACACGCTGGATGGCGGGGCGGGCGACGACTCCCTGGAAGGCCGCTCCGGCAACGACGTGATCTCGGGGGGCGACGGCCAGGACACCTTGAATGGCAGCAGCGGCAATGACCGGCTGGACGGGGGCGAGGGCGACGACCATCTGGGAGGCAGCAGCGGCCAAGATATCATGACCGGAGGCGAGGGAGCGGACAGCTTCCATTTCTATTTCAGCTCGTGGTCCGTGAACAGCGCAATCACCGATTTCGAACTCGGCGAGGACGTGCTGCTGCTGAACCGGTCCATCATGAACGGCGCTGCGGACACGGCGGCCTTGCTGGACCAGGTTGCGGCCGATGCGGAAACCGGCCTGCTGCTCGATTTCGGCGGAGACAGGACGTTGCTGCTCGAGGGAATCGCCGACAGGATGCTGCTTGCCGACGACATCTCGTTCTTTTGACCCTCTCCCGGCAGGCGCGGCTCATTTCCCGCCTCCCCGCTTCCGCACGGGTTTCGCTGTCCTTGCGGCGGCAACCCTGCCGCGCTCATAGGCGTCCAGATCGGAAAGGCGCCACCGCGTCGTTCCGGCGGCGATCCGGACCGGCTCCGGAAAGCCGTCCTGGCCCCCTGCCCAGCGCCGGACGGCAGGGCGGGCAACGGAATGGCGCGCGGCGACCTCCCTGTCGGACAGGTACATGTCCCGTCCGGGGCCGGAAGGATTGCCCGGCCGCCCGGAAGCTGCGGCGAGGCTTTCCGCCCGGCGGGCGCCTTCCGTTCCGCTGCCCCGCCCTCCGGGCCTGCAACGGCTGCACGTCCGGTGCGGTCGGCTTCCGGAAAGGTCCCGGTTCCGTCCGGGGAAAGAGCCCCGTGTTCGAACAGGGCTGGCTGGCGATTGGGGAGCACTGACATGTGTCCACCCTCTTGTTGGGCAGCCCGGCACATCATGTGTATATCGGCCGGAATTTTCCATGGACCCCTAGCCGATCTGGCGATCGCGCTGCGGTTGGATACAAGATGCTGCGAGGTGCAGCGGCTGTAAAGCACGAATTCAGGGTCGCCGATGCGGCCCGGCATGCGGGTTTCCGGCAGCCTCCGCCGGGACCGTGCCGGAACGGGCCGTGCCCCTGCCCTCCCCTGCCGCATCCGGCAGCGCCGCGCAGCATCCGGTAACTCTGGCTACGGAAGAACCCGAAATCTTCGCGGGACGAACAGTGCTCGCCGCAGGGGGGCCAGAGGGCCGCTACGAGTATCGAAAGCGCGGCGGGGAAGAAACACACAAACTTACACCGGATGAGATGCCAAGACATGATCACGAACCGGACGGAAGGCTTGAAGGCTACTGGGCAAATGTCCGGGGCGACTCCGCCACAAACGGCTTTCAAGGTGGAAGCTATCGGGTGACATCCCGGAAACCGGTCGCCGCTGGAGGCAGCGAAGCCCACAACAACATGCCGCCCTATATTGCGCTCTACTTCTGCAAGAAGAGCTGATGGGCGGGCTGGGGACCGGTCATGCTGCCTGATGGCGATGCCGCCGTGTCCGGCGGCCTGCTCGCCCTAGTCGCCGCCTCGGGCGAGCGGGCCACGGAGCGCACGCGGGAGTTCTTTGGCGCCCGGATCCGCAACCCGAACACCCGCCGCACCTATCTGCGCGCCGTGACGGAATTCTGCGCCTTCCTCGACGACTTGGGCGACATGCAGCCTCCAGGAGATCCGGCCGCTGCATGTCGCCGCCCATGTTGAGTGCCTGCTGCAGGCCCGCGCGTGCGCCACCGCGAAGCAGCGCCTTGCCGCCATCCGCAGCGGGAATGAGCGTTGGCAAGCGTTTGTGCTCTTTGCTCTTGATACCCGTGACTATCATCTTGCGGGTACATTTTGGTCTGCTTTGGCTCTGAGTTAGTAAGTTAAATAAGAGTTAAAGAGTTACGGTCTGTCGATAACTTGAATCGTCATTGTAAAACAAATGGATAAACTTCGTGACTCGGCGTCGAGTCACGAAGTTGTTGCAGCAAGTTGGCCCCGAGTCACGAAGCCGATGCATCAACACCAAGAATTCGCCCGACTCGGCACTCGTCGGTTGACGTGGCCTGAAAACACGAAGTAGGCTTGAAAGCACGAAGCGGGCCTGAAGGCACGAAGACCGCGTGAACCCACGAAGTATTTGCAGATGAACCAGCAGCTGATCCCTAGCCCTGCACAGCCAGATTTTTTCGTGGCGGATATTCTCGATGCAGCGCCTAGGGGTGATCTGGCCTCGATGGAGCATCCGATCTTCTCGATTTCAACACGTCCTGACATGGTTGCCCGGACTTACAATCTTGGCAAGACCTGCATGGAGGTCATTCCGTCGGGCCGTGGGCTTGCAACCGTGCATGACCGGGATGTTCTCATTTTTGCTGTTTCGCAGCTGGTCGCGGCGGCGGATGCAGGCCGGGAACCTACGGCATATCTCCGTATCAACGCTCATCAGCTACTCCTCGCGACAAACCGTGGAACGGATGGAAGGGCCTACCGGGCGCTGACGGCGGCGCTCGAGCGACTGAGAGGAACGACCATCAAGGCGAACTTCGTCATTGGGGGAAAGGAAATCACCGAGGGGGTCGGCCTGATTGATGGCTTCCGGGTGGTCCGCGAGACGACCGACGGGCGCATGTCGGAGCTCGAGCTCAAGCTGGCCGACTGGACGCTCGATGCAGTCCGGTCGCGGGAGGTCCTGCGCATCTCGCCGGATTACTTCCGTCTTCGCAGTCCGCTTGCGCGGCGCCTCTACGAGATTGGCCGCAAGCATTGCGGCCAGCAGGTGCGCTGGACGATCGGCTGGGACAAGCTCTCGCGTAAAGTTGGAAGCCGCGCCCCGGCGTCGAGGTTCAAGAGGTCGGTCCGGGAACTCCTTGCCGAAAATGGCCAGGATAGATTCATTCCCGATTACCTGATCGAGGAAGAAGGACCGAACGTGATCTTTCGCCGTATTGGCGCGCAGGAGCCCGGCCTTATCCCGACGATGCTTCTGCAGCCGGAAGACTACGAAGAGGCAAGGGCGGCTGCGGCCGGCTGGGATGTCCATGCGCTGGAACGGGAGTGGAGAGAATGGATCGAGGAACTCGAGGATTCACCGCGAAATCCCGGCAAGCACTTCGTCGCGTTTTGCCGGGCGCACGCCAAGCGCAATCGGCTCGACTGATGTTTTGGGGCAGGGACTTGATGTCTTGCCTGGCGGCTTTGTGGCCGGGAAAAGAGGAATAGCCCATGGCTGCGCGCAAGAGTTCGTTGCGGGATTTGGCCGCGAAATCCAGGAAAGGTGGGTTGGCAGCTGCCAACATTGGGCCGGTCGCGGGACGAATTGCCGAACTGGATCCGGAACTCGTCCATGCCGGTGGACTTGAGGATCGCATCGAGGTTGATCAGGCTGAAATCGTCACTTTGGCCGAAAGCATTCGGGTTGCCGGACAGAAAGTCCCGATCCTCGTTCGGCCACATCCCGCAAAACCTGGAGAATACGAGATCGTGGCTGGCCGCCGCAGGCTGGCAGCGTGTAAGCAGGCCGGTCTGACCGTCCGGGCAGAGATTCAGGACCTCGACGCCAAGGAACTGGTCATGGGGCAGGCGATCGAGAACATCGCTCGGGAAGACCTCAGCTACATCGAGCGGGCGAGACTTGCCGTCCGCATGGTCGACGAGGCTGGCTTGACGCCAGCCGACATCGACGCTGCCTTCTCCTGCGGAAAGACCGATAGATCGAGGTACCTCAAGATTGGACGGGGCATTCCTGAGGATATCCTTGCCTTCATCGGGAAAGCGCCTGGTGCCGGTAGGCCGCGCTGGGAAAAGCTTGTCGCGCAGCTCGAAAGCGACGGTACCGCTGAAGGACGGATGCGCGAGGTGTTGGCAGCTGCCAACATTTCGGATGCTGCAGTTGCGTCTTCCGATGCCAGGTTCTCCAGCATCTTCGATGCGGCATTCAGGGTTGAGAAGTCAGATGGGAAGATTGGCATCACAAAGGCCGCGCAGGTAGAGCTCTGGGTGTCTTCTCATGACAGGCCTGTTGGCAGCCTCCGGCGTACAGCCTCCGGCGTCCACATTACCCTCAAGGATGCTCCAAAGGCAGGCTTCCTCGAGTGGTTGTCGTTGAACGGCGGTGTCGTCGTCGAACAGATGTTGCGAGAGTACGAGACATACTTGGAGAGCGATGGCGCGACACCGGACACCGATGAAGGTGGTGCATGAATAGGAATACGAAGGTCATAGCCGTCGCCACGCAGAAGGGCGGCGCGGGTAAGAGCACCATTTCAATTCACCTCGCGGTGCAAGCCATGCAGAGCCGCAAGAACACTCAGGTCGTCCTTCTCGACCTTGACCCCCAAGGGTCTGTCTCTGATTGGGCGAAACTACGGGATCTGGAAGACCCGATTGTGCTGCAGGCCATGCCTGGCAACCTTACGGCTTATCTGAGACAGGCCGAGGAAGACGGCGCCGACTATGTGGTGATCGACACGCCGCCGCACGCGGGCGGTACCATCGACGTCGCAGTTCGTGCCGCTGATTTGGTGGTTGTTCCCATCCGTCCAGGCCCGTTTGATATCAATGCGGCCGCCGGAACGGTTGAGATCATGAGGCAGGCCGGTCGTCCGGGCGTCTTCGTCCTGAGCCAAGTCGCAGCTGTCGGTCCGGAAGGGGACGACACGGAAGCAGTATTGCAGGAACTCTACCCTGAAGTGCCGGTTGCAAAGGCGCGTTTGGGGCAGCGCAAAGCCTTTATGCAGGCCTTGATTTCCGGTCGCGCTATTACGGAATTCGATAAACCAAGCTCGAAGGCAGTCGGCGAGATCAAGGCGTTGTTCCGAGAGGTGAAGGGAAGCCTGTAGCCAAGCGGATTTGGATGCAAATAGATGGAATCTAAAAAGATTATCTCAGTTTTCCAGAGCATTGACGATTCGTCATCTGCCAATTCACCCAATCCTACACCGTCCTGTATTGCTCTCCCGTGCTCTCCAGAGAATACAGAAATGAAAGCCACAAGATTTCACGAGGCCGGTTGATGAGCTTTTTCGAGAAACCGATTTTGAACTCGCCATACTCCGAGCCCGACCGGCATTGGGAACTGGATAAGGATGGCCTGCCGACAGATGTAATCGCGGCAACTCGGCGGCGATCCGATCTGGTTGCGGCCATGCCTCAAGTGCGAAGCCGGAAAGAGGTTCGACAGGATTCCTTCGATCTCGGGCACGAAGCGTTGAGCGGTTCTGGCGTCGAATACAACGTAACAGAGTTCGTCAACGAAATTCGACGCGAAGTCGAGGTGTGGCGCCGACTGCCGAACCCGGCGCAATGGCAGGTCACTCCGGTGACCCAGAGGCTGCTGCAGCATTGGCGCGCCCTACAGGCCGACGAGATGCAAGCGATCCGGCCCTTCTTCTGCCAGCTCGAGGCTGTTGAAACTGCCATATGGCTGGCCGAAGTGGCTCCGAAGGAGAAGAAGCGTGGCAGCCGGTTTCGGGCCCGTCTCGAGGCGGCGAATGCGGCGGCCAATCCGGACCTTTTCCGGATTGCGCTGAAGCTGGCGACCGGTGCGGGAAAGACGACCGTCATGGCGATGCTGATCGCTTGGCAGACGCTGAACGCGGCGCGCAGCCAGAACTCGAAATCCTTCGGGAAGGGGTTCCTTATCGTGACCCCGGGCATCACGATCCGCGACCGCTTGCGCGTGCTCCTGCCGAATGATGCCGAGAGCTACTACCACAAGCGCGATCTTGTGCCGGTCGATATGCTCCGCGAGATGAACGAGGCGAAGATTGTCCTGACCAACTACCACGCCTTCAAGCTGCGGGAACGTATCCAACTCGCGAAGGGCACGCGCGAGGCGCTGGCTGGCCATGGCGAGGGGCTGGCGACGCTTGAGACAGAAGGCCAGATGCTCCAGCGGGTGATGCCCGAGCTGATGGGGGCCGGTCCCATCACGGTCATCAACGACGAGGCGCATCACTGCTACCGGGAACGGGAAGACAAGACTGACGAACCGAAGCTCACGGGAGACGAGAAAAAGGAAGCTGACGAGAACCGCGAGGCGGCGCGTCTTTGGATTTCCGGGCTGGAAGCCGCGAAGCGCAAACTTGGGGTCCGCGCCGTCTATGATCTCTCGGCGACACCTTTCTTCCTGTCCGGGTCCGGCTGGGTCGAAGGCACGCTGTTTCCTTGGGTGGTTTCCGACTTCTCGCTCATGGATGCGATCGAATGCGGCATCGTCAAGCTGCCCCGGGTCCCGGTGGCGGACAACCTGCCGGGGCAGCCGCAGCCGCTCTACCGGAACCTCTGGAAGACCATCGGTAAGAAGATGCCGAAGAAGACACGCGGCAGTACACGTCTTGATCCAGACAAGCTGCCGCTTGAGCTGAAGACCGCCATAGACGCGCTCTACGGGCACTATGCGCAGACATTCAAGCTCTGGCGCGAGGACGGGGTCGGCGTGCCCCCGGTCTTCATCATCGTCTGCAACAACACGACGAACTCGGAACTCTTGCGCGACTACGTGGCCGGGTGGGAACGCGAGAATGCCGACGGCACGATCGAGGTGATGCCCGGGAAATGCGAGCTGTTCTCGAACTTCTCCAGCGATGGCGAACGGCTTGAGAGGCCGCGGACGGTGCTGATCGACAGCGCGACCCTCGAGGCGGGCGGTGACATCGACAAGGCCTTCCGGGATGCCCATGCCGAGGAGATCGAAGCCTTCCGGCGCGAGCAGGCTGTCCGCGATCCAAGCGGGGCTCCCCTGACCGATGCCGATATCCTGCGCGAGGTCATGAACACCGTCGGCCGCAAGGGCAAGCTCGGCGAGCAGGTCCGCTGCGTCGTCTCGGTGTCCATGCTGACCGAGGGCTGGGACGCGAACAACGTCACCCACATCCTCGGGCTGCGCGCCTTCGGGACCCAGCTGATCTGCGAGCAGGTCATCGGCCGCGCACTCCGCCGCCTCTCCTACGATCTCGACGACACGCCTGACCCGGATACCGGCCGCCGCCACTTCCGCACGGAATACGCCGACATCATGGGGATCGACGGTCTGAACTTCTCCGCCCAGCCGAACATCGCCCCGCCGCAGAAGCCCCGCGATGTCGTTGCCGTCCGTGCCGTCAGCCCCGAGCGCGACCATCTGGAGATCACCTTTCCGCGCGTCCAGGGCTACGTTGCCGAGATCCCGCCGGACCGGCTGGAGGCCGACTTCTCGGGCCTGGAGCCCTACATCCTGACCCCGGACAAGGTTGGCGCCTGCGAGATCACCATGCAGGGGATCGTCGGCGAGGATGTCGTCCTGACGCTCGACTATCTGAAGGCCCAGCGGCGCTCCTCCATCGCGACGCACCTGGCCAAGCACCTGATCTTCGAGAAGCTCCGCGATGCCAACGAGCAGCCGCGGATGCATCTCTTCCCGGCGGCCAAGCGGCTGGCCAACCAGTGGCTGGGCGAGGGCCATCTCGTCTGCAAGGGCGGCACCATGGAGGCGCAGCTGCTCTACCGCCAGCTGGCCGACGAGGTCTGCGACATCATCCTGGGCGCGCTCCTCGACAAGCCCCGCGGAGACAGCCTGCTGCGCGCCGTGCTCGATCCCTACACGCCCACCGGCTCGACCCTCGACGTCGCATTCACCACTTCGAAGGCCACCCGCTTCGCGCCGGATCCGCGGCGGTCGCACATCAACTGGGTCATCACCGACAGCAGCTGGGAGGCGGACCTCTGCACGGTCATCGAGGGCAATTCCCGCGTCCTCTGCTACGCCAAGAACCACAACCTCGGCTTCGAGGTGCCCTACCTGGTTGAGGGCGAAAGCCGCATGTACCGACCCGACTTCCTGCTCCGCCTCGACACGCCCGAACCGGTGACGCTGGTCGTCGAGGTGAAGGGCGAGCGCGACGACACCGACCGGATCAAGGCCGGAACGATGCGCGGAAAGTGGATCCCGGGCGTCAACCGGCTGGGCAAGTATGGCCGCTGGGGCTTCGTGGAACTGCGCGACCCCTTCATGTTCGGGCCGGAGCTCGATCGTGCCATCGACGAGCTTCTCGGTGTGGTACCGGCATGACTGACATCGCCTTTGGCAGCCTTCGGGAGGTCCCTCTGCGCGACGCCTGGGCCCATGAGGCCCACGCCTTTACGCCTTGGCTCGCCCAAAACATTGACCACTTGGCCGAGGCTGTTGGCATCCCACTGGAACTGACCGGTACAGAGGTCGCCGTCGACACCTTCGCGGCGGACATCCTTGCCCGCAATCCGCTCGACGACAGCGTCGTTTTGATCGAGAACCAATTGGAGACCACTGACCACGCTCATCTCGGCCAGATCATGACATACCTTGCCGGACTGGATGCCCGCACCGTCGTCTGGATCGCTCCGAAGTTCCGCGTACCGCATCTCTCGGCTATCCGTTGGCTCAACGAAAATACTTCGGATGGTTTCTCGTTCTTTGCGGTCAAAGTCCGTGTTGTCCGCATCGGGGACAGCCCCTTTGCGCCGATCTTCGAGGTGGTGGAGAAGCCCGATGGATGGTCCCGCGCCCTAGTTGAAACGCGGCGACAAGCGACGTCTTCGAGCGACCTGCACACAGAGACACGAACTGCTTTCTGGACCCGATATCTCGAACTTCACCCGGACTCAGCCGAACAAGGTATCAAGGCACAGAAGGGATGGAACGGATACACTGCTCTCGCCGGTGGCACTGTGCGCATCTCGGTTTGGATTGGAGAAAAGTCCGCTGGCATCTACGTCAGAGGTGGCCGTGGCGACGACAAGTTGTCCGCAGCAAGCCTTCTGATGCCGCACACCAAACTGTTTGCGAGAGACCTCGGGATCGAGATCTACAACCCGGAACCAAATGGTCACGTCTTTGGCGAACGGCTGGAGAAATCTTACATTGATCCGGGCAATTGGCCGGAGATCATCGACTGGATGGAGAGCCGTAGGAAAGCCTACGTGGCAGCAATCTCCGACGTGCTGGAACAAAGCCAATGACCGACAAGACCACCCCCATCGACCCGATCACCCATTCCGACGAGCGGCTGAACATCCCGACGCCGGAGCTGGCGCCGATGATGGATCCGGACGATGCGGCGCCGATCAAGGTGGCCTACCGGACGCGGAACCCCGATCTCGATCCGCAGCTGATCTGGCGCGGCAAGGATGTCGACCAGGCCGCGCTGACCCTCGACGCGCCGCCGATCTACCTGCAGGAGCAGGTGCACCCGAAGGCAATCATCGAGGACCTGCGCGCGGGCGGGAAACGCAACGGCGAGGGCGGCGGGGTCGACCTCTTCGACCATTTCGGGGTCAGCGATGACGACCGCGAGGCGGAGATCGAATTCTACCGCCACCACCGCAAATGGTCGAACCGGATGATCCTGGGCGACGGGCTGCAGGTCATGGCCAGCCTTGCCGAGCGCGAGGGGCTGAAGGGGCAGGTGCAGGCGATCTATCTCGATCCGCCCTATGGCATCAAGTTCAACTCCAACTTCCAGTGGTCCACCACGTCCCGTGACGTGAAGGATGGCAACCTCGCGCACCTGACCCGCGAACCCGAGCAGGTGAAGGCCTTCCGCGACACCTGGCGCGACGGCATCCATTCCTACCTGCAATACCTGCGCGACCGTCTGGTGGTGGCGCACGAATTGTTGACCGAGAGCGGATCCTGCTTCGTCCAGATCGGGGATGAAAACGTCCACCGGGTGCGGGCGCTGATGGATGAGGTGTTTGGGGAGGAGAATTTCCTCTCGATGCTAACAGTTCAGAAAACTGGTGGATTGGTCTCAAAGGGCATCGTTCATACGCTCGACTATTTGCTTTGGTTCGCGAAAGACGCGGACAAGGTAAAGGTAAGACAGCTGTTCGATGAACGAAAGGCCGGTCATACTTCACTGGAACGGTATGACCAGGGCACCGACCGGATGGGCCAACTCGTACGATGGAACAAGCTTTCTGAGAAAGCTCGGTTTTCTGGGGAGTGGTTTAGGGCGAGAACTGTCGCACTTGAATCCGCTAATCCTCGTTTCGAGTTCGCTCATGAAGGGTTGATGTTTAACCAGCGGTGGAAAACCAATCTCACCGGTCTACGAAAGTTGCAACAAAGTCTGAGGATACAGAGTACCGGAAAACGGCTGAACTCGATACGACTCGTCGACGATTTTCGTATCATTCCCATCACTGATCGTTGGGAATCTATGCAGATCGGCAAGGAACTGACGTACGTCGTACAGACACCAGAAACCGCAATTGCTCGCTGCCTCCTCATGACCACCGATCCCGGTGACCTCGTGCTCGATCCCACTTGCGGCTCCGGCACCGCGGCTTACGTCGCCGAGCAATGGGGGCGGCGCTGGATCACCATCGACACCTCTCGTGTGGCGCTGGCGCTGGCCCGCGCGCGGATCATGGGGGCGAAATACCCCTGGTACCTCCTCGCCGACAGTGCCGAAGGCCAGCGGAAAGAGGCCGAGGTCACCCGCTCCGCCCCCGCCACGGCCGCGACCTACAACGACATCCGCCACGGATTTGTTTACCAGCGCGTCCCGCACATCACCCTGAAGAGTATCGCCAACAACACCGAGATCGACGAGATCTGGGCCCAGCGGCAACCGGCCGTCGAAGACTCGCTCGCGGCGCTCAACGTCGTGCTCCGCGGCCACACCACGCCTTTCCCGGTGGAAACCGGCGGCCGCAAGGGGAAGAAGATCGACTTCACCGCGACCGGCGACACCACGCTCCCCTCCGGCGAACGCGCGCCCGCAGGCGGGCTGATGGAGTGGGAGGTCCCGCGCCAGGCGCCGAAGGACTGGCCCGCCGCCGCCAAGCCGGCGCTCGACGCCTTCTGGTCCGCGCGCATCGCCCGGCAGCAGGAGATCGACGCCTCCATCGCCGCCAAGGCAGAGTTCGAATACCTCTACGACAAGCCCTACGAAGACAAAAAGCGCGTCCGCGTCGCCGGTCCCTTCACTGTGGAAAGCCTGTCGCCGCACCGCACCCAGGCGGTGAACGAGCATGGCGAGCTGATCGACGAGGCCGAGGCGGCTGCGGGCGGCCGTGGCCGGGATGCGCAGGAGGCAGAGAACTACCTGGCGGCGATCCTTGAGAACCTGCGGAAGGCCGGGGTGCAGCAGTCGGACCGCGCCGACAAGATCGAGTTCACCTCGCTGACCCCCGGTTGGGGCGGCGAGTGGATCGTGGCCGAGGGCCGCTACATGGAAGGCGAGACCGAGCGGCGCGCGGCGATCTTCGTCGGCCCCGAATACGGCACGGTGCAGCGCGCCGACCTGGTGGCTGCGGCGCGCGAGACGGCCGATGGCGGCTTCGACATCCTGATCGCCTGCGCCTTCAACTTCGACGCCCACACGGCGGAGTTCCGCAAGCTCGGCCGCGTGCCGGTGCTGCACGCGCGGATGAACCCGGACCTGCACATGGCGGGCGACCTGAAGGCCGGGGGCGGCAACCTGTTCGTGGTTTTCGGCGAGCCCGACATCGCCGTGGTGCCGGAGGGCGACCGGTTCCGGGTCGAGCTGAAGGGCGTCGACATCTTCAAGCCCGCGACCGGCGAGGTGGTGAGCTCGGAGCCGGACGACATCGCCTGCTGGTTCATCGACACGGATTACAACATGGAGTCCTTCTTCGTCCGGCACGCGTATTTCCCGGGGGCGGACGTGCCCTACAAGCAGCTGAAGACGACGCTGAAGGGCGAGATCGACGAGGACGCCTGGGAGAGCCTGAAGCGGACGGTCTCGCGGCCCTTCGCGCGGCCGAAATCGGGGCGGATCGCGGTGAAGGTGATCAACCACCTCGGGGATGAGGTGATGAAGGTGATGAAGGTGATGGGGGTGTGAGAATGGAAGCCAGTCAAGATTTGATGGCCGGATTGAAATCTGCTGCTCGGATCAGTTTCGAACAGCTCTGGAAGAAACACTCCCATAATGTCGAAATTTCTGATTTGGAGGAATACGAGGGCGGCCTGCATTGCAAGGCCTCATTCGATTGTCCCTTTGATGGCACCACGAATGGCGAGTACTCGTTCGAATGGTCCGCAGTGCTCTTGATGATCGAAGATCCGAACGAGATTGAAGGCGTCGAAGACAGCGTCACGGAATGGCTATCGGAGAACTTTGAATCTGACGGTCATTCCGAATTGTGTATTGATGAAGATGGTCGAGTACACGCAGCTTCCACAATGCGGTGGTTGTCTGAATTCCGAGACGGATAAATGACTTTCCGCATCGCCGACACCTTTTCCGACAGCCTCGCGAAGCTCTCCGCGCAAGAGCAGAAGGCGGTGAAGACTGCGGCCTTCGACCTGCAGATGAACCCGGACACGCCCGGATTGTCGCTGCACCGCGTTGATCGTGCCCGCGATCCCGGCTTCTGGACCGCGCGGGTGAACCTCGACATCCGGCTGGTGCTGCACAAGCACGGTGGCGACACGCTGCTGGCCTATGTCGCCCATCATGACGATGCCTATCGCTGGGCCGAGACCCGGCGGATCGACACCCATCCCAAGACTGGCGCAGCGCAGATCGTCGAGATCCGCGAGACTGTCGAGGAAGTGGTGATCCAGCGCTATGTCGAGGAGGCGGTGCGGCTGCCGCGGATCTTCGCGGAGGAGAGCGATGACACGCTGCTCGGCTGGGGCGTGCCCGAGGACTGGCTCGGCACCGTGCGGGACGCGACCGAGGACACGGTGCTCGACATCGCAAGCCACCTGCCCGGCGAGGCGGGCGAGGCCATTCTCCAGGCAGCCACTGGCAACCGTCCGAAGGCGCTGTTCTCGGCATCCGCCGATGGCGATCCCTATGCCCATCCGGATGCGAGCCGCCGGTTCCGTACCATGGAGAACCTGGAGGAGTTGCGCGCGGCGCTGGACGCGCCATGGGAGCGGTGGGCAGTCTTCCTTCATCCGGCGCAGCGGGAGTTCGTGGACCGGGACTTCAACGGTCCCGCACGGGTGATCGGCTCGGCCGGAACCGGCAAGACCGTGGTGGCCCTGCACCGCGCGGTCCGCATGGCCCAGGAACCCGCCGCGCGCGTGCTGCTGACGACCTTCAACGCGCGTCTCGCCGAGCGGCTTGCCGAAAAGCTGCCACTGCTGGCCGGAGAGGACGTGCGGAGCCGGATCGAGGTGCTGTCGCTCGATGCCTGTATCACGGAGCTGCACGAGCAGGCCTTCGGGCCGACGCGGGTGGCTACGGATGACGAAATCGCGGGGTTACTGAATACGGCAGCGGAGACCGTCGGACTGTCTGTCGATCCGGATTTCCTGATGGACGAATGGACGCTGATCGTCGATGCGTGGGATGTGCCGGATGCCGACACCTATCGCGATCTGCCGCGTCTCGGACGCAAGGTGCGCATGGCGGCATCCCGGCGTGATCAGCTCTGGGCAGCGTTCGAGAGTGTACGTGCTGCGTTGGCCGACCGCGGCTGGACCACCATGGCTGCGAAAGCGCACGACCTGCGGAAAGCCGGGCGCTTCCCCTACAGCCACGCGATCATCGATGAAGCCCAGGACATCGCGGTGGCGGAGCTGATGTTGCTTGGTGCCCTCCTGGGCGAGGTGCCGAACGGGCTCTTCTTCGCAGGAGATATCGGTCAGCGCATCTTCCGGGCGCCATTCCCGTGGAAAGCCGCTGGCGTGGACCTTCGCGGCCGCTCGCGCAGCCTGAAGGTGAACTACCGCACCTCGCACCAGATCCGCCGCCGGAGCGAGGGGCTTTTGCCCGAGACGCTCGTCGAAGCGGATGGCTCGGAGGATCAGCGCCACGGCGTAACCTCTGTCTTCGACGGACCGGCTCCACTGATCAAGGTGTTCGATTCCAGAGAAGAAGAACTGGAAGCTCTCATCGGGTGGCTTGGCGAAATTGCCTTGGATGGGATCGGAGCTTCCGAAACGGCAATCCTTGTCAGGAACAAAGACCTCTCCGGGCTTCTGTCCGAAGCCGTTAGTTCAGAAGTTCAAGTTTTGCCCATGCATGATGCCAAGGGAGCGGAGTTCCGGGCGGTTGCGGTCGTAGCACTAGACCATGACGTGGTTCCTGACGAAGCCCGTCTTCTCGCAGCCCGGGACGAAGCGCAGCTCGACGAGGTCATGGCGACAGAACGGCACTTGCTATACGTCGCAGCGACGAGAGCGCGCGACAGATTGTGGATGTCGGGGGTGAACCCAGTCTCCGAATTCGTAACCGATCTTCTGGCCGCAAAATCAGAATTTCCGACCTAAGAATTGAACTGGACTCCCTATGCCGGACGCATGTGATACGCATTTTCCGACGGGCACGCCTGCCCCATGCCAACATCTCTTTGACAAGATCGGCCTTGCATATCGATCCGGGCAGCCCCTGCACGCATATCGGCTTCGGGACGATGCGGTCGACCTTCTTCAGACGCACCTGGTGGAGGCAATCAAGAGACGTCGGCTGAACGAATACGCTGCGGTCTTCGTGCTGTGGAGCGCGGAGACATTTCGTCGCGAGTTCGACGGTGGGCAATACACTTGGGCGTTTCTGACGGACCGGCTGAATTCAACGCCGGAAGCGCTTGATCTGCAGCACATCGTGCAGCGCGGCCTCACATGGTTTGGCCGTAAGCTAACCCGCACCGAGCATGGCACCACGTACTATCTCAAGACGCTCGCAGCCGAGGGAGGCCTTCCCGAAGCGCTGCTGGCCGATACCGAAGGCAATACCCGCAGGCTAGTGCGTGGCCTTCTTGCCGAAATCGACAAGGTTGGACCGGGCGCGCCCGAGGAGGTTCTCGACGCGCTCACCGCGCAAAGGGCGCAGGCGCTTCCAATGGGGTTCCGAACCCCCGAGTTCCAAACACTCCTGCGCGAATTCTGCCTTCTGCTTCTGGCACGAAAATCCGAGATCCCGCCGGGAATTCCGCCAGGCGCCCGGCAGAGTTGGCTCGATGCGAACCGGCCGGGCTGGAAGGATGCCCTGCCGCTGCGGATCGACTCCACCGCGGCGCAGAGCCTACTCTACGAGGCGGTCCGCACCGAGAACAGTGCCGGGCGCGACACCATCGCGACCCGGCACCTGGTTCGGGTCGAGGACCGCTGGGTGCCGAAGCTGCGCATCGCCCAGTTTGCGGAATTGCCAGATTGGATGATGGGCCTCGACGAGCCCGGACGCCTGCGCTCAGTCAGGTTCCTGCCGGATACCGACCTTGCACAGCAGGCGCCCGGGCTTGTTCTGTCGGCCTACAGAGAAGCGGACAGTCGGAGCTGGGAAGTACGCCGCGACGGCTCCTTGCGACGTGCGGAGATCGCGATGCCGCTTGATGCCCCGGTTGCGTTCCGGCTGGTGGCGGAAGGACAGCTGATGGGCACACATGTGCCCCCAGGCTGCGAGGTACAAGGGGATGACGATATCCCCACTATCTGGGCTGCCGAAGAGAAGGACCCGGATGGCAAGGTGCAGAGCCTGCGCAAACTGGGCGCGAGTGCGCAGAGAACCAAGGCTCCGCACCTCTGGGTGCTGGCGCAGGACGGCACTGCCCGGTTCGAGGACCTTGAGGCAACGGTAGACAGCAGGATCGGCACCGCGACACTGTGGCGGGTGACCGGCAAGGGTGTGGTGATCAATTCCGCAGGGCGCATACCGATCGCCACCGCCGCTGAGGACGAGGCGACCGACAGCCTGATGGCCAGGGCTGCCTCGGTACCTGGCTTGCGTGACAAGAACCGATCCGAGTTCCTGCGCGGGCTGCCCACCTTCCAAGTATTGACCGTGGACGGTACCGGCCGTCGGCTGACCCGGAAGCAAATGTGCTGGCGGGCGGCTGGCCAGAAGAACTGGAAGAAAGGCCTGCCAGATGCTGCAACTTGTCTTGGCACCTATCAGTTCTGCTGGATGGAGGAACATGGAGGCCTGCGCGCATTCACTACCGTCCGGCTGATCCCGGACCAGGCACAGATCGTCCTGATCGATTGTCACGATGGATTTTACGAATGCCGTACGACAGGCCTGCCTGCGGGGACAGTAGTCAGCCTCGGGCAAGGCGTTTCCGGCATGGTCCCGGCAAATGGTGTCATGACCTTGCGCATGGGCGATGCCGCCTCTGTATTGGGACGCATTCCGTTGCACATCCGCCCACCTGAAGATGGAGCCCGCGCTTTCGATGCGACCCTGCCTCGCCCCGGTGACCGGGGCCATTTCATCGATGCCGAGGATCGCATACTTCAAAGCGATATCGAGCTCGACCTTGGCAGCCTTCGCGGCTGGCGGATCGACGCGCCGACCGACCGGAAGGCCGAACTCCGGCTCCGCCTCCAAGGAGAACACAATCCGCGCAAACCGATCCTTCTGAGCGTTACCAACGAGACATCGCTCAGTGCATTGTTGCCCCGGTTGCGCGGACTGATGGCCATCGGCGGGCCGGACAGCGAGCTTCGGATGCGCATCATGGTTGGATCGACGCAAAGCCACCGCATCACGCTCCGGCGCCATCTGCGCAGCGGCGAATGGAACTCTGAAGCCTTCAGGCTAGGGCTGGATAACGAGGCCGTCTCTCCTGGAGGGCTAGAAGTCGAGGCCGTAAATATCTCGGCGCCCTCGCTTAGCACCACGATCCCCGCGCTGCACCCCGGTGAGAGTCCGATGCCGCTTCTGCCGGAGCACCCCGGCCCTTGGATGATCTTTGCACGCGACGCCGAGGGCCTGGTCCGTCCGCCACGGCCACTGGAAAAGACCCTTTCAGGCGAAGCCATCCCGGCGCCACGGTTCTCGGACGAGATGCTGTCCTGCGGACAGTACAGACACCGGAACGAACGGATCGCCGCCTTCGGCAAGGCGTTGCGCGGTCTGCTTTCCATCCAGGGCATGGGTGACCTAGGCCTTTACGAGGAGCAACTCGACGTGCTTGGCGAAGGCGAGGCACTGTCCAGCCTCGACTCCGTCGTAGCATTGTCCGATGCACCGGAACTTGCCTGTCTGCTCCTGCTGCGCGCAAGGCCAGAGGCGCTCGGCGCAAGGCTGGAATTGGAAAGCGTCAGCCCGTTCTCCTGGACTACGCTGCCTTTGAATGCCTGGTGCAAGGCGCTATCCGCACAAGAGGCTGCGCTCTTCTCCCAGCTGCTTCATAGCGGCCTGCCGGAAGGCGACGCACGCAACTACTCACGGAAGGCCGTCGCGGATCGTCTACGGCAGATCCTGGATCGCCGCCCCGAGATCGCCGGACAGATTTTCCTTGCAGCGATGGAAACAGGCATTTTCTTGGCCTTGAAAGATATCTGCCATCCGCCCCCAGCCCTGAACAATCCTGAGGCGGCGCTCTCCAATTTCGCGCAGGAAGCTGTCAAAAAGCACGAGGCTGAAAGGCAGCCATTCGATCTTCGCTCACAGTATACGCCTGCTTCGTTCGAGAAATTCTTCGACGGTATCCGTGGGTTGCTAGACGCGCCACTTGTGGCGGCAGAGCATGTCCTTGGGCTGCTGCCGCATCCGCCAGATACCGAGACCGCCGTCGCGCTACTGCATTATCGGCTGCACGACCCCGACTATTTCGAGACGGCAATGCCCGCCGCCATCGCCCTGATCATTGCCAAGACGAAGTGACGACCATGAAAAGCTCAGGCTACGGCGCCACCCTTTCCAGCATCGCAGCCCGCGCGGCCTCCGCCATTGTCGCGCGCGGCAACATCCGGTCGGATGCGGCCCGCGCGATGTTGCTGCGCCGCCTCTCCGCCGCTCCCGGGCAGGACGACAGCCTGATCGCGCCGCCCGTCTACGAGGCAGCCCGCATTTGGCAAGCAGCCGAGCCAGACATGGCGCAGCTTTCCGGGGCACTGCTCCGGCCTGATCTCGTCAATGCGCTGGACGAAGCAGGCGCCGAGGCAATCCCGAAGGACCGCCACCCCTACTGGCACCAGCACGAGGCATGGAAATCCGCTGCCGCCCGGCGCAGCTACATGGTCACCAGCGGCACCGGTTCGGGCAAGACGGAATGCTTCATGGTCCCGATGCTGAACGATTTGCTGAACTGCGCCGAAACTGGTGCGCGGCACGGCGTGCGCGGGCTCATCCTCTATCCTCTGAACGCGCTGATCGACTCGCAGCGGGAGCGGCTCGGTGCCTGGATCGCCCCTTTCCACGGGCGGATTTCGTATGCGCTGTACAACGGCGACACTCCGGAGACGCGAAATCCGAACAAGCGTCCTGCTCCTTCTGAAATTGCCGATCGCAAGAGCTTGCGCAAGACACCCGCGAACCTGCTGGTGACCAACGTCACCATGCTGGAATACATGCTTACTCGGGCGCAGGACCGGGGCATCCTTGAACAATCGCAGGGCCAGCTGCGGTGGATCGTCCTCGACGAGGCGCACAGCTACGTCGGAGCCCAGGCCGCCGAAATGGCCCTGCTGCTGCGGCGTGTCCGGCAAGCTTTCGGCGTCAAGCCCGAGGACGTTCGGCTGGTCGCTACCTCCGCCACAATTGGCGAAGGTCCCGATACCACAAAAGCGTTGAAACGCTTCGTCGCAAGCCTCGGCGGCGTCGATCCGGAACAGGTCGACATCATCATGGGGCGCGAAGAACCTCTTTCCCTTCCGACAACTATTGCTGACGGACCAATCGAGGCAATCGGCGACACGCCAGAGGCGCTCTGGTCGGCCCTTGCACCGCATCCCCGTGCGCAGAGGGCCCGCGCCATGCTGCGCGCGGGCGGCGCGCGCCTAGACCGCCTGGCGCAAGTTCTCGTGCCCGAGACATGCAGCGCTTCGGAAGCCGAAATCATTCTCGACGCAATGGCACAGGCTCAGCAGGCGCCAAACCTTCCACCCCTGTCGCCATGGCGGCTCAATGCTTTCGAGCGCTCGCAGGCCGGACTCTGGGCTTGCGTCGACCCAGCTTGCACACAGCGCGCGCCCGAGCTTTGCGCAGAGGGCAGCGACTGGCCCTATGGCCAGATCCACCTGTTCCAACGCGAACATTGCAGCTGCGGCGCCCCGGTGTTCGAGATCGGCTCCTGCTCCGATTGCGGTACGCCTTGGCTTCTGGCCCACGAGGAAATCGGCAAGCAGCGGATTTTGCGCCAGTCAGTCACGGACACCGAGGAGGACGATTTCCGTCTCGACGTTGAACCGGGCGAAGATGGCGAAGGTGCCGTGGTCGGTGAAGCCTGCCTTATCGGTCCCGCAGACGAGGCGCATCCGATGCATCAGTTGCGCCACACCGATGCAGTCGTACGGGATGTCGAGACCAGTGAGCCGGGGCACAGCACCATCCGCATTTGTTCGCACGAGGACAGGGGCTGCTGCTCGAATGCTCATCATGCCCGCAGCCGAGTTGCGGTGCAGCGGTTCGGCTCTCCTTTCTTACTGGGCAGTGCAATCCCACAACTTCTCGAGGCGATGCCGCGCCCCGAGGGCATCGACGGTCCCGCTCCGATGGGAGGAAGACGGCTTCTGTCCTTCACCGACAGCCGCCAGGGCACGGCTCGGTTTGCCGCAAAGCTACAGCAGGAGGCCGAGCGCGGCCTGACCCGTGCCGCCATCTGGCACGCGGTGCAGGGCAAAGCCGCGGGCGATCCAACCAAGGCCGCCGATCTGCGGTTGAAGATCGCCCAGCTTGAGGCCATCCCGGGAATGGAAAGCATCGTCGCCGAACAACGCGAGAAGCTCGCCGAAGCCGAAGGCGGCTTTGCTCCGATCCCCTGGAGCGAGATGCTCAACATCCTGGCAGATGTTCCCGACCTGCGCAGCTTCGGCGGGGAAGTTTGGCAGGGGCGGTCGGCCAGCCACCCGTTCGGCGGCCTGACGCTCGCGAAGGAGCCGGTCGAACTGGCAAAACTTCTCTTGCTGCGCGAGATCTTCCGTCGCCCGAAACTGCAGAATAACGTCGAGACGATGGGCTTCGCCCGCCTCTGCTGGCCGGAACTCGAACGTCAGATGTCCGATGCAGATGTCCCCGCTCCGCTGCGTGAAGCTGGGCATGACGCCACGGTTTGGGTGGCGCTGGGACAGGCAGCAATTGATTTGGCCTTCCGAAACCGGCTCGCTGTCCAGATGGAGCGCAATCCTGTCGATCTCGCGCACTGGATCTCGCCACGCCAAGCTGTAACACAGGTTGTCGAGCCTGGTCTTGAATTCGATAACGGCAGTACGAAACGGACATCGCATAGATGGTGGACGGCGACTTCCAAAGCCGGACTTGTTCAGATCATCTATCGACTTATCGGCGGCAGCATTGAATCTTCCATTGATCGGGATCGCAGCCAATCCGTGCTGGACGCACTCTGGACAGCGCTTGTCCGTTCGAAGGTGTTGACTCGCGCCGACCCCGCCTGCTGGCAGCTCGACTTCACGCGTTCCGCACTGATCGGAATGGAACACGCCTGGCAATGCCCCGTGACCGGCAAGATTCTGCCCTACTCCGTTGCAGGAACAACTCTGAACGAGCCGTCGGTCGACAAGGCCATGGCCAAGATAGCGCTGCCGCGCCTCCCTATCGCCAGTCCCGCCGGTCTGACTGAGACCGAAAGGTTGGAGGTCGAAAACTGGCTTGCCAATGACGAGACCGTCGCCACCCTGCGCAACAAGGGCCTCTGGACCGACCTGCAAGACCGCGCTGCCGCCTTCGCGCCCTTCCTGCGCGCGCAGGAGCATTCGGCGCAGATTGATCGCGCAAGCCTCAAGGACTACGAGGAAGCCTTCCGAAAGGGCAGGATCAACATCCTCAACTGCTCGACCACCATGGAAATGGGCGTCGACATTCCCAACGTCGGCACTGTGGTGAACACCAACGTTCCGCCTGCTCCGTCGAACTATCGCCAGCGCATCGGCCGGGCTGGACGGCGCGGCGAGCCATGGGCCATGTCTTTCACCTTCTGCAAGGACAAGCCGCTCGACTGGCAGGTATTCCGCAATCCCGAGACATTGCTGCGTGCCGAGATCCCCGCTCCAGCGGTACGGCTCGACAGCCCGGTGATGACATCACGCCACGTCAATGCTCTGCTGCTCGGCATGTTCCTGCGCCGGGAAGGCGGGTTGAGCATCCAGACCGCCATAGGCTCTTTCTTCGGTGCGCAAAATTTTCGGCTCGATGACGATCTTCCGCAGACCTGGGTGGAAGGCGCAATGGCCGACCAGTTCCTGTCCGAGCTCGATAGCGGCTGGGCACGGGAACCGCAGATCGCCGAGGCCATCGCGCTGCTGGTGCGTGGCACCGCGCTGGAGGGCAAGACCAGCCTGCCCGCAGCCACTGCGACTGCCTTCGCCGATCTCGCGAAGCGCTGGCGCCTGGAATACGAACGGCTCGTGGATGGCTGGCGCGCGGCGTCGCCACGCAGTCCGGAAAAGGCGTTCTATGCCAACCGCGCAAAACGGATGCGCAGAGAGTTCCTGATGACGGAACTGGCCCGGCGCGGCTTCACCCCCGCCTATGGCTTCCCGGTCGATGTGGTCACTTTCGACCATATCGGTGGCGACGGCGGCAAGGGCCCCTCGCGACAGCTCGACATCGCGATACGCGACTACGCCCCGGGCTCGGAAATCGTCATCGACGGGCTAGTGCATCGCTCCGACGGCATCCTGCCGGCGTGGAGCAATACCGCTGATGCCGACAGCCTCGACGACCTGCGCAGCCACTGGCGCTGCAAGACCTGCGCAGCCTTCGGGTTGTCTCGTGAAAACGTGCATGTCTGCCCGCAATGTGGCGATCCCGCAATCAACGGCGAGCTGCTGCGCCCCTCCGGGTTTCTTGGGCGCCGCAAGCCTCATGCGGGCTACGAGCAGGTGAGCTTCGTCGCGCCGGACCGGCCGCGCGTGTCGAGCGGCGACACGCCCTGGCTCAGCCTTGCCGACCCTTCTGTCGGTCGGCTTCGGGCATCGCGGCAAGGACATGTCCTGTTCACTGCCCCGGGCCAGCATGGCCACGGCTACGCCATCTGTCTCGCCTGCGGGCAGGCCGAGCCAGAGACTGGCTCGGCGCAGGACACGCCTCTGTCGCGCAGCATGGCGACGCACTGGCCGTTGCAACCGATCCGCAACAACCCGCGCCATGACGGCAAATGTCCGGGCGGCGACGAAAGCTCTCGCAAGATACGCCGCAACGTGGTGCTCGGAAACGAGATCACCACAGATGTCTTCGAATGGCAGTTACGAGATCTCGGCAGCGCCGCCTCGGACCGCTCGCGCGCCATGGCCATAGCAGCTGCACTGCGCGAAGCGCTGGCAAAGTCGCTGGGGATCGAAGCCGAGGACATGGGCATCGCCTCCGCGCCGAGCCTACTCGAGGACGGCAATCGCGCGATGTCAGTGTTTCTCTTCGACAGGGCCTCCGGCGGTGCGGGCTTTGCGCCGCTGGCTCAGGATTCGCTGCCAGACATCGTCGACAGAGCCAGCCGCATCCTCGATTGCCCGGCGCATTGCGCCTCAGGTTGCCCCGAGTGCATCCTGCGCGGCGACCTCCAGTACGACATGGCGCTGATGGACCGCCCCGGCGCCCTTGAAACATTGAACGGCATCCGCGATCGGCTGAAGCTACCCGCTGCGCTCAAGCTTTTCGGCGAATCTACCCGGGCGCTGCCACAAGCTTTGCCGGACTGGCTCGCACCGCGAATGCGCAGTGGCCACGTAAGCGAGCTTGCTCTCTTCATGCATGGTGAACCCTCGACGTGGGATTTGCGAGACCTAGCCGCACGGCTCCCTCGCCGGGACGAGGCAAGAGTGGCGCAGATCGTGCTCCAGCACGATGTCTTCATGCGGCTGGAGATGCCAGAGAAGGTTGACCTGGTGCGCTTCCTTGCCGAATGCGGCGCAAGACTGCACGGTCTGAAGACCTTGCCCAAGCAAGGCAAAAATCCGGTCCTGTGTCAGTTCCTCTATGAAGGACAGCCACAGGCAGTCGCCGCCCAAGCCGAGGCAAGCGCGGTGCCCGATGGCGGATGGGGGCAACCGGAGGAGGGGCCGATGCTTCTCGGCACCCGCGAGCCGGAAGATCTTGGGCAACGGTTGTCGGCGGAGAAGCTGGTCCAGTTTAACGAGGGAAATTCCATCCACCGCGATGCAGGAACCCAATTCGACCGCAGCGTGGGACATTTCGGACATGCGTTCTGGAAGTTGATCCGCGAGATGCGCCCGCAGCTCGCCCGCGATATTCCTCTGGCTGCGGTTACCTACTCTGACCGCTACTTGCGCGCGCCGCTGCCCCTGCGGCTGCTATTCGAGGTGCTGCGTACCATGCCAGATCGGAAGGAAGGAACTGTGATCACCGTGAACACCGCGGAACAGGACAGGGACAATCGCTTTCTGAGCCGCACCATTGAGGACAACTGGACCGAGGATCGCGTGCGTCTTCAGACCATGAGGGCGCTCCTGCACGGCGCAGACGTGCGCATCCTGCCCAGGAAACTCTGTCCGCACCCACGCAGTTTCGAGCTGATTTGGCAGGACGGACGAAGCGCACGCATCCATCTAGACCAAGGCCTCGGAAGCTGGACTGTCCCGAACCGCATGGCACCGCGCTTTGACGTAGAAGACGATCCCCTTAGGCAAGCAGCCACGCTGGCGAAGATGTCCTTCGAGGTACGCAACCGCCAGCAAGGTGGCGTCGAAACACCAATCTGGGTGTCATGGTGAAATTGCAGGCCGCGCGAAGCTGGCGCGGCCTGCTCCACCAATGCGTAGAATTAATGGCATTGATGGCAGAACAAACGTTCTGCCAGTTTAGACTTTTAAAACTGGCGATACCGCCGCCCCTTTCCGCCCCTTATATGTCCGGTAAGGTTGCATTATCGGGCGTTATGGTGCTCTATCAGTACTGAACGAAACTGGCTCAAACCAGGGAGGTTGCGGACGGTTCCAAGAGCCGGAGAATTGATGCATAGTCCGCCCGGGAATTGATCGGCACCAATGTCGGTCCCTTGGCGCTCTTCACCTGCGCAAATTTCTGCAGCCCGTCTGGTCCTGTTGCCAGCAGTGCATTCGCGCCGAACACCGGATCGGACGCCTCTGCCGTTGGCGGAACGAGGTAGGCGATCACCCTTGGCTGATCGCATGCCTCGGCAACCGTGAAGCGCGAGCCGCCATCAACCGGGCTCTGGACTAGCAGCAGGGCATGAGAGAGACCAGCCTGGAGGCCGCAGGAGGCAATGACCGCATACTGATCCTCGCGAGCGCCGGGGGCAGCATCCGTAACTAGCAGGCCTCCGGCCTCCAGCACGCGCGTCGCCCGCGTGACAATCCGCTCCGGTGCAAGCTTCTCCTCGATCAGATCGAGACCCGCCGCCATCACAGCCACCGCCCCAGGAACAATCTCTCCTTCTGGCTTCATGCTGCAGATATCGATGCCGTCCGCGAGCCCATTGCAGATGGAAACGCCATGAGACGAGAAATGTGCTCCGATCCGGGCAGCCGCGACCTCGCCGATCCGCGTAGGCTTGCGGGTACCGATGACCCCGAGGGTCGGTCGCTCGAGCAGCTCCGCCCGGCCCCGGCAATACAGCACGGCCGGAGGCTTGCGCATTTCCAGCAACCGAGCAGGATAGGCTGGATCAAGCATCGACAGCGCCACGATGCCGACCTCTTCGCATCGTGCCATGACACGGTCAGCCTCACCCAGCCCAGCTACCCACTCTGCCTCACCTGCCTTCTTGCCGATGACGGGAGCCAGCGCCTGGAAGATGTCCGGCTCTGACATGGCCGCGCGGATCTTTCCCAGGCTCTTCTTCATGGTCGCCGGACCAATGCCCCGCAAACTGCTCAAAGCCAGCACAATGCGGAGGGTGTCGTCTTTGCTCATCCGATGTTTCCCACCCAGCCGCATCCCTTGCCTCTATATTCAGGAGGTACACAACTGTAGAAGGCACCGCCATCCTTCTTGCGGTACCTGATCCGGACTGTCCCGGCCTTGCCGCATCTCGGACAGGAGCGTTCGATCGGAACGTCGTTCACAAGAAAAAATAGGGCCACGAACAACACGTTGCGCGCACCAGCTTCCAGAAGCATGTCGGCGTGTGCCACGGCCGTCGCTCCGGTCGTGTATTGGTCGTCGAAGACAATCACGCTCTTGCCATGCAAGTTAGCCGCCGGATCCAGACGGACGAACTGTCGAACGAACTTGGTTCGGTCGTCCCTTTTGGGCTGGTGACGTATGCTCCCCTGCACATCAGGGAGCCATGAGAACAGTTCGGCCTTGGGCACGTCGACATCGAGAGCCTGGAGGAAATTTGCCATCTTCCGCGGCGGCTTGGTCGTAGTCTTGTCCGCAACGCAAGTCGCGAGATCCCAGGAAAACTTGCCTTCGGTCAGGACCTCCTCCCGCAGGTAAAGGCTGACATCCCGCGAGATCCGGCGAAGAAAATCATCCGTCCGATCCTCGCTCTGGAACTGGCGGGACCTCATGCGCGCGCCGTAGGCATCACAGGGCCCCTGTTGCTCGCGAGCCAGCGCTCGGATCACCGTGACGCCATCGCGCCAGTTTTCGTCTGTGCGCAGCCGAGCCGATGACCGGCCTTTCGGGTCCTCGAGGACGTATCTTTTCTCCGCAGGGTTATCAAGGATGCCCAAGACCTCGTCGAAGGAGCGGCAGTAATAGGTAGCCCCCTCCTGAATTCGTTTTGCGCGGTCACTGGAAGGATCTGGCTGATCCCGGTTGGGCGCTCCATAATGCCACAGGTCGAGCATAACCGACGGTATCCAGAGCCCGCGCGCCAGCTGCACATCCAGTTTTGTATCACCGACGAACAGGAACTCTTCCGGCACATGCTGTAGCGGAAAGCCCATGCGCTCGGCGAGAAAGCTGCGTAGATTCGCGATGTTCGGCTTATCCGCCAAAGCAAGCCAGGGCAGGCCGAAACGCTCCTCGGCAACGCGGCCGACATAGGCACCATGTGAATCCGAGACGATCAGGATGCTGTCGCAGCGCTCGCGAAGCGTCTCCACGAACTCTTCGGCGCCCGGGATGGACGGGATGTCGGCCAAGGAAAACTGACGATCCCGACCGTGCTTGATGTCGTGGAATTTGCAGGAGTTCGTGTCGACAAGCGTACCGTCGAGATCCAATAGCAGATGCAAAGAAGACCCTGGAACAATTGAAACCAGACCGAACCCTCAGGGTTCGGGAAGTCGGCCGGGCGCGTGACGCGTGCCGGCACATTCTGTCCGCGGCGCGGCTGCAGAGAGCCGCCGCCTAAGTCAATGCAGATCAGCTTTCTTCTGGCATGCCAGGCGCCTGCGCTTCAGTGTCGAGCGATGCGATCAGCGCAGCGAGTTCTTCTTCTTCAAGGAAGCCGGACATCCTGAGCCAGCGGGCCGCCTCGTCCGGATCCGGCCCAATGCCGTCACCCTTCCAATAAGCACAACCCAAAGAAAATTGAGCGACCTTGCTGCCCTGCTCCGCAGCCTTGCGGAACCAGAGCGCCGCCTCTGCCAGATCGATTTCTGCTCCCTCTCCCTTTTCATAAGCGCGAGCAAGAAGTAACTGTGCAGCCAAATATCCCTGCTCCGCTGACAAGCGGAACCAATGCACGGCCTCATCCGCATCTTGATTGAGGCCGTCTCCTTTTTGATAGGCGAGTCCAATGCGGAACTGGGCAAGAGCATATCCCTGCTCGGCCGCAAGCCGGAACCAGCGAGCGGCCTCCGCAGCATCCTGATCGACGCCGGAACCCTCCTGATAGGCACAGCCCAGGAACCACTGAGCCAGCATCTCCCCTTGTTCTCCGGCAAGGCGGAACCAGCGGGCGGCCTCCGCGGCGTCCTGATCGACGCCGGAGCCCTCCTGATAGGCTAGGCCCAGAGACATTTGGGCGTGAGAATGCCCCTGCTCAGCGGCAAGTCGGAACCAGCGCGCAGCTTCCGCAGCATCCTGATCGACGCCGGAACCTTCCTCGCAAGCGAGACCCAGATACCACTGGGCAATTGCATTCCCCTGCTCGGCGGCAAGTCGGAACCAATTCGCAGCCTCCTCCGCGTCCGGACTGACGCCATCGCCCTTGTCATAGGCGAAACCCAGATCAAGCTGGGCCGGGATATGCCCCTGCTCTGCAGCCAAACGGAACCAGCGCACAGCCTCGGCTGCGTCCGCCTCGACACCGTTTCCGTGCATGAGGCAAATGCCGGAATAATGCTGGGCAGAGGCGTCCCCCTCTGCGGCCAGTTCCAGAGCCTCGCGCCGGAAGTCCAGACTGCCGTCTGCAAGCGTCCCGCTAGCAATCCCTCTCGCGAACACCTTGGCCAGAAGGTCTGCTGTTCCGTCGAGGCAAACCTGAAGATCCGGGGAACCGGCGAGACCTGCCAACTTTGAGAAGGCTTCCATCCGCTGCCCGGCCATTTCGAAAAGACGGCCTGCTTTCGCCATATCCCGCTCGACACCTCTACCCATCACATGCATGAGGCCGAGGAGGCCCTGTGCCAAGGGCTGGCCCTGAGCCGACGCCTGATCCAGCCATCTCGCCGCTTCGGCATCATCCTCCGGCCCATTGTCATTGGCGAATGCCGCAAATCCCGCCGCTACAGCTGCCAAGCCGTGGCCTGCTGCTGCCGCTTTCCGGCACCAGATCAGAGCCCCAGCCCGATCACCATCGGAGAGAAGCTTGGCACTCAGGAAAAGGCAGGCATCCGCATCGCCTTGGTCTGCAAGAACAATGAGGGCCCGTTGGAAATGCACATCATCTGCATTGTCAGGTAGACCCGCAGCAATCACCGCCGTGACGCGCACTGTACCAAGAAGGAAAGCCGCCACCTCTGGTAGAAGTCCCGTCTGCTGACCCGTGGAGCGGCATTTCTTCGCGAAGTCCTCGCCCTGTTCCTCCGCCAGCGCGAGGAGCCTCTCCGCCTCGGTCAGGTCCCTGTCGACACCAACCCCTGCAGCCAGCATCATCCCGAACAGGGATTGAGCTTCTTTCTCCCCTTTCTCAGCAGCCACCGCCAGCCAATGCGCCGCCTCGACAGGGTCTGCAGTGCCTCCGAGGCCAATGAGGGCAATGACACCCAGCCTAGCCTGGGCAGGCGCGTAGCCCTTTGCAGCCGCCTCGAGCAAAAGCGGCCTCGCCTCGCCCAGCCCTTCGCCATTGCGGCTTGCCCCAAGATGCAGCCCGGCCAGAGACGTCAGCGCGACCTCACTCCCAGCCGCGACTGCATTCGACAGCCAGTCAGGTGCCACGACCTCGCGGCCCCGTCCCATTTCCAGCGTCATGTCCCCGAGCAGGGAAAAAAGGTCGCCGATAGCCTCTTGGCGTTTCGAGCTTCCGTCCTGGTCCCCAGATTTCCTGTAGCGCAGCATGGGCGTACATCCGTCCAAACGATTGTTACTTTTATATTTCAATCCGCCAGAGCCAGTTGCTCCGGAGATCAGTCCTTGATTTCGATAACGCCCCGCTCGACCAGAAGGTCGAGCGCGCTGCCTCTCTGGAGCTGGCCGCCTTCCGCGAGGATCTTCCTGATCTGCTCCGCCGCAAGATCGAGCGCCCTGTCCGACGACACGAGGTAGAGGAACAGGCTCTCCGACAAGCCGTCGCTGGCATATTCTGCGGGGCTCTTGGATGTCAGCCTTGAGACCAGATCCAGCAAAGCAGAAATCTTGTCGCCGGGACGGATGCTGAGCAGCATGCTCGGGTCGTCATCCGCCCCCGACTTGCCGACGGCGTTTGCCATGATCCCGGAGATCAGGTCCCCTTTTTTCCGTCGTGCCATGTCAGGACCCGATCATGAGCTTTACCACCTGGTGGAGGTGGCTGTTGCCCTTCTTGTACTTCTCGACCATCTGCAGAACCGGCTCGAGGTCGGCCTCCCGGGTACCGGCCACTTGCGCGACGATCTCGTCGATCTCGTCTGCCATCAGATCGTATATCCAGGGCGTGGACATGATGTCGTACTCTGTGGAGGAGTCTGCCGTCGCGGCGATCAGGAGAAGCGCATCGGCACTGTCCCCGACCATCTGTTCCAGCTCCCGGAAGATGTGGTCATAGATCAGGAAGGAAACGAAGTACGAAGCCGACCTCCCTTCCATGTCCGCGGCCAGCTTGATCACGTCGTAATCCTGCCGGAGCAGCTTGATGTTGTACTTGCGCTCAGGGCCGCGCCGCGATCCCAGAGCGACAGCACTGCTGTACCGCTTCGCCCGGGCGCGATTGACCACGACGACCGGCTTGGCCGCCGCGCCTGAATTCCCGGGGCCAGCTCCGGCTGCATCAGCCATGGCGGATCCGGCAATCCCGCAGGGGAGCAGTGTTGTAATAGGTCGTGATTTTCACTTCGCCGCCCTGCTTGACGACCAGCGTCGCCCCGCCGCGCCTCAGCAGCCGCTCGAGGAGCTTCTTCTCGTTCTGGTCAATGGAAATGCTCATGCGTCTCGTCCTTTAAAGTTCGAAGGGAGGTTCAGGCCCAGTTCCGCCTAGGCGGACTTGGTCCGCGCGTCTTCCTTGAAAAGGTTCAGGATCATCTTCCTGGAAAGGATGATCCGGTCTCCGCGGGCATTGAACTCGCCAAACCTCTCCACCAGCTCGACCATGTCATCGCTTATGCCTCGCTGCGACATCCGGAGTTCCATGTGTTTCGTTTTCATATCTTTGCCAAAGGGTCAAAGTCATCATCTGGTATTACTTATTCCTATTTTGGACTCTATAGTAAAGTCATATTTTGACTATCGTGTAATGCACTGTTTTAAATCATATTTATAGGATTCGACGACGGCAAATCGTGCCTGAAAGCACTATCCAGCCACGAATCAACATTCAGAACGGCTGCATGCGCAACATGGATCAGGTTGCCGGAGAATTTTGGGAGGCATGGGCTTTCTGATCGCACCCGGGAGATGGCACAGGAGGCAGCACGCGGAACCTTTGGCGTAGCGCGCCGCAGCCGGAAGTGACGCTGTTGCTCACCTTGGACTTCGCAAAGGGAACCGCGACCTCATACACCGAGCTTGCGCGCAGCTGGACGCAGGCTGATCTGCAAGGCGGCGAGTTTCTCTGGGGGCATGGCCTGCGGATCCAGATATTGCAGCCAGGCCAGTAGGTCGTCCTGCCGTGGCCGCCCGAAAGCGAGCCAGTACACCGCCACTGATCGGCGCAGCCAAGCCAGACGTCCAACTTCCCGGCTGAACGGAGGCAGGGGAACTACGCTCTGCATCCGGGCATCCCCTTCGAGAATCCACCAGGGCGGTCGGGCGACTGCATCAGGTCGATCCACACGGTGGAGGCGGGTCCGGCCTTGCGCCCCGCCACCAGCGTGAAAGTTCCCTTGTGTCTTCCCGCTTGCCATTACGTCGCAGAAAGCCATAGCCTCTTGAAGACAAGGTCGGGGCCAATTGGTCAGGCCGACGAACTGGGTAAATTAGAAAAGCATGCAGATATCTAGTTATACCGCCCTCACCAGTAAAATTGACCGGCTTCATGGCAATCTTATGTTACTGGCTCCGGTAGGAATTGTTTCTCTAATATACATTCTGACTAGGGAAATAAATGGCGATTCTGTCCCTATTTACGTTTCTCTAATATCTGGCACCTCATGGTTGTACGTATTACGAACATGGCTAAAATATAAATTCCTCTCCAAAAGGAATATCGACTACAAATCTTGTCAACGGATACTCCAACGAGCAAATAATGACGACGATATTTTCTTCCTGCGCCGAGCAATAAAAGACTTGGACACTGGCCGTGGGAAGGACGTTTTGGTAGAGGAAATGGTGAAGAATGACCTTCCCGCACTCCGAAGAAAGTTGGATCTTTTGGAAGATGAAGAAACGCGCAAGGAACGGGAAGAGGATTTAAAAGCCTGCTTTTCATCAGCGAGAGGCAGAGTCAAAACGCAGATGGAAGGCCTAAGAAGCTCCTCAAGAATAATTCGCGCAAGAAATCAAGTTATTGCCGCGGTTGAAAATGCAAAAAGGCAACGACAGCAACTCGGGCGCGACGTCGACGCGCATGTGGCGAAACTGTCTTGGTGGAACCAGCTTACCTTTGATTACCCAGACTATAGGGAAATGGATCGGCAAATTGATAAGCTGCAGACAGAGGGGAACAGCTTCCTCTGGAGAAATAGGTCTGAAATATCGAAGGCAGATAACGCCTTCCAAGAAATGGAAGTGCGAGCACTCCAGAGAATTGACATCGCAGAAAAAGCGTCGATTTCCGCCATACCGCACCGTCGCTCTATTAGCTTTGAGGAGCGCAAAATGGCGAGCAGCGCCTTGTTGCTTGGAGCCCTGTCGGTTCCCGTTTCAGCGTGGAATGACATTTCACGTTCCGGACAGGTATATGACGCCCTCAGATCAGTGAACGGCAACTATGCAGGCATGAGTGACACTGAAATTTGGATGCAGTGCCTGCTTCTGCCTCCGGATAGCCTGCTTGGGCTGGCATCCCTGACCAAAGGCGCCCTGTTTGAAGGTCATGTCGCCGGTACAACCGGTGGAAATCTGCACACCAACTTTAATTTCCCAGAAACGGATATCGTGATCGATGGTACTGCCTACCAGATCAAGGCTACTGACAGCGAAAGCTACATCGCCACAGTTGACCCCGACATTCCGGTGATCGCCACAAGTGAAGTAGCGGAAAGGACCGATGCCATCGACGGAGGACTCTCCAACGCGGAGCTCGAATCCTGGACCGAGCTCGCCTTGGGAGGTACGGTCATTGACCTTGGAGATACGGCGATCGACGCGGTCATGGCCGGACTGGGGGGGCTAAGCGTCCTCGCAACCATTCGCGGCATCAACCATGCAGCTGCGCGGCATAGGGCCGGGATTGACGGCATTGATGCGATTGCGGAGGGTGTTGGAGTGGCCGTGACCGGCACAATGAAGGCTACGGTGGATCTCGCGGAAACGGGCTACAAGATCGCGAAGTCCCGCCCTAGCCGCTTTGTGGGGCGGCAGGTAATGCGTGGCCTAGGTGCCGTGGGGCGTGCCATTGATGGGCCTTCCGAAGACGAGGGTAAGGTTGACGACAGCCGCAAGCGTTGACTTGGCTCTGGTCTCACGAAAAACGCGAGCAGCTCAGGGAAGGCTTGCAACGCCATTCACTCCAATTGTGAGCCTAGCTACGGCCCAAGGTGAGGTTTTGTTGATTATAGCGGCTATTATGGAATGTTAATGGCAAGCTTCTGCTCGGAATGCATGCGTGGCCGGTCTATCCCGGCAGCCTCATCTCGGCGCAGTGCACCTGGCCCTGCTGCGGCACCACGAGCCGGAAATGCCTGCATTGCAGCACATCCAGCACGCCGCTCGGACGGTAGGATACCCAGTTCGTTCCCCCGGCATGGCGCACGCTGTCATAGACGATGCCTGCATGGGGCCCGGCACGGACCGTGCGGGAAAACCCCTGGGTCGAGGGGTAGCTGGCCGGATCGGGGTCGTGAAGCTCCGGGTGCGTGCCCCGGATATCGACGAAATCGCCTGCCAGATTGGCCGTGTATTCCCGCATCTCCTCGGTCTTCTGCTGCAGGGCGCTCAGCGCGATCTCCCCACGGATGCCGTTGGCAACCTCTACCACCGCCGTCTCGAGAGAGCTGGCAGCGTACCACGCCCCGAGCGCAGCATCGGCAAAGCGCGTTCCCTGCGGCGCGCCATGCAGGAAGGCGGCCATCACCACGCTTGCATTGGGACGGCCGTAGACCCATTCGGCCTGCGGGAGCCGCCTCAGCCGTGTCGCCACGAGGCGGTCATTTGTCCAGCCTTCGAGTTCCATCACGGCCTCCAGATCTTCGGGCCGCGTCACGGCCTCGAAGGCGTTGACCGGCGGGAACCGGGACGGGATCAGCCGGTGGGTCCGGTCCGGCGCCGCAGCAAGGCGCGTCACGAGAAGACGACATCCTGCGCGCGGACCGGCTCGAAACCGGCGCCGCCGCGCAGCCCCCCGCGCCATGCATCGAGATAGCGCCGCACCGTGAGGATGCCGTCGAGACCTCCCCCGATCATCACCTCGACCGGGGCCTGGCCGCCGAACACCTCGCCATGGTGCGGCCCCTTGAGCCAGGTCATCCCCTCGGCCTCGATCGGGAACAGGATGCCCAACGCCTTGTGCACCCCGAGGACCCCGGAGATCCGCGTCAGGGTGTCCAGAGGCAGCATGAGCGGCGCCTCCTCCCGCGCCTTCCTGACCCACTCGAAATAGGTCGACCGGGAGGGTTCGCCCAGAAGCTCGATCTGGTCCTGGGTCGCAATGCCGTACCGCTCGGCAATCGCGAGGAAAGTCCGCAGGCCCGGTCCGCTGACGCGGCGGCGCGCGGCCTGATCGATGGTCTGCGGCACCGGCTCTGCGCCCGGCTGTGCCGGAAGCTGAAGAATTTGCATGGGCTGTCTCCGTATGTATCTGGATACATAGTCCAAATCCGGACTCAATGCAAGATGTCACCGACGCTCCTCCCTCGTCTTCAGCCTGGAAGTCAACAGAACCCGCCGCGCCCCGCAGGGCAAAGTTGCCGTCCCGGCCCCGCAGACGGGGGGCGGGCGATGCTCTGCCGTCGGCCCTGCAGCCACACCCCAGCCCAGCACGCAGGACCGCACCCTGAACAATGGCCCGTCCAGCACTGGCCTTCGAGCGAAAGCGGCCTTGCCCCCGGATGTGCCCTGTCCGGGGCCTTCCTTCGCGGGGCAGCCTGGGGCCGCTCAGAGGAAAAGTTGCACCCGGCGATATATCCTGCCAGTCTCCCCAACCCCCAACGCAAAACGCCCTCGGAAGCCGGTCTGGTCGGGAAACCGGGCCGGTCATACTTCGTTAATGGATACCCCCTCAGAGCCGCGGAGCGGCCCTCCGAGATGGGGCCGTTCGTCCGCCCCAAGTCAGCTTGAGAATGCTGCGCAGGAAGGCTTCGTCCTCGGCTTCGCCCGCCTCGCCCTCGCCTATCCCCCGGCGTTCTGGGGCGCAAAGAACGGCCAGATGGAGCGCATCGTCCCCGAAGGGGCCGTCACCTTCGAGGATCTGACCCGCACCGGTCTCGGGCGCGAACAGGCCGAAGCTGCAATGGCGCGGCTCTCCGGAGTGGCCAACCAGTGCATCCTGACGCGCGAGGAACAGCAGCAACGGGCGGAAGTAGCGAAGCGTGCCTGGCTGGACACGCGGTCCGAAGAGTTCCGCGAACGGCATCTGCTGACGGATTGGCCCGGTCTTGCCGACCCTGCGCAGCTCGCGCTCTTCCACGGCCGCCGCGAAGAGGCCCTGCTCGAACGGATGGCGCTGCAGCCTGCCGCCTGACCGGAATGCCGCCCGCCGCCGCCCAGCCGGGCGGCGGCGCTACCGCCATCTCGCCACCATGCGGCCCTGTCAGCGCAGGACGCGGACGCGGTATGCGTAGGGGCCGGTTTCCTCTACCGCGACCGTGTCCCCTTCTCTTGCATCGGCCGCGGCGAAGAACTTCCCGATCCAGCCGCGGGCCCGGAAGATGGACTTCGTCCCGTCGATATCGGTCAGCACGGCTTGCGGTCCGCCCCAATCAATCAAGATTTCTCGTTGCGCCTTCGAATCCTTGTTGCGACCGCCGATGGCATCGGCCGGAAATTTGCCGAGAATGGGCCTCAGGTTGATGTGACTGTTCCTGATGTTGCCGCCGCTCAGGACGCATTCCCCCAGTCTCTTTCCGCCCGGCCCCCGCAGGTTTGCGACCGGCGCGCTCCGGTCTGCATCGGGCCGCGCGCCGGAAGCTTCCGCCGCCTCCCCGAGCGCAGTCAGTTTTTTCGCCTCGAGCGGCGTGCCCGGCTCTGCCTCCGGGACATCGGACGAGGCCGCGAGATCCAGCGCAGCCAGCTGCTCCCGGGCGGCCTCATCGAGCTTGACCCAGAGCGTCGCCCCCGATGCATGCCGATAGGGGACCGGCCGGTCGAGCGCGCGGACATCAGCGAGCTTCCAGGGGGTGGTCCATTTCGCGACCTCTCCCGAACGGATCATCCGCTCCGGAATTCTGTGCCGGTCCCGAGCGGCGATCATCTCGTCCACTGTCAGCGGCTCGCCGCAACCGACCAGTCGCGCCACGCCGACCACCGTCCCGGTGCCCTGCCGGACGAGAGCGAACCAGCCGCGATGCGCGGTCTTCGCCGAGCGCATTTCCCAGGTCTTTACCCCGTCGAGGATCAGATCGATCCACGGTTCGCGAATGACAAGACCAACCTCGATTTCCATATGTATTTCTTTCACTTATCTTCTCACGGCAGACGGTAGGCACCGTTCGCATCGGGCTGCAATCCGGGCATGCTGTCGCGCCGGAACAATTCTGCCATGCTCCCCTCCAGTGAGCCGTCCCGGGGAGCCATCTCGGCGCCAAGGGATGCCTGAAGGGCCGCAACCTCGGCGCCGGTGTCGCCCATGGGCCAGAGCGCCTTCTGCGCAAGGCGGCGCTTGCGCTGCATCAGGCTCTGCAGGAGACCGTCGAAGGACGACGCGCCGTAGCGGGGATGGATCGCCATCGGGACATGGACCTCGACCGGCCTGGCCTGACCGATCCGGTGGACCCGGTCGTTGCATTGCTCCTCCACGGCCGGGTTCCACCAGCGCGACAGGTGGATAACATGCGTGGCCGCGGTCAGGGTCAGGCCGGTTCCTGCTGCACGGGGTCCGAGAACGAGAACGTCGAACCCCTGATCGCCCTGCAGATGCCGCTGGAACCGGGTCACGATCTCCTGCCGCCGCGGGATCGGCGTGTCGCCATTGATGATGTCCACCCGTTCCAGGCCGAAGAAATGCCTCAGGAGCTCGGCAAAACGGAACTGCATGTCCCGGTGCTCGATGAAGACGAGCGCCCGTTCGCCTTTTCCGGCGATGCGGCGGAGGATGGCGATCGTCGCATCGAGCCTGGCGCTCAGCTTGACGAAATCGTCCGGCAGCAGGTCCTGCCCGATGCCCGGATGGACCGAAACCGAGCGGATGTGATGGAGCATCTTGAGCTGCGCGCCCATGCCGCCTTCGGCCAGCTTCCGCCGCGCCTCCTCGTAGGCGTCCGCTTGGATCTGCGGCATCAGCTGCGGATGCAGGAACCGAGACTTCTGCGGCAGATCCTTCGCCACCTCGTCCTTCAGCCGCCGCAGCCCGAGCGGCGGACAGGAACCGGCGGGCCGGAACACCCTGGCATGAAGCTCGTCCATGTTGCCTTCGTCCGGGGTGCCGTAGCGCGACCGGAACTCGGCCCCGGAGCCGAGAGAGCCCGGCGCGATCCGGTCCATGATGGTCCACAGATCGATGGTCGCATTTTCGATCGGCGTCCCGGTGAGTCCGATGCGGAAATCGGCATTCATCGCCTCCGCGGCCTTCGAGGCGATCGTCGCGCGGTTCTTGATGTTCTGGATCTCGTCCATCACCATCGCGGCGAAGGGGATGCGGCCGAGCGAATGCTGGTAATTGGCCAGCGTGGTGTAGGTTGTCAGGATCCAGTAGCGGTGCGCCCTGCCCTCGCCGACCGCCTCCTCGAGCCAGTCCAGGTCGAGATGCGGCAGACCGCTGGCGGTCTCGGTCCCGCGCGTGCCGCGCCGCTTGTGCGAAGACAGCGAAGACCCGTAGAGTCGGACCAGCGTGCCGAATTTGCGCGGGGCAACGTGGGTCTCGACCTCCTGCTCCCAGTTCCGGAGCAGAGACGTCGGCGCCACCACCAGGATCGGCCCCTTCGGCGCCGCCCCGGCCACCTGCATGTGCGACTGGAGCCAGGCCAGGAAGGCGATGGTCTGCAGCGTCTTGCCGAGTCCCTGCTCGTCGGCATTGAGAATGCCCGGAAGGCCCTTCTGCCAGGCGTCGAGAGCCCAGCGGAAACTCTCGAGCTGGTGCTCGCGCAGCGGAGTCGCGATCACCGAAGGCAGCGCCGTTTCGACGGCCGGAACACGCGGGCGCAGCTCCTGATGCCAGGTCAGCTCCTCGAAATTGTCGAGAGTTTCCAGGATCACCGGACCGGCCCGCTCTTCGTCGCCCTCGTCCGGGCTAACGGGCGTTTCATCCTCCGCTTCCCGGGACCGCCGCAGTGTCTCGGCTTCCACCGCCGCCACGGTCTCCGGGGTCACCGGAACCTCTTCGCCCGCGATGGCGACGCTGGCCGCCGCACCGTCGCCGAGAGCCGCCTTCATCCTGGCCTGCAGATCATCCAGCTCCGCATCCGGCATGGCCTTCAGCGCCCCGGCCACAAGCTCGCCGAAGACTTCCGGCAGCCATGTCGTGCCGCTGCCTTCGTAGTCCTGCGCTGGCTTTCGATATTCGACCGTGCCGGTCACGCGCTCGGAATACTCGCGGCTTTCGATCAGCGCAGGTCCCGCCACGGACGCGGTCAGTTCCTCCTGCGCCGCATCGTCGAGACCCTCGAAAGCGCCGGAAGCTTCCAGATGCCGGGAGACGGCATCCGTGATGAAAGCTCGCGGATTGGAAATGAACTCCTTGCGCTCGTCGCGATCGGCCTTCTGCGCCCGGACGATTTCCTGCAAGACCGGAGCCGCGCCGGGATCTACGACCAGATAGGAATTTCCGCCGAGGCTGTAGGCCGGTTTCGCGCCTCCGCGCCGGAGACCATATTGAAACGCGGCCAGCGCCTCGCCCGAAAGCTCCGCATCGCCCTCGGCAACCTCCGCCTCGCCAACACCTTTTCCGTCCAAGCTCCGCCCCGAATAGGGCACGACCTCGAACTGGCTCAGCCCTTCGACGGGAGAGATCGAAAAGCGGTCGGCCAGCCGGACCTCGAGCCCGCGCAGGAAGGGAGTCATCGCAAGCGCGGCGACATCCCGGTTCTCCGGCATCTCGCCGGTCTCGTCCGGATCGATGGCCCGGCGGAATTCGGCAAGCGCGCGCCAGTGGTCCTCCAGCGGCGCAGCGGCGTCGAAATTGTCCGCAAGATCAAGCGCCCGCTTCATCCAGAGCGGCACCCGCCGCGCGCCGTGCCTCGTATGGAGGAAAGCGCCCTGGCGACGCGGCGTCTCGCGGCGACCGTTCCGTTTCCATTCGTAGTCAAGCCGGAAGTCCGGACGGCCGAGGCTCCCCGTCGCGTCGGTCCGGAGAACCAGATCGACATCGCCGGGCAGTCCGAGCGCCGCGGCAGAGCGTGCCGAGAGGCTCGCCGCCGCATCATGGCTGAGGCTCATATGACCATCGGCAATCTCCACTTCGCTGGGATGCGCGTCCTGCCAGTTGCGCAAATCCCCCATCGCGAACAGCAAGTCTTTCTCGCTGGATTCGAGCTCGGCGATGGAACGCGGCTTCGTCCCCTTCCCAGCCAGGCGCCGAAAAAAACCGCGCTTGCCGTCGGTAAGTCGGATAGTGACTCCATGGTCGCCGATCTCGTGGACAAGGCTGGCATCAGACATTTTGCAGAACCCATTGAGACCAAACAGGAATTGAATTGTGCGGCTTTGACCGGGGCGAGCGGCGCATGATCTGATCGCAACGGTACTCGGACTGGTAGAGTTTCGGCGCATCAATGGAATTTGCGTCGAAAATGTGTGTCCGGTAGCTGTGGCACCCGTCCACGACGATCTTGCCGCCGATGCGCATCACGAGCAGCGACGTGCTCCCGCCCCGGTCGAGCTGTCGGCCGAAGCGACGGCTCAGGATTGCATCGTTGGAACCCGCCAGAAGTTCGCGGGCATAGCGCCTGGCCGCCCCGCCGAAGGCGACCCACGCCTCGTCGATGCGGCCCTCCTCGTAGAGGTCCAGCCAGAAATCCCGCCGCGGCGGCCACATGTGGCTGTCCTGGGTGGCATCCACCATGTCGCAGAAGAACTTCATGTCCTGCTTGGTCAGCCAGCGCAGCAATATCGACCGCAGCTCGGGATCGAACCCTGACCAGATGCCGCCGCGGTGCAGCCGCGGATCGTTGTAGGCGCGGATGATGCGCTCGCTCAGATCGTGCCGCACGTCGTCCGGCGGCATCTCGGTCCGCCAGGCCGCAAGGAGCGCTTCGACCGCCCTCGCCGCGCCGGTTTCCAGCGCGTTGCCATGCTCCGGGATCAGCCAGCGCAGAAGCTGCTCGCGCGCATCGGCACGCCTGAGCGACGGGGCAAGCTCCTTGACGAAAATGTCGTGTGCGGCGCAACACAGGCCGGAGGCATGCGGCGTCCTCAGACCGAGCTCCTTCAGCGCCTCGTAGGGATCCGGGCTCTGCCGCATCAGCTCCGCCAGCTCCTTCGGGGCGAGCTGCGGCGAGAAGATCCGCGGCAGCCTGATGACAAGCTCGCGGATCCGCGCGCCGAGGGCGGAGGCGCGTTTCGCCAGCATTTCCGCCAGGCGGTGCGTATGCACGGCCCCTGCGCGGAACGTGTCCGCATAGACCCGGACCATCGCATCCAGGAACGTCGTCGATGTCGATGCCGCGATCTCGTCGAGGTAGAACTCGCGGACCTTGGCGAGGTCGTCCCTTTCGCACCTCTCGGCATCGAAAACGGCGAACGCCGCGGCCGTGATGCGGGAGGTCTTGACGCTGCTCCAGTCCCAGCGAAGCACGCGGCGCAACATTTCCTTGGCGAGCTTTTCGCGGTCGCGCTCCTCCGGCTGCGAAACGACATCGGGCCAGCGGTCGAGCACGCGCTTCACGCCGCGGTCCAGCAGCTCCAGGGACGGCAGCACGCGCACATTGAGGCTCGGAGGCCGCCCCAATGCGTCGCGGGCCTTCATTCGGCGGTCCCCAGCGATGTTTCCAGCGCAGCCCGGATCGCGGCGATGCCGTCGGTGTCCTGCGGGGTGACCATGATGAACCGCAAGTCGATCCGCCGGTTCGTCGCGCGCCCCTCCTCCGTTCCGTTCGCCGCCACCGGCCGGTCCGGCCCGTAGGCTGCAACTGAGAGAACCGGCTGCAGCTTGAGATTGAGCTGCTCCATCAGCAACGGCGCCGCTCCGGTCATTGCAAAGAAGGTGCTGTTGGCCCGGGCCGTCGACAGGTTTCGGTTGAGCCTGTCCGTCCCGACATTGTCCGTGTGGCCCTCGATCTGCACGGCTTCGATCATGACGAAGCCCGGATTGCAGTCCTCGGCGAATTTCGATCTCGGTCCCAGGGTGAAACACGGCAGAACCTCGTCGAGACGCTGCGCCAGCCGCGCCACGATGTCCTCCTTGGCGGGCGTCAGGTTGGAGCGCCCCGACGCGAAGAGCCCCTCCCCCTGGAACCGGAGCGCATCGCTCTCTTCGCTGAGCTCGACCTGGAGATCGGGGAAATCCTTGCGTATCGCGTCGCGCAGCCGGACCAGAACCTCCCTGCGCGTCTGCGTCACACGGGAGAGATAGGCCTCGAGAGGATCGACCTTGCGAAGCTCCGCCAGCTCCGCCTTCAGCTCCCGGATCTGTTTCTCCAGTTCCTCGATCCGAACCTTCGCCGCCTGCAGACTGGTCCGGGCCTGCTCGAGATCGTTCTCGGTCTGCTGCAGCTGCAGCTGCAGTTGCGCGAGAAGCACCTCCAGTACGGCAACCCGCTTGAACGCGACATCGCGGTCACGCACAACCCGTTCATGCGTTTCGAGAGGCACGGTCTCTGTCTGATCCAGGGCTTGGCTGACGAAGAAGGCCAAGAGGATCATGATGATAAAGAGGAAACCGACGGTCATGTCGGTCATCGAGACGAAGGCGCTCTCCTCGTCCTCGTCCTGCAACCTCCGCCGGAGCTGGCCCCGCATCAGAGCCTCCGCTGCGACGGGATGAAGTTTTCAGCCTGCTCGACGACGCCTTTCAGCGTGTCGATGCCCGGCGCCAGCGTGTCGCGCATGCGCGTGACATGGTCCTGAGCCGTGCCGAGCGCGGAATCGAGCTGGGCATTGTAGTCGCGCAGCGCTCGTCCGAGCATCTCGTCGATCCGGTCCAGCTGTTCCGCCTGCCCGGTCAGTGTCGAGAGAGCGGCCCGGATGGATCCGAGCGCCGCCTGGATGCCTTCCCGCTCGGTGCCGAGCGCCGATTGCGCCGTCTCGAGCACATGCTGCGCGTTCTCGGCGATCATCGCGGAGTTCTGCGTTAGCGTCGCAGACACCGTCTCGACATTGGCCTCCAGACGGCGGAGGCTCGTTTCGATCCGCTCGTGCGACGCCCGGAGGGGCTCGCTCGCCGCACGCATGTCGCGGCTGGCCGCGCCGAAGGCCGTGCTCGCCCCCGTGATGGCATTCGCGCCGTCCTTCATGCCCGTCGCAGCCGATTTCGCGCTCTCCGCCCCGTCCGCCAGGGCCAGCGCGATATCCTGCAGGCCCGTGCCGACAGACTGGATCCGGCCCATCAGATCGTCGCCGATCGCGCCGCCCATTTCGGCCCCGAGCCGCGCAATATTCGTTCCGACGGCTTCGAAGGAGTCGAGAAGAGACTTGCCCGCACCCTCGATCGCGCTGCCGGCTTCCTGCGTGCTGGCCGCCATCCTGGCCTGAAGCGCCGCCGCCCCTTCCGCTCCGGCGGCATCAAGCTGCTCGCGGAAGCCTTCCGCCGCTTGCCGCAAGTCGGCGGCCGCCGTTCCCATGGCCTCGGCCCCGCGCGCCGTGTTCTCGCGTATGCCGCCCAGCGTCTCGTTCATCACGGCGAGCATCTGCTCGGCGCCGGCCGTCATGCTGTCGGCCGCCGCCCGGCCGCTGGACGCAATTTCGGTGCGCATTTCCGCCAGCGACCCGGCAAGCTGCGACAGCGCCGTCTGAAGGCCTTCCCCGGCTTGTGCATTCGACGCATTCATGCGATCGACCATCAGGCCGATCCGGTCGGTCGCCTCGCCCAGCGACACGCTGGCCTGCGTCAGGGCATTCCCGACCGAATGGCTGAGCTGCGAGGACAGATCGCCCACAAGGCCCTCCATGTTCGACGATCCCATGGCGCCGACCTTGTCGAAGATCGGTTCCATGCGCTCGGTGATCGCCGTCGTGATGCGATCCGGCATCACCTCGAGCGGCTGCCGGAGTTCAGCCACCATTTCCAGCCCGATCTGACGCAGATGTTCGCGCTGCTCGTCCGCGGCCCGCAGCTGTCGGAATGCGAGATCCTCGAGGCTGACAAAGCTCAGGCGGCGCTCGATCGCCACGCAGAGCCCCTGGAGGTCGTGTGCGACCCGATCCGAACGCACGCGCAGGAAGATGTTGAACAGGATGGAGCAGACGAGCCCGGCCAGCGACATGATGAATTTGGCCGAGGCGATCTGCATGAAGTCCTGCATCGCCAGATCCATCGAACCCCCTCCGGGACCGGAAATCTGGCCGGAAAATCCATGAAGCGCCGCCACCAGCCCGAGGAAGGTCATCAGCAGGCCGAGCGACACGAAGAGGTTCGGCAGGATCCGGAACCAGCCGGGGCCGTAGCCAAGGTCCTCGACATTCATGAAGACGGCGGGGCGGATGGAATTGCGCAGGGAGACATTGCCGTCCAGATCGTCGGCAACGACCGTTTCCGAAAACTCCTGCCAGGCATCGCGGAGCGACGCACGGGCCCGAGACGCGTCCGGGATTTCCCCGACCTTGGCCTGGAACACCTCGTAGTTCTCGCTGAACGCTTCCTCGTCTCGGTATTCGGCCAGGAGCTTGCGCATCTGGCGGATCGCCCGGCGCTGTCTGCCCGTCTTCCAGAAAAACCAGACGCTGAAGACCAGCAGCATGAAGCCGAGACCCGCGGCCACCACGCCCGGGGCGCTTTGCGTCTTGGTCAGGGTCTCGGCGATGGCGATGATGCCGTCGACAATGGAAGAACCTGCAGAGCCGAGAATTTCGAGCAGCTCGTTCATTGGAAACTCGTTTTTTCAAACAGCAACTTGAAACCCTTCCTGGTCTTCCCGCCCCGCCCGGGCACCGCGAGGCTGTAGCCCGTGCTGCGCCCGCCGCCCTCGTCCCTGCGCAGCACGCCGAGTTTGACCAGCTCGGTGATGTCCCTCAGCGCCGTGTCGGTGGAGACCTTCGTCAGCTTCGCCCATTTTCCGGAGGTCAGCTTGCCCTCGAACCCGTCGAGCAGCCGGTTGATGACCGCGCGCTGGCGGTCGTTCAGCGGATGCTGCCGCAGATGGTCCCAGACCCTGGCCTTGGCCAGCACCTGGCCCAGCATGTCCTCGGCGCCGAGGATCGCCCGGTCGAGGCAGCCGAGAAACCAGGCGAGCCAGCCGGTGACGTCGAGGCCGCCCTTCTGCGTGAGTTCGAGCATGCCGTAATAGTCCTCCCGCTCCAGGCGGATCTGGGCGGACATGCTGTAGAAGCGCTGCGGGCTTGCTTCGGAGCGGGCGAGCGCCATGTCGGCGATCGCGCGGGCAATGCGGCCATTGCCGTCCTCGAAAGGGTGGATGGTCACGAACCACAGATGCGCCTGCGCCGCGCGCAGGACCGGATCGGTCTGGTCGGGCCGCTCGAACCAGTCGAGGAACGCCGCCATCTCGGCGGGAACGCGGGACGCATCCGGCGCTTCGAAATGCACCCTCTCGCGGCCGTAGGAGCCGGAAACGACCTGCATCGGCCCGGCGCTTCCATCGCGCCATGCACCGGTGACGATCCGGGCCAAGCCGCTGCGGCCAGTCGGGAAAAGCGCGGCCTGCCAGCCGAACAGCCTCTCCTCTGTCAGCGGTGCCGCCGCGTTGCGGGTGGCATCGAGCATCATCTCGACCACGCCATCGACATGCCGATCCGAGGGGGCCAGCGCGCCGATTTCCAGCCCGAGCCGCCTGGCGATGGAGGAGCGCACGGCATCTCGGCCGAGAATTTCGCCCTCGATCTCGCTCGACTTGACGACATCCTCAGTCAAGGTGCGCAGCAGCGCCTCGCCCTGCAGTTCGAAACCGAGGGTTTCCATGCGGCCGAACAGGCGCCCCTGCCGGTGCCGGACCTGGGCGAGCTGGCCGGAGATCTCTTCCGCCGACCAGATAAACCGGGGCCAGTCTTCGCGCTGATGGATGTAGATCATGAATGCCGCACCATTTGCGGCGAATATGCTCGCCATTGCCGCGCAGATCAAGGCAATCGCCGCATAACATGCGGCGAAAAATGGTTCCATTCCCCGCATTCGATGCCCCGCCGCTATCTCCGGCTATTCTCTATCGGATATGGAAGAGTTCGGTGCGCGTAGCGCCCGTTAGTTCTGCCGCACTTGCATCTCGCCTCGCCCCAACGCATTCCGTTCACATTGAAAGCGGAAATGGCTTTGGGGCAGGCATGACAGTTGAAAGTCTACGCAGCGAAATACCGGACGCCAAACTGGCAACCTTTCCCGAACTCTTCGGGAAGTCCCGGCGGCTGTTCATTCCCGACTACCAGCGGCCCTACGACTGGGGCGAAGGGCAGCGGGCCGACCTTCTCGGCGACATCGACAAGCTGGAGCGCCTGACCGACGGCAATCCGGACGCCGTACATTTCTGCGGCACCGTCATCTGCACGCCTGACGCCCGGCGGCAGGATGCATTTGCCGTCGTGGATGGCCAGCAACGCCTCACAACGCTGGCGCTTCTGCATGCGGAACTGTCCCGCAAATCTGGGCGAAGCACGTTCCTCAGCAGGCCCGGTTCCGTCCGGTTCAGGCCCCAGTCCCAAGATGAAGACACGTTTTCCGCCATTCTCGGCGGCAGCCCCCCCGGCGAGATCAAGACCTTGGCCCAAGCCAATTACATGGCAGCGGAAAAGCAGATCCAAGGATGGATTGACCGCAACGCATCCAGTCCCGAGCATCTGCTCGCGCTCCTGGAAGAGCGCCTCAAATTCATCCTTTTCGTCCTTCGCGACGAGAACGAGGTCGCCAAGGTCTTCGAGACCATCAACAACCGCGGCAAGCCGCTGACGCAGATGGATCTGGTCAAGAACCACCTGATCTATGTCGCGGCAGTCAACCACTGGGACACGCCGAACGTCAACGAGGTCTGGCGCGAGATCCAGCAACTGGCAGCCGGCACTCGGTTCTCCGACACGGATGCAGACACGGTTCTGCGAGCAACCGTAGCGGCCCAGTTCAAACCCGGCCGCCGACAGGCGGGCGAGACGGATTTCAGGATCGTTGCACGCGAGTTGCCCGACGATGGCACCGACTACGAGACGTTCCGGACTTTCGTCGACTTCCTGAAAGCCAATTTCAGGACCTACCAGACCTTGCGCAACGCGCGCAGTACGGACCCAGCAAATCCGACCTTGCGGGCAATGACGCATCTCAATCACCATGACAGCATCACCGGGGTCCTGCCGCTGATCTTTGCCCGCCAGTTCCGCCGGCAGGACGACCGCTCGGATGCCCCTGTGCTGGCCGCGATCGAAAAAGCCAATTTCCGGCTCTACGGGCTGCCCAATCTGGCGACGCGGTCGGACAGCTACAATGTCAGGCTCCACAACCTTGCCCATAACTATTTCAAGGGAGCTAAATGCGAGGAGACCTTGGTAGAGGATCTGACGGAGCTCGTCTCGAAGGAACAGATGGACGGGCTGAGCGCCATCGTGAAGTCCCTCACGCTGAACGACGATGAAAATTACGATTTCTACACCTGGCCATGGCGGCGCTATTTCCTAGCGCGCTTCGAAGAGTCCCTGCTCGACCGCCAGAGCTTCGATTTCGGCAAGCTGCTGACACAATACGGGAAGTCCGGCCGCACCAACGACTATCTTTCGGTGGAGCACATCTGGCCGCAGAAGCCGAAGGATACGAAAGACCGCATTGTCTTGGAATACAGGGACGGCCAGCAGATCCGGCGGCTCGGAAACTTGATGCTGCTGCCCCACGGTCTCAACATCACCTTGAGCAACAACACCCC
>NZ_JAATVU010000036.1 GCF_013184745.1 Mangrovicoccus sp. HB161399
GAGAACCGCAGGAACCGCTGAGACGGTTGTCCCCGGCCCCGGGAGGCAGAAGCCCCCCGCAGCCAGGGACCGGAAAAGGGCGCCAATGCGCCCGGAACCGGCCCGAAGGGGCCGGGACGGCTTTGACGCGGCGGTCATCGCGCCGCGCCGAGCATCGGTGCCGGTGCGGGCTCGTTCGAGAACACCAAGAAGAAGACCCCCGCCCGCCCGGTCCGAGACAAGGGAGACGCGACGCCCGCAAGGGCGCCGCAAGGAGCAACCGCGAAGGGAGAGACCGCCATGGCGGACAATTCTGACAATGAATACTGGGAGGCCAATCTCGGCCTCATCAAGATGTGCTTGGTGATCTGGGCACTGGTTTCCTTCGGCTTCGGCATCCTGCTGCGGCCGCTTCTGAAAGGCATTTCCGTCGGCGGCACCGACCTGGGCTTCTGGTTCGCCCAGCAGGGGTCGATCCTCGTCTTCCTGGCGCTGATCTTCTTCTACGCCTGGCGGATGAACGCGCTCGACCGCAAGTTCGGCGTCGAAGAGTAAGGGGACCGGGGACAGATGGATCAGTTCACCCTCAACCTGCTGTTCGTGGGCGCGTCCTTCGCGCTCTACATCGGCATCGCGATCTGGGCCCGCGCGGGCTCCACGTCGGAATTCTACGCGGCCGGCCGCGGCGTCCACCCGGTCGTCAACGGCATGGCCACCGGCGCGGACTGGATGTCGGCAGCCTCCTTCCTTTCCATGGCAGGCCTCATCGCCTTCGTCGGCTATGACAACTCGGCCTACCTGATGGGCTGGACCGGCGGCTACGTGCTGCTGGCGCTGCTGCTCGCGCCCTACCTGCGCAAGTTCGGCAAGTTCACCGTTCCGGAATTCGTCGGCGACCGCTTCTACTCGAAGACGGCGCGCCTCGTGGCCGTGCTCTGCCTGATCATCGCCTCGATCACCTACGTGATCGGCCAGATGACCGGCGTCGGCGTGGCCTTCGGCCGCTTCCTGGAAGTCGACAACACCACCGGCCTGCTGATCGGTGCCGTCGTCGTCTTCGCCTATGCCGTGTTCGGCGGCATGAAGGGCGTCACCTACACCCAGGTGGCCCAGTACTGCGTGCTGATCACCGCCTACACCATCCCGGCGATCTTCATCTCGCTGCAGCTGACCGGCAACGCGCTGCCGCCGCTGGGCCTGTTCGGCGACCACCTGGCCTCGGGCGAGCCGCTGCTGACCCGCCTCGACCAGATCGTCACCGAGCTGGGCTTCGCCAGCTACACCGAGCGTCACGGCGACCTGCTGAACCTGGTGCTCTTCACCCTGTCGCTGATGATCGGGACGGCCGGCCTGCCGCACGTCATCATGCGGTTCTTCACCGTGCCGACCGTGGCCGCGGCCCGCTGGTCCGCCGGCTGGGCGCTGGTCTTCATCGCGCTGCTCTACCTGGTCGCTCCGGCCGTCGGCGCCATGGCGCGGATGAACATCACCGACCAGATGTGGCCGAACGGCACCCAGGCCGAGTCCGTGACCCTCGACCAGATCGAGAACGATCCGGCCTATGACTGGATGAAGACCTGGTCCAAGACCGGCATGCTGGCCTTCGACGACAAGAACGGCGACGGCAAGATCCAGTACTACAACGACAAGTCCGCCGCGATGCAGGAAAAGGCCGCTGCCGCGGGCTGGTCCGGCAACGAGCTGACCATCAACAACGACATCCTGGTTCTCGCCAACCCGGAAATCGCCAACCTGCCCGGCTGGGTGATCGGCCTGGTGGCCGCGGGCGGTCTCGCCGCCGCGCTCTCCACCGCAGCGGGCCTGCTTCTGGCCATCTCCTCCGCCGTCTCGCACGACCTGTTCAAGGGCCAGCTGACCCCGGACATGTCGGAGAAGTCGGAACTGCTGACCGCGCGGATCGCCATGGCCGTCTCGATCGCCGTCGCCACCTATCTGGGCATCAACCCGCCCGGCTTCGCGGCACAGACCGTGGCGCTTGCCTTCGGCCTGGCGGCATCGTCGATCTTCCCGGCGCTGATGATGGGCATCTTCTCGAAGCGCATCAACGACAAGGGTGCCGTCGCCGGCATGCTGGTCGGCATCGGGGTGACGCTGGTCTACATCTTCCTGCACAAGGGCTGGTTTTTCATTCCTGACACCAACTCCTTCACCGATGCGAACCCGCTGTTCCTCGGCATCAAGTCGACCTCCTTCGGGGCCGTCGGGGCGCTGCTGAACTTCGCGACCGCCATCGCGGTGTCCCGGGCGACCGAAGAGCCGCCGCAGGAAATCCAGGACCTGGTGGCCTCCGTCCGCATCCCCCGCGGTGCAGGCGCAGCCGTCGACCACTGAGTTCCGCGACGGACATAGCGACAAAAAATCAGGCCGGTTCCGTACCGGCCTGATCTGCATCAAGGTTCCGATGTGCTACCCTGCCCTGTACTGGCACCGAGCGGATAGCGAGACCATCCGATGACCCTGACCCGCGACGAGATCGAGGCCTTCCTGGTTTCCGTCCACCCCTATGACAGTTTCGAGCGCGGCGATCTTGCCCGCACCGCCGGCTGCTTCCAGCCCGTCCCCTTCGCGAAGGATTCCGAGATCTACGCGCTCGGCGCGGAGCTGCCCGGCATCTACCTGATCTACCAGGGCACCGTCGACGTCCGCGACCACCGCGGCGCCAAGGTGTCGATCCTCGGCTGCCGCAACTCCTTCGGCGAGCGCGGCCTGATGCGCGACGGCCTGGCCGCCACCTCCGCCTACGCGATCGAGGAGGCGACGCTCCTCCTGCTGCCTGCCGCGGAATTTTCCAGGCTGATGAAGGAGAACGCGGCCTTCTCGCGCTTCTTCCGCCGCTCCGGCGCCGAACGCGAGGAGCGCGGCACCTCGCTGGCCACCATGCCCGTGCGCCAGATCCTCGCCGGTCCGCCGATCACCTGCCCGCCCTCGACGCCGATCATCGAGGCGGCGCGGATCATGCGCGACCGCAACATATCGAGCCTCGCCGTGGTCGAGGGCGACCGGCTGGCGGGCATCCTGACCACGTCCGACCTGTCGAACCGCTGCCTGGCCGAGGGCATCGACGCCAAGCTGCCGGTCAAGCACATCATGACCGCCGATCCGGTGACGCTCTCGCCGGACAGCCTCGGCACCGACGTGCTGCACGTCATGCATGAACGGCATATCGGCCATCTGCCGATCGTCGAGAAGGACATGCTGGTCGGCATGGTCACCCAGACCGACCTGACCCGGCTGCAGGCCGTGACCTCGGCGCAGTTCGTCTCGGACATCGCCCGCGGCCGCTCGGTCGCTGCACTGGCCAAGGTCACCGCGCAAATCCCGCAGCTTCTGGTGCAGCTGGTCGGCGGCGGCAACCGCCACGATGTCGTCACGAGGCTGATCACCGACATCGCCGATGCCTGCACGCGGCGGCTGCTGCGGCTGGCGGAGGACAAGCTCGGCCCGCCGCCCGTGCCCTATGTCTGGTGCGCCTGCGGCAGCCAGGGCCGGCGCGAGCAGACCGGCGTATCGGACCAGGACAACTGCCTGATCATCGACGACCGCATGGCCGAGGGAGACGACGCCTATTTCCTGAAGCTCGCCGATTTCGTCTGCGACGGGCTGAACGACTGCGGCTACTACTACTGCCCGGGCGACATGATGGCGACCGCCGACCGCTGGCGCCAGCCGCTGAAGGTCTGGCGCGAGTATTTCCGCGGCTGGATCTCGAAGCCGAATCCCGAGGCGCAGATGCTGTCCTCGGTGATGTTCGACCTGCGCCCGATCGGCGGCACCGAAAGCCTGTGGCGCGCGCTGCAAGCCGAGACGCTTCAGATGGCCAGCGAGAACTCGATCTTCACCGCGCACATGATCGGCAACTCGCTGAAGCACACGCCGCCGCTGGGACTGATCCGCGGCTTCGCCACCATCCGTTCGGGCGAGCACAAGAACCGGCTCGACCTGAAGCTGAACGGCGTGGTTCCGATCGTCGATCTCGGCCGCGTGTATGCGCTCCAGGGCCGCCTGTCCGAGGTCAACACCCGCGCCCGGCTGGAGGCGGCGCGCGACCGCGGCGTCCTGTCGAAGGCCGGCGCCGGCGACCTGATCGACGCCTATGACCTGGTCGCGCAGTCGCGGCTGGACCATCAGGCGGCGCTGGTGCGGCGCGGGGAGAAGCCGGACAACTACCTGGCGCCGACGGAACTTTCGGATTTCGAGCGCAGCCACCTGCGCGATGCCTTCGTGGTGGTCAGGACGATGCAGTCCGCCATCGGCCAGGGCAAGGGAATGATTACCTAGCCGCTTGAGGAGGCGGCTTTGCCCCCGGCGGGGGCAGGAAGGGAGGACACATGTTCTTTGAACTCATCGCCACCGTCTTTGCAGGCGTCGGCGCGGCCGGCCTTGCGCTGGCGCTGAACTGGATCTCGGGCGGGCGGCTGCCGCGCTGGACGATGCCGGTCGCGGCCGGGATCGGCATGATCGCCATGACGGTCTGGTCGGAATACAACTGGTACGACCGCACCGTCGCGGGCATGCCGGAGGGGCTGGAGGTCGCGCAGGTCAACGAGGCGCGCCAGTTCTACCGTCCCTGGACCTATGCGGCGCCGATGGTCGACCGCTTCATGGCGGTCGACGTGGCGCGGATGCAGAGCAACCCGGACCAGCCGGGGCAGCATATCGCCAACATCTACCTGATGGGCCGCTGGCAGCCGGTGCGCAGCTTCCCGGTCGCGATCGACTGCGACGGCCACCGCCGCGCCGCGCTGGTCGAGGATGCGGGCTTCGACGCCTCCGGCGCCGTCGAGGGCGCGCAATGGACCGATGTCCCGGCCAGCGACCCGCTGCTCGCTGCAACCTGCGCGAGGGGATGAAACCATGACGGAGATGGCCCTGCCCGCCGCCCGCAAGGTGATGCTTGTCGAATCCGAGGACAGCCTCGCCCGCGCCATGGACCACGTGGTGACCGCCGACGGCCATGCCTGCGCCCGGCTCGCCCCCGGCGACCGGATCGTCGAGCGCATCGCCCGCGAGCATCCCGACCTGGTGATGCTGGACCTCACCCATGGCGAGACTGCCGCGCTGCTCGACGCCTGCCAGTCGATCCGCCGCGACCGGTCGCTCGACGGGGTGCGCATCCTCATGCTGCAGAAGGGCGGCAGCTCGCTCGACCGCCGCCGCGGACGCGCGCTCGGCGCCGACGGCGTGGTCTCACTGCCCTTCCGGCTGGAGGACCTGCGCGCCGAGATGCGCCGCCTTCTCGCGGAGCAGCCGGTCCACTGACATGCTGGCCAAGCTCTCCCTGCGGCTGAGGATCCTGCTGTTCTTCGCCCTGCTCGGCTTCGGCAGCCTCGCCATCCTCGGCGGCGCCGGAGCCTTCGCCCTCTCGCGCGGCCCCGACGGCAGCGCGGCGCAGGTGCTCCTGACCGCCGGACTGATGGCGGGATTCGGGATCTTCGCGCTGGTCGCCTTCGTCTGGCGCCTCTTCGACGAGAATGTCGCGCGGCCGATCGGAACCGTCGCCGCCGCGCTGCGCGCCCGCGCCCATGGCGGCGTGCATGACGAGCTTGAACCGGAGGTCGCGATCTATCTCGGCGATCTTGCCCCTGCCGCCTCGGCCGTGGCCGGGACCCTGGCGGAGGCGCGCGGTTCCGTCGCCCGCGCCGTGGAAGAGCAGACAGCCGCGCTGACCATGCAGACCGAGAAGCTCAAGGCGCTTGTCTCCGACGTGCCGGTCGGGCTGATCGTCGTCAGCCCGGCGCACCAGATCGTCTTCTACAACACGCCCGCGCGCGAGATGCTGGCCGGAACCGGCCGTCCGCGGCTGGGCCGCCCGGTCTTCGACCTCCTGCGCGAGGGCCCGATCCGCAAGACCTACGAACGGCTGCGCGCAACCGGCACCCATGACGACGATGCCGAACTCCTGGTTTCCACCACCGGCTGCGCCCGCGCGCTGTCCGCCCATATCCGGCTGATCCGCAAGGATCTGGGCATGACCCACGAACATCCGGGCTACGTGCTGACGCTGCGCGACGTGACGGCCGAGCTGTCGGCGCATCGCGACCGCGAGCGGCTGCTGCACGACCTGGTCGACCGGCTGCGCCGCCCGGCCGGGCGGCTGAAGGCACTGATCGAGGTGGAGGCCGACCGCACGGGCACGGCCCTGCCCGCCGATATCCGCCACGGCGCGCTGGAGCTGACCGACGAGGTGCAGGAGGCGGTCGATGCCTATGACGCCAACTGGCGCAGCTGGTGGCCCTTGCGCGAAGTGCGCGCCGCCGAGCTGATCGACGGGCTGCGCGCCCATCTGGACGAGGCGGGCCCGGCGCTCGAGGCGCGGCCGCCCGAACTGCTGCTGACCTGCGACGGGGTGGCGATGGTCGACCTGCTGACCGTGCTGGCCCGCGCCGTCGCGGCCGAGGAGCTGGCCACGGTCGTGTCGCTTGCCATGGAGCCCGACGAGCCCGGCGCCGAGATCCGGCTGAGCTGGCGCGGCGAGCCGATGAGCGTCTCGGTGCTGGAGCGCGCCCTCGCCCAGCCGCTGGAACCCGAGACCGACACGCTGACCGGGCGCGAGGTGCTTGACCGCCACGGCAGCGAGATCTGGCCGGAATGGGACCATGACGGCACGTCCTGGCTGACCATCCCGATCCATGCCGCCCGTCCGGTGCCGCCGGTGGCGCCGCCGGAGGGCTTCGTGCCCGAGCGAAACGCGGTCTATGATTTCGATCTGCTGGCCCATACCGACCATGCCGCGGTGGACGCGACGCCGCTGTCGCGCCTGACCTACGTGATCTTCGACACCGAGACGACCGGGCTGGACCCGAATGGCGGCGACGAGATCGTCCAGATCGCCGCCCTGCGCGCGGTCAACGGACGGCTGGTGCCCGGCGAGGTGATCGACAAGCTTGTCGATCCCGGCCGCCCGATCCCGCCCGGCTCGACCAGGATCCACGGCATCACCGACGAGATGGTCCGCGGCCAGCCCGGCATTGCCGAGGCCGGGGCCTATTTCCACCGCTTCGCCCATCGCGCCGTGCTGGTCGCGCATAACGCGCCCTTCGACATGGCCTTCTTCCACCGCCACGCGCCCGCGATCGGCGCCGCCTTCGACAATCCGGTGCTCGACACGGTGCTGCTGTCGGCGATCCTCTTCGGCCAGCAGGAGGAACACACGCTCGACGCGCTGGCCGCGCGCTTCGGCGTCACCATCCCCGAGGAGGCGCGCCATACCGCGCTCGGCGACACGCGGGCCACGGCCGAGGTCTTCCTGCGGATGATCCCGATGCTCGAGGCCAAGGGGCTCTTCACCTTCGGCGACGTGCTCGACGCGATGGCGCGGAATTCCCGGCTGATGCGGGAGATGAAGGCGCGGGTCGGGGCCTGAGCCTCAGCCCGCGGGAATGCCCAGCACGGCCACGCCGAGGCAGAGCGCCGAAAGCGCCCCGTGCCAGGCGGCGCGGCGCTTCTCGCCCTGTTCCCGGGCGATCAGCATGGCGACGAGGCATTGCAGCGCGTAGAATAGCGCGAAGGCCCGCGAGGCCAGCGCCACCAGCGCGTTGACATCCGTCGCCCAGATCACCGAGACGGCCACCGTGCCGATGGCGATATAGGCATGGCGCGGCGTGACATGGCCATGGGTCGTGTCCGAGATCAGCCCGCTGGCACCCAGCGAGTCCGCCACCGCCGCGCTGAACTGGCTGGCGATGGCGCCGAAGGCGACGACGAAGGGCAGGATCGGCGAGACCCGCCCGATCACCTCGATCACCCCGGCCACATCGGCGCCTTCGGGAAAGAACGGATAGAGCGGGATCATCAGCGCGAAGAACACCAGATAGACCGCCGAGGACAGGGCCTGCGCCCGCTTCATCGCCCTCTCCCTTGTCGCTCCGTCATAGAGCGATCCCATGAAGCGCGTCGTCTCGAAGCCCTGCACCACGATCAAGAGCCCCATGAGGAAGCGCAGCGTGTCCCAATCGAATTCCGGCGCCGCGCCGGGATCGCTCCAGCCATAGCCCCCGGGCAGCCGCGCCGCGAACAGCCCCAGCGCCGCCAGAAGCGCGGCGATGGCGGCGAGGTTGGCGCTGACGGTGAAGCGCTCGGCCCGCTCCACGCCCTTCAGCCCGCGCGTCACCCCGGTCAGCGCGATCCCCGCGACTAGCGCCGTGGCGACGAGCGCGGCGAAGCGCGGATCGGAGATGCCTGCGAGCTTCGCCAGGAAGCTGCCGAGCAGCACGAGGTAATAGGCGACCGAGATGAAATAGGCGCCGGTCAGCACCAGATGCGACAGGGTCTCGATCGACGGGATGTGGTGGCCGCGCGGCGCCTCTGCGCAGCGCGCCTCGCCATGGCGGATGTTGTAGCGGATCGCGCCGCCGATCAGCCAGGCGATGCCCGCGAGCGCAGCCATCGCGGGCACCGCCCAGAGTCCCACCCGGCCCGAGACCAGCGGCACCGACACCAGGAAGCCGCTGCCGATGATCGACGCCAGGGGCGTCAGCATCGCCCGCCAGGCCGTGCTGGCCCGGAGCGGCCCGAAGGCGAGGACGGCGAAGACCGCCGCCAGCACGGCGGCGACGAGGATTTCGGTCAGATCCATCGCCCTAGCGTCCGGCCTTCAGCCGCCCGGCGATTCCCGAGGGGAAGAAATAGACGCTGAGGATGAAGAGGATGCCCAGCCACATCAGCCAGCGGTCGGGTTCCAGGAACACCGCGAGCGCCGGAAGGTCGGCGGCCACCGCGCCCTGCGCAGCCGCCATCAGGTCCTGCAGGTAGCCGCGCGCCAGCATGAAGAGCGTCACGCCGATCACCGCGCCCCAGATCGTGCCCATGCCGCCGATCACCACCATCAGCAGAAGGTCGACCATGATCGGGAAGCCTAGCACCGTGTCCGGCCCGACATAGCGCAGCCAGACCGCGTAGAGTGCGCCCGCCAGCGCCGCGATCCCGGCCGAGATGCAGGTGACGGCGATGCGGTAGCGCACCACGCGGTAGCCGATCGCCTCGGCGCGGAACTCGTTCTCGCGGATCGCCATCAGCACCGAGCCGAAGGGCGAGACAGTCAGCCGCCGCATCAGCGCCAGCAGCACCAGCATGGAGGCGAAGACAAGGTAATAGGCGGCGAGCTTGCCGTTGGCCTTCACCTCGGTGAACAGGCCGCCGGTTTCCCCGCCGCCGAAGATCGCTCCGGGCAGCGCCGCTGGGTCGATCCCGGTCAGCGGCTCGGACAGGTATTTCGCCGCCGGGCTCAGCGCGCGGGGGATCTGGAAGCTCAGCCCGTCCTCGCCCCCCGTCAGCCCGGAAAGCTGGCTGACCAGCACGGCAACGGCGGAAGCCACGGCGAGGGTGATCATCGCGAAGAAGATCGCTCGGACCCTGAGCGAGAACAGCCCGATCAGCGCCGCCAGCACCACCGCGACCGCCATGCCCGCCCCGGCGCCGAGGACCAGCCCCGGCGCCTCGCGGCCGAGATGCGTGGAGGCCAGCGCCACGCCATAGGCGCCCATGCCGAAGAACATCACATGGGCGAAGCTGACGATTCCGGCATAGCCCAGAAGCAGGTCATAGGAGGCAGCGAGCACGATGAAGACGCAGATCCGCGCCGCCGTGTCCATGGCCCGGACGCCGGGAAACAGGAAGGGCGCCGCCGCCAGCGCGGCAAGGATCGCCGCCACGACGGCAGCCAGCAGCCAGGAGCGGCGCGCCGTCATTTGCGGCCTCCGGCGGGCATCATCCCTTCGGGACGCCACATCAGGATCAGCACCATCAGGCCGATGTCGCTGACCAGCGCTGCCTTGGGCTCGAGGAAGGCCACATAGTTCTGGGTGAGCCCGACCAGCAGCGCGCCGAGAAAGCAGCCCTCCACCGAGCCGAGACCGCCGATGATCACCACGATGAAGACCAGCACCATGATCTCGGCCCCCATCGAGGCGGTCACGACCTCCTGGTAGAGCCCCCACATCACCCCGCCGAGCCCGGCAAGCGCCGAGCCGGCAACGAAGACGCCGACGAAGACCAGCCGCAGCCGGTAGCCGAGCGCCTCGACCATCTCGCCGTTCTGCACGCCCGCGCGCACGATCAGCCCGACGGTCGTGTGGCGCATCACCGCGCGGATGGCGAGGAAGATCGCCAGCCCGACGCCCACCGCCATCAGCCGGTAGGTCTCGATCGCCGCGCCGTGGAAGGTCAGCGCGCCCTTCAGCATCTCGGGCCGCGCAATGAAGATTTCCGCCGGGCCCCAGACCACGTGGATCATCTGCTCCGCCACGATCAGCCCGCCCATGGTGACGAGGATCTGCTTGAGATGCGCGCCGTAGACCGGGCGGACGATGACGCGCTCGAACACCCCGCCGAGGATGCCGGTCACCGCCATTGCGGCAAGCGCAGCCAGCCCGATCAGCGCCAGGTTGGCGGCAAGGCTCTCTGCGCCTGCAAGTCCGGGAAAGGCCAGGAGCACGGTGATGCCGACGAAGGCGCCGATCGAGACGAAGGCGCCATGGCCGAAATTGATCACGTCCATCAGCCCGAAGACCAGCGTCAGCCCCGAGGCCATGACGAAGATCATCATCCCCATCGCCAGCCCCGAGACGGTCAGCGTCAGCCAGGAGGACAGGCGGATGTCGAAGGGCGCGAGGTCGAAGATCCGGGTGCGCAGCGAGCCGTCCTCGTTCAGCACCGGCTCCAGAAGCGGCCAGGAGGCCTGCGCCCAGATCGCTAGGTAGCCGAGCAGGATGGCCGCCGGGACAAGCAGCCAGGGGATCAGCGGGCGCAGCCGCTCGGACAGCCCGGCCCGCTCGATGCGGGGGCGGTGCGCGGGCGCGGCGGCATGGCTCATCGGCGCGCCTCCAGGTGCAGGCCCATCAGCCGGTCCTGCAGCGCGGCATCGCCCGCCAGCTCCGCCATCCGCCCGGCCCAGACCGTGCGGCCGTCATCCATCACTGCCGCGTGGTCGCCGAGCGCCCTGGCCACCGCGAAATTCTGTTCAACCATCAGGATCGTCGCCCCTTCCGATTTCAGCTGCCTCAGCGCGCCGACCAGCACCGAGACGATGGCCGGGGCCAGCCCCTTGGTCGGCTCGTCGATCAGGTAGAGCTGGCGCGGCTCCACCATGACCCGCGCCAGGGACAGCATCTGCTTCTGCCCGCCCGACAGCGTCCCCGCCGGCCGGTGCCAGAAGGTCGCCAGCGCCGGGAAGGCCGCGGTCAGCCAGTCGAGCCGGTCCTGCCGCATGTGCCGGGTGCGCGCGCCGAGACGCATGTTCTCCTCCACCGTGAGATCGCCGAAGATGCCCATCTCCTCGGGGACATAGCCGATGCCTGCCCGCGCGATGGCCGAGGGGCCGAGCCCGCCCAGCTCCTGCCCGGCAAAGCCGATCCGGCCCTGGCGCAGCTTCCACAGCCCCATGACCGTGCGCAGCGTGGTGGTCTTGCCGACACCGTTGCGGCCGAGCAGCATGGTCACCTCGCCCGCGGGCACGTCGAGATCGACGCCCTGCAGCACCTTGTAGCGGCCGATATCGGCATGGACCTCCGACAGCGTCAGGAGCGGCGGATGGCCCGGCCCCGCCTCTTCCTCCGCCGCGGCCCCGGGCATGTCCGCGGCCGCGGCGTCCGAGGGGCGGCCGAAGAGCGGACGGCGATGGGGCGGCTCCGCATTGCCTGCTGCCTGCGGACGGAACAGCCCGGCTCCCGGCGGCATCGCGATGCCCAGCTCGCGCAGCTCGTCGGGACTGGGCGCAGGCGGGCGCGGCGGCAGGCGGCCGGGCGTCCGGACCGGCGGCGGCGGCTCCGGCGCGCGCCCGGCAAGACGCGGCACCGAGACGGCATCCTCGGGCGCCACCTCCGGCGGAAGCGACGCGCCGCCGCCGGACGCAGACAAGCCGGCCATCCGCATCGCCGGAATGCCCAGTTCGCGCAATTCCTCGGGCGACGGCGGCGGCGGCCGCGGCGGCAGCCGTCCGCGCGAGGGCGGAGGCGTCCCGTTCCCGTCCGGCGGCCCGGCAAGTTCGCCATCCTCCGGCGCTCCGCCGACCGAGGGCACCGGCGGCATTGCAGCCCCGCCGCCGTCCTGTGCCGGAGGGATGCTGCTGCCAAACGGATCAGGTTGCCAGGCGTCCTGCTGCAGCGCGCCCAAACCTCCATCCGGCTCCTGCGTCCCCGCAAAATCCTGCGGCTGGGCCTCGTTGGCCGGAAAGACCGGCAAAGGCGCTTCGGGCGATGGCAGGTCTCCGCCCTGCCAGTTCCCCGGCTGCGCGTCCTGCGGTTCCGCGAAGGGCGGCACCTGTCCCCAAGTTCCGTCACCGTGCCCCTGAGACCCCGCGAAATCGCCCGGCTGCTGATCTGCGGGATACGGCGGCGGCAGGTCTCCGCCCTGCCAGCCGCCCGGCTGCAACTCCTGAGGCTGCGGGCCGGACAGGGGCGCCTGCCCCCGCGAGCGATCCTCTGATCCTTGGGACCCCGTGACGTCGCCCGGCTGCTGGCCGCCGGGCGGAAAACCTGGCTGTTGATCGTCGGAAGACGGCGGCACGTCTCCGCCTTGCCAGCCGCCCGTCTGCATCTCCTGAGGCTGCGGGCCGGACAGGGGCGCCTGCCCCCGCGCGCCGTCCTCCCTGCCCTGAGACCCCGCAAAGTTTCCCGGTTGCTGGCCGCCGGGCGGAAAACCCGGCTGTTGACCATCGGGAAGCGGAGGCACGTCGCCGCCCTGCCAGCCGCTCGGCAGCATCCCCTGCGGCTCCGCAACTGGCGGCACGTCTCCACCCTGCCAAATGCCAGGCGGCGTCCCATGCTCCTGCGCATCGGCATTCCAGGCTCCGCCCGGCGCGAACGGTTGCCAGGACGGGACGTCCGCCTGCGCAGCGTCCTGCTGCATCGGCGTGCCGGTGCCGGACGCTTGCCCGGCTGCCGTGGCGGGGTTCTCCGGCTCCGGCGGCTGCCAGCCGGCATGTCCGCGCGGGACCGGCGCCATGCCGATGCCGAGCTCGCCGAGTTCGTCGGGCGACGGCGGCGGCGGCCGCGGCGGCAGGCGGTCACCGGGCTGCGCCCCGGCGCTGTCCGGCGGCAGCGGCAGCTCCGCCTCTCCGCCCTCTTCCAGCCTGCGGCGCACCCGCGCCATGGCGCGGACCAGCCGCTCGGCCATCTGGCCGGACTCCTGCTTGCCGTCGTCAGACATCGGTCAGCGCCTGCCCCATGTAGACCTCCTGGACGATCTCCGAGTCCATCACCTCGTCCGGCGGTCCGTCCGCCAGAAGCACGCCGTTATGCAGCACGATGATCCGGTCGGCGAGCTCGCGGATCACGTCCATCTTGTGTTCCACCAGAAGCACCGTGCGTCCCGGCTGCCCCTTCAGCCCGGCGACGAGATCGAGCACATGCGGCGCCTCGTCGGCGCTCATCCCGGCGGTCGGTTCGTCGAACATGAAGACCCGCGGCTCCAGCGCCATCAGAAGAGCGACCTCCAGCTTCCTCTGGTCGCCATGCGACAGCGCCGTCACCGGCATTTCCGCCAGGCTCAGCAGCCGCACCTGCTGCAGCAGGCGCTCCGCCTCGTCGAGCAGTTCCCAGTCGCCCATCGCGCGGGAGAACATGCGGAATCCGCGGCCCTCGCGCGCCTGCATGGCGAGGCGGACATTTTCCAGGACACTGAGCCCGGGAAACAGGTTGGTCAGCTGGAAGGCCCGCCCCATCCCGCGCCGCGTCCGGGCCGAGGCGCTCAGCCGGGTGACGTCGCGGCCTTCCAGCAGGACCCGCCCGGCACTGGCGCGGATCTGGCCCGAGACCAGGTTGAAATAGGTGGTCTTCCCTGCGCCGTTCGGCCCGACGATCGCGGTGAGCTCGCCCTCGCGGAAGCGGCAGCTGACCCCGTCCACGGCGACATGGCCGCCGAAGCGCACGGTCAGCCCGCGGGTTTCCAGAAGGGCGGTCTCTGTCTCGTCTCGGCGCACGCTCGGTCCCGGATCGGGGGGCGCGGAGGCCGCGCCCGGTGAGGTCTCAGTTGCGGATCGGCACGGGCAGGTCGTCCGTGTCAAGTTCACGTACCAGTTCCGGGATGCCCCAGTCGACCTCAGGATCGACCTTGATGCGGAAATGGTACATCGACTGCAGCGCCTGGTGGTCTTCCGGGCGGAAGGTCATCGGACCCTTCGGCGTCTCCCAGGTCATGCCCTCCATCGCCGCGATCAGGTCCTCGGTATCGGCCGAGCCCGCCGCCTTCACGGCCTCCGCCACGGCGATGCCCGCAGCCATGCCGCCCGCGGTGAAGAAGTCCGGCGGCGCGCCGAAACGCTCCTGATGCGTCTTCACCAGCCAGTCGTTCACCGGGTTCTGCGGGATGTCGTAGTAGTAGTAGGTCGCGCCCTCCATGCCGGGCAGCTCCTTGTAGGCGGTCAGCGCGGCGAGGATGTTGCCCCCCGTGGCGATCTCGATGCCGAAGCGGCCGGGCTCCATCGCATTGATCTTGCCCATCGGGTTGCCGCCGCCCGCCCAGAGCAGGAACAGCTTCTTCTCGCCCTCGATGCCCTCCATCGAGGTGAAGATCCGCTCCGCCGCCGCGGTGAAGTCGGTCGTGTCGGTGGGGACGTATTCCTCGTGGACGATCTCCGCTCCGGTGGTCTCCAGCGCCTCTCGGAAGGCGGCAATGCCGTCGCGGCCGAAGGCGTAGTCCTGCGCGAGCGTGGCCACCTTCACCCCTTCGCCGCCGATCGCGATCGCGTTGGCGATGGCATCCTGCGAGGAATTCCGCCCGGTGCGGAAGATGTAGCGGTTCCAGTTCTCACCGGTGATCGAATCCGCGACGGCAGGCTCGACGATCAGGATCTTCTCGTAATCCTGCGCTACCGGCAGCATTGCCAGCGCCACGCCCGAGCTGACCGGACCGACGGCAAGATCGACCTCGTCATCGCCGTAGGCCTCCTCCAGCATGGCGCGTCCGAGCTCGGGCTTCAGCTGGGTGTCCTTCTCGATCACCACGATCTTCTCGCCGTTCACCTCCATCGTGCCGCCGGTGGCATATTCCAGCCCCAGCATCAGCCCGTCATGGGACTGCTTGGCATAGGCTTCGTAGGGGCCGGTCTTGCCGTAGACATGGGCGATGGTGATGTCGGCCATGGCAGTCGTCGCCATCAGCCCGGCGCAAAGCCCGGCCGCGATTCCCGTTTTCATGCTGTCTCTCCCTGTTCCGCGCGGGCATTCCCGCTGCGGCCTCCTGCCAGAGGCTAGGCGCGGAACGGGCGGCCGGTCAACAGCGCGGAGACGGTCTTGCCGCAACGAGAGCGTTTGTTAACCCGCTGATGCATAAGGCTTGGACAGCGGAGGACGGAGGAGGCGATGACAGGTTCCGCGGCGCCGGATCTGGTGCTGGTCGGCCAGAAGGGCCGGGTCGGATGCGAGGCGCTGCTGTGCCTGGCCTCGCTGCGCGCGAGCGATCCCGGTTTCGCCGGGCAGATCTGGCTGGCCGAGCCGCAGCCGGGACCGCTCTGGCCCGCCGATCCGCGGATGGAAGGCGACCTTCGCGCCGCCTGCCTGGAGCTGGGCGCCGAGCTCCTGCCCTTCGACAGCCGCCATTTCGGCGCGGCCTATCCGCAGGGCAACAAGATCGAGGCGCTCGCCGCCCTGCCTGCAGGCCGCCCCTTCCTGTTCCTCGACAGCGACATGCTTGTCCTGCCCCCCCTGTCCGGCATCGGCTGCGTCCGGCCGACGGCCTCGGACCGGGTGCGCGACACCTGGCCGAAACCGCCGCCCTTCGGTCCGGACCGAACGGCGATCTGGGACGCGGTCTTCGCGCTCTCGGGCACGGACCGCGCGTCGACGCTGGACCCCCGCTTTCCGCCCGGCCATCCCCGGCGCGATCTCTACCTCAATGCAGGCTGGGTCGCCGGTCCCTGCGCGCGGCGCTTCGGCCTGCTCTGGGCGGAGGTGGCCACGGCGATCCGCGACCGCACCCCGCCCGAGCTTGCCGCGCAGGCGCTGGACCCGTGGCTCGACCAGATCGCCCTGCCCGTGGTGCTGGCCCGTCTCGGCGGCGGACGGCCGCGCGAGCCCCTCGACGGCACGCGGCTCTGGCACTACCGCACGCTCGCGCTGCTCTACGCCACTGCTCCCGAGCCGGTTGTCGACCTGCTGGAGCGCGCCGCCGCGCCGAACCGGATCAAGAAGCACCTCAAGCGGCACAAATCCTTCCACCGCGCGATCTGGCGCGGCGACGGGGCAAGGGCGCGGGCGCTGTTCCGGCGCGACCGGCTGCCCGCGTCGGAGGCCGTGATCCGCAACCGGCTGCGCGCTGCCGGGCTATGGCTGCGCTGAGCGGTTGCCCAGGATCAGCCAGGCCGCGAAGGCCGCCTCGACCGCGAAGAACCAGACCGCCTGCATCCCCGCGCCGTCGATCACGATGCCTGCCAGGCGCCCGGCCGCAGCTCCCGCATAGGCGGCCCCCACCACCTGAAGCGCGACGGGCGACTTCACCAGAAGCCCCGCCAGCCCGAGCCCGACGAAGAGCGCGCCATTGGCGGCGCGGATCTCGCTCATCCCCATGGTGCTGCCGTCGACGGTGGCGAGGCTCAGCACCTGCAGCGTGTAGCCCGGGGCGAGGAAGCCCACCAGACCGAAGAGGATGGTCGCCGCCATTGCGGCCATGTTGAAGATGCGTCGCATGCGCCTGCTCCTTGCTGCTTTGCAGGAGATACGGCGGCACAGCCGGAGCGGATCGGAAAAAACCGCGGAAACGGAAAAGGCCCGCTCCCTTGCGGGACCGGGCCTCGGTCATTCCGGCAGCGCCGACATCAGGCTTCGGCGATCTCGACGAAGACCATGTCGCGTTCCGATGCGCCCTTCGCGAAGGACAGGGCCTCCTGGTATTCCGGGCTGTTGTAGCAGGCCTCGGCCGCTTCGATGCTGTCGAAGCGGACCACGACGTTGCGCGGGCGCTCGGTGCCCTCGATCCACTTGTAGCGGGTGCCGCGGGCAAGGAACGTGCCGCCGTGCTTCTCGATGGCGGGACCGGCAAGCTTGGCGTACTTGCCGTATTCCTCGTCATTGGTCACGGAAACATGAGTGATCCACAGCGCAGCCATCACAAATCCTCCAGCATGCGTTCTACAACCGCCAGCGCCTCGGGCGCTTTCGAGGCATCGGCACCGCCGGCCTGGGCCATGTCCGGACGGCCGCCGCCGCCCTTGCCGCCCAGCTCGGCCGCCGCCGCCTTCACCAGATCGACGGCCGAGATGCGGCCCGTCAGGTCCTCGGTCACGCCCGCCGCCACGGCCGCCTTGCCGTCGGCATCGGCGATCAGGACGATGACGCCCGAACCCAGGCGCTCCTTGTGGGCGTCGATCAGCGGGCGCAGGTCCTTGCCCGAGACGCCGGACAGGCTCTGGCCGAGGAAGGTCACGCCCTTGATCGCCTTGGTCTCGGGACCCGCAGCCGAGCCGCCGCCCATGGCGAGATCGCGGCGCAGCTGCGCCACCTCGTTCTGCAGCGCCTTGCGCTCGTCGAGCAGCGCCTGCAGGCGCGCGGGCACGTCATCTGCCTGCGCCTTCAGCACGCCCGCGGCCTCGGTCAGCGTCGCCGCCTGGCCCGCGAGATAGTCGAAGGCCGCCTGGCCAGTCAGCGCCTCGATGCGGCGGATGCCGGCCGAGGACGCGCTGTCGCCCAGCGTCACGAACATGCCGATCTCGCCCAGCCGCTTGACATGCGTGCCGCCGCAGAGTTCCAGCGAATAGACATCGCCGGTGACGCCCTTGCCCGAGCCCTTCTGCTGGCCCATCTGAACGACCCGGACCTCGTCGCCGTATTTCTCGCCGAACAGCGCCTGCGCGCCCAGTTCCCGCGCCTCGTCCGGCGTCATGATGCGGGTCTCGACCGCGCCGTTCTGGCGGATCATCGCATTGACGTCGGCATTGACGCGGGCCAGCTCCTCGGGCGTCACCGCCTTGGCATGGCTGAAATCGAAGCGCAGCCGGTCATCGGCATTCAGCGAGCCGCGCTGCGCCACATGGGAACCCAGAACCTCGCGCAGCGCCTCGTTCAGCAGGTGCGTCGCCGAGTGGTTGGCGCGGATGGCCGAACGTCGGGCATGGTCGACGATCAGCTCGGCACCCTGGCCGGAGGCGATGGTGCCCTCGGTCACTTCGGCGAAGTGGATGAAAACACCCGCAGATTTCTTGGTGTCGGTGATGGCCGCGGCACCGGTTGCAGTCTGCAACCGCCCCGAGTCGCCCACCTGGCCGCCGCTTTCGGCATAGAAGGGCGTCTGGTTGACGACGATCTGCACCGTGTCGCCCTTGGCCGCCTCTTTCGCTGCCGCACCGTCCTTGACGATCGCCTGGATCTGGCCTTCGGAGAATTCCGCATCGTAGCCGAGGAACTCGGTCACGCCGCTCTTCTCGGCAATGTCGAACCAGATGGCGGCGTCGGCGGTCTCGCCCGAGCCAGCCCAGGCGGCGCGCGCCTTGGCCTTCTGCTCTTCCATCGCGGCATCGAAGCCGGTGGTGTCGACCGTGTGGCCCTTCTCGCGCAGCGCGTCCTGGGTCAGGTCGAGCGGAAAGCCGTAGGTGTCGTACAGCTTGAACGCGGTCTCGCCGGGCAGCTCCGCCCCTTCGGGCAGGTCGACCAGCGCGTCGTCGAGCAGCTTCAGGCCGCGGTCGAGCGTCTGGCGGAAGCGGTTCTCTTCCAGCCGCAGCGTTTCCTCGATCATCGACTGCGCCTGGCCGAGTTCCGGATAGGCCTGGCCCATCTGCTGGACCAGAGCCGGCACAAGACGGTGCATCAGCGGATCCTGCGCGCCCAGCAGGTGCGCATGGCGCATGGCGCGGCGCATGATCCGGCGCAGGACGTAGCCGCGGCCGTCATTGGCCGGGGTCACGCCGTCGGCGATCAGGAAGGAGGTCGAGCGCAGGTGGTCGGCGATCACGCGGTGATGCACCTTGCCCGGCCCGTCCGGATCGACGCTGGTGGCGTTGGCCGAGGCCTCGATCAGCGCGCGCATCAGGTCGGTGTCGTAGTTGTCGTGCTTGCCCTGCAGCAGCGCGCCGATCCGCTCCAGACCCATGCCGGTGTCGATCGACGGCTTCGGCAGGTTCTCGCGGCGGCCGTCCTCGAACTGCTCGTACTGCATGAAGACGAGGTTCCAGATCTCGATGAACCGGTCGCCATCCTCTTCCGGCGAGCCGGGCGGGCCGCCCCAGACATGGTCGCCGTGGTCATAGAAGATCTCGGTGCAGGGGCCGCAGGGGCCGGTCGGGCCCGCGGACCAGAAATTGTCGTCGGTGGCGATGCGGATGATCCGGTCGTCCGGCAGCCCGGCGACCTTCTTCCAGATATTCACCGCCTCTTCGTCGGTATGGTAGACAGTGACCAGAAGGCGGCTCTTGTCGATGCCGAAATCCTTGGTCAGCAATTCCCAGGCGAAGGGGATCGCATCTTCCTTGAAATAGTCGCCGAAGGAGAAATTCCCCAGCATTTCGAAGAAGGTATGGTGCCGCGCGGTATAGCCGACATTGTCGAGGTCGTTGTGCTTGCCGCCGGCGCGCACGCATTTCTGCGCGGTGGTCGCGCGGCTGTAGTCGCGGTGCTCGACGCCGGTGAAGACGTTCTTGAACTGGACCATGCCGGCCGCGGTGAACATCAGCGTCGGGTCGTTGCGCGGGACCAGCGGCGAGCTGTCAACGACTGCGTGGCCATTGCGTCCGAAATAGTCGAGGAAGGTCGTGCGGATATCGTTCAGGCTTGCCATGGCTCAGCGTCTCTTGCCGGTTCGGTTCCCGCCTCTCTATCGCCCAAGGCGCGGGGTGTCCACATCGCAGGCACGCATGAAAAAACCCCGCCGGAAAGGCGGGGTTCGGCGGCAATCCGGGCCTTGCGGCGGGCCTCAGCCCTCCATCACCTCGTCGTCGCCGCTGCCGTCATTCTCGCCCATGTGGAAATCCAGCCCGTGGGCCGCGCGGATCTGGTCCTCGATCTCCAGCGCGATCTTCGTGTTCTGGCGCAGGAAGGTCTTGGCGTTCTCGCGCCCCTGCCCGATCCGCTCGTCTCCATAGGAATACCAGGAGCCCGATTTCGCCACGACCCCGGCCTTGACGCCCAGGTCCAGCAGCTCGCCCATCTTGGAGATGCCCTCGCCGTAGATGATGTCGAATTCGACCTGCTTGAAGGGCGGAGCGACCTTGTTCTTGACGATCTTCACCCGGGTGGCGTTACCCACGACCTCGTCGCGGTCCTTGACCGAACCGATGCGGCGGATGTCGAGACGGACCGAAGAGTAGAATTTCAGCGCGTTGCCGCCGGTGGTGGTCTCGGGCGAGCCGAACATGACGCCGATCTTCATGCGGATCTGGTTGATGAAGATCACCATGCATTTCGAGCGGCTGATCGAGGCGGTCAGCTTGCGCATCGCCTGGCTCATCAGACGGGCCTGCGCGCCGACCTGGGCATCGCCCATGTCGCCCTCGAGCTCGGATTTCGGCGTCAGCGCGGCCACGGAGTCGACGACGATCATGCTGACGGCGCCGGAGCGGATCAGCGTGTCGGTGATTTCCAGCGCCTGCTCGCCCGTGTCGGGCTGGCTGATCAGCAGCTCGTCGAGATTGACGCCGAGCTTGCGGGCATATTGCGGGTCGAGCGCGTGTTCGGCGTCGACGAAGGCGCAGATCCCGCCCTTCTTCTGTTCCTCGGCGATGCAGTGCAGCGTCAGCGTGGTCTTGCCCGAACTTTCCGGGCCGAAGATCTCGATCACCCGGCCCTTGGGCAGGCCGCCGATGCCGAGGGCGATGTCGAGGCCCAGCGAGCCGGTCGAGGTCGCCTCGATGTCCTGTGCGGGATTGTCCTGGCCGAGCTTCATGATCGAGCCCTTGCCGAACTGCCGTTCGATTTGCGCCAGAGCTGAATCCAGCGCCTTCTGCTTGTCCATAGTGCGTGTTCCGCCCAGATCGAGGAGGTTTGCCGAAGCCATTCTGCCTGTCCTTATCTCATGCCCGTCAGAGGGCGGCAATGCCGGTTATGTTCTGCTCTTGTTCTCAATATGAAGAACAGACCGGAACATTTCAACTCAAATTCTCCCGAAACTATCCGGGCGAGTCGGTTAAGGCAGGCTTAAGCAGGACCGGCGGAGGCCGAGAAGGCCTCCCGCTGCCGGTGTCCTAGGTGATGTCCACCAGGAACGAACGCAGCGGCAGGCCTCGGTCGCCGCTGAAATTGTTGAAGCTCATGTCGTGCAGCACATGGCCGCGCCGCGCATCGGTGCAGCATCCGTAGGGCCCGCCGACGGAGCAGCCGGCCAGCTCCTGCTTTGAGCGCACCATGAGATCGCGGCCGAGGAACCGCGCCCCCACGGCATCTATCGGCAGATCCGCCGGATTGCCGCCAGGCGGCAGGAAATAGATGCCATAGGGACGGCTTTCCTGCAGCATCACCTGCGGTGGCGCGCAGGGCTGGGTCCGGCCCCAGTCGATCGACAGGATCACCGACTTGCCGTCTTCCTGCAGCTTGGCGCCGGTCACCCGCGGTCCCAGCTCATTGTCGGCGCCGTGGTCGAGATTGAGCAGATGCGCCGCCATCCGGGCGCCGGCGATGGCATAGCCGCCGTACTGGTAGTGGATGTCCCACCAGTCGCGCGGCAGGTCGTACATCTCGATGCCGTGATGCGCCTTCTCGCGCTGCTCGATGGCGCGCAGATAGCCGACCCGTGCAGCATTGGTGCCGCATTCCGCGACCAGGTATTCATAGCCGCCGATCATGTTCACGATGAAGTCCATCTCGGGATAGCGCGCCCAGATGTGGTCCCAGACTGCCAGGATCGTGTCGATGAATTCCGGCGTGGTCAGGCGGCGGTTCTGCAGCGCGTTGGCATCGCTCTCGCCCTGGGTCCAGAAGCAGCGCATCGGGATGTCCTGGCCATCCGCCGCCGCGATGGCGAGCTGCTCCATGAAGAAGTCCAGAGCCGGGCCCGGCTTGCCGGTGGCAGCGTCCCACCAATGCGGGCCGGAGGACGGTCCTGCCGAGCGGCGGTCCAGCGGCGTGCCGCCGGTGGCGCCGTTGACGAAGTCGACCGACAGGTTGCGCGATCCCCGCAATCCGCGCGCCAGTGCCGCCGAGAAGCCGCCCCAGCCGCCGCGCTCCTCCATCAGCGACATGTTCGACTGCCCGCCGCAGACGAAGCGCAGGTCGTGGGTCACCTTTGCCGCGGGTCCGTACTCCAGATCGCCCTGCGTCATCTGCTGGAGGATCAGCTCCTGGCCGATCCGCATGACCCGCAGGGCCAGCTTGCTGCCGGCCGTGGCCATCTGTCCGACGGTGCCCAGGAAGGTGCGCCCGCCCCCGGCGACAATCCGCGCCCCTGGCTGCGCCAGGATGACGGCATCGGTACCGTCGACAACGTGCGACAGGTCGGCGGTGGCGTTGCCTCCCAGTTCCAGCGCGGCGCCGCGCGCCACCGGGGCCCATTGGAACGGGCGCCGCCCGTCGACCCGGATCGGACGGGACATGAACTCGTTCGTCGGAATGCCGAGCCCGGCCGCCGCGCGCGGTGCCGCCGCAACCCCGATGTCCCCGGCCGACAGGGCCCTCAGGAGCGCCACCTTGTCCTGCTCCCGCATTTCCGCCAGCTTCTTGTTCATGAGGGAGTTCATGGCGCCATCCACCGCAATCCAGCCAATCCCGAGCCGCAGCGTGGCAGGGGCACAAACGGGCTAGAAGTCCGCCCGCGTTGCGTCAACCATCAAGCGAGGACCTGCGCCGGAAAACCGCTCTTCCGGGACCGGCCCCTGGGCAGCTGTCGCTTCGGCAGGCAGGCATCCGGACCAGGGGCGGAAACACTAGCCGCATCCCCGCAGCACTGCGGATGCGTTTCGGTACAGCCTGTGATGGAGGATATTTTGGTAGCGGAGGAGGGACTTGAACCCCCGACACGCGGATTATGATTCCGCTGCTCTAACCAACTGAGCTACTCCGCCAAGAAGTGAGGCGTCACTATTGCGCCCGGCGGGCAGCGTCAAGGCCGGGATTTGCGGTGGCTGAGATTTTCCCGGGCAGACGTGGCGGCAACCGCGGTTCGCCCCGGCCGGCGAGCCTGGTCCCTGCCCCGCAGGTCACGACTCTCAAGCAGATGACTGCCAGCATCATGCCACAGTGGCAGGGCGGCTGACCGGGGTCTCCTTCGCTCGGCTGGTTCCCGGCGTGCCCGCCGCAGGAACAGTTCGGCAGCTCACCCCTCCCCCTGCTGCGGCGGGGAATTTTTCCGGGGCTTGGCATCGTTGTTCAGCGCGACCGTGGCCTTCAGGAGCATCTCGCCAACCGGGGCGCGCTCTCCCGCATGCTGCGTAACATCGACCGCTGCCCAGAGCACCCCCATGGTCGCCGCCGCCAACTTGCGCAGAGGGGCTTCCATATCTTCGGGGCCAGGCTCCAATCCCTCCGGCTGGGCATAGATGAGCCTGTCCCGCGCCTTGGCGTTGTCCTTGAGGATCTTCGCCAGCTCATCCAGATCGGCAAAGCGTTCGCGGACCGTCCGAGACAGCAGGCCGAGCCGGTCTTCCACGCCCTCATGCGTGTCGATCAGCCCGAGCGTGGCAGCATGATGGACATGCTTCCCGCTTGCCTCGATGCGCAGACTGCTCTGGTCGCGAACCGGTGCAAGCGCAAGCGATGGCTTCATGTGCAGCACCATCTCCATCACGCGCTCGCAGAGCCAGTCGGCTTGCCGTAGCCTGCGCGCCTCGCGCTCTCCACGAGCGCAGCCACGGCCTCCTCCATCGCGTGCGATAACAGGAAGGTCGCAGGCAGGCGATTCCCGCGCGCGCCTTCGCGGTACTTCATGTCTTCGAGCGTGGCGATCCCGCCTGCCCTATAGAGGGACCGCACCGCGTTGTGCGCCCGATGGCAGGCCAAGTCCGGGAGCAGGGGGAACCTGTCCCGCACCCACATTGCCATGTCGCTTTCGAGGACCTGCCGCAATCCGTCGTGCATCCGCTCGCCCACCAGGGGTCCCTTTCACTGCATGCTTCCAGGAGCTCGGCTCGCCCAAAATACCCGCCGCGATCTCCGGGATCGCATTCTCAAGCGCAATAACGCCTTGAGCCACGCGGCCATCGCCGCATCAAGGGTAGTCAACCTGTCGAAGCATCTTCCGGAAAGGGAAGACCTGCCCGTTATTCCGCGCGCATTCCATTTGCCGCGCAAGCGTTGGCCAAGCCTCTGATCCGACGAAAAAATCCTTGGAAGGCCCTGCGAACCTGGCCGCGTTCGACCGAAACAGCCCACGCACCAAATCCTAAAGCGTGCTAAGAACTAGCAGCGCACAGGCACCGTCCGGACCTGAGGCCCATGACAGAAAGGCGACCCAAAGGCCGCCATCGCATTGTGCTTCAACGGGAAGTTTTTGGTAGCGGAGGAGGGACTTGAACCCCCGACACGCGGATTATGATTCCGCTGCTCTAACCAACTGAGCTACTCCGCCAAGGAGTGGCCGCGAGATATTGTGATGCGGCGCAGGGGTCAAGAGGAAAAACCAGACCTCCGGCGAGAAAATTCCGGCACCCTGCCCGTCCCCGCAGGACCGCCTCAGCAACCGGTTTTCCGCCGACGCGAAAATTTGATGGAACCAACGGGCCGGGCTGCGCGTTTTACCATCCCGGGCGCGCGACCCGGGACAGCAACAGGAAGAGAGATGTTCAAGAAAATCTTGGTGCCGGTCGATCTGGCACATCAATCCAGCTTGTCGCGCAGCCTCGAGCTTGCCGCGCGTCTGGCACGCGAGCACGGGGCGACCGCATGGTATGTCGGCGTGACGGCCGACACGCCGGGCAAGCTGGGGCACAGCCCGGCCGAATACGGCAAGCGGCTCGAGGCCTTCGCCGCATCCGAGGCCGAGACACACGGGCACCAGGCGGCCAGCACCGCCTATGTCGCCAACGACCCCGCCGTCGACCTGACCGCGGTCCTGCTCAGGGCCGCCACCGACATCGAGGCGGATCTGATCGTCATGGCCACGCATGGCCCGGCCTTCACCGACCGCATCTGGCCCTCGCACGGCGAGCAGATCGCACGGAGATTCCCCGGCTCCGTCTTCCTCGTCCGCCAGGACCCAATCCACCCTGACGAAAGGACCGCCACGTGAGCGACAACACCGATCCCTCCGTCACTCCGGAAACCGGCATCCCCGAACCCGAGGGCGTAAGCGACCTGATCGACACCGATTACGAGATCGGCCAGGACAACCTGGAGGGCCAGCTCGGCCCGTTCGGCTTCGACATCCACAACCCGGTCTTCGCCGTCTCGGGCCTCGCCATCGTGGCCTTCGTCTTCTACACCCTCGCCCTGCCCGAGCAGGCCGGCAGCCTCTTCTCGGCGATGTTCGACTTCGTCACCAAGGGCTTCGACTGGTTCTTCCTGGGCGCGGCGAACATCTTCGTGATCTTCTGCCTGCTGCTGATCGTGACGCCGCTGGGCAACATCCGGCTCGGCGGCTCCGAGGCCACCCCGGACTACAACTACGTCGGCTGGTTCGCGATGCTCTTCGCCGCGGGCATGGGCATCGGTCTGGTCTTCTACGGCGTGGCCGAGCCGATGAGCCATTTCTCCTCCTCGCTGGGCGGCATCTCCGTGGGCGAGGACGGCGTGCGGACCGACTGGGCGCCGCTCGGCGCGGCCGAGGGCGACGAAGCCGCCGCGATCCGGCTGGGCATGGCGGCGACGATCTTCCACTGGGGGCTGCACCCCTGGGCGATCTACGCCATCGTGGCGCTGGCCCTGGCGCTGTTCTCCTACAACAAGGGCCTGCCGCTGACGATCCGCTCGGCCTTCTACCCGATCCTGGGCGAGCGGGTCTGGGGCTGGCCCGGCCATGTCATCGACATCCTCGCGGTCTTCGCGACGCTCTTCGGCCTGGCCACGTCGCTCGGCTTCGGCGCCACCCAGGCCAATGCCGGCCTGAACGAGCTCTTCGGCATCCCGATCGGCGACACAACCGAAGTGATCCTGATCACCTGCATCACCGCCATCGCGCTGGTGTCGGTCGTGCGCGGCCTCGACGGCGGGGTGAAAATCCTCTCCGAGATCAACATGGTCATCGCCATCGTGCTGCTGCTCTTCGTGCTGCTGGCAGGCTCGACCGTCGCGGTGCTGACCGGCTTCGTCGACTATCTCTGGGCCTATATCGAGTACCTGCCCGCGCTCTCGAACCCGGTCGGGCGCGAGGACGTGAACTTCATGCAGGGCTGGACCTCGTTCTACTGGGCGTGGTGGATCAGCTGGTCGCCCTTCGTCGGCATGTTCATCGCCCGCGTCAGCCGCGGCCGGACGGTGCGCGAATTCATGATCTGCGTGCTGCTGATCCCGTCGCTGGTCTGCGTCCTGTGGATGTCGGTCTTCGGCGGCGTGGCGATCCAGCAGGTGCTCCAGGACGGCTACACCGCTGCGCAGGATGCCGACCTGCCGCTGAAGCTCTTCAAGATGCTGGACCAGCTGCCGCTGGCGGGCATCACTTCGCTGGTGGGCATCGTGCTGGTGATCGTGTTCTTCGTCACCTCCTCGGACTCCGGTTCCCTGGTGATCGACACCATCACCGCGGGCGGCAAGGTCGACGCGCCGGTGCCGCAGCGGGTCTTCTGGGCGGTCTTCGAGGGCGCGGTCGCAATCGTGCTGCTCCTGTCGGCCGGCGGGCTCGGCTCGCTGCAGTCGATGGTGATCTCCACCGGCCTGCCCTTCACAGTCGTGCTGCTGGTGATGTGCGTCGCGATCTGGAAGGGCCTCGCCTCCGAGCGCAGGGCCTGATCCCGGACGGAGGCGCCGCCCGTGCCTCCGTTCACATCCCGGCCAGGGCGCGGATCTCCCCCGCCCGCGCCATCACCGCCCTATGCCCGGCGTCGATTGCCTCCGCCGCCCGGTCGAATTCCAGGATGCCGAGATCGCGCAGCGGCAGCTCCAGCATCAGCTCCGGCGGCGCGGCGGCCAGGCGCATCCGCATGACCGAGGCCGCGACGATGTCCACCGAGGCCCAGACCACGTCCATGTAGTGCGGCGCGGAAGGCCCCGAAGGCAGTGCCGCATCCGGCGCCCCGAGCCAGGCGCCCAGCCCTGCCGCCTGCCCGCCTGCCCTCAAGGGTCCCAGCCACGCCCGGCCCCGCGCCGCCGCGGGCTCCGGCGGCGTCCAGAATCCCGCCGGGCCGAACCCGTTGGGATCCACTGCCAGAACCGGCCCGTCCCCGAGCATGCGGCACCCCGCAACCGGCACCGGATCCGACAGCGCCCCGTCGACCAGCCATTGCCCGCCGTGATGGACCGGAGCCAGGACGCCGGGGATGGAGACCGAGGCGCGCACTGCCGGGCGCAGCGGGCCGCTGGCGAACCAGACAACGCGCCCGGTCCGCAGATCCGTGGCCACCGCGCCGAAGGGCCGCTCCAGCTCCTCGATCCGCTCCGGCAGGCCGAACATGTCCAGGAGCCGCGGGATCTCGTTCCCCGCCACGATGCCGCCGCCCGAGAGGCGCAGATCGACATAGCGCATGAAATTCGTCCGGGTCAGGCCGCGCGCCCAGTCCTCGAAGGCGCCGAGCTGGCCCGCCGCCCAGACCGCGCCGGCCAGCGCGCCCATCGAGCTTCCCGCCACCCGGTCGACGGCAATGCCGAGGTCGTCCAGCGCCCGGAACACGCCGACATGCCCGAAGCCGCGCGCGCCGCCCATGCCGAGCGCCAGCCCCAGCGCGCGCCGTTCAGGCACGCGGACCCTCCCTCTCCCCGCCGGGGAGAGGGCCGGGGAGAGGGGTCATTCGGCCGCCACGCGGCGCGGCTTCAGCATGTCGCGCAGGTAGCGCCCGGTATGGCTGGTCTCGACCTCGGCCACTTCTTCGGGCGTGCCCGCCGCGACCACCGTGCCGCCGCCGTCGCCGCCCTCGGGACCGATGTCGATGATCCAGTCGGCGGTCTTGATCACGTCGAGATTGTGCTCGATCACCACCACCGTGTTGCCCTGCTCCACCAGCTCGTGCAGAACCTCGAGCAGCTTGCGGACGTCCTCGAAATGCAGCCCCGTGGTCGGCTCGTCGAGAATGTAGAGCGTCCGGCCCGTCGAGCGCTTCGACAGCTCCTTCGACAGCTTCACCCGCTGCGCCTCGCCGCCCGACAGCGTCGTCGCCTGCTGGCCGACCTTGATGTAGCCGAGGCCGACCTGCACAAGCGCATCCATCTTCTCGCGGATCGAGGGCACCGCCTTGAAGAAGACCTGGGCATCCTCGACGGTCATGTCCAGCACGTCGGCGATCGACTTGCCCTTGAACTCCACCTCCAGCGTCTCGCGGTTGTAGCGCTTGCCGTGGCAGGTTTCGCAGGTGACGTAGACATCGGGCAGGAAGTGCATCTCGATCTTGATGACGCCGTCGCCCTGGCAGGCCTCGCAGCGCCCGCCCTTGACGTTGAAGCTGAACCGCCCGGGCTTGTAGCCGCGCGCCTGCGCCTCGGGCAGCCCGGCGAACCAGTCGCGGATCGGCGTGAAGGCCCCCGTGTAGGTCGCGGGGTTCGAGCGCGGCGTGCGCCCGATCGGACGCTGGTCGATGTCAATCACCTTGTCGAGATGCTCGAAGCCCTTGATGGTCTCGCACGGGCTCGGCGTCTCGCGGGCGCCGTTGAGCTTCATCGCCGCGTTCTTGTAGAGCGTCTCGATGGTCAGCGTCGACTTGCCGCCGCCCGACACCCCGGTGACGCAGACGAACTTGCCCAGCGGGAATTCGGCGGTCACGTCCTTGAGGTTGTTTCCGCTCGCCTTCACCACGGTCAGCTTCTTGCCGTTGCCCGGACGCCGCTCGGCGGGCACGGCGATCTCGCGGCGGCCGGCAAGATAGTCGCCGGTGATGCTGTCCGGGTTGGCAATGATCTCGGCCGGCGTGCCCGAGGCGATCACCTGCCCGCCATGCACCCCGGCGCCGGGGCCGATGTCGAGCACGTAATCGGCATGGCGGATCGCGTCCTCGTCATGTTCGACCACGATCACCGTGTTGCCCTGGTCGCGCAGGTTCTTCAGCGTGGTCAGCAGCCGGTCGTTGTCGCGCTGGTGCAGGCCGATCGACGGCTCGTCGAGCACGTAGAGCACGCCGGTCAGACCCGAGCCGATCTGCGAGGCCAGACGGATCCGCTGGCTTTCGCCGCCCGAGAGCGTGCCCGCGTTGCGCGACATGGTCAGGTATTCGAGGCCCACATTGTTGAGGAAGCCCAGCCGCTCGCGGATTTCCTTGAGGATGGCGCGGGCGATCTCGTTCTTCTGCTTCGACAGCGCCGCGGGCACGGTGCCGATCCAGTCGAAGGCGTCCTTGATCGACATCTCCACCACTTCGCCGACATGCAGCCCGCCGATCTTCACCGCCAGCGCCTCCTGGCGCAGCCGGTGGCCGCCGCAGGTATGGCAGGGCCGGTTGTTCTGGTAGCGCTCGAATTCCTCGCGCACCCAGTTGCTGTCGGTCTCGCGGTAGCGGCGCTCCATGTTGGGGATCACGCCCTCGAAGACGCGCTCCACCTGGTAGATGCGCCCGCCCTCGTCATAGCGGAAGGGGATTTCCTCGTTGCCCGAGCCGAACAGGAAGATCTGCTGGACATGCTTCGGCAGCTTCTTCCAGGGCAGCTTCTTGTCGAACTCGTAATGCTTGGCGATGGAGTCGATGGTCTGGGTGAAATACGGGCTCTTGCCCTTCCGCCAGGGCGCCAGCGCGCCGTTGTCCAGCGTCAGGGTCTGGTCCGGCACCACCAGCCGCTCGTCGAAGAACAGCTCCACCCCCAGCCCGTCGCAATCCGGGCAGGCGCCGAAGGGCGCGTTGAAGGAGAACAGCCGCGGCTCGATTTCCGGGATGGTGAAGCCCGAGACCGGGCAAGCGAAATTCTCCGAGAAGGTGATGCGTTCCGGCTCGGGCGCGTTGCCCTCGTCATCGGCGCGCGGCGCGGTTTCCAGGATGGCGATGCCCTGCGCCAGGTCCAGCGCGGTGCGCAGGGAGTCCGCCAGCCGCGTCTCCATCCCCTCGCGCACGACGATCCGGTCGACCACGACGTCGATGTCGTGGCGGAACTTCTTGTCCAGCGCCGGCGGCTCGTCCAGCTCGTGGAAGGTGCCGTCGATTTTGACCCGCTGGAAGCCCTGCTTGCGCAGCTCCAGCATCTCCTTGCGGTACTCGCCCTTGCGGTCGCGCACGATGGGAGCCAGCAGGTAGCCGCGGGTGCCCTGCTCCATCTCCATGATGCGGTCGACCATGTCCTGCACCTGCTGCGCTTCGATCGGCAGCCCGGTCGCCGGGGAATAGGGCGTGCCCGCGCGGGCGAAGAGCAGGCGTAGATAGTCGTAGATCTCGGTGACGGTGCCGACGGTGGAGCGCGGGTTCTTCGAGGTGGTCTTCTGCTCGATCGAGATCGCCGGGCTCAGGCCCGAGATGTGGTCGACATCGGGCTTTTCCATCATGTCGAGGAACTGCCGCGCATAGGCCGAGAGGCTCTCGACATAGCGGCGCTGGCCCTCGGCATAGATCGTGTCGAAGGCCAGGCTGGACTTGCCCGAGCCCGACAGGCCGGTGATCACCACCAGCTCGTCGCGGGGGATGTCCACGTCGATGCCCTTGAGGTTGTGCTCCCGCGCGCCCCGGACTTCGATCTTCTTCAACTCGGCCATGCCACACCCTCCGGCTTCAACCCCGGTAAGATAGGCATGTCGCGCTGAGTCTCCAATGGGAAATGCCGAACAAAAAGTGAACCCACGAAGGTTCTCCGGGCTTGGCATGCCGCCCGCCCGGAGAAGGCCGGTCCGCGCCTGCCTGGGGCTCAGGCCATCAGCGCGTTGCTGGTGTGCTGGCCGACGACGCCGTCGACCTTCAGCCCGGCCATGCGCTGGAATTCCATCACCGCCGCCCGCGTGTCGCCGCCGAAGATGCCGTCGACGTCGAGATCCAGTCCGAGCTTCAGGCTGAGCCGGGATTGCAGCTCCTCGACCTCCGGGCCGCGGTCGCCGAAGTCCAGAACCGAGCTGGCGGCGGGACCTGAGACGCCGCCGAACTGGCCCTCGTCGGACCATTTCCGGATCAGCTGCTCGGAGGCCTCGAAATGCATCGCATCCTCGGTGCGGAAGGCCGCCCCCCAGTAGAATCCGTGGCGGATGAAATACTCGTAGACCTCCAGCAGGCCCTTCTGAACGCGGTTGTCGCCGCGCGCGTCGACGCCGCCGCCGAAGGTCAGGTCGATGGCCGTGCCCCAGGAATGGTTGGAAATCGCCGTGCTGGAGCCGCGCACCTTGCGGCAGCAGAGCATCCCCGCCGTGCCGACATCCGCCGCGACCGCAGGCTTGTCGCGCTCGATCTCGGCGAAGACGGTCTTCAGCACGGCGATGGCCGGGATCAGCCCGGTAACGCGGAACGGGCCGACGCTTTCGGTGCGGATCAGGGAAAGGATGCGCGAATTCGTCGGATGGCGGCAATCGGAGCCGTAATTCCCGCGGGGCGAGCCGATCAGCCGGAGCATGGTGGAGTTGCGCGCGCTGCGCAGGTCGCCGTTGATCGTCCGGCGGTCGATGCTCAGGTCGCGGAATTGGACTGTGCTGTCAAAAGGCATTGAAAAAATCTCCTGTCTTCAAAATACGCGGAAGCTACCACATCCACGCCATTAACGCCAGGTAAATCATCTGGCATCAAGACGGCGCCGTCATGCCGTGGCCGACCACCCGACCGCATGATAGCTCCCGCCGCCCGGGTGCGCCCGGCGAAATCCGGCAGGAAAGCCGGGAGCCGGACCATCGGGCAATGCCTGCAATCCGCCTTCCCTCATGTCAGCGCACTGATCCGGACATGCGAATGCCGGCAGGGGCCCGGCCGGCCCTGCATCTCGACAACCGAAAAGTGCGGCCGCGGGTCAGCGCCGTTTCCCGGCCCTGCCCCTCCCGGCCGCCGTCACCTCATGCGAGAGCCGGATCGACCACGTAGCGGCGGCCGTTGATTTCCACCGCCCCTGCGCGCATCTCCATCTGCTCCGCATTGGCCGAGCGCTTGCCGGTCAGGGTCACTTCTGCGCCCTCGGCCAGCATGTCGCTTGCCGGACCCTGCGGTCCGGCAAGCACGGCCGTCCACATCTGGCCGTCGGCCTCGACGCTCAGGATGCCGTCAGGGGCAACCCGGTGGGCATCGGCAACGATGCCGGTCAGTTCGAATTGTCCGTCTTCTCTCCAGCGGCTGCCGTGACGGTCCAGGGCGGGCCGTCCGGTAAGGGTCGCGGCAAGGTCCGCGAAGCTGTGGCGGGCATGGTGCATATCGCCGTCCTCCGTCTGATCCGGGAGACACCCTAGCCCGATTCCCCGGAGGATTTCCCCTGAAATTGCCGTGAGGCCGCAGAGACGGAAAAGGCCCGCCGGTGCCGGCGGGCCTGTCGCTGTCCTTTTTCAGGGCGTCCGCCCGGAGATCACGACGCCCTGGCGAGGTTGCGCAGCACGTAGTGCAGCACGCCGCCATTCTCGATGTACTCGATCTCAACCCCGGTATCGATCCGGCATTTCAGCGTGATCGTCTTGGCCGTGCCATCCTTGAAGGTGATCTCGCAGGGCACTTCCTGCAGCGGCTTCACGCCGACGAGCCCCTTGATCGACACCGTCTCGTCGCCGGTGAGACCCAGCGTCTTGCGGGTGTCGCCGCCGGTGAACTCGAAGGGAATGACGCCCATGCCGACCAGGTTGGAGCGGTGGATGCGCTCGAAGCTCTCCGCGATCACCGCCTTGACGCCCAGCAGCGCCGTGCCCTTGGCCGCCCAGTCGCGCGAGGAACCCGCGCCGTACTGCTCGCCGCCGAAGATCACCAGCGGGGTACCCTCATCCTGATAGGCCATGGCCGCATCGAAGATCGACGTCTGCTCGCCGTCGGGGCCCTTGGTGTAGCCGCCCTCGACCCCGTCCAGCATCTCGTTCTTGATGCGGATGTTGGCGAAGGTGCCGCGCATCATGACCTCGTGGTTGCCGCGGCGGCTGCCATAGGAGTTGAACTCCCGCGGGGCGACCTGGCGTTCGGTCAGGTACTTGCCGGCCGGGGTGGATTCCTTGAAGGAGCCCGCCGGCGAGATGTGGTCGGTGGTGATCATGTCGCCCAGCACCGCCAGGACCTTGGCGCCCTCCAGATCGGTGATCGGATGGGTCTCCATGGTCATGCCCTGGAAATAGGGCGGGTTCTGGATGTAGGTCGAGCTCGGCGGCCAGTCATAGGTCTTGGCGTCGGTCGTCTCCACCGCCTGCCATTTCTCGTCGCCCTTGAACACGTCGGAGTATTTCGACTGGAACGCCTCGCGGGTGACCACCTTGTCGACCAGTTCGGCGATTTCCGCGTCGGTCGGCCAGATATCCTTTAGATAGACCGGCTTGCCGTCCGGGGTCTCGGCGATCGGATCCTTGACGAGGTCGATGTTCATGTCGCCCGCCAGAGCATAGGCGACGACAAGCGGCGGCGAAGCCAGGTAGTTGGCGCGCACGTCCGGGGAGATCCGGCCCTCGAAGTTGCGGTTGCCCGACAGGACCGCGGTGGCGATCAGGTCATTGTCGTTGATCGACTTGGAGATCTCCGGCTGAAGCGGACCCGAGTTGCCGATGCAGGTGGTGCAGCCGTAGCCCACCAGGTTGAAGCCGACCGCGTCGAGGTCCTCCTGGAGGCCCGCCGCTTCCAGATAGTCGGTCACGACCTGCGAGCCGGGGGCCAGCGAGGTCTTGACCCAGGGCTTGCGGTTCAGGCCGAGTTCGCGCGCCTTGCGGGCGACGAGACCGGCGCCGATCAGCACATAGGGGTTCGAGGTGTTGGTGCAGGAGGTGATCGAGGCGATGACGACCGAGCCGTCCTTCAGCTCGTATTCCTCGCCCCCGACCTTGGCGGTCTTGATCAGCGGCCGCTCGGCGACGATCGTGTCGCCCTCGGCCGCCATTTCCTCCGCCGCGCCGGAAATGTCGATGCCGCGGAAGCCCGCGACAACCTTCCGGAAGGCGGAGCCCGCGCCGGCGAGCGGCAGGAAGTCCTGCGGCCGCTTCGGACCGGAAATCGCCGGAACGATGGTGCCCATGTCGAGTTCCAGCGTCGAGGTGTAGACCGGATCGTAGTCCGGACCGCGCCAGAAGCCGTTTTCCTTGGCATAGGCCTCGACCAGCGCGATGCGTTCCTCGTCGCGGCCCGTGGTGCGCATGTAGCGCAGGGTCTCGTCGTCGATCGGGAAGAAGCCGCAGGTCGCGCCGTATTCAGGCGCCATGTTGGCGATGGTGGCGCGCTGCGCCAGCGGCAGGTTGTCGAGGCCGGGGCCATAGAATTCGACGAATTTCGACACCACGCCGTGCTTGCGCAGCATCTCGACGACCTTCAGCACCAAGTCGGTGCCGGTGGTGCCCTCGACCATCGCTCCGGTCAGCTTGAAGCCGACGACTTCGGGGATGAGCATCGAGATCGGCTGGCCCAGCATGGCCGCCTCGGCCTCGATGCCGCCCACGCCCCAGCCCAGCACGGCCGCGCCGTTGACCATGGTCGTGTGGCTGTCAGTGCCGACCAGCGTGTCGGGATAGGCGACGGTCTCGCCGTTCTGGTCCTCGTCGGTCCAGACGGTCTGGGCGAGGTATTCGAGGTTCACCTGGTGGCAGATGCCGGTGCCCGGGGGAACGACGCGGAAGTTGTTGAAGGCCTTCTGTCCCCATTTGAGGAAGACATAGCGCTCCATGTTGCGCTCGTATTCGCGGTCCACGTTCATCTGGAAGGCCCGCGGATTGCCGAACTCGTCGATCATCACCGAGTGGTCGATCACCAGGTCGACCGGGTTCAGCGGGTTGATCTTGTCCGGATCGCCGCCGAGCGCCACGATCCCGTCGCGCATCGCCGCGAGGTCGACCACGGCCGGAACGCCGGTGAAGTCCTGCATCAGCACGCGCGCCGGGCGGTAGGCGATCTCGCGCGGGTTCTGGCCGCCATTGGCGCCCCATTCCGCGAAGGCCTTGATGTCCTCGACGGAGACGGTGCGGCCGCCATCCTCGAAGCGCAGCATGTTTTCGAGGACCACCTTCAGGGCCGCGGGAAGCTTGGAGAAATCGCCCAGCCCCGCCGCCTCTGCCGCGGGGATCGAATAATAGGCGATGCTGCTGCCGCCGACCGCAAGGGTCTTGCGGGTCTTTGAGCTGTCGTTGCCAACTTGAATGGTCATGGGGTCATGCCTTCCAATAAAGTGGGTCCATGCACGGACGGTATGTATCCTTTGACCTCGGTCCGGCAAGGGGGTGCGGCCTTTTGCATACCGTTGCATGCAAAAAAACTGCGTCGCGCGCAACACTCGCAATTTCTCTCTCAAAAGGGTGATTGGCGCGGCGTAGGTCGATGGCCTATCCCTTCCTTGTACTGGCGGACGAACGGGACAGAGATGCGACATATCATCGGTGCGACCTGCATGAGCTTGACCCTTGCGGGACTCCCTGCAGCCGCGGATCCGGTGGTGGTTCTGGAACTCTACACCTCGCAGGGCTGCTCGGCCTGCCCGCCGGCGGACGAACTGCTCAACGAACTGGCGGACGAGGACGGCGTGCTCGCCTTCTCCTTCCACGTCGATTACTGGGACTATATCGGCTGGACCGACACGTTCGGCAGCCGCGAGAACGGCCAGCGCCAGAAGGTCTATGCCAAGGGCTTCGGCGAACGGATGGTCTACACCCCGCAGCTGGTGATCCAGGGCCAGGCCGCGATGGTCGGCCACAAGGCCGAGAAAATCGAGGCGATGATCCAGAAGCTGCGCGGCCACAAGCCCGAGGCGCGCCTCGACGCGGTGCGCGACGGCGACATGGTGCGCGTGACCGTAGCCCCGATCGCCCAGCCCGCGGCGGCTTCCGAGCTCTATCTGGTGCGCTACCAGCCCGAAGCGACGGTGAAGATCGGCAAGGGCGAGAATGCCGGGCGCGAGATCACCTATTCGAACATCGTCACCGACTGGCACCTGGCCGAGTACTGGGACGGCAGCAGCCCCGAGGAATACGACCTGCCGGTGATGGGCGACCAGCCGGTGGCCGTGCTGCTGCAGAGGCGCGGCCAGGGCCCCGTGGTCGCCGCCGCCCTCGCCCGCTGAGCCGCGGCACCATCCCCCATCTTCCGGCGGCCTGCCGTTGCAGGTTCCCCTACCGGCACGGCGGGCCCGGCTGAACGCCCCGCATCGGCCCCTGCCCGCAGGCCTGTGCCGGTCAGCTGTCCGCGGCGGCGGCCTTCGCCCGCTGGCGCGCCGCTCGCTTCGCCTGGCGCTCGGGCTTCCAGCGGCGGTGGATCCACAGCCACTGGTCCATGTTCTGCCGGATCCGCGCCTCCAGGCTGTCATTCAGCGCCTGGGTCATGGTCCTCGCATCGGAATGCGGCACCGGCTCCTCGACCACCAGGTCGAAACCGCCGTCGCCGCGGCGGATGCCGTAGACCGGCACCAGAAGCGCGCGGTATTTCAGCGCCATCTCCGCCGCCGACATTGCCGTCGGCGCGGGCTGGCCGAAGAACTGCAGGATCTCGCCCTTGTTGACGTACTGGTCGGGCAGGATCGCCACCGCATTTCCCTGGCGAAGGAAGCGGATCATCCGCGCCAGACCGGAGCGGCCGCGCGGGAAGATCGGCGCCGCGATGGCCTCCAGCATGGCAAGGAAATCGGCGTCCAGCGCCTCGTCGTTCAGCGGCCGGTAGATCGCGCCGATCTGGTGGCCGCGCATCGCCATCGCCCCGCGCATCGCGTCGAAATTGCCGAAATGGCCCGAAACCACGATGACCGGCCGTCCTTCCGCCCTGGCAGCGTCCAGTGCCGCCACGCCCGGCCCTGTGAAAGGCTCGTCCCGGATCAGGTCGAGAAAGTCCTGCCCGGCCGCCAGCTCGGTCAGCATCCGGCCGACATTCGCGGGCACGCGCCGCATCAGGCGCTTCACCTCGGCTTCGGGCAGATCCGGCATGACATGGGCGAGGTTCGCGCGGATCCGCGCGCGGTAGCCTGCGACCGGCGCCACGACCCAGGCCATCAGCGCCGCCACCACGCGGCAGCGCAGCCGGAACGGCAGGATGCGCGGCCAGGTCGTCAGCGCCCGGATCGCCGCCGCCTCGAGTGCGGCCTGCCTTTCGGATTTCGTCTTCTTCGCCATGGACCTACTCCGTGCTGACAGCGGGGCTGTCCCGGGCAGGTCTTAACGGGGATCTCCCCGGCCGGCAATCGCGGGGCGGCCGGGCGGCGGGGACAGGCCTATTCCTCGTCATCCTCCTCGTCGCCGAGCAGCAGCAGCTCTCCGGCCGCTTCCATCTCCCGGATGGCGGCGACGATGTTGCCCATCGCCTCCTCGGCGTCCTTGGCCTTCACCTTGCCGAGCTCGTTGACCTCGTCGCGCAGCGCCTGGGCCATGCGCTGGGACATGTTGTCGAGGATGAATTCCCCGGCCTTGGCGTCGTTGCCCTGCGCCCCGCCGAGCGCCGTCACCAGCACCGACTGGTCGACCGCGCGGGTGATCTTCGGGATGTCGCGCGGGTCGATCCGGGTGGGAATGTTGGAGAAGGTGAAGATCGCCTTGCGGACCTCCTCGGCGAAACCCGCGTCCTTTTCCTCCAGCCCTTCGAGCACGTCGTCGCGGGTCAGCGCAGCGGTCGAGTTCAGGATCGCGCCGACGCGCTGCACCGGCCCGTCGCTGAAGGCCATGGCCGGCTTCGAAGCCAGCTGGGTGGCAATCGCCGTGCCGATGGTCTGAACGGTTTCGGGATCGATGCCGGTGGTCTGGGAAATGGCGAAGGCGATCCGCCTGGCCTTGGGACCTTCCATCTTGCCGAGAATTTCCGCCGCCTTGGGCACCGGCAGCTTCGACAGGATCACGGCCGCGACTTCCTCGGCCTCGCCGTCCATCACCTCGACCAGCCGCTCGGTTTCCAGCCCCTGGATCGCGCCCCAGGGATCCTTGTGGATCGGAACGCCGGCCTGCTTGCGGATGCGCGCGGCCGTCGAGGGGCTGATCATGCCGTCGAGCGCGTCGAGCGCGCCCGCCAGGCCGCCGGGAAAGGTCATGCCGACGGAGCCCAGCTCCTCGAGGAATTCCTCGATCACCTCGTCCAGCGTGGCGGAGTCGATCTGCCGGATGGCGCCCATCTCGTGGGTCAGCTCTTCCTGCAGCGATTCGGGCAGCTCGGCGAGCTGCAGCTCCGCGCCCTCCTGCATCAGCACGCGCACGATGATCGCCGCCTTGCGCTTCTGCGTGAGCTCGGGCGCAGGGCTGCTGGAGCGGACGAAAGATGGCATCTGGCTCATGGGACGACCTCCGACTTCTGCCGACGCGGCCACCTTTATGGAGCGGGCTTAAGGGCGGGTTTACGGCACTCCGCCCGATCAGGAATTGTTACCGGCCGCCGGAGCGGCGCGGGCCCCGGCACAGGGCCCGCGGAACCGGCGCCGGAAATCCCGGCACCAGCGCGGCGGCTCAGCTGCCGAAGACGCGCGCGAAGATCGTGTCGACGTGCTTGGTGTGGTAGCCGAGGTCGAATTTCTCCTCGATCTCGGCCGGGCTCAGCGCCGCAGTCACCTCTGCATCGCCGAGAAGCTCGGTCTTGAAGTCCTTGCCTTCTTCCCAGACCTTCATCGCGTTGCGCTGCACCAGGCGATAGGCGTCCTCGCGGCTCACGCCCGCCTGGGTCAGTGCCAGGAGCACGCGCTGCGACATCACCAGGCCGCGGAACTTGTTCATGTTGGCCAGCATGTTGTCCGGATAGACCACCAGCTTGTCGATCACCGTGGTCAGGCGCGACAGCGCGAAGTCCAGCGTCACGGTGGTGTCGGGGCCAATGTTGCGCTCCACCGAGCTGTGCGAGATGTCGCGCTCGTGCCACAGCGCCACGTTCTCCATCGCCGGAACGACGGCCATGCGCACGAGCCGCGCCAGGCCGGTGAGGTTCTCGGTCAGGACCGGGTTGCGCTTGTGCGGCATGGCCGAGCTGCCCTTCTGGCCCTTGGAGAAGAACTCCTCGGCTTCCAGCACCTCGGTGCGCTGCATGTGGCGGATCTCGGTGGCGACGTTCTCGATGGACGAAGCCACGACGCCCAGCGCGGCGAAGAAGGCGGCATGGCGGTCGCGCGGGATCACCTGGGTGGAGATCGGCTCGGGCTTCAGGCCCATCTTGGCGCAGACATGCTCCTCGACGGCCGGGTCGATATTGGCGAAGGTGCCGACCGCGCCGGAGATCGCGCCGGTGGCGATCTCGTCGCGCGCCACCTGGAGGCGGGTCTTGTTGCGGTCCATCTCGGCGTAGAAGCGCGCGAAGGTCAGGCCCATCGTGGTGGGTTCCGCATGGATGCCGTGGCTGCGGCCGATGCGGACGGTGTCCTTGTGCTCGAAGGCACGGCGCTTCAGCGCGTCCAGCAGCTTGTCCATGTCGGCCAGCAGGATGTCGGCGGCGCGCACCAGCTGGACGTTGAAAGTGGTGTCCAGCACGTCCGAGGAGGTCATGCCCTGATGGACGAAGCGCGCCTCGTCATTGCCGATGATCTCGGCCAGGTGGGTCAGGAAGGCGATCACGTCATGCTTGGTGACGGCCTCGATCTCGTCGATCCGGGCGACGTTGAAATCCACGTCCTTCGCCTTCCAGACGGCCGCCGCGTTTTCCTTCGGGATCACGCCCAGTTCGGCTTGCGCATCGCAGGCATGGGCTTCAATCTCGTACCAGATGCGGAACTTGGTCTCCGGGGACCAGATGGCAACCATGTCGGGACGGGAATAGCGTGGGATCATCGTCGGACCTTTCCTGCGGCTTGGCGCCCCGCCCATACGGGCAAGCGCGCGGCGACGCAAGCCTGCCCGCGGCGGATCGCCTCTCCGGCGCGCAGGGAGCCGCGCCATGAGCGGCTTCGCCCTCGGCGGCATGCGGGACCTTGCAGGCAACGTCACCACGCTCAACTGGATCAAGCCCGGCGCCGAGCGCGATACCGAGGCCTGCCTCGGCTACGCGCAGGGGCGGTTGGCGCGCGGCTACTGGATCGCGCTGATGACGGTGCTGCCGACCCCGGCGGATTTCGAGTTCGACGGCACCACGCTGCGCTCGGGCGGCAGGCTGGGGCTGCCGCAGCGCTCTGCCGCGGCCGAAGACGCCCGTCCCCGCGTGCATGACCTGATCCTCGAAGAGCGCGGCCGGCCCGCCTATGTGGCCCTGCAGAAGGGCGCGCTGGCCAGGCAGGCAGTGACGGGCGCGGCCCGGCTGGCAAAGGTGCTGCCCGAGATCCGCCATGACGGCCGGCCGACGGCGGCAGGGCAGTAACCGATGGGCGGCGGCGGGCTGCAATGGAATCTCGTCCGTCCCTGCCCGTTCCTGCTGGCGGTGCAGGTCGCGCCCGACGGGACGGCGCGGACCCCGGAATTCGCGGTGGACCTGAGCTCCGGCTACGACGCGCGCGCCAAGCTGCGCCGCTACATGGAAGGCGCGATGCCATGACCCTTGCCCAGGCCCTGCCCGCCGCGGCGGAACTCTTCACGCCCAGCGCGCTTGCGGGACGATGGCAGGTCACGCGGCGGATCGAGGACGCGCTGGCCGGCGGCACGGCGCGGCTCGCAGGAGAGGCTGTCTTCTCCCCCGACGGCGAGGGCCTGCGCTACGAGGAGAGCGGGACGCTGACCCTGCCGACCGGGCAGAGCTTTGCCGCCGCGCAGAGCTATCTCTGGCGCTTCGATCCTCTGCCGCGGGTGCTGTTCGCGGATGGGCGGCTGTTCCATGCCTTCGATCCCGCCGAACCGGAGGCGGAGATCGTGCATCTGTGCGGCGGCGACCTCTACCGCGGGCGCTACCGTGTCTCAGCGGAGCACTGGGAGGCCGAATGGCGGGTGAAGGGCCCGCGCAAGGACCAGCAGAGCCTGATCACCTACCGCCGGGTTCTTCTGTGATCTCGTAGTCCCGCGCGATCCCGGCCGTCGCCCGGCCCCAGTCCGAGCCTCTTACCCGCGCCTGGTGCGCCTCGAAGGCAGCCCGGTCGCGGAACAGCTCTTCCACCGTCCAGGCCAGCGGGTCCTCGGCCGGCAGGACCTCGAAGCGCAGGCAGCCGGGCTCCGCCCGCGTCAGGCGGACATGCTCGGGCAGATGCGCCCGCACGGCGGCAGCCTCGGCATCGCCGGAACAGATCAGGCGGCCGGTCAGGCGGATTGCGGTCATCGGCAGGTCTCCCTCTTGGCCTCCTCTAGCAGGCTGGGGCCGCGGGCGTGAAGTCCCGGACCGCCCGGGACGGGATCACGCCGTCTCGAGCCTGAACTTCAGGAACCGTGCGCCCGAATGTTCCACCTCGCCCTCGGGCCGGGCGCCGAGCCGGGCGAGCGCGCCAAGATGGCGGCGCGAGGGCGGCAGCAGGAAGGTGACCCGGGGAATGCGCGGATCGGCCTGCGCGAAGGCCAGCGCCTTCCTCGCGATCGCCGGACCGAGCCCGAACCGGTCGGGGCGCAGCACCAGGCCGAAGTCCCATTCCTCCCCCTCCTTCTGGAAACCGCCCCAGCCGCAATAGGCGCCATCAGCAAGGAAGGCCCAATGGCCCAGCCCGTCGCGGTGCCAGCAGGCCTCCTTGGCGGCGACGAACGACCGGGCGGCCCCGATGTCCCAGGGGCCGGACAGCAGCGGCATGTGCTCTGCCATCCGCGGGTCCGACATATGTGCGGCGATCAGGGCGGGATCGATCCCGGAGAGGCGGTCAAAGGAGAGGTCTGGCATCGGCAGGCTCCGGCAGCGGCATTGCCCTGCACAATCCCCGCCCGCAGCCGCGGATCAAGCCCCCGGCACCCCGCGCGGCATCACGTCCCCGCGGGGCAGCCGTAACATTCAGTACTTGGACGGAACGTAGAGCTCGGGCGGCAGCACCGCGCGCTCGTATTCGGGGTTGTACTTCCGCTCGGGCAGCGCAATCTCCTCGTGCGGCACAGGCTCGTAGGGGATCATCGACAGCAGGTGGTCGATGCAGTTGAGCCGCGCGCGCTTCTTGTCGTTGCCCGGCACGATGTACCACGGCGCCTCGGGAATGTTGGTGCGCGCCATCATCTCTTCCTTGGCCTTGGTATAGGCCTCCCAGCGCACGCGCGACTGCAGGTCCATCGGGCTCAGCTTCCACTGCTTCAGCGGATCGTGGATCCGCATCAGGAAGCGCATCTGCTGCTCCTCGTCGGTGATCGAGAACCAGTACTTGACCACCCGGATGCCCGAGCGCACCAGCATTCTCTCGAATTCCGGCACGTCCTCGAAGAACTGCTCCACCTGGTCCTCGTCGGCGAAGCCCATCACCCGCTCGACCCCCGCGCGGTTGTACCAGGAGCGGTCGAACAGGACGATCTCGCCCGCGGCAGGCAGATGCGGCACGTAGCGCTGGAAGTACCACTGGCTCTTCTCGCGTTCGGACGGCGCCGGCAGGGCCACGGTCCGGCACACGCGCGGGTTCAGGCGCTGGGTGATCCGCTTGATCACCCCGCCCTTGCCGGCGCTGTCGCGGCCCTCGAAGATCACCACGATCTTCTCGCCCTTGTGCTGCACCCAGTCATGCATCTTGATCAGCTCGGACTGCAGGTACAGCAGCTTGCGGAAATAGTCCTTGCGTTCCAGGCTCGGCGGATGCGCCTTCTCGTAGATCTTGCGGATCTCCAGGGACAGCGCCGGTTCGGACATCTCCAGCTCGTAGTCTTCGTCCAGCGTGTCGGCGAGTTCCGCCTCGAGCCAGTCCATCTGCCTGGGGTCCTTCTGTCCGTCCATCATCCATCCATCTCCGCTCGGCCCGCGCAACCGGGGCGCGCAGGGGATTCAGGCCGCGCTATAGCGCGCGCTCTGCAACACATTTGTGACGCGGCGCCAGCTGGGTGGCAAGAACCGGCGCCCCCGAACGGCGGCGCCGGCCGGAGCGCCGGGCAGAAGCGCGCCCAAGCGGCGCGGACCCGGAATGCGGCGCGACAAGCGGCAGCGGTCCGCCACCCCCACCCAGTTGACCCGGGCCGCTGCGCATGCCCCGTTGAGTTCCCCCCGCCGGCCGGCCTATTTCCGCTGCATCGGGTTCCGGAACCTCCCTGGACCGGTCCCTGCCCTGTCTTCCCCCCGCAGGCCCGCCGTCCCGACGGCAAGGGCCGGGCCAGCCGCACATGGAGAGCGAATTGGAAACGATCAGGAACGCAACGCCCGAGGATGCCGCCGCCATTGCCGAGATCTACAACGACGCGGTCCTGAACACGACGGCGATCTGGAACGACCATGTCTCGGACGCGGCCGGGCGCGCCGCCTGGATGGCCGAGCGGCAGGGCGCGGGCTATCCGGTTCTCGTCGCCATCGAAGGCGACACCCTGATGGGCTACGCCACCTACGGACCGTTCCGCCCGCATGACGGCTACCGCCATTCCGCCGAACTGTCGATCTATGTCCGCTCCGGCCTGCGCGGCAAGGGCACGGGCAGCCGCCTCCTGGCCGCGCTGACCGGCATCGCGGAAGACAGCGGCATCCGCGTGCTGGTCGGCGGGATCGAGGCGGGCAATGCCGCCTCCATCGCGCTCCACCGCCGACACGGCTTTGCCGAGACCGGGCGGCTGCCGCAGGTCGGCACGAAATTCGGCCGCTGGCTGGACCTCGTGTTCATGACGCGCGTCCTCGGCGGCCCGGAGGCTCAGCCCTCGGTGCCCGCTGCCGACTGAAGCGCGCCGATCATCGCGTCGGCCCGCGACAGCAGATCGTCCAGGTCGACGCGGGTCAGCTCCCCGTCCCGCTTGTGGATGACCCCGTCGATCATGACGAAGGACACGTCCTGCGGCTCCGCAGCATGGGTCAGCGCGAAACCGGCGCCGACCGCGGGCCGGGTGCCGAGGCTTTCCATGTCCACCGCGATCAGGTCGGCCGGGCCGCCTTCCGCCAGCGTGCCGGTGCCTTCGGGCGCGCCGATCGCCTCTGCCCCCGCCCGCGCCGCCCAGTCGAAGACCGTGGCATCGGACAGCGCCTGCCGCTCTTCCGCAAAGCCGTCGGCCAGATCGGCGGCCAGGCGCATCACCTCGAACATGTTGACCTGCCCGGCCAGCACCGTGTTGTCGACCGACAGACCCATCTTCAGCCCGGCCACCGCCATCTTGCCGGGATCGGGCACGCCGTAGCCGACCTCCATCTCGGTCCAGGGCGAGATCACCAGCGGCGCGCCGCCCTCGGCCAGCAGCCGCAGGTCGTCCTCCGAGGCCGAGGTCATGTGAACGACATGCAGGTCCGGCCCGAGCAGCCCGGCGCCGGACAGCACCCCGACATTGCCCTGCCCCGCCGCGTCCCGGCTGCCGCCCATGTGGAAGGTGACCGACAGCCCGAGTCTGCGGGCCGCGGCGATCTCCTCCTCCCACACCGCACGCACCGACCGGTCCGGTCCGCGCAGCGCCACGCCGAGCTCGACCCGGTCACGGCCCCAGCGCGCGGCCAGCGCCTGCAGATGGGGGAGGTCCATCATCTCGTCCGCCGCAGCAGCCTGCGGATAGCCTTAGCTGAACCGTCCCTTCAGCCCGGAGGCCTCCATCGCGGCGATCCCGGCCTCGGCGAATTCCGGCGCCTTGACGTTGTGCGCCCAGTTGTTCGCCCAGGTGATGCCGCCATTGACCGCCAAAGCGGCGGCCAGCTCCACCGACAGCGCCGAGGCCTCGGGCGTCCAGGCGGCGGAGAGCGGCTTCATCGCGTCGGCGAAGCCGCCGTCATCGGTCCGTTCGTGCCCGCGGGCGATGGAGTTCCACATGTGCCAGTGGCCGTCGACCAGGCCGGGCGCTATGAGGTGGTCCGACAGGTCGATCGCCTCGGCGTCCCCTGCATCGAGCCCCTCGTCCATCGCGGCAATGCGGCCGTCCTCGACCAGGATGTCCATGGGTTCGGGATCGGTCCAGCCGCCCTGCATGGTAACGACCCTGGAGCCGGTCAGCAGGACCGCGCGGGCATCGGCCTCCTGCGCTTCGGACATGGCGGGCAGGAAGGCGATGGCGGGAAAGAGGGGAAGGTAGCGCAAGAGAGGTCCTTTCAGGGCCGCGGTTCCGGTGCTCGTCCGGAAATGCGCGTCCCCACGGGGCGTTCCCCGGCCTCCCGGTTCCGTGACCGGCCGTCAGCCCTTCCAGGCGAAGAAGCCGGTCCCTGCCTGCGACAGCAGCTCCGCCGCCAGCGCCCTGCCCAGATCCGCGGCATCGCCGACCGGTCCGCGCGTCTCGCCGGAGATCGATTCCGACCCGTCGGGGCGCAGGATCTCGCCGCGCAGCCAGACATCGCCGCCCTCCAGCAGCGCCAGCCCGGCGATCGGGGTCTCGCAGGAGCCGTCGAGCGCGGCGAGGAAGGCCCGCTCCGCCGCCAGCCGGTCCGCCGTGGGGCCGTCATGGATCGCCTCCAGCAGCGCGGCCGTGGCCATGTCGGCGCTGCGCCGCTCGATCCCGATGGCGCCCTGCGCGACGGCGGGCAGCATCTCCTCGGGGTCGATTGCGCCGCGGGCGACGTCTTCCATGCCCAGCCGGTTGAGCCCCGCCATGGCGAGGAAGGTCGCTTGTGCCACCCCGTCCTGCAGCTTGCGCATCCGCGTCTGGACGTTGCCGCGGAACTCCACCAGCTTGAGGTCCGGACGGCGGTTCGCCAGCTGCGCCCGGCGTCGCAGCGAGGACGACCCCACCACCGCGCCTTCCGGCAGATCGGCAATCGAGGCCGCGGCCGGCGAGACGAAGGCGTCGCGCACGTCCTCGCGCGGCAGGTAGCAATCCAGCAGCAGCCCCCCGGGCTGCTCGGTCGGCATGTCCTTCATCGAATGCACCGCCACGTCGATGTCGCCGCGGCTCAGCGCCTCCTCGATCTCGCGGGTGAACAGGCCCTTGTTGCCGATCTCCTTGAGCGGCCGGTCCGCGGCGATCAGCGCGCGGTTGTCGCCCGTGGTGTGGATCACCACCACCTCGAAGGCCTCCCGCGGCAGCCCGTGCGCCGCGGCCAGCCGGTCGCAGGTCTCGTTGGCCTGCGCCAGCGCCAGCGGCGAGCCTCGCGTGCCGAGTTTGAGGGGGTCAGCGGGGGTGGGCATGTCCTTTTTCATGGCGCCCGCTTTAGCGCCCCCGTCGATCGGTGGCAATCGCCCGCGCGGGCCCGAACCGGGGCGGCCGCCGGGCGGGACGGATTGACTTTGCCCCGCCGCCCCGGCAGTCACGCCCTGACGAGCGAGAGGACCCCATGGCAGAGATGAAGAAGCTGCTGCGCAGCCTGAACGGCGAAACCCTGGACGTGCCCCCGATCTGGATGATGCGGCAGGCCGGGCGCTATCTGCCCGAATACCGGGCCACCCGCGAGAAGGCCGGGGATTTCCTCAGCCTCTGCTACACGCCGGAGCTGGCCGCCGAAGTGACGCTCCAGCCGATCCGCCGCTACGGCTTCGACGCGGCGATCCTGTTCGCCGACATCCTGCTGATCCCCGATGCGCTCGGGGCCGAAGTCGGCTTCGTCAAGGGCGAGGGCCCGAAGCTGTCGACCGTGACCAGCGATGCCGATTTCGCGAAGCTCGGCGATCCCGGCGACATCCACGGAACGCTTTCCCCGGTCTACGAGACGCTGCGCATCCTAAAGCGGGAGCTTCCCTCCGAGACCGCGCTGATCGGCTTTGCCGGCGCGCCCTGGACGGTGGCGACCTACATGATCGCGGGCCACGGCACGCCCGACCAGGGTCCGGCGCACAAGCTCAAGGACGAGAACCGCGGGCTCTTCGAACAGCTCATGCTGCGGCTGACCGCGGCCACGATCGAGTATCTCTCGGCGCAGGTCGAGGCCGGGGCCGAGGTGATCAAGCTGTTCGACAGCTGGGCGGGCTCGCTGGAGGGCGCGGATTTCGCCGCCTATTCGCTCGCGCCGATCCGCGCCATCACCCGCGCCCTGCACGACCGCCATCCCGGCATCCCGGTCATCGCCTTCCCGCGCGGGACCAGCCCCGAGAACTACGTCAATTTCGCGAAGAATTCCGGCGTGCAGGCCGTCGCCATCGACGAGCATGCCGATGCCGGCTGGGCAGCAAGGGAACTGCAGCCGCTGGTCTGCGTGCAGGGCAACCTCGCACCCGGGCACATGGTCACCGGCGGCCAGGCGCTGGTCGACGACGTGCGGCGCATACGCAGCGCCTTCTCCGGCGGCCCGCACATCTTCAATCTCGGCCACGGCATCACCCCGGACGCGGATCCGGAGAATGTCGCGCTGATGATCGAAACCCTGCGCGAGACCCTCTGACAGGGCGCCGCGCCTCCGGCGCATCCGGATACCGCAAGGCCCGGGGACCCGCAGGTCCCCGGTGCCGCGCCCCGCGCCGCCGCCTGCCTGTCCATGCCGCCAGCCCCGGGGCCGGCCAAATGGCTTGCGCCCCGCCCCCTCCGGCGCTGACAACGGGAGAGCCGCGCGGCACTTCCTCTTGGCACGCAGCCCTGCGTCCGCTTCCGGACGCACCATGCGCGAGCCTGATGGCGCGGCCCGCCCGACAACCATGCCCGATGATCATTTCCCCCGTGTCACGGACATGCCGACCTTGCAGGCGGTCCGGAGAACCGCCGGGGCCATAGCGACCATTTGCGGAAATCTGCCCGGCATTCAGCAGGGGCTGAGGGCTGGCACACGGCCATCGGCCCAATGAGGCAGGCGCGAAACCGGAGCGCGGGACACCGCCGGGCAGGCAGGTCTAGGCGCCCGGAGACGCAGGGGACGGGCGCGCGGCCCGTCCCGGCGCGTTCACTCCGCCGGAGCGGCCAGCGCCTCGGCGCGGGAGGCGGCCGCGTCGAGCCGTGCCGCCATGTCCTCGCCCAACGGCGACGGCTCGGCCGCCCGCGCCCGCAGCTCCTCGATCAGCGCCTCCTGGCTCGCCACCTGGCCGGTCAGCTCGGCCACCTGGTCCTCCAGCCCTGCCGTCTTGTCGGCCAGCATCAGCCCGGCCATCAGCAGCATCCGCAGCTCCGGCATGCGGCCGATCTGCTCGGCCAGGATCTGCGCCTCGGCATCCAGCAGCCGTGCCGCCGCTTCGAGAAAGGGCTGCTCGCCCTCCTGGCAGGCCACGTCGAAGCCGCGCCCGCCGATATTGATGGTGACTTCAGGCATGTCCGTCCTCCTTCAGCGCCGGGGCCAGCGCGGCGAGAATGCTGTCGAGTTCGGCGCGGTCGGCCGCGCGGGCCGCCTCCAGCGCCGCCAGATCGGCCTTCAGCGCCTCGTCGACCAGCGTGGCCTCGGACAGCCCCGCCTCGATCGCGCCGCGCAGGGCCGCGTTGTTGGTCCTGAGCTGGGCATTCACCCGCTGCAGTTCGGCCACCGCCGCCTCGGAGCGGCTCAGCACCGCCTGCAGCGCCTCCGCCTCGTTGCGCGAAGCCATGGTCAGCGCCCGCTCGCCGCTTTTCAGCTCCTCGAGCCGGGCGGCCAGGGCCGCGCATTCCTGCTGTGCCGCCGCAAGGTTGGCCTCGGCCTGTTCCGCCCGCGCCCGTGCGGAGCCGAGCTCCGGCTTCAGCTGTTCGAGTTCCCCGGTCACCGCCGCAAGGGCTTCCTCGTCGCCGCGGCGCCGCTCCAGCTCCTCGGTGACGCGCTCCGCCTCGGCGCTCCATTGCTGGACCTCGCTGGCCAGCCCCTCGGACTGGGCCCGCGCGCCGTCCAGCTCGGCTGCCAGCCGCTCCGCCTCGGTCCGTGCCGCCTCCAGCTCCTCGGGATCGGCCGCGGCCGCCCCGGCGGCCTCCAGCTCGGCCGACAGCCGCGCGATCTCTTCCTGTGCCGCGGCAAGGTCCTCCGCCAGCCGCTCCGCCTCGGACCGTGCCGCCTCCAGCTCCTCGGGATCGCCGCCCTGCCCGGCAGCGGCCTCGAGTTCGGCCTCGAGTTCCGCGGCGCGCGCCTCGGCCGCCTCTGCGCGGGCTTCCGCCGCCGCAACCGCCGCACCGTCCTGCGCGACGTCCTCCAGCGCGTCCAGCGCCTCGGCGGCTGCCGCCTCGGCCGCCTCCGCCCGCGCGCGTTCCTGCGCCAGCGCATCCGCGGTTTCCGCCAGCCGCCGTTCGATGGCCCCCAGGGCCGCCTCGAAACGCCCGGCTAAAGTCTCCAAATCGCTCATATGCCCGTCCTGTAGCGATGCCGCCCGGTTTTCGTATTCTTGCACCCATGACTACAGACTTGACCGGGGGGAGCAAGGGCCGAGCCCCGGCGTTGCGGCGGCAATCAGCCGTCAACCACCCGATCCCGACCTTGTTAGCGCTTGCACATTACTGATGTGTTGCTAAGAGGCGGTCCGAACTGCCCCGGGGCGCCGCGCGCCCCGCCGGACCAACCACACTGCCGGACGAGGAGACCTCACGTGACCATTTTGCCCGCGCAAGAGACGCATCCCGAGCATTGGAAGAAGGCGAGCGCGATCCGCGCGCTGACCCTCGACGCCGTTGCAGGCGCGAATTCCGGCCATTCCGGCATGCCGATGGGGATGGCCGACGTGGCCACCGTCCTCTACGAGAAGCACCTGAAATTCGACGCCTCCGCGCCGGACTGGGCCGACCGCGACCGCTTCATCCTGTCGGCGGGCCACGGTTCCATGCTGCTCTACTCGCTGCTCTATCTCACCGGCGCGCCGGAGATGACCATCGAGGAGATCAAGAATTTCCGCCAGTGGGGCGCCAAGACCGCGGGCCATCCCGAATACGGCCACGCGCCGGGGATCGAGACCACCACCGGGCCGCTGGGCCAGGGCATCTCCAATGCCGTGGGCTTCGCCATCGCCGAGGAAGTCCTGCGCGCGCGCTTCGGCAGGAAGCTGGTCGACCACTACACCTACTGCATCGCCGGCGACGGCTGCCTGATGGAAGGCGTCTCCCAGGAGGCGATCGGCCTTGCAGGCAAGCAGGAGCTGTCGAAGCTCATCGTGCTGTGGGACAACAACAACATCACCATCGACGGCACCGTCGAGATCGCCGACAAGACCGACCAGATGGCCCGCTTCCGCGCCTCCGGCTGGTCCGTCTTCGAATGCGACGGCCATGATCCCGAGGATATCGACCAGGCGATTGCTGCCGCGAAGAAATCCTCGAAACCCTCGATGATCGCCTGCAAGACGCATATCGCCATCGGCTCCGCCGCGCAGGACACGCCCAAGGGCCACGGCGCGCTGACCGATCCGAAGGTCGTCGCCGACGCCAAGGCGGCCTATGGCTGGACCTACGGCCCCTACGAGGTGCCCGCGGACATCAAGTCGGCCTGGGAAGCCATCGGCGCGCGAGGCGCCGCCGCCCGTGCCGAGTGGACGGAGCGCCTCGAAGCCACCTCCGCCGCCCGCCAGGCCGAGTTCGCCCGCGTCATGGCCGGCGAGCCGCCGAAGCGCCTCGGCGCCACCGTGCGCGCGCTGAAGAAGTCCTTCGTCGAGGACATGCCGAAGCTCGCCACCCGCGCCGCCTCCCAGAAGGCTCTGGACGCGATCAACCCGGTCGCGCCGGAAACCGTCGGCGGCTCTGCCGACCTGACCGGCTCGAACAACACCAAGGCGGGCGGCATCGAGGTCTTCGATCCGTCGAACCGCAAGGGCCGCTACATCCATTACGGCATCCGCGAGCACGGCATGGCCGCCGCGATGAACGGCATAGCGCTGCATGGCGGCGTGAAGCCCTATGGCGGCACCTTCATGTGCTTCGCCGACTATGCCCGCGGCGCGATGCGCCTGTCGGCCCTGATGGGCGTTCCCGCGGTCTATGTGCTGAGCCATGACTCGATCGGCCTCGGCGAGGACGGCCCGACCCACCAGCCGGTGGAGCACCTGGCCATGCTGCGTGCGACGCCGAACACGCTGGTCTTCCGCCCGGCCGACGCCACCGAGACCGCAGAGGCCTGGGAAGTCGCGCTGGAGCAGAAAGCCACCCCGTCGGTGCTGGCGCTGTCCCGCCAGGGCACGCCCGCGCTGCGCGACAGCTATTCGGCCAAGAACCTGACCGCCCGCGGCGGCTACATCATGGCCGAAGCCACCGGCAAGCGGCAGGCGATCCTGATGGCCACGGGCACCGAGGTCGCCATCGCCATGAAGGCGCGCGAGATCCTCGAGGCCGAGGGCATCGGCACCCGCGTCGTCTCCATGCCATGCTGGGAGCTCTTCGAGCAGCAGGACGAAGCATGGCGCCGCAAGGTCCTGCCCGCAGGTCCGGTCCGCGTTGCCGTCGAGGCAGGCGTCCGCTTCGGCTGGGACCGCTGGCTCTGCGACGAGCGCGGCCGCCGCGAGAAGGCGGGCTTCGTCGGAATGGAGGGCTTCGGTGCCTCCGCCCCGGCCGAAGTGCTCTACGAGAAGTTCGGCATCACCGCCGAGGCAGCCGCCCAGAAGGTGCGCGACCTGCTGGCCTGACGCCGCCCTGACTGCATGGAAAGGCCCGGACGGTTCCCCCGTCCGGGCCTTTTGCGTTCCCGCCCCATTTCCGCCGCGAAATGATCCCGGACCTGCCCCCTCAGCTCCTCCTTGCGGCCACGCAGCGGGACTAGAACCTCTCCATCGCAAGCAAGCGACCAGGTCCCGGGGCCGAGCCTCATTGCCCCCACGCCGCGGAGCCCCGGGACCTCAAGCCTCTCCCCAAGACATTCCCGCCGCCCGAGGCTTGCCTCACTCGCCGCGGATGAAGTCGCCCGAACGGATGCGCCGGTCTTCGGACAGCGGGCCGTGATAGGTGTAGACCCAGGCCCGGACCGCGCCCTCCGGACCCTCCACCGTCCATTCCGCCCGGCGGAAGTCGCAGCGCTTCGGCTGCGCGGGGCGGAAGCGTTCATAGGCGTCGAGCATCTCGAGCAGCCCGCGCTTCGGCGGCAGCGAGAACAATTCGCCATGGACCAGCTCGCCGGCCGCCGCGCTGGGGACCAGCCCGGGATACCAGTGGATCAGGTAGAGCCGCCCGGGGAAGGTGGCGGGGCCGATCAGCCGGCCCTCGCGCTTCAGCCGCTTCGCCGCCGGGACATGCGCGACGGCCGGGCGCAGCGTCCCGTAGACGAAGACCGGAAGGTCGCGGCTCAGCCGCGGCATGCCGCCAAGCTCCGGATCTGCCGTCCCTCCGCATCGAAATTCTCGGGCGCGAGCCAGGCCGCGAAGCCCGCCTTCAGCGCGGGCCAGTCGCCGTCGGTCGCGGCGAACCAAGCGGTGTCGCGGTTGCGGCCCTTGTACACCGTCGCCTGGCGGAAGATGCCCTCGTAGCGGAACCCCAGCCGCTCGGCTGCCCGCCGGGACGGCGCGTTCAGCGCGTCGCATTTCCATTCGTAGCGGCGGTAGCCGAGCGTGTCGAAGACGTGGGACATCATCAGCGCCATCGCCTCGGTCGCATGAACAGTGCCCTGCAAGGCCTTGGAGAACATGATGAACCCCACCTCGATGCAGCCAACCTCCGGCGCAATCCTGAGGAAGGAGGCAAAGCCCAGCAGACGCTCCGTGGCGCGGTCGACGATGGCGGAAAACAGCGGGTCGCAGCTGGCTACGGCAGTTTCCATCCAGGCCTCCAGCCCGGCCGGATCGGCGAAGGGCCCCTGCGGCATGTAGGTCCACAGCGCCGCGTTCTCCGCCCCGCCGACCTCGGCGAAGAGCGGCACCGAATGGGCCATGGCCAGCGGCTCCAGCCGGACATGGCGGCCCTCCAGCACCATGGGTTCCGGCCGCGGCCGGGGCAGCGCCACCGCCACGTCCTCGCCGACCGGCTGGCCGAATTCGTTGATCCTCGTCATCGCACGCACTCCTTCACATCCGGACCAGACTGCACGGCCCCGCCCGGAAGGACAGAGCCAGAGGCCCGGAGAGATGGCGCCAGATCAGATCCACTTGGCCAGCGGCGGCAGGCTCATCAGCACGGCATTCGGATCATGGCCGGTCTCCAGCCCGAACTTGGTGCCGCGGTCATAGACCAGGTTGTATTCCGCATAGAGGCCGCGATGCACCAGCTGCGCCTCCTTCTCGGCGGGCCCCCAGGCCATGGTGCGGCGGGTCTCGGTCACCGGCAGGAAGGCCGGGAGGAAAGCCTCGCCCACGGATTTCGTGAAGGCGAAATCGGCTTCCCAGTTTCCGGTGTTCAGGTCGTCGTAGAAGATGCCGCCGACGCCGCGGGCGCGCTTGCGGTGGGGGATGTAGAAATACTCGTCCGCCCAGTGCTTGAAGCGCTCGTAATAGTCCGGGTCGTGCAGGTTGCAGGCAGCTTCCAGCGACTTGTGGAAATGCTGGGTGTCCTCGCCGTATTCGAGGCAGGGATTCAGGTCGGCGCCGCCACCGAACCACCAGGCCTTCGGCGTCCAGAACATCCGCGTGTTCATGTGGACGGCCGGAGTGTGCGGATTCTGCATGTGGGCGACCAGCGAGATGCCCGAAGCCCAGAACCTGGGATCCTCCGACAGGTCCAGGTCCTTTCGCGCCGCCATGGATTTCTGCGCCTTCTCGCCCAGATGCCCGTGCACGGTGGAGACATTGACGCCGACCTTCTCGAAGACCCGGCCGCCGCGCATCACCGACATCAGCCCGCCGCCCGCATCCGAGCCGTCGCCGGAGGCACGGCGGGTCTCGGTCACCTCGAACCGGCCCGCGGGCTCGCCGGCGAAGGGGCCGCTGGCCTGGCTGTCCTCCAGTGCTTCGAAGGCCGCGACGATGCTGTCGCGCAGGCTGCGGAACCAGGCGGAAGCGGCAGCTTTCTCGCGGGCGAAATCTTCGGTCATCTCGGGCAACTCCTCGTCTGCCCGCTCGGTCTAAAGCGTTTCGGACCGAGAGTGTATCACCTTTCGCCGCCCGCCCCGCCCGATTGCGGCAGCGGGCGCCGCCGCGGACCGGGTCCGGAAGCCGTCAGAGCTTGCCTTCGGAGGCCTTCTTCATCTCGGCCTGGAACTGGCGGCGCAGCTCGCGGCGCACTTCGGCGGCGCGGTGGCGCTTCTGTTCCTCCTCGGTGAGGACCTGCAGCTCGGGCACGGGCGAGGATTTCCCCTCCTCATCCACGGCGACCATGGTGAAGTAGCACGAATTGGTGTGGCGCGACACGCCCGAGCGGATGTCCTGCGCCTCGACACGGATGCCGATCTCCATCGAGGTGCGGCCGACATGGTTGACGCTGGCCTTGAAGGTCACCAGCTCGCCGACGTTGATCGGCTGCTTGAAGGTCACCTGGTCGACCGAAAGCGTCACCGCGTAGCGCTTGGAGAATCGCGAGGCGCAGGAAAAGGCCACGCGGTCGAGCAGGTTCAGCAGCGCCCCGCCATGCACCTTGCCGCTGAAATTGGCCATGTCGGGGGTCATGAGGACGGTCATTTCTAGTTTGCGGGGGTCCATGGGGCTCACTCGTGGCTCGGAAACCCCGCCAATCTAGGCGCTTCCGCGCCGGGAGCAAGACGCCGCGGGGCCGCGGGCCGGGCAGCCGAAAAATCTTGCGCAGCCACGCATTTCCCGCTTGCAACCGGGGCACGGGTTTTCTAGAAGCCGCCCTACGCAAGCGCGGTCCGTTCGTCTATCGGTTAGGACGCCAGGTTTTCAACCTGGAAAGAGGGGTTCGATTCCCCTACGGACTGCCAAAATATCAGAATATCAATGCGTTACGCACCGGTGGGACATCTCAGTCTTCCGCCGGTTCACTATGCTTTTCGCGAGAAGTGTCCCACTCGCCTACCCCACAGATGAGATTGCCGCAGCCGGGATTCGCATGTCTTGGTGCTGGCGGAGCTCGCCAAGCTCCTTCCCTCTGCCAGAGTACCTGATCCCGCTGCCGCGCGGCGATCCGCCGAAACAAGACCCCCCTGCCGAGGGCAAGCGGCAGGGGGGGGGTCGCATGACGACCTACGACCATTCTCACAATCAATAATAGGACAGCCGTTATGACATATCATAGCGCCATCGGGTTCGAGACTCAATCGCAAGTTCCAACCAACAATCTCGGCCTCGCCCTGAGCTATGCAAGGATGGGCATCCCGGTCTTTCCCGCCAAGGACGGCTCGACCAAGGACAGGAACGGCAAGGCTGACCGGCGGCCATGGACCAAGCGCGGGCATCTCGACGCCACAATGGACGAGGAGCAAATCTCGCGGTGGTGGACACGCCACCCCTCTGCCGTCCCTGCTCTGCCAATGGGAGCGGCCAGCGGACTCGCCTGTCTCGACCTCGACCGCAAGGGTGGCAAGGACGATGTATCGGCGATCCGCGAGGCGCACGGACTCGACGCCGAATCCCCGCCCGATGGTGCAGTGGTGGTCGAGACGCCAAGTACCGGTCGACATCTGATCTTCGCACATGCCAATGGCGTGACGAATTCGGCGATGCATCTGCCCGAGGGGTGCGATATTCGTGGTGAAGGCGGCTGGATCGTGGCTCCCGGAGCGATGGATGCCAGAGGCAAGTACAAGGTCCTTTCCGGCGATCTGGAACTGGGGATCATGCTGGACTTGCTCCCGAGCTTTCCCAAGGTGCTCCGTGCGCCCGAACGCAAGCAAGGCGCGGTCGCGTCGGCACACGGTCACGCGGACATCGATGAGATGAAAGACGCCCTCGGCTACATACCGCATGACGGCTCCGAACACCACTGGAGCTCTATTTTGCGCGGTCTCTGCCATGCCACCGGCGGTTCCGAAACCGGGCTGGGTCTCGCCCTCGGCTGGTCCGCTGTATACGAGGGTTTCTCGATCTCGGAGGTCACCAGCAAATGGCACTCCTACTGCCGCAAACTCGGGACGGTCGAGAACCCGATAACCGAGCGGACCATATTCGCCGAGGCGCGCGACTGAGGTGGCTCCCAAAATCCGGACACCCTGCCAAGCTTGCCGCCAACGAGTACGAGGACTGACAGCTTGGCTGGCAAACGGAAGAACTACAGCGCGGAGTTCAAGGCGAAGGTGGCCGTGGAGGCGATCAGGGGCGAGATGACGGTCGCCGAGCTGGTGGCGAAGCATGGCGTGCATCGGACGGTGGTCAACACCTGGAGCGAGGGTCCGCCCGCCACCGGTCCGAGGGCGTGACCCGAACCCAGGCGATCGAGGGGATGACCGGGGTGATTTCTGGCAAGGCCGATGCGAAGGCCGCCGGGAAAGAGGGCGAGATCGAGAGTGAGCCTGCCCGCGCCACCGGTCCGAGCGGAGCAGGCGAACGCACGCCAAGATCGGCCAGCTGGTGGTGGAA
>NZ_JAATVU010000037.1 GCF_013184745.1 Mangrovicoccus sp. HB161399
AAATGCTCGAAGAACCGCCATTCCTCGTTGGTCATCAGATTCCGCGCCAAGATCACCTCCGTCGCAACGGCGATCTTGAATCACGGAGGCGACCGGCTGTGAATCCCTTTTGTCAACAGGGCCTAGCGATAATGCTCTGGCGGAGTCCGCCGCGCTCGGCGGTCATAGCAGGAAGGCGGCGGCGATCCTGGGAGACATGCGCTCGGCCATTGGCCGGGTCGGGCGGTCCGGCGGAAGGCCCCGAAGCGCGGAACGCGCCGGGGCATGCATGCAGCGGTCGGGCGGACGGATAGGACGAACCGCCTCCGCTCCGGATCGCCTGAAAATCGCGGAGCTCGCGGATGGGTCCGCCGCCGAAGGGGGGGGTACACCGCACGGCAACCTGAGAAGAGCCGGGCCCGCACCCGAAGACCATTTTCCGCCGACGCGCCCCGGCCCGCGGCACCCGCGAAGGCGGCTACCGTCCCGGAGCGCGCGAACTGGCTGTCCCATGACGAGCCCTTCGGCATCGTCGTCACCCGTGCCCTGCCCGCAGCCTCCAACCTGCCGCTGCACCGGATCGTTGCGCCGCTGGCAGACCGCGGGACGTCCATCCGCACCGGATCCAGCCATTGCCCTGCGTTGCGTGTCCACGGCCTGAACCGCCGCCGCGAGCGCGCGCTCTTCGGGGCGATGGGACCGCGCCAAGACTGGACGTGGCGTATCGTCTGGCTGCCGGGACAGACCACGGACCGGGGTTTCCGCCTCTACGGGATCACCGACATCGGCAGCAGGAAGATCGTCGGCTGGGCGGGCCGGCACGCGAAACCCGTCGAAAATTCGGCGTCCCAGTTCGAACGCACCCTCCGGCGGCGGCATGCGTCGCGAATGCGTTGTCCGGCCCATCGGCAAGGGCAGTCCCATGAGAGCGGCAATGAAGGGGCCCTGCGTCTCGGCGTCCTTCAGCCGCCCGCGGACGAAAAATGAATGTGAACATATCGATGCTGCCTGGCGGACTGACCCATGCAACGGTTGACCCAGCGTCCTCGGATTGACTTGTCGGCCGTCAGGTTGCTCCGGCGCACCGCGCGAGATGTGACTTCATGGGAGCCTGACGGTCAATGTGCGCTCGCAGTTCCGTCCTCTCCGAGCGGTGCCCGGAGCATTCAGAAAAGGGAGACATCATGGATCCTGTGACAATCGGTCTTGATACGGGCAAAGCCAGCCATGTCGCCGTCGCGATCGACATGCGCGGAGTCCGCCTCGGCGAGGTCACGGTGCCCGCGACGCCGCAAGCCTGCCGCGACTTCGAAGCCTGGGCGGCGGGTCTTGGCCCGGCGGCGGCCTTTGGAATCGACTGGACTGGCTCCTACGGCGCGGGGCTGTCGCGCGGGGCTGCAGGCAGAGGGATACCTCGTTGTCGATGTCATGCGCCCCAACCGCCAGCTGCGCTATCGCCATGGCAAATCCGGCAGCCAGTCCCTATCCCGAAGCGCTGTTCCGCTCCTCCAAGCACCGCTCCTGCCGGAAGCCGCGCGGCAGGCCCGAACGCGCGCGGCGCCCGACGGCAATCGGTTCCGTCCGGCCGAACCAGCAACATCCGGACGACCCGGCCCGGGATCATGGAGCCACGGAAGAGCGAAGCACAAGCGCGGCCGGCGGCCCATGGCCAGGGCGGAAGACTGCGCTGCCCCAAGAGAGACGCCAGCGAACACCCGATTGGACAGCGCGGCCCGGTCGGCCAAAGCGTCCAAGTCGCTCTACCGCTGCTGCGCACGGACCGGCGGCGCCGCGACGGCGCGCGACGGGCGCCCGCTGGCGGTCTTGCACGCGGTCCTTGCCGACAGGATCATGCCCGCCAGTCATGAAGTTGGATTGGCGGCGCGAAGCCCCGCGCGCCTCTGCGCAACCGGCCTTCGGCGGTCCGCCATCCCGTGCGGCCGACCTCGCGGACATATGCGAGAGCGCTCGGCCTGCTAAAGCGTTCCGCAACGATGCCCCAGCCGGCCGTCATCCGCGGCACGTGCCGTGTTCGGGCAGCTTGCCTGTGGCCCGGACCGGACAGCCTCAGAGCACGCGGCCGCGGTCGCCGGAGGTCGCCCCCGCCATCAGCGCCGCCAGACGCCGTGTCCCGGCAGCGACCGGTTCGATCACCGGCAGCGGGCAGCTGGCGGCCACCGCCGGGACAGCCGAGGCCAGCGGACCGCCGCCGACCAGCACCGCCTGCGCCCCTTCCCGCGCGCAGTCCCGTGCCAGCGCCGCCAGGGCCTCGGCCATGCGCGCGGGAGACGACATCGTCTCGGCCACATCCCCGGCGGAGATGCGCAGCGAGACCAGCTGCCCCTCATGGCCGTAGGCCCGGACCTTGCCGAGAATTGACCCGCGCAGCGCCGGCGTCGTCGTGATGATCGAGAAGCGCCCGTGCCGTGCCGCCTCTGCCATGCCCGCCTCGGCGAGCCCAGTGACCGGGATGCATGCGCGGGCCCGCAGGCGCCCAAGGCCCGGATCGCCGAAGGCCGCGACCAGGAGGCCCGCGGCCCCGTCCGCAGCCAGGCTGCGTCCCACGGCCACGACCTGCCCGCCCGCCTCGGCCAGCGCCTTCTCCTCGGTGATCACCGGCGGTCCCAGCGCCATGGTATGGCCCTCGACGCGGATGCCTGGGGGCACGTTCGCCGCGGCGATGGCAGCCATCATCGCTGTGGTCGCCGCATTCGTGTTCGGGTTCAGGAGGGCAAGGCGCAGGGTCATGCCGCCGCCTCCGGCGGGACCGAGGCCGCTGCGTTGCGGCGCATGACCGGGACATTCCCGGCGCTCCGCCTCGCGGTGACCGCCGGCTGCGCCCTTGCGCCGCCTGCCATCCGCCTTCCCGCCAGTTCGACGCCTTTGGCCCGGCCCCTGGACTGCATGGCCAACACGGAGACGGAGAGACCTCCGCCACGACTTCCGCGTCCGTCTGCCAGCGCACGCCGGTCAAGCGGGGACTGAAGGGACCGGGACCGGATGCGCCGGAGACCCCGGGCCTGTCCGCTTGGCGGACACGCCCTGCCGCCGGGCGGGAAGTCCGGGCTTGGCGCCATGAGTCGGCCGACGGACCAGGCAGCCGGCCCAAAGTCCGCAGGCAGGTCTCCGGCCTTGCCCTCGGCCTGTTGGCGGCACAGCGGCACGCCCCGGCAAGGCACCGCCTCGGGGGAGCGCGCCGGGAGAGGCCGCGCGCTCTGCTTCTGGCCGCGGCCAAGGCAGGCCTGCCGGGCAAAAGCCGATGCGCTTTGCCCCGGGCCGGATTGTGTCTCTCCCATCGCCTCCGGGCCGATCGATTGCCGCGCATGACGCGCGCCTTGAGCTTTTGCCGTCTCCCGGCACTTGCAGCAGACCGGGACGGGCCGCAGCGCCCGATATGGTTCCGGTCCGGCGAGACAGAACGCCGGGAAAGCAGTGGCAGCCGGTGCGGCAAAACGGAACCAAGCCTTGCCGCGACGGCGCCGCGGTCCCGTGCCACGGGCTAGCCTTGGCAGGAAGGGCAGGACATCGCTACGGGGCCGGACTGCCGGAGACAACGCATTTGCCTTCCCCGCATTCGTCGTCGGTGGCCGCGGCGCAGCGCCTGCGCGCCGCGCCACTCGGAACGGGATGGCGCAGAAGACCGTCCTGGAACGGGGCGGCGCAGACCGAAGGCTCCGCCCGGCGGGTTCGGGCATGCGCATCCCCCGAGCTGCGACGGAAGGCGCGGACGGCCTGCCGCCTGTCCCCAGCGGCCCGTCGGCTAACGCACCAAGTCCGGGCGAGCCATTCCCGCTGCGAATTCCGCCAAGGATGCAGCCGATGCGGCCATGGGCATTCGGCATAGGCCACATGGCCCCATGACCGTTGCCGCGAGGGGATGGATGCAGGCCGCACGTCCTGCGGGCAGGTCCCGCCACCGCCCGGAGGACAGCCAAGTCGCCGGGCTGAGGCCGCTTGGCTGCGGCATGGCCGGCGCGCGGGCGGGAATGTCGCTTTCCCGGAACGAAGGCCGCCGGCCACCGGCATCGGCCGGCATCAGGGACGGAAAATGCCGGACCGTTTGGACAGCGGCGCGGCGCGGAAGCGGGACTGGCGATTGCGTAGCTCCGGCGGGCAAAGATTTGTCGTCGCTGAATGAAATCATGATTTCACGGAAAGCAAAAACGGAAAATGTCTTCCTGCGCCGGTTCTTCCGCGGCCCGCCAGCCGCCGGACCGGTCAGAGCTCGCCCAGATCCCGGTGCAGTTCCTCGATCACCGATTGGTGGCGCCGCCCCTCCAGCCCCGAAAGCTGGAGAATCCGCGTCGCGAGGACCTGCATCAGCAGCATGGCCGAGACGTGGCTGTAGAGCGGTCCCGGCGCGAGCGTGGCGCATTGCATGTGCCAGTCCAGGTCGTCGCGCCGCTCCGCGCCCTCGTCGGAGACATAGGCGACCTTCGCCCCGCGCCCCTTCAGCGCCTCGATCAGCGCGGGCAGCCCCTGCGGGCGGCGCGCCATGCCGAACACGATCACGCAGTCCTCCGGCTCGATGGCGGCGACATGTTCGGCCATGGTCTGGCCGCCCGCCGGGATCACCGCCGCCTGCGGGCAGACCTGGTAGATCTGCCAGTGCAGGTAGCTGGCCATGGCCTGGCTGCTGCGGAAACCGGCGATCCAGACCCGCCGCGCCGCCAGCACCGCCGCGGCGAGGGTCTCGATCTCGGCAGCGGGCAGGGTCAGGAAGGTCTGGCCGAGATTGGTCTCGGCCTGGCGCAGATGGGTGCGCAGCATCTCCTCCGGACTGTCCTCGCCGGCCGCCACCATGTAGAGCGCGGCACCGGTCCGCTTCGCGGTGCGGACATGGCGGCGCGCCTCCTCGTAGTTGGCGTAGCCGATCCGCTTGATGAAGCGCGACACGGTGGGCGCCGAGACATTGGCCAGCGCCGCCAGCTCCTGGCCGGTATAGGCGGCCAGCTCGCCGGGAAAGTTCAGCAGGAACACCGCCAGCCGCCGCTCCGCCGGGTGCAGCCCGTCAAGGCTGTTGCGGACGCGGTCGAGGAAGGTCGGTTCGGACATGGGCAGGCTCCTGGCTGTCCCGAGACATCCTGCTTTCGCGCGCGGTGTCAATCTCCGCCCGGCGGCGCGGACAATCGGTCCGCTTGGCGGTCCCGCCGGACGGCGCCACGCTGGGGCCGGCATCCGCCGCCGGCGGAGACCCGCATGATCCGGCTTCCGCCCGGCCTGCTGCCGCGGACATCCCGCCGCCCGCCTGGAGGAGCGCAGGAAAGCGGTGTCCTTCGATGTCGGCGCGCTCGGGCCGCGCGAGCGCTGCAGGCTGCCGATCGGCACCGTCACCCCGCGCCCGATCGCGCTGGTGAACACGCTTCCGGCGGGCGGGCGGGCCAATGCCGGGGCGTTCGGCTTCTTCGGCATCCTGACCCACGATCCGGCGATCATGGCGGTGGGGATCGCGTGCAAGCCCGGCGGCGCGCCCTGGGATACCGGGCGCAACATCCTCAAAACCGGCGAATGCACCATCCAAATCGCCGACCATGCCAGGGTCGTCGAGCTGGAGATCTGCTCGGTCAAGGACCCGCCCGAGGAGCACGGATCGGAGATGGCCGGTGCAGTCGCCGGAAGCCAGCCCGGCCCGCGTCAACGCCCTGGATCAGGTGTGGCGGATGTTCCTTCGCGAAGCGCTGCCCGATCCCCGGACGCAGCATGCCGACCAGATCGCCTTCGGCGCCACCGGACGGCGCGGCGGCCATCTCCATTCCCGCCAGCTCGGCCAGTTCGGGCGCGTCGCCCACGGGCCGGAAAGCTTGGCTGCAGGCGGAGCGGAAGGCGGAAGCTGGGCGGCGGACTGTCGGAACGGCGGCATCGTGCTACCTTTGCCACGGCGGCGCCGGAGAGCGGCCGCATCAAGAGGGAGCCCGATGATGAGCAAAGACGCCCAGACGCGCCGGATGACCGCGGCCGATTTCGACCAGAACCTGCTCGATCTCTACGACTACTACGCCCATGGCCGGATCACGAAGCGCGAGTTCCTCGACCGCGCCGGGCGATATGCCGTGGGCGGCGTCACCGCGCTGGCGCTGCTGGAGATGCTGAGCCCGGATTACGCGCTGGCCGAGCAGGTCAGCTTCAACGACCCCGGCATCTTCGCGGAATACGTCGCCTATCAGAGCCCCGCCGGCAATGGCGAGGTGCGCGGCTACCTGGCCAAGCCCGCGCAGGACGGCACCCCGGCCGAGGGGCCCCTGCCCGCCGTGCTGGTGGTGCACGAGAACCGCGGCCTCAACCCCTATATCGAGGACGTGGCGCGGCGGCTGGCCAAGGCGGGCTACATGGCGCTTGCGCCTGACGGGCTGACATCGGTCGGCGGCTATCCGGGCAACGATGCCGAGGGGCGGGAGCTGCAGCGCACCGTCGATCCGGAGAAGCTGATGAACGACTTCTTCGCCGGGTTCGAGCACCTGATGGCCCGGCCAGACAGCACCGGCAAGGTCGGCTGCGTCGGCTTCTGCTACGGCGGCGGGGTCTGCAACGCGCTGGCCGTCGCCTATCCCGAGCTCTCCGCCTCGGTGCCCTATTACGGGCGGCAGGCGGCGGCAGCCGACGTGGCGCGGATCGAGGCGCCGCTGCTGCTGCACTATGCCGAGCTCGACACCCGCATCAACGAGGGCTGGCCGGATTACGAGGCGGCGCTGAAGGCGCAGGGCAAGACCTACGAGGCGCATGTCTATCCCGGCGTGAACCACGGCTTCCACAATGACAGCACCCCGCGCTACGACGCCGAGGCCGCGGAGCTGAGCTGGCAGCGCACGCTGGACTGGTTCGGGCAGCACCTGGCCTGAGGCGGCCGGCGCCCCGGCCCGCCGCGCCGGTCACTCGGCCGGCTGCGGCGCGGCCTGCGCGGTGCGCCTGGGCAGGATGCCTTCGACGAGGACATAGACGACCGGCGTCACGAACAGCGTCAGCACGAAGGCCGCGCTCAGGCCGCCCGCGATCACCGTGCCGATGGCCACCCGCGCCTCGGCACCGGCGCCGGAGGCGGTGGCCAGGGGCACCGCGCCCAGCACCGTGGCGATGGTCGTCATGGCCACGGGACGCAGCCGGGTGACGGCGCCCTCGACCGCCGCATCGCGCAGCGCGCGGCCCTCCTCGCGCAGCTGGTTGGCGAACTCGACCATCAGGATGCCGTTCTTGGCCATCAGCCCGACCAGCAGCACCAGCCCGACCTGGCTGAAGATGTTGACCGTCTGCCCCGCGAGCCAGAGCGACAGCACGGCGCCCGCAAGGCCCAGCGGCACGGTCAGCAGGATCACCAGCGGCGTGCGGAAGCTCTCGAACTGCGCCGCGAGGACGAGGAAGACGATGGCCAGCGCCAGGCCGAAGACCGTCGCCATGCCGCCCGAGGATTTCAGGAAATTCGCCGCCTGCCCCTTCCAGGCCAGCGCCGCTCCGGCGGGCAGCCCGGCCACCATCCCCTGCACCCGGTCCATAACCTCGGCCAGATCGGCCCCGGCGGCCAGATCGGCCTCCATCGGCACCGAATGCACCCGGTCGTAGCGGTTGATCGCGGGGACGTTCGCGGTTTCCTCGATGGTGGCGAAGGCGGAAAGCGGGATCAGGTCGCCACGGCTGTTGCGCAGCAGGATCGACATCAGGTCGGCCGGGTTGTCGCGGTCCTCGGGCGCGGCCTGCAGGATCACCGGATACTGCCGCCCGTCAGCGGAATATTCGCCCACCGTCCGCGAGGCGACCAGCATCTGCAGCGCCGAGGACACCGCCTGCGCGTCGAAGCCCAGATCCTGCGCCCGCAGCCGGTCCACCGAAATCGTCGCGCCCGGCTGGTTGGCGGCATGGCCGATCTCCACCCCCGACAGCGCCGGATCGGCCTCCAGCAGCGGCTGCAGGTCCTCCGCCCAGGCGGCGGCGCGGTCGATGTCCGGCGCGCCCAGCATGAATTGCAGCCCGCCGCGGCCGCCGCCGATCCCCAGCCCGGAAGAGGGCCGCATCGAGGTCTGCGCCCCGGCGATCCGCGACAGCGGCCCGCGCAGCCCGTCCATCACCTCGCGCACGCTCTGGCCGCGCTCTTCCCAGGGGACGAGGTTGACGAAGATCATCGCCCGCCGCAGATCGCCCCAGAGCCCGACGATCGAGGTGACCGTGGCGACGGTCCCGGCCTCGCGCAGCGGTGCCAGCAGCGCCTCGGCCTCGCGCGCGGCGGCATCGGTGGCCGCCAGGCTGGAGCCCTGCGGCGCGGTGACGAAGATGCGGAACTGGCCGCGGTCCTCTTCCGGCGTGACCTCCTGCGGCAGCGACTGGTAGAGCGCGAAGCTGGCCGCCACGGCCGCCACGGCCAGGGCCAGCACCAGTTCCGGCAGGCGCAGCGCGGCGCCCAGCCCGGCGCGGTAGCCGCGCTCCAGCCCGGCCATGGCGCGGTCGACGGTCCGGGTCAGCAGGCCGGGACGGTCCTGCTCCGGCATCAGCCGCGCCGCCAGCACGGGCGAAAGGGTCAGCGCGACGAAGCCCGAGACGGTCACCGCGACCGCCAGCACGATGCCGAACTCGGCGAAGAGCTGGCCGATCTCGCCTTCCATGAAGCTGACCGGCAGGAAGACCGCGACCAGCACGGCGGTGGTGGCGATGACCGCGAAATTCACCTGGTTGGCGCCCCTGCGCGCCGCTTCGGCCGGGCTTTCGCCCATCCGCCGGTGGCGCTGGATGTTCTCCAGCACGACGATGGCGTCGTCCACGACCAGGCCGATGGCGAGGATCATCGCGAAGAGCGTCAGGATGTTGACCGAAAAGCCGAGCAGCCCCATCGCGACCGCCGCGCCGAGGATCGACACCGGAATCGTCACCGCCGGGACCAGCGACAGCCGCGCCGAGCCGAGGAACAGGAAGATCACCGCCGTCACCAGCAGCACCGCCTCGGCGAAGACCTGCGCGACCTCGTGCAGCGCGGTCTCGATGAACTGCGCCTCGTCGGTGGTGATGGCGATCTCCATCCCCGGCGGCAGAGCCGGGCGCATCCGCTCCAGCTCGGCGCGCACCTCCCTGGCGATGGCCACGGTATTGGCCTGGGCCTGCGGCTGGATGCCGAGGCCCAGGCCGGTGACGCCGCCGGAGCGGAAGAAGCTGTCCGCCGAGGACGGCCCGGCCTCGATCCGCGCGACATCGCCCAGCCGCAGCGGCCGCGCGCCGTCATCGCGGATCTGCAGCGCCGCGAATTCCCCGGCCGAGCCCATGCGGGTGCGCGCCAGCAGCTGGATCTGCCGCGCGCCGGTCTCGATCTCGCCCGCGGGCAGCTCGACATTGTTCGCCTGCAGCGCCGAGGCGATGTCGCCGGTGGTCACCCCGTGCGAGGCCATCAGCCCGGCATCGAGCCAGATCCGCATGGCCGGCGCGCGCTCGCCGAAGATCGCCGCATTGGCGACGCCCGGCAGCCGCGCCAGCCGGTCGGTGATGTAGCGGTCGGCATAGTCCGACAGCTCCAGCGGCGTCATGCCGGGCGAGGACAGCGACAGCCGCAGCACCGGGTCGCCCTGGTCGTCGTTCTTGCGCACGACCGGCGGATCGGCCCCGTCGGGAAGGTCGCGCGCCGCGCGGTCGACGGCGGTCCGCACGTCATTCGCAGCCGCTTCGATGTCGCGCGAGGCGGAAAAGGTCAGCACGGTGCGCGCCCGGCCCCGCTGGCTGCGGGTCTCCATGCTCTCCAGCCCGGGAATGCCTGCCAGCGCGCCCTCCATCACGCTGGCCACCTGCGCATCGACCACGTCCGGCGCGGCGCCGGAGTACTTGGTTACCACCGTGATCCGGGCGGCATCCACCTGCGGCAGCTCGCGAACCGGCAGCCGCGACAGCGCCATCGCGCCGATCAGCACGATCAGCAGATTGGCCACCGTGGCCAGCACCGGACGGCGGATCGACAGGTCGGGCAGGCTCATGGCGCCGCTCCGGCGGCGGCAAGCGGCAGGACCTCGACCGCGGTGCCGTCGGAGATGCGGTGGAGGTTGGTGACGATCACCTGCGCGCCGTCGGGCAGCCCGCCGCCGATCTCCACCATGCCCGCGTCCTGCGCACCGGTGGCGACCTCAACCCGCCGCGCCGTGCCGTTCTCCGCCAGGTGGACGAAGCTCTGCGCGCCGGAGACCTGAAGCGCGCGTTCCGGCACCGCCTGGGCGCTGCGTTCCGACAGCAGCAGCGAGACCCGCAGGAACATGCCCGGCCGCAGCCGCCCGTCGCCGTTCGGCACCTCCGCCCGGAGCGCGAGCGAGCGCGTCGCAGGGTCGACCCGCGTGTCCATCGCCGCGAGGCGGCCGCGGAATTCCGTGCCGGGCCAGGCAGGCGAGGCCAGCGTCACCGCCTGGCCGGGGGCAAGCCGCGACAGGAAGCGTTCCGGCACGCTGAAGGCGACTTCGATGGTTCCGAGATCGTCGAGCGTCGCCACTTCGGTGCCGCTATCGACCATCTGGCCACGCGACAGGCCGGTCAGCCCGACCACCCCGGCAAAGGGCGCCGGCAGGCTGCGGTCGCGCAGCTCGGCCAAGGCCATGTCGCGGGCCGCCTCGGCGCGCAGCTGCGCCGCCCGCGCGGTGTCCAGCGCCGCCTCGGAGGAACTGCCGGAGCGTTCGAGCCGCACCTGCCGGTCCAAGGCGGCCTCCGCCTCGGCCAGCGTCGCCTCGGCCGAGGCGAGGGCGGCGCGCTCCACGTCGTCCTCGAGCCGCAGAAGCACCGCGCCCGCCTCGACCTTGTCGCCCGCGGCGAACCCGATCTCGGTGACCCGCCCTGAGGCGGAGGGCTGAAGCACCACCGACTGGCGCGCCCGCGTGGTGCCGACGGCCTCGACCGTGTCGGCGAAGCGCATGGACGCCACCGGCACGGTCTCGACGGCGACGGCGACGGGCGCCCGGCCGGACCCGGCGCCTCCGGCGGGCACCGCGGCGGAGAGCCTGTCATCGGTCAGCAGGAAACCGGCCGCGCCCGCCGCGCCGACGAGACAGAGGCCGAGGAGGATCCGGGGCAAGGACAAGGCTGCGATTCCCTTTCCGGCCCGTGGCGGGCCGAGGCTGATGACGTCCGGCCAATGATGCCGGTCATTGCCGCGCCGCGGCAATGACATTCTCGTGTCCGGGCCCGCAAAACCGCCGCGCGGCAGCCTGCCGTCCGCCGCCGCCGCAGGTCCCCTGCCAAGCAGCTCGATCCCCGGCTGCGGCGCCCCGGAACACCGGCGCATCTTGTTTCTGCAGATCGATTTCCTGCGGAAGGGCACTGCGTAGCGGGACATGGACGCGGCTGGCGGTCTGCCGTTCCGGACGGGCGGCCTTGCGCCCTTGCCCCCGGTCCGTCGCACCGCCGCCCTGTCGGCCGAAAGCGGCGGCGGTTCTTCCGCCCGCCTCTGCGACTGCCCCCGCACCGGTTCGGGATGGCGGCAACCGGCCCCCCGCTGCCCGGACGGATCGGATGCAGGCGCACCGCCTTGCCCAGCCCCGGCATTCCGGCCGCCCGCGAGGAGCCGCTGTCCAGCACAGGACAGAGGTTGGTCCTCACCGAGCCCGCAACAACTGCCTGGCGAAGGGGACACCGCCGGGCGGGTCCGATGTCGGCGCCCCGGCCACCGGCCTCTGCTTCGCTTTGCCCGTTTGCGCTTCGGCAAGCGGGAGCCGTCCAGCGGTTCCGGAGGCCGTCGGCCGGCACGGCAGGAAAAGCCCAGGGATGCCGCTACCGCTGCGGATATGCTGCGGGACGCTGCATGCCCGTCCCGCAGCCGGCACACGCCCTGTCGCACCTCTGCACACCCGGCCAGGCGCCAGACTTGCCCTGCCGTCAGTCCGCCTCCGGATCGGGGATGTCGAGCAGGTCGTCGATGAAGACGGACACGAACTGGCCGCGGCCCGAATGTCCTGACTTGCCGTAGACCCGGGCGAGCTGGGCGCGCACCGTGCCGAGGGCCGTGCCGCGATGCGCCGCGATCTCCGCCGGGTCGAAGCCCTTGACCAGCAGGAGCGCGACGTCGCGCTCGGCCGGGGTCAGGTTCCAGGCGTCGCAGCGCTCGCGGAAGAGCGTGCCGAAAGCGCCCGAGAGGAACTGCCGCGACCGCTCGGCCGCCGCGGCCCGGCGCAGCGCCGCCCGCACTTCGCGGAAGGCGACCAGCGACCCCGCGACCAGCGCCAGTGCCGCGGCCAGCTCCACGTCGAGATGTGCGGTGAAGCCCGCCGCCGAGATGTCGCGCAGCACGTCTGACAGGAAGAAGGCGGCACAGCCCGCCTGCAGCAGGCCCACCGCGCCGATCAGGCCCAGCCGCCGGACAATTTCGCCGGGGCGCGCCGCCCAGCGGGGGCGGCGCCGCGAACGGACGGCAGTCTCTCGCCCTGCGGTCATCCCGGCTCTCCGGCTGCTGCCCCAATGGCTAGCCGGCCGCGATGCGCCGCGTCAACGCGCGCGCGGCTGCGGGATCAGGCGACGGCCAGCGGATCCGGCGTGACCACGACATCGAGCAGCGCTCCGCCGGGGCCGTAGAAATACTCCTTCGCCGCCCAGGACCAGGCATCATCCGGGTCGCTCATCAGCCCGTGGAACGGCAGGCCGCCGGCATAATCCAGAACGAAAATCCGGCCGTCGTCATAGACGACCGTCTCGGACTGGACCGTGCCCTGGGCGTCATGGCTGCGCAGCTGGATGGACCAGTCGAAGGCATCGGCCAAATCCGATTGCGCCACCTTCGAAACAACCCCGCCGGCATAGGCGAATTCGCGCAGCACGCCGTTGTCCAGTTCCAGGGTCCGCGCCGCGATCGTGCCGGACGCGTCCAAGGCGAAGCTCTGCGCCGACCAGACAAAGGCGTCCCCGGGATCGCTCCAGCTCTCGCTGCTGCGGATGCCGCCGCCATAGACCGTTTCGATCACGTGGCCGTCGTCGAAGACCCGCGTGCTGCCGGTCAGTGTGCCATCGGCAGCATACGTCCTGGACATGGTGTGCCAGACACTCAGTCCGCCGCCATCCGTGACCGTCTGGGCGATGCGGACCCCGTCCTGGAAGGTCTGATCGACAATCCGGCCGGCATCGTAGACGGTCACCCGCCCCGTCATCGCGCCCGAGCCGCCGTAGCTGGTCGAGATGCTCTGCCAGTTCTCGGTTTCGCCGCCGTCAGTGAGCACCTTGGACACCAGCGCGCCGTCCTGCCAGCCGATCTCCCGCACCCGCCCGTCATCATGGACGAAGACCCGGCCGACCCGGACATGGCCCGCGTCGAAGATGTCGAAGACGACGTCCCAGGCCTGCCCGCTGCTGTCATGCACGACCGGGCCCGTGGACAGCCCCTCGGGTCCCGCGACCTCGACGGTGACGGTGGCGCTGTCGGTCCCGCCGTTGCCGTCGCCGATCTGGTAGCCGAAGCTGTCGGTGCCGAACCAGCCCGGCAGCGGCGTATAGGCCACCTTGCCCGCGGCGATCTCCGCCGTCCCTGCCGCCGGGGCCGAGGCGATCGAGGACAGCACCGGCACGTCGCCGGGATCGGCATCGCCGTCATTGGCCAGGACGTCGATCAGGACGCTTGCATTCTCCGCCGTGGCCGCGAAGTCATCTGCCGCGACCGGCGGCGTGTTCGGCTTCGGCGCGACGATCATCACGATGGAGGCGGCCAGCCCCGCGCCCTCGGGATCGGAAACGACATAGCTGAACTCGACCGGACCCGCCGCCAGCGGGGTGAAGCTCCAGCTGCCGCCCGGAAGCTGCTGCAGCGTCCCCGGCTGGTCCGCCGCCAGCGCGGAGACCGACAGCGCGGCACCCTCGGGGTCGGCGAATCCGGCCAGCAGATCGGCCGCCGCGATCGTCCCGGCCGTACCCGCCCCGCCCGCCAGAATCCCGGAGGCACAGCCCTGCGGCGCCTGGTTGATATGGACGACCAGCCCGGCGATGCTGCCGACGGCGATCTCCTCCTGCACCGAGGCGAAATCGGCCCATTCGTTGTCGAGATCGTCCAGCGTGCCGCCATCCTCGACGATGCTGGCAATCGAGGCGCAGCGGTCCTCGATCTCGTTCAGCGGCTCGGGATATTTCCCGCCCGCATCCGGGACCGGGGCGATGCCCAGGATCGCACCCAGGTCACCGGCCGAGGCCAGGTCGAGCACGCCGCCCGCCTGCCAGGCATCGATCATCTTCACCGCAAGCCCCGCGCCGGTGTCGTCGTCGCCCAGCGAGGTCAGGATCGCCACCTGCAGCAGCCGCCCCAGCCATTCCAGAGCCTGAGCATCCCCGGGCGCGGCCAGAACGGCGGCCAGCGGATCCCAATGCAGCAGGCTGGAATCGCCGGGCAGCTGCAGCACCGTCTTGACCATCTGCTGCGCGGTGTTGGGGGTCATCCCCAGCTCGATCGCCCGCAGCACCAGCGTGGTCAGCGGCGACTCGACCGAGGCGCCCTGCGGCGCGGCGATCTGCAGGAGCGTGATCTTCAGATCCCCCGCCGCGCCCGCGGTAACCGTCTTGGCGTCGCTGGCCAGCGCCTCGGCCGCGCCCAGCCCGTCGGAATAGCTCGCCAGCACGCGCAGCTGCGCCCCGGCATCCTCACCGGTCACCGTGTAGGCCGCGCCCGTCTCCGCCAGCGCGTTCCAGCTCGCCCCGCCGTCGGTCGAGCGCTGCCAGACATAGGCGACCGCGCCGGGAATGCCATCGACATCGGACACCGCGGCGGTCAGCACCTGGCCCTCCGCCGCAATCCCCGACAGGGTGATCGCCCCGGGGGTGTTGGCCGCGCCGCCGCCCGGGTCGGCAGGCACCAGCCCGCCGGAGGTCAGCGCGAAGAGCCCGTCGGAAAACGCGGCCAGCTCGACATTCGACAGCGTGTCGGTGCCCTCCGCCGTCCCCGAGGCGACCGCGTAGCAGCTGCTGGCGGCGTCGTAGCCGATGGCGTAGCTGGCGCTGGCCCCGGCAAAGACCGCGGTGTCCTCGCCCGCGCCGCCCTCCAGCCAGTCGTCGTCCGCGCCTCCGGACAGGGCGTCGTTGCCCGAGCCGCCGTCGAGGCTGTCCTTGCCCGCGCCGCCCGACATGATGTCGTCGCCGCCCGCGCCATAGGCGGTGTCGTCGCCGCCCTTGAGGTCGAACACCTCCGACAGAGCGGTGCCGACGCAGAGATCGTCGCCCTCGGTCTCGGTTCCGGGCTGCTTGATCACCACGCCCGATCCGGGCAGCGTGCCCGCCGCCAGCCCCGACAGGATGATGCCGCTGTCAAGGATGTGGTCGCCGGTATCGGAAATGCCGATGGCGATCTCGTTGACCTGCCCCGGCAGGATCGGCGCGACGATGGTCAGCTTGTTCGACACGCCGTCATATTCGATCGGCAGGAGCCCGGTGCCGTTGTTGTTGCGGTAGTATCCGGCGGCAAGGTTCTGGCTGATGACGCTCAGCGGGTGTGCGGGGTGATGGCTGAAATAGGCGTAGTTCACGCCATTCACGTAGACCACCGCGCTGTCGACATACTGGTCCACCCACTCGGGGAATTCGTCCGAACCGAAGATCAGGTCGAAGCTGATCGAGGTCGCCGCGGGGTCGGTCACCTCGAACCGGAAGCTCAGCGTGCTGGCATCGTAGGAGACCGTCTTGAAGACCGGATTGATCACCGCGTCGATCAGCGGGCTGCCCGGCTGGCCGTTGTCCGCGCCGAAGGAGGTGGAGGTGTTCGCGGTTCCGGGCATCCGCCCCGAGGTCAGGATGATCCCCGCCCCGATGCCCAGCGGCGAGAGCGAGCCGTCGTAATAGCCGATGGCCGTTGGCGCGGAGGCCTGCAGCACGACCGATCCCGGCACGATCGTGATCCCCGGCGCTGCCGAAAGCAGCGCGGATGCGAGCGGGCCGGCCGACGCGCCGGAATGCTGGGTGAATGCGGGCATGTCTGTCTCCTGCTTGCGGCGGGCCTGCCCGGCCCCGCAAGCGGCCCGGCCATGCCCGCCCTGCGTCCCGGCGAAACACATTGTGCAATTGCCATGTCAATCCGGGCGACCGCCCCGCGGCAAGTTCCGCACCGCCCATGGCCGTAAGCGGATGATCCACGTCTGCCGGACGCGTCATAAGCCCGGGCTTATGCGTCCGGCGGCCCGGTCCGGCAGGGGCCCGGCGCCGACTCCCTCTCCTCGGCGCAGGCATTGCGCCATCCGCCAATGGGCGGCAGGATCCGGGCGCCCCGTCCCGCCTCCGGCGCGGCGCGATGGGGCATCGCCGACAAGCTGCCGGACCGGATGCCCCGCACCGTCCCAGCCCGAAGCCGGGGCGGCCGAACGCGCAGGAGGCGTTCGAGGGCGTTCGCTTCACCGGGAACAGGCCCCTTGTGCCGCGGCAGGGCCGGTCCGCGATGCTGGCCGGCCGAGAATCTCACGTGGATGGCGGACCGGACCCCGGAGGTCTGGCCGGGAAGGGCACGATGGTCCGGCGCTGTGAATGCCGTTGACATGGCCTTCGCCGGGACGGCGCCTCCTGCACGGCGGCGGCGTTCCATCGCCGCGGACGCATTCCCGGGGACGGCAGCGTGACGTCGGCATGCGCCGATCCAAGGGCCGTGGTCTCCGGCATGTCCGCAGAGAAGCGGGGAGTCGGCCGAAGCGGCCGCGTTGCCGCCGACGTCAGGAATGCCCTGCTCCCGCCGGATAGGCTGCGATTCTCTCTGTCTCGCGGAATCGCGGCAGCGGCGGCCGGCACATCAGGTGTCGCGGCCGGAACGCAGCAGGGAAGCGCGCGAAGCCCGAAAGGACCGGGCCGGCAGTCTATCCTGAGGACCAGACGGACGACGGGAACTTCCGCAGCCCCGGACCTGGAATCACCGCCATCTCCGCAGGCTCGCAACGGCGGGAGGGACGGCGATGGCGTCGCGGGCGGTCCCGGCGGCCAACTTCCCGCAACGCCGCATGGATCAGCGCGCCGGATGGCTCCCCTTTCCGGTCGCCCAGGCTGCAGATGGCGGGCCGCAGTCCCGGACTCGGCCCGCCCTTTCGGCACGGCACGGCCGCGCGGGGCCGCGCCCAGCCTCCGAGCGGCCCGGCAACCCTGCGCGGCTCAGGCCGGTTCGTAGAAGCTGCGCAGCAGCTCCAGAGCGCCGGGCAGGCCGTCGCGGCGGGCGCGCTGCCAGAACGCGTCCGAGCCCAGATCCTCGAACCCGGCGAAGGCGGCGAGGTCCGCCGCGTCGACGTTGCGGAAGCCCATGCTCCAGCCGCCGAACATCCGCCCGGAAACGGTGCTTTCCGAGAGGACCAGCAGCGAATGGTGGCGGCGGTCGGCCCGGATGCGCGCCCAGGTCGCTTCGACGGTTTCCTCCGCGCCTTCGAGGATCTGCAGGAAATGCCCGCGCTGCCCGCCGCTGTCCTCGCGGTAGATCAGCAGCCCGGTCACGCCGCCTGCGGCATTGGCGCTGCGGCTGTGGCCGAGAAGCCCGGCGAGCGCAGCCCCATCGAAGGGACGGCGCGCCTGGCTGACATAGATGAGCTGGTGGATCATGTCGTCTCCCTGGTGGCAGCGGGGCGCGGGCGGCCGGTTCCGCCCGCGCCGGGGGCACGGCGGCTCAGGCCACCTTGCCGAGCAGCTGGTCGAGCGAGGACTTGGCGTCGCCGTAGAACATCCGCGTGTTCTCCTTGTAGAAGAGCGGGTTCTCGATCCCCGAATAGCCGGTGCCCTGGCCGCGCTTGGAGACGAAGACCTGCTTGGCCTTCCAGACTTCTAGCACGGGCATGCCGGCGATCGGGCTGCCCGGATCCTCCTGCGCCGCGGGGTTCACGATGTCGTTCGAGCCGATGACGATCACCACGTCGGTTTCAGGGAAGTCCTCGTTGATCTCCTCCATCTCCAGCACGATGTCGTAGGGCACGCGCGCCTCGGCGAGAAGCACGTTCATGTGCCCGGGCAGCCGTCCCGCGACCGGGTGGATGGCGAAGCGCACGTCCTTTCCCGCCGCGCGCAGCTTCTGGGTCAGGGCGCTGACCGCCTGCTGGGCCTGGGCGACCGCCATGCCGTAGCCCGGCACGATCACCACGCTGTCGGCCTCTTCCAGCGCCGCGGCCACGCCGTCGGCATCGATGGCGATCTGCTCGCCCTCGATCGCGGCAGCGGCGGATGCGGCGGTGCCGAAGCCGCCGAGGATCACCGAGAGGAAATGCCGGTTCATCGCCTTGCACATGATGTAGCTGAGGATCGCGCCCGAGGCGCCCACCAGCGCGCCGGTGACGATCAGCAGGTCGTTGCCCAGCAGGAACCCGGTGGCCGCCGCCGCCCAGCCGGAATAGCTGTTGAGCATCGAGACCACCACCGGCATGTCAGCCCCGCCGATCGCCAGCACCAGATGCGCGCCGACCGCGAAGGCGATGAGGGCCATCAGCCACAGCGCCCATTGCACCTCCGCCCCGCCATGGCCGCCGAGGAAGACCGCCATCAGCCCGAGCGAGGCCAGGACCATAGCGCCGTTCAGCAGGTGCCGCCCCGGCAGGACCAGCGCCTTGCCGTCGAGCTTGCCCGCGAGCTTGCCCCAGGCGACCAGCGATCCGGTGAAGGTCACCGCGCCGATGAAGACGCCGAGGAAGATCTCCACCTCGTGGATCACCGCCTCGGCCCGCGGCAGCCCCTCGGGCGGGACCAGCGCCGAGTTGATGCCGATGAAGACCGCGGCGAGGCCGACGAAGCTGTGCAGCATCGCGACGAGCTGCGGCATGCCGGTCATCTCCACACGCTTGGCGACCAGCGCGCCGATCGCGGCGCCGGCCGCGAGCACCAGGGCCAGCATCGGGCCCAGCGGCACCGCGGGCCCCGCGATGGTGGCGCCGACCGCCAGCGCCATGCCGATGATCCCGAACCAGACCGCGGTCTTGGCGCTTTCCTGGTTCTTCAGCCCGCCGAGCGACAGGATGAAGAGAACGGTGGCCGCGATATAGGCAGCCGTCTGAAGTTCCGCGTTCATGTCCTTCCTCCTCAGGACCTGCGGAACATGGCGAGCATCCTGCGCGTCACCATGAAGCCGCCGACGATGTTGATGATGGCGATCAGGACCGCCACCAGCGCCAGGAGCTGCGCCAGCGGCAGCTCGAAGCGGATCTGCAGGAGCGCGCCGAGGATGATGATCCCCGAGATCGCGTTGGTGACCGCCATCAGCGGCGTGTGCAGCGCATGCGCCACGCCCCAGATCACCTGGAAGCCGATGAAGACGGCCAGCACGAAGACGATGAAATGCTGCATGAAGGCGGTGGGCGCATAGAGCCCGATCACCGCCATCGCCGCCGCGCCGAGGCCCAGGAGGACCCATTGCCTCCGTCCCGCGGCGCGCTGTGCGGCTGCGGCCGCGGCGGCGATCTCCTCGGGGCTCTTCTCCGGCGCGCGCGGGCGCGATGCGGCGATGGCCTGCACCTTCAGCGGCGGCGGCGGGAAGGTCGTGGCGCCGCGGTGGGTCACCGTCGCGCCGCGGATCACGTCATCCTCCATGTCATGCACCGCCTGCCCGTCCTTGCCGGGCGTCAGGTCGGCCAGCAGGTGGCGGATATTGGTGGCGTAGAGCTCGGAACTCTGCGCCGCCATCCGCGACGGCAGGTCGGTATAGCCCAGGATGGTGACGCCGTTCTCCGTCTCGATCCGCTCGTTCGGGACGGTCAGGCTGCAGTTGCCGCCGCGCTCGGCGGCAAGGTCCACCACGACCGAGCCGGGCTTCATCGCCGCAACCATGTCCGCGGTCCAGAGTTCCGGCGCCGGACGGCCGGGGATCAGCGCGGTGGTGATCACGATGTCGATGCCGGGGGCAAGCTCGCGGAACTTCTTCAGCTGCGCCTCGCGGAATTCGGGCGAGGACGGGGCCGCATAGCCGCCGGTGGCCGCGCCGTCGGTCTGTTCCTCCTCGAAATCGAGATAGACGAATTCGGCGCCCATGCTCTCGATCTGCTCGGCGACTTCCGGACGGACGTCGAAGGCCAGCGTCACCGCGCCCAGCGAGGTCGCGGCCCCTATGGCGGCCAGCCCCGCGACGCCCGCGCCGACGATCAGCACCTTCGCGGGCGGCACCTTGCCCGCTGCGGTGACCTGCCCTGTGAAGAACCGGCCGAAGCAGTTCCCGGCCTCGATCACCGCGCGGTAGCCCGCGATGTTCGCCATCGAGCTGAGCGCGTCCATCTTCTGCGCGCGGCTGATGCGGGGCACCATGTCCATCGCGACCGTGGTCACGCCCTTCGCCCGCATCCGTTCCAGCTGCTCGCCGTTCTGGGCGGGATAGAAGAAGCTGGCCACCGTCTGGCCCTCGCGCAGATGCGCCTCCTCCAGCTCGGTCAGCGGCCGGACCTTGGCGACGATCTCCGCCTCGCGCCAGAGGCTGGCGGCATCGGGCACCACGCGCACCCCGGCGGCGCGGTAGTCGTCATCGGCGAAGCGGGCCGGCAGCCCGGCGCCGCTCTCGACGATCACCTCGTAGCCCAGCTTCCGGATGTCCCCGGCGGATTTCGGGGTCAAGGCGACCCGGGCCTCGCCGGGCGAGACCTCTCTCGGCACTCCGAATATCATCGGGTGTCTCCCTGTTCTTGCGTTACGTGTCTTCGTTCACCGGCTGCAGGAAGCCGAAGTCGCAGCCCTCGTCGGCCTGGGTGACCTGCTCGGCATAGAGCCGGTCGTAGCCGCGCCGTTCCGCGGCGGGCACGTTCGTGGTGACCCAGGCGGCACGGCGGCATTCGAGTTCGGCGGCGTCGACCAGCAGCTCGATCCGGCGGTCCTTCACCGAGATGCGGATGCGGTCGCCGTCGCGGACCAGCGCCAGCGGACCGCCGACCGAGGCTTCGGGCGAGACATGCAGCACGATCGTGCCGAAGGCCGTCCCGGACATGCGCGCATCCGAGATCCGCACCATGTCCTTGACCCCGGTCTCGGCGATCTTGCGCGGGATCGGCAGGTAGCCGGCCTCGGGCATGCCCGAAGCGCTGCGCGGCCCGGCATTCTGCAGCACCATGAAATCGTCCGCTGTGATGTCCAGATCCGGGTCGTCGACGCGGGCGGCCAGATCCTCGAGCGAGGTGAAGACCACCGCCCTGCCCTCCTTCTCGAACAGCTTCGGATCGGCCGCCGAGCGCTTCAGGATCGCACCGCGCGGCGCGAGATTGCCGAAGAGCGCGACCAGCCCGCCCTCGGGCTCCAGCGGTTCCGCTGCCTTGGCGATCACCCGGTGGTCGACCCAGCCGGCATCCTGCTCCAGCCGGTCGCCCAGCGTGCCGCCGGTGACGTCGAGCGTGTCGAGATGCAGGAGCGGCTTCAGTTCCCTCAGCACCGCGCCGACGCCGCCGGCAAAGAAGAAATCCTCCATGTAGTTGGTGCCGACGGGCTTGAGGTTCACCAGCACCGGCGTGGTGTCCGACAGCGCGTTGAGCTTTTCCAGCGACACCGGGATGCCCAGCCGTCTCGCGACCGCGGTCAGGTGGATGATCGCATTGGTCGAACCGCCGAGCGCCAGAAGCACGCGCATCGCGTTCTCCACCGATTTCGCGGTGATGACCTGGCTCGGCCTGATCGGCGTGCGGACCATCCGCGCCGCCGCGCGCCCCGACTCCTCGCCCGCCCGCAGCCGGTCGGCATGGACCGCCGGGATCGCCGCGGTGCCGGGCAGCGACATGCCCAGCGTCTCGGCAATGCAGGCCATGGTGGAGGCCGTGCCCATCACCGCGCAGGTCCCTGCCGTGGTCGCCAGCCGCCCCTCGATGTCGTTGATCTGCTCTGTCGTGACCTCCTTGGCGCGGTATTTCGACCAGAAGCGGCGGCAGTCGGTGCAGGCGCCCAGCCGTTCGGTCTGGTAGCGCGAGGTCATCATCGGCCCCGCCACCAGCTGCACCGCGGGCAGGTCGGCCGAGGCCGCGCCCATCAGCTGCGCGGGCACGGTCTTGTCGCAGCCGCCCATCAGCACCACCGCGTCCATCGGCTGGGCGCGGACCATCTCCTCGGTGTCCATCGACATCAGGTTGCGGAATTTCAGCGAGGTCGGCGACAGGAAGACCTCGCCCAGAGAGATCGTCGGGAACTCGATGGGCAGCCCGCCCTCCATCAGCACGCCGCGCTTCACCGCCTCCACCAGCTCGGGGAAATGCCGGTGGCAGTTGTTGAAGCCGGAAAAGCTGTTGGCGATGCCGACGATCGGCCGCTTCAGCATCTCGCGCGAATACCCCATCGAGGCGGCGAAGGAATTGCGCAGGTAGACCGAGAAGTCCCGGTCGCCGTAATTGGTCAGCCCGCGGGCCAGCCCCTGGTCGGTATCGCTCATGCCGGCGCCCCCAGCCGCATCTTGACGTATTTCGCGTCGAGATAGTCATGGATGCCGAGGCTGCCGCCCTCGCGGCCCATGCCGCTTTCCTTGATGCCACCGAAAGGCGCCTCGGCGGTGGCCAGCAGCATCTCGTTGACGCCGACCATGCCGCATTCCAGATCCTCGGCGGCGCGCGTGGCGGTGCCGAGGTCGTTGGAAAAGACATAGCCCGCCAGCCCGAAGGGCAGCGCATTGGCCCGCGCCATCACCTCGTCATAGCTTCGGAAGGTGGTGATCGGCGCAATCGGGCCGAAGGGTTCCTCGGTCATCACCAGCGCCTCGTCGGGCACCCGGCCCAGCACCGTGGGTTCGACGAAGAATCCCTTGTTCGACCCGGCCGGCGCCTTGCCGCCCGCCAGCAGTTCCGCGCCGCGCGACAGCGCGTCGCCGGTCATCCGCTGGATGGTCTCCAGCCCGCGGCGGTTGGCCATCGGGCCGACCTGCACGCCGTCCTCCAGCCCGCGGCCGATCTTCAGCGACTTCGCGATGTCGGCGAAACGGCCGGAGAACCGGTCATAGCTGTCCTCGTGGACATAGAAGCGCGTCGGCGAGATGCAGACCTGGCCGCAGTTCCGGAACTTGGTCGGCGCGCAGATTTCCGCCGCTTCGACCGGGTCGAAATCGGGGAAGACGACCACGGGGCCGTGGCCGCCGAGTTCCATCGACACCTTCTTCACCCCTTCCGCGGCAAGGCGCAGGATCTGCTTGCCGACCGGCACGGAGCCGGTGACCGAGACCTTGCGCACGATGGGCGAGGCGATCAGTTGCGCGGCGATCGCCGAGGAGGCGCCGGTGACCATGTTGACCACGCCCGGCGGGATGCCCGCATCGTGGCAGGCCTGGACCAGGGCGGCGCAGGAGGCCGGGGTTTCTCCGGCCGGCTTGACGATGATCGAGCAGCCCGCCGCCAGCGCCGCGGCAATCTTGCGCGCGGGCAGCAGCGCCGGGAAGTTCCAGGCCGAGAAGGCCGCGACGACCCCAACCGGCTGGTAGATCACCGCCATGCGGCTGTCGGGCGTACGGCTGCCGATGATCTGGCCGTAGATCCGCTTGGCCTCCTCGGACTGCCATTCGAACTGGTCGGCGGCGCCCATCGTCTCGCCCCTGGCCTCGGCCAGCGGCTTGCCGGTCTCCAGCGACATCAGCGCGGCAATCGCATCGGCGCGCTCGCGCAGCAGGTCGGCCACCTTGCGGATCATCGCCGCGCGCTCCCAGGTGCCGGTCGACTTCCAGAGGCGGAACCCCGCCTCCGCCGCGGCCAGCGCATCGGCCACGTCCGCCTCGCTGGCCACCGCAACCAGCCCCAGCGCATCCTCGGTCGCCGGATCGGTCACCGGCTTGGTCGCGCGGTCGGAGGCCGGGCGCCAGCCGCCGCCGATGTAGAGATTGAGATCGTGATACATGTCGTCCTCGCCCCAGTTGCCTTCAGATCGCGGCGGCGACGTATTTCGCCTGCACGTCGTCCACCCAGTTGCCCACGTTCCAGTTGCCGTAGGCGCCCATCCCGGCCAGCGGGTCGCGCCCGGCATAGACGGGAATGTGCAGCAGGCTCAGCCCGTCATGGGCGAAGCCCTCCTCCAGCGCGGCCGCGAGGCTGTCGCGCGTCGTGCCCGCCCAGATCGCCCGCACGCCCGAGACCGCGCCGGCCAGCGCGACATAGTCCACGGCGACGCTGTCATTGGTCTTGAACTCACGGCCGTACTGGGCCAGCTGCAGGTCGGTGATCGCCGCCATGCGGCGGTTGTCGAACAGCGCGACCATGCCGCGGATGCGGTGCTCCACCGCGTCGATCAGGATCTGCGGGTTCATCATGAAGGAGCCGTCGCCGGTGAAGGCCACGCCGTAGGGCGCGTCGCGCATCCCCGCGAGCCCGAGCAGCGCCGAGGCGGCGAAGCCCATGTAGGAGGCGCCGGTTTCCGTGATGGTCTCGCCCGGCGCGTCGTCCTCGACAATCTGGAAGCCGTTGGCCTGCACGTCGCCCGCATCGAAGAACTTCACCGCGCCATGGGCCCTGGCGGCGCTCGCCACCATGTGGATCGCGGCGGGCTGCGGCAGAACCGGCGCGCCCCAGACCTCGTCGGCGATCGGCGCCGCCTCCAGCCGCGCGGCCTTGAACTGGGTCCAGTCCTGCTTCTTCGCAGTGCAGGCCGCCCGCCAGTAGGCCCGCTTTTCCTTGCCGGTGTCGTCGCCGAGCGCGCCAAGCAGGAGATCGGTCACGGCGGTGATGTCGCCGGGCAGCGCGACGGTGTTGGCGTAATGCTGCAGGTCGCCGAGATCGCCGTTGATGTTGAGCACCGCCTCGGCCTGCGGATAGCCGATGCCCGAGCAGTCCGCCTGGCAGACCCCGCGCGAACCGATGAAGATCACCGCCTCGGCACCCTGCATGGCGTGGTTGCCGCTGATCGAGCCCTTGGAGCCGCCGACATGCATGTTCAGCTCGTGCGCATCCGGCAGGACGCCGGTCGAGCCGGGCGACAGGACGACGGGAATGCCCGCGGCCTCGGCCAGCCGCCGCACCGCCGCCGCATGGCCGCGCGTGCCGCCCCCGGCCTTGATCACCGCGCGCCGCGCACCGCGCAGCAGCGCCACCGCCGCGTCCAGCTCCGGCCCCGCCGCGGGACGCACCGGCGGCGTGGTTTGCCGCGCGGGCAGGGTCGCGACATTGACCGTGACCTCCTGCGGCTGGGTGTTGATCGGCGCGAGAATGTAGAACGGCCCGGCCTTGTAGGGATGGTGCACGCAAGCGGTGCCGCGGCGCATGCATTCGCGCAGCGCCTCGGGCGTGTGCAGCGTGTAGCTCTGCCCCATCAGCGCGCCCATCCGGCCGAACAGCCCCTGCTCGGGCTTCGGCACCTGCTGCATGTTGTAGCCTTCGCCGCGCGTGGTCTCGTCGCCGTAGATGTGGTAGACGCCGACGCCGTTGGAGGCCGCGGCGAGCGAGCCGGCCATCGCCTGCAGCCCGCCCGGCCCGATCGAGGTCACCACCGCGGGCGTCTCGCCGGTCATCCAGGCATGGGCGGTGGCGGCATGGGCCATCTCCACCTCGTTGCGGCAGTTGACGACGCCGATCGCGCCCTCCTCGTGGTAGATCCGCATGATCTCGCCCAGATCGGTGGAGCCGTGGCCGAAGATCGCGAAATACTGCCGGACCCCCTGCTTCAGCAGCGCCGCCAGCAGCGCCTCGGACAGGGTCATGGTCGCGAGCGGGCCGCCGAAGGCCGCCTCGAAGGGACCGCCGGCCAGGCGCGCGGCGCGCGCGCGGATCCGCTCCTGCGCGGCAGCGGCCGGATCGGGGAGGCTGTTCTTGTCGAGCATCAGGCGTTGACCTTCTGTTGGGAGGCGCGCAGGCGGATCTCGCCGACCGCCTGGAGGACGATCACGAGAGCTGCGAGCCCGAGGAAAAGCAGGGCGATGGGCGAGTGCAGGAAGATGTCGGCGCTGCCGCCCGAGAGCATGAGCGCGGTGCGGAACTCGTTCTCGATGGTCGGGCCCAGCACCATGCCGAGGATGATCGGCGTGATCGGCACCCGCAGCGCCACCAGCACGTAGGCCGCCACCCCGATGATGCCCATCGCGTAGATGTCGAAGACCGAGTTGCGCACCGACCAGGCGCCGATCAGGCACAGCACCAGCACGCCGGCCGCCAGCAGTTCGCGCGGGATCTTCAGCACGTGGACGAAGAGCCGGATGCCCGCCAGCTGCAGCGCCAGCACCCAGAGATAGGCGATGACCACCGCGACATACATGCCGTAGACCTCGGTGGCGTGGTTCATGAACAGCGCCGGTCCCGGCGAGATACCGTGGATCATCAGCCCGGCCAGCACGATGGCGGTGGCTGGATCTCCGGGAATGCCGAGCGACAGCAGCGGGATCAGCGTGCCGCCGGTCACCGCGTTGTTGGCCGCCTCGGGGGCGATCACCCCGTCGAGATTGCCCTGCCCGAAGCTCGCCTTGTCGGCGGAGGTGCGGCGGGCATGGTCATAGGCCAGGAAGGAGGCGATGGCGCCGCCGGTGCCGGGGATCGCGCCGATCCCGGTGCCGAGCGCCGAGCAGCGGACCATCAGCCAGGCCTTCGACAGCAGCAGCCGCAGCCCGGGCAGGTCGGCGCGGATCCGCGCCATCCGTCCGGCGCCCTGCCCGCCGCCGTCCCCGGCGCTGGCCTCGATGATGAAGGGCACCGCGAAGAGGCCGATCATCGCCACCAGCAGGCTGACCCCGGACATCAGCCCGATGGAGCCGAAGGTCATGCGCGGCACGCCCTCGATCTGGTCCATGCCGACGGTCATCACCATCAGCCCGACGACGCCCGAGATCAGCCCCTTGAGGATCGAGCCGCCGCAGAGCCCGCAGATGGTGGAGAGGCCGAACACGACCAGCGCGAAGATCTCGGCCGGGCCGAAGCCGATCGCCAGCCGCGAGACCAGGTTGACCGAGACGATCATCACGGCGAGCGAGAAGATCCCGCCGAAGACCGAGGCGACCACCGCCGCGCCGAGCGCGATCGAGGCCTGGCCGCGTTTCGCCATCGGGTGGCCGTCCATCACGGTGGCCGCTGCGGACGGGGTGCCGGGAATGCCCAGCAGGATGGCCGATACCGACCCGCCGGTCATGCCGCCGATATAGGTGCCCAGGAGCAGCCCGGTGGCGGGCACGCTGTCCATCGCGAAGGTGACGGGCAGCGCCAGGGCCAGCGCGACGGTGAAGGTCAGGCCGGGAATGGAGCCGAAGACGAGGCCGATGAAGGTGCCGAAGCCGACCGCGCCGATCGCCCAGGGATCGAGCGCCAGGAGCGCGGCGTTGAGGAACATGTCCATGGCGCTACCCCAGATCGACCCAGGTGCCGCCGGGCAGGTAGATCCCCAGCAGCTTGCCGAAGACCAGCCAGCAGCCCGCGGTCAGCCCGGCCGCCATGGCCGCCAGCGTCAGCGGCCCGCGGATCTTCAGGTTCGCGCCCAGCACCGCCAGCACCAGCAACGGCGTCGCCAGCACGAAGCCGATCTTCTCCAGGAGCGCGCCGTAGACGGCGATCTCCAGCAGGAGCAGCAGCGCGGGTCCCCAGAGGATGCTGGCGGAGCCCTCCTTCGCCGCCGCCCCGCCGGTGTCGCGGCCCAGCGTGTTGGCGATGAAGAGCGCCGAGAGCCCCATCAGGATGACCCCGAAGGCGAGCGGGAAGGCCCGCGGGCCGATGTCGCCGCCGCCGAAGCCGGGGGAAAGCGTGGCCCAGGCCAGCGCGCTCCATCCCGCCCCGGCCGCGAGCAGCACGAGCCCCAGCACCAGATCCTTGCGCAGGTCGGTCATTTCACCATCCCCCGCGCTCACTGGCCCAGGCCGAGCTTCTTGAGCAGGCCCGCATAGAAGGCGTCGTCGCGCGCGATCAGCGCCGCGAAGTCCTGCGGACCGGCATAGGCCGGCTGGAAACCCATCGTCGCGGCGGCCTTGCGGAAGGCCTCGCTGTTGGTCGCGGCCTCGGCCGCGGCGGCGAGCTTCTCGACCACCTCGGGCGGGGTGTCCTTCGGAGCGGCCAGGCCGCGCCACATGGTGATGTCGATGTCGACGCCCTGCTCCTGCGCGGTCGGCACGCCGGGCAGGAAATCGATCCGCTCGGAGCCGGTCACCGCCAGGACCGACAGGTCGCCGGTATCGACATAGGACTTGAACTGTCCCGGCCACTGGATGGCGGCGTCGATCCGCCCGGCCAGCAGCTCAACCGGCGCCTTGCCGTCGCCATAGGCGATGAAGGTCACCTGGTCGCCGATGCCCATCGCATCGAACAGCGCCGCCGAGACCAGATGGGTGAAGCTGCCCTTGCCGGAGATCCCGACCTTGAGGTGGTCGTCCGAGGCCGAGACCTCGCGCGCCATGTCCTGGAGGCTGGTCCAGCCCCGCGCCGCGTTGACCGCCAGCGCCGGGGTTTCCTCCGACACCCGGGCGATCGGAACGAAATCCTCGTAGCTGTAGGGCACGTGGCCGACATGGGCCGTGGTGTTGACCGAGTTCGAGTTCCAGACGATCGAATAGCCGTCGGGCGCGGTCGCCATCACGTGGGAATAGCCCACCGCGCCGCCGCCGCCGGTGCGGCTGACCGGCACCACCGGCTCGCCCAGCTCGCCCGCCATCGTCTCGGACAGGACCTGGGCGATGGTGCTGGCCGTGCCGCCGAACAGCACCGTCATCTCCACCGGTTTCTCGGGAAATTCCGCGCGTGCCTGCGGCACGCCGAGCGACAGGACCGAGGCAGCGGCCAGCACCGCGAAGCCGCCGCCCAATGCGAGTCTCATCTTCATCTCATCCTCCCTTGATTTTCTGCGTTCCTGCGGCCCGCGGCCGGTCTCTCCGGACCGCCGCGGGCCGCCCTGCATCGCGCGGCCTGCCCCTCCCAAGGCCGGCCCGCGCATGTGCCATGGCGCCTCCGCCCGCGCCGCCTCTCAGGGCTGCTGCACGCGGAGCGCCGCCAGGATCTTCTCGGGCGTGGCCGGCAGCGTCGTGATGCGCACGCCGATCGCGTCGTAGATCGCGTTGATGATGGCCGGCGCGGTCGGCACCAGCGCCGGCTCGCCGATCCCCTTGGCCCTCAGCGGGCTGGTCGGGTCCTCGTCCTCGACGATCACACAGGTGATCTGCGGCACGTCGAGCGCGGTCGGCAGGATGTACTTGGCGAAGCCGTGGGTGGCGGCATGGCCGTCGACGGTGACGTACTCCTCCATCAGCGCCTGGCCGAGCCCCTGGACGACGCCGCCCTCGATCTGGCCCTCGACGCCGCGGGGATTGATCGCCCGGCCGACGTCATGCGCGGCCCAGAGCCCCAGCACCTGCACCTCGCCGGTCCAGGTGTCGACCTCGACCTCCGCCACCTGGGTGCCGAAGACATAGGTCTGCCAGGGGCTGCCCTTGCCGTCCGCCGGGTCGAGCCCGGTACCGTTGGCGGTGAAGCTGGCCGAGCCGACCGGCACGGTCCCGCGCGCCTTGCAGATCGCCACCGCATCGGCGACGGACATGCGCAGGTTCGACCCCTCCGCCCAGATCTCGCCGTCGAAGGCGCGCAGCTCGCCGGCGGCGACCTCCCAGTATTCGGCGATCTTCTCGAACAGGACCTCGCGCGCCTGGCGCGAGGCCAGCGCCACGGCATTGCCGATCATGTAGGTCTGCCGCGTCGCTCCGGCATGGGCCGCCTCGGGCGAGCGCGCGGTGTCGTTGTCGCCGATGGTGACATCCTCGGGCCGGGTGCCGGTCTCCTCGGCGGCGACCTGGGCCAGAACCGTCAGGATGCCCTCGCCGATCTCGGTGACGCCGGTGACGATCTTCACCGTGCCGCCGTCGTCCAGCTCCGCCCAGGCGCCGGCCCGGTCGATCGTCGCGGTGCGGGCGATGCCGTACCAGCTGGCGGCCATGCCGCGGCCGCGCTTGCGCCGGGTCTCGGCGCGGGTTTCGGTGATCGCGTTCATTCTGCCGCCTCCGTCGCTGCCGCCGTCGCCGGCCCGCCCGCCAGCCTTGCGCCGAGCGTGCAGGGCCTGCGCGTGTCCGGCCCGCCCAGATCGCCGCGCAGCGCGCCGCGCACCGAGGGCACGCCGGTCTCCCAGCGGCTCGCCGCCTCGGCCGCGTCCAGCACCTGATCGAGCGAGGCCCGGTCCAGCCGGTGCTGCGTATGGGTCAGCGATCCCGCGCGGTACATGTTGATCCGCCGGATCTCGAACGGGTCGAGCCCCAGCCGCTCCGCCGCCATGTCCATCATGCTCTCGGTGGCGAATTGCGCCTGCATGCCCCCGAAGGTGCGGAAGGCGCCCGACGGGGTGTTGTTGGTGTAGACCGCGCGGGTGTCGACCTGCAGGTTCTCGATCTCGTAGGGGCCGCAGCTGAGGATCGCCGCCTTGCGCATCACTCCTTCGGAGCTCATCCCGTAGGCGCCCCCGTCCGAGAGCATCTCGAATTTCACCGCGGTGATCCGCCCGTCCGAGGTCAGGCCCATCTTGTAGGCGACCCGGCTCGGATGGCGCTTGGCCGAGGCGACCAGGCTTTCCTCGCGGGTGAAGTTCAGCTGCACCGGCCGCATGGTCTTCATCGCGGCGATGGCCAGCATCCCCTGGTAGATCATGTCCTCCTTGCCGCCGAAGCCGCCGCCCACCGGCGACATCACCATGCGCACCTTGTTGATCGGCAGACCCAGGATCTCGGCCAGCATGTGGCGGTGATGGGTGATGTTCTGGCTGGGGCTGTGCACCGTCACCACGTCGTCATGGTCGACGAAGGCGATCCCGGCCTCGGGCTCCAGATAGGCGTGCTCCACCTGCTGGGTGCCGAACTCGTGCTCCAGGATCACGTCCGCCGCGGCGAAGCCCGCCGCGATGTCGCCCTTCCTCAGCGGGATGTGCTTGACCACGTTGTCGGGCGCATAGTCGTGGATCACCGGCGCGCCGGGCTTCAGCGCATCCTCCGGGTCGTAGAGGCCGGGCAGCAGCTCGTATTCCACCTTGATCGCGGCAACGGCGCGGCGCGCGGTCACCAGATCTTCGGCCGCGACGGCGGCGACCGCCTCGCCGACATGGCGGACCTTGCCGCGCGCCATGACCGGCTGGTCGTGGACGAAGACGCCGAAGCCGTCCTTGCCCGGCACGTCATCGGCGGTGATCACGCATTCGACGCCCGGCATCGCCTCGGCCTCCGCGGTGTCGATCCGCACGATGCGCGCATGCGGATGCGGGCTGCGCAGCACCTGCATCTGCAGCATGTCCACCAGCTTCATGTCGGCGGCATAGCGCAGCCGTCCGGTGACCTTGGCGGGCGCATCGATCCGGCGGACATTGTGGCCGATATAGCTCTCTCCCAGCGTTTCGTCGGCATCCAGGACCGACGCGTCCGCCCGGCCCGCGATCACGTCGCGGGCAATCTCCACGGCCTCGAGGATCTTGGTGTAGCCGGTGCAGCGGCAGATGTTGCCGCCCATGCGCTCCTTGATCTCGTCCAGATCCGCCTCGGGGTTCTGGCGCAGGCAGGCGGTGGCCGCCATCACCATGCCGGGGATGCAGTAGCCGCACTGGCTGGCCCCGGTCTTGTGGAAGGCCTTCTGCACCGGGGTCAGCGGGCCGCGGCCCGCCAGCCCCTCGACCGTCTCGATCACCGCGCCCTCGGCGCGGCCAGCGGGCATCAGGCAGGATTTCACCAGCTTTCCGTCGACGAAGACGCTGCAGGTTCCGCATTCGCCGGCGCCGCAGCCTTCCTTGGTGCCGGTGAGGTTCAGGTCGTCGCGCAACAGGTCGAGCAGGCGCGCGTGCGCGGCGACCCTGCGGGCCACGGGCCGTCCGTTGACGGTGCAGCTGAGGTCCATATCAGGCATTGGCCATGGTCTCCTTGGATTGGTCATGCGCGGCGGCCCGGTTCGGCCGGTTGGCCAGCGCCTCCTCCAGCGCGGCGCGCACGAAATTCACCACCACCTCGCGGCGGTAGTCGAGGCGCGAGCGCGAGGCGACGCGGTCGGCCGCGCCATGGGCGGCGCGCAGGATCGCCTCCGGCTCCACCCGCTCGCCGCGCAGCATCCGCTCGGCCTCGCGCAGGCGCATCGGCCCCGGCCCGACGCCGCCGAGCGCCAGGCGGACATCCTCGAAGGTCCGGCCCTCGGGATCGGTGCGGACGAGCGCCGCGCAGCAGGCCACCGAGATCACCAGCGACCGCCGCTGGCCGACCTTCTGGAAGGCGCCGCCATAGCCGCAGCAGGTGTCGAGCGTCACCTGCGTGGCGATCTCGCCCTTCCGGATGGCGGTGCGGCCCGGCCCGTGGATGAACTCCTCGATCTCCACCGTGCGGCGGCGGATTTCGCCGTCTTCGAGCCGCGCCAGCTCGATCGCGCCGTTCAGCGCCACCACCGCGGGCGTGCCGTCCGCGACCGGCGAGGCGTTGACGAGGTTGCCCGCCAGCGTCGCCACCTCGCGGATCTGGTCGTCGGCGAACCAGATCGCGACATGCGGCATGCAGGGCAGGTTCTGGCGCAGCACCGGGTCGGTCAGGAAATCCTGGTAGACGGTGCCCGCCGCAAGGTGCAGCCGCCCCTTGCCGAAGCCGTATCCCCGCAGCTCGCCGATGCCCGACAGGTCGATCATCGCCGGCAGGTGGACGTCCCCGGCCCGGCCGTCGCGGGCCCAAGGATAGATGTCGGTCGCCCCGGAGACGAGCCGGCTGCCCTCCGGCGCATCGGCCCAGAGGGCAAGCGCTTCGGCCAGGGTCCGGGGGCGGTGATATGCGTCGCAGGTCAGCATGGCTCGTCTCCTCCGCTCACTCTGCGGCCAGCTGCCGGGCGGCAGCGTGCTTGTTCTTCACCACCACCTTGATCGCGTCCTCGACCCGGTCCTTGGCATAGCGCAGCGCCTCGGCGAGGTCCTCCATGTCGAAGGTATGGGTGTGGATCAGCGAGGCGTCGAAACGCTTCTGGCGCATGAAGGCCTCGGCGCGGTGGGTCGCGGTCTTGCCTTCGCCGCGGATGCCGTAGAGGTAGATGTTGTTGCGCACCAGGAAGGCGACATCGACCTCGGGCGCGCTGCCCGGGAAGGCGGCGAGGCAGATCTTGCCGCCGCGGTTGAGCATCTGCGCCGCCTCGTTCACCGCCTGCGGCGCGCCCGAGCATTCGACCACGTAGTCGACTCCCTTGCCGCCGTTGAGCTCCTTGACCTTCTCGACGACATTCTCGTTGCGCACGTTGATCACGTGGTCGGCGCCGAGCTTCCGGCCGATTTCCAGCCGGTTGTCGCGGGTGCCGGTCAGGATTACCGGCTGCGCGCCGAGCGCCTTGGCCACCGCCGCGCCGAGAAGCCCGATCGGGCCCGGCCCAGAAACCACGACGCTTTCGCCCGCGACCAGCCCGCCGAGCTCGGTCAGCCCGTACATCGCCGTGCCGGCCGTGACGACCAGCGTGGCCTCCTCGTCGGTCATGGTATCGGCGACATGGACCAGCGTGTTGATGTTGTTCACCGCGTATTCGGCGAAGCCGCCGTCGGTGGTGAAGCCGTTGGCGCGGTGGCCCTTGTCGACATCGCCGTAGTTCTTGCCGTAGTTGTGGCAGGAGGTGTACATCCCCTGGCGGCAGCGCTTGCACTGGCCGCAGCCGGCATGGATCTCCACCGTCACCCGCTCGCCGATCTCGTATTCGTCGACGCCCGGCCCGAGCGCCACGACCGTGCCCATGTATTCATGGCCGGGGGTGAAGTTCTTGTTGAACGGGTCGCCGCCCTGGATCTGCGCGGGCGGGCCGTGATGGATGATCTCCAGGTCGGTGGCGCAGATCGCGACCGCATCTATGCGGACCAGGACCTCGGCCCTGCCCGGCGCCGGGACAGGCTTGTCTGTCAGCGTGAGTTCTCCGGGATCCCCCAGCACCCAGGCCTTCATGGTCTCCGGGACCGGGAAGTCCTCGTGGGTGGTCACGTTCTCTGGCAGTGACATGCAGCATCTCCTCCGTTGCTGTCAGGCCCGCGACCGCTGTGCGGCCTCGAGCAGTCTCGATAGGTCGTTGCCCGCCGTGATCATCTGGGTGACCAGGTGGCGGCGGTAGGCGTCGGTATCCTCGGCCTTGGCATAGGAGACCGAGATCGCGCCGATCACGGCCCCCGCGCCATTCCTCAGCGAGGCGCCGATGCAGACGGTGCCCTCGCGGAATTCCTCGTCGTCGAAGGCGTACTTGCGGCGCCGGGTCAGGCGCAGCTCCTCCACCAGGCCGCTGAGGCTGGTGATGGTCTTCGGCGTGTAGGCGGTCAGCCCGTTGGCCGAGATCACCCGGACCAGCTCGGTATCGGGGATCCAGGCGAGGATCGCCTTGCCGGTGGCGGTGGCATGGGCGGCGGCCATCTTCTCGACCTCGTCGGTCTCGGCGATGCGGCCGTTCGGGTCGGGAATGCTCAGCTTTGTCAGCAGCGCGCTTTCCGACATCACCGCCATCTGGACCGCATGCTCCAGCCGCCGCCCGAGATGGCGCAGCGGATCGCGCAGGATCACCGCCGGGTCGCGCCGGGACTCGGCCATCTCCGACAGGTCGCGGATGCGCTCGCCCATGACATAGGCGCGGTTGCGGCCGTACTGGCCGACATAGCCCCGCGCCACCAGCGTCGCCAGCAGGTGGTGGCAGGTCGAGGCCTTCAGCCCGCTGGCGGCGGACAGCTCCGACAGGCCGATGCCGTCCGGGTGCTGGGCGACCAGTTCGAGCAGGCCGAGCGCCCGCTCGACAGACTGGATCCTCCGGGCTGCGCCCTCCTTCGGGGACAGATCCTCCCCGGTCCCGCCCGACGCCAGGTCGTGCGGGTAACGGTCATCCGCTACCAATTTCATGATGTAGGCTCCTCTTGGGGAAAGCTTCTCAGGACGGCCGGCGGGTATCAAGAAAAATTGGCGATATCGCACGGGAGTCGACATCGTGAAATTCGGAGGGAAAAAGTCCTTATCTTTCAATTCCGCAACTGCAAAAGGAATTTTAGCTGCATCGCAGCATGAGCGGCCGTGCGAGGCGCGAATGCCGGGCGCCCGCCCGGGGTGCCGGACCCCGTGCCGCCGCCAGGCCGGGACGGGACGCGGCGCAGGGCCCGGCCGCTTATCAGATTTCCGGATTTCTGACTTCCAAATAATCGATTTCACCATTGGAAAGCCCCGCAGCATGGTCGCGGCGACAGCGGGAGGCGGCGAGGAGGATCGCCCCGCCCGCAAGCGAGCAAGGCGCAGGACCAGACGGCCCGCCGACATCCGAGGGAGGACACCACATGCTTGCACTCGCAGGCCTGCTGACGATCGTGATCGTTCTGGCAGGCATCATTTCCAAGAAGCTCTCGCCGATGGCGGCGCTGGTGGTCGTGCCGATCCTCGGCGCGCTGCTCGCGGGGTTCGGCATGGCCGAGGCCGGCAAGTTCGCCGTCGACGGCATCAAGACCATCGCGCCGGTGGTCGGCATGTTCGTCTTCGCCATCCTGTTCTTCGGCATCCTGACCGATGCCGGCACGCTCGACCCGATCGTCCGCGGCATCCTGCGCGTGGTCGGCGAGCGGCCCGCGCGGATCGTGCTGGGCACCGCCGTGCTGGGCGTCATCGCGCATCTCGACGGCTCCGGCGCCTCGACCTTCCTGGTCACCGTGCCCGCGATGCTGCCGCTCTACGACCGGCTGGGCATCGACCGCCGCGTTCTGGCCTGCACCGTCGCGATGGCCGCGGGCACCGCGAACATGCTGCCCTGGGGCGGCCCGACGCTGCGCGCGGCCAGCTCGCTGCAGCTCGACATCGGCACGCTCTACATGCCGATGGTGCCGGTGCAGCTGGCCGGGCTCGCCGCCGTCGCCGCCTTCGCCTGGTATCTCGGCAAGCGCGAGGAGCGCCGCCTGGCCGCCGGGATCCCGTCTGCCTTCGCCGGGGACGGCACTGCGGCCAGGGCCGGAAACGGCCCGCGCGAGACCGCCCGCCCGCGCGCCTTCTGGATCAACATCGCGCTGATCGTCGCCGTCCTGGGCGCCATGATCGGCGACCTGGCCGCGCCGGTGCTGTGCTTCATGCTGGGCACGATCGCCGCGCTGGTCGTCAACTATCCCGACGTGGCCGAGCAGCGGAAGCGGATCGACAGCCATGCCACCGCCGCGCTGATGATGGCCTCGGTGCTGCTGGCGGCGGGCGTGTTCATCGGCATCATGAAGGGCACCGGCATGCTCGGCGCGATGGCCGAATTCGCCGCCGCCCACGTGCCCGAGGCCCATGCCGACCGGATGCCGGTGATCCTCGCCGTGTTCTCCATGCCGCTGAGCCTGCTCTTCGATCCCGACAGCTTCTACTTCGGCATCCTGCCGGTCTTGTCGGAGGCCGGGAACGTGCTGGGCGTGGCCCCTGCCGACATGGGCCGCGCGGCGATGATCGGACAGATGACCACCGGGTTCCCGGTCAGCCCGCTGACCCCCGCCACGTTCCTGCTGATCGGGCTGTGCGGGATCGAGCTGGGCGAGCACCAGAAGTTCACCTTCGGCTGGCTCTGGGCAATTTCCATCGTGATGACCGTCGCAGCGGTGCTGACCGGCGCGATCGCGATCTGACAGGAGTGACATGATGACCACGCTGCGCATTGGCTCGGGGGCGGGCTATTCGGGGGACCGGATCGAGCCGGCCGTCGAGCTGGCCGAGAAGGGCGGAATTTCCTACCTGGTCTTCGAATGCCTTGCCGAGCGCACCATCGCCATCGCCCAGCAGGCGCGGCTGGCCGATCCGGAAGCGGGCTTCGACCCGCTGCTGGTGGACCGGATGCGGGCGGTCCTGCCCGCCTGCCGGAAGAACGGCATCCGCATCGTCTCCAACATGGGCGCCGCCAATCCAGAGGCTGCGGCGCGTGCCGTGCTGGGGGTGGCCGAGGAGCTGGGTCTCGGCGGGCTGCGCGTCGCCGCCGTCTCCGGCGACGAGATCCGCGCCGCGCTGGTCGCGGGCGGACATCCCCTGTCCGAGACCGGGCGTCCCGCGGCGGAGCTGGGCGAGGCGCTGGTCTCGGCCAATGCCTATCTCGGCGCGGGCCCCATCGTCGAGGCGCTGGAGGCCGGAGCCGATGTCGTCCTGACCGGCCGCGTCGCCGATCCCTCGCTGTTCCTGGCGCCGATGATCCACGAATTCGGCTGGGCGATGGACGACTGGGAGCGGCTCGGCCGCGGCACCATCCTCGGCCACCTGCTGGAATGCGCGGGCCAGGTGACGGGCGGCTATTTCGCCGATCCAGGGATCAAGGACGTGCCGGGACTGGCGCGGCTGGGCTTCCCTATCGCCGAGATCGACCCGGACGGCAACGGCACGATCACCAAGGTCGACGGCTCGGGCGGCACGGTCACCACGGCGACGGTGAAGGAGCAGTTGCTCTACGAGGTGCACGATCCCGCCGCCTACCTGACGCCGGACGTGACCGCCGATTTCACCGGGCTCCGCGTCACCCGGGAAGGCCCCGACCGGGTGCGGATCGAGGGCGGGACCGGCCGAGAGCGGCCCGCGACGCTGAAGGCCTCGGTCGGCTATGCGGCCGGCTGGCGCGGCGAGGGGCAGATCTCCTATGCCGGGCCGAATGCCCGCGCCCGCGCCGAACTGGCCCGCGAGATCGTCCGCGAGCGCTTCGCGCTGATCGGGCTCGAGGCCGAGGAGCTGCGCTTCGACCTGATGGGGATCGACTCCATCCTGGCGGGCATGTCCCCGCCAGGCGAGCCCGCCGAGGTGCGGCTGCGCGTGGCCGGGCGCTGCGCCAGCGCCGCAGAGGCGAAGCGCATCGGCAACGAGGTCGAGGCGCTCTATACCAACGGCCCCGCCTCGGGCGGCGGCGCGACGAAATCCACGGGCCGGATCATCGCGATGCTTTCGGCCCTCGTTCCCCGCGCGGCAGCCAGCCCGCGCATGACCATGGTGACGCGATGACCCAGCTGCGAGAGATTGCCCATTCCCGGACCGGCGACAAGGGCGACCATTCCAACATCTCGGTCATTGCCCATGACCCGGCGGACTACCCGTTCCTGCAGGAGCACCTGACCGCCGAGCTGGTGGCGGCGCATTTCGCGCCGGTGCTGCACGGCGGGGTGGAGCGCTACGAGGTCGAGGCGCTCGGCGCGCTGAACTTCGTGCTGCGCCACGCGCTCGGCGGCGGGGTGACGCTGTCGCTGGCGCTCGACGCCCACGGCAAGTGCCTGGCCTCGGCGATGCTGGCGATCACGCTTCCCGATCGCGCGCCAGCCGGTCCCTGAGCAGCCCGGCCGCAACCGGCAGCTCGCGGCCGCGCCGGGTGAGGATCTGGCGGCGGCGCATTTCGCGCCGGTGCTGCGCGGCGGGGTGGAGCGCTACGAGATCGAGTCGCTCGGCGCGCTGAACTCCGTGCTGCGCCACGCGCGCGGCGGCGGGGTGACTCTGCCGCTGGCGCTCGACGCCCACGGCAAGTGCCTGGCCTCGACGATGCTGGCGATCACGCTTCCCGATCGCGCGCCAGCCAGTCCCTGAGCAGCCCGGCCGCGACCGGCAGTTCGCGGCCGCGCCGGGTGAGGATCTGCAGCTGGCGCGGCAGGCCCTCCGCCCCGACCGGCCGGCAGAGCAGGCCCTCGGCATTGCCGGCCTCGCGCGCCGAAAGAGGCAGGATCGCGACGCCCAGCCCGGCCCGCACCGCCGCCAGCGCGGTGGACATGTAGGCCGCCTCCATCGCAATCTCGATCTCTGCCCCGGCTTCGGCCAGAACCCGTTCCAGCAGCGCCCGGACCGAGCTGCTGCGGCCGGTGACCACCTGCGGAAAGGCGGCGCAGCGGACCAGTTCGGGCGCCGCCTCCGCCTCCAGCGGATGGCCTTCGGGGAAGAAGACGCGCAGCTCGTCGGTCAGGAAGTCCTCGCCGGCGATGGCGTGGTCGGCGCTGGTGCGCGGTCCGATGCCGAAATCGACCGCATCCGCCTTGACCAAGGCGAGGATCTCCTCGGCAACCACATCGGCGACGGCGACCTCGATGCCGGGATGGGCGGCGCGGAACGCCCCGATGGAGCGCGGCAGCATCGAGGCGGCGACCGAGGGCAGCACGGCGATCCGCACCTTGCCCCGCCGCCCCGTTCCCAGCTCCTCGCTGGCCGCGACGATGGCCTCCAGCGTCTCGGCGATCCGCGCCATCTTCGGCAGCAGGTCGCGTCCCTCCGCGGTCAGCGCCACCTCGCGCTTGGTGCGGTGGAACAGCCGCAGCCCGAGATTGCGCTCCAGCTGGCCGATCTGCGCGGTGACGGCCGGCTGGGACATGTTGAGCTCTTCGGCGGCGGCCAGGAACTTCAGGTGGCGCGCCACGGCCAGGAAGGCCAGCACCTGCTTCGTGGTGGGCGGATAGCGCATGCCGGTTCGGACCTCCTGCCGGCCGCCCGGGCGGCGGCTGGCGGCCCGGTGCGGCTGCCTTGGCGATAAGGGCTCCGCGCCATGCGATCAATGCCCGTCCCGGCCCCCGTCCGGCCCGCCTGCCGTCAGGCGATGCCCGCCAGGATCTCCGCCGTTTCCGGCAGCCGCGCCAGGCTCGCCCCGATGCGCTCGCGCCAGCGCGGGCCGCGAGACAGCGCCTCCTCATGCGCCATGGCCAGGTCGTCCGGCCGGTCCTCGGCCAGCGCCGCGATGAGGAAGGCCGCCTGCCCCAGATCCTTGCGCGACTTCGCCTGGTCCGGCCCGCCGCGCCGCCGGTCCGCGACGATCAGCTTGTGGATCGCGAAGCGCTCGGGCCGCGGGATCTGCACCAGGACGCCCGAGCGGTAGAGCGCGAGCGCGTGGATCGGCCCGGCGATCAGGTAGTTGAGATAGTGCAGCGCCTGGGCGCTGACCCCGAGCGCGGGCAGCGGCCTGACCGTCTCCTCGCCGAAGGCCGGCGTGAGGAACTCGACCATCGCCTCGCCGCTGCTCTGCCGCCAGCGCCAGACCTGGCGGTCATGCACCCCGGGCACGGCGTCGAATTTCAGCGCCCGCAGGATCTCGTCCGGCCCCTGCTCCACCCGGTCCTCCAGCGCGATCGACAGCCGCTCGAAGCTGGCGAAGTCGATGTCGCCGGTCTGGGCCAGCTCGTCGGCGCCGAAACGGATGCCCAGCTCGCCCTGGTAGAGGCCGTAGGCCGCCGTGCCGATCAGCGTGCCGCCCAGCCGGAACACGCCCGCGCGGGCGAAGGCCAGCAGCATCGAGCCGGTTTCCCTGTCAGTTGCGATCAGCCCCTCGGCCCGCAGGATCCGTGCCAGCCGAGCCATGCTCCGGCGGCGCTCCTCCGCCTGCGCGCGCAGCCCCTCCGCCGCGGAGAGCCGCTGCCGCAGCTCCGGCGTGTCCTCGCCCAGGTAGCGGCTCTTCATCTCGGTGCCGATGCGGAACTTGTCGTAGAGATAGGTGCGGCCGTTGCGGTGCCGTGCCTCGAGGCTGCCGACATGGCCAGAGGCCGCCTCGTCGAGATGCAGCCGCAGCAGGTCCTGGTAGGCCACCTGCGCCGCGCGGGAATGCGACAGGATCGGCGCGGGCCGCGGCCCGGCTCTGTGTGCATCATGTTTTTCCATGCTGCACACTGGCACGATGTGCAGCAAGAAGGCAAGCGCTGCACACAAGCCGTCCTCCCCTCCGGGGACACGGCCCGGCAAGCTCCGCCGCAGCCGTAGCGGTCCGGGACCAGGGGCGGGGCCGCCCTGCCTCCGGCCAGCCGCCCTGCGGCCTCTCGGGGACAGCGTGCCGGCCCGATCCGGCCGCCATCGGGACAAGGGCGCAGGCGGCAGCCGGGTCGGGCCTTGCCGCGCCGAGGATTGCGGCAAGCCAGTCCCCTTGACATGCATCAAAGCGAATGTCTTCAGGCCCGGGCAGCCTGCGCCGATGGACAGTTCCGATCTTCTCGACCTGCTCGGCGACAGCCGGGCCGCCGCGCTCCTGGGGCTTCTCACCGGGCTCGTCTTCGGCATCGCCGCGCAGCGCTCGGCCTTCTGCCTGCGCGCCGCCACGGTGGAATTCGCCCGCGGCAGGCTCGGCCCGCGGGTGACGGTGTGGCTGCTGTGCTTCTCCACCGCGCTGGCCTGGGTGCAGCTCGCCTCCCTTGCCGGGCTCTTCCGCGGCGCGGATGCGCGGATCATGTCGGTGCCGGGCTCGCTTTCCGGCGCGGTCATCGGCGGCACGCTCTTCGGCATCGGCATGGTGATGGCGCGCGGCTGCTCGGGGCGGCTGCTGGTGCTGGCTGCGACCGGAAACCTGCGCTCGCTCGTCTCCGGCCTCGTCTTCGCGGTCGTGGCGCAGATGTCGCTGCATGGCCGGCTGGCGCCGCTGCGCAACTGGCTGGCAGCGCAATGGACGACCGGGGCGCGCAACATCGACGCGCTTGCCTGGGCCGGGCTGCCGCACTGGGCCGGACTTGCGCTCGGCCTAGGGACGGCGGGCGTCGCGCTGGCCCTTGCGCGGCGCAACCGGGTCGGGCTGCGCGTGCTGGTCTTCGGGTCCGGCGTGGGCTTCGCCGTGGCGCTTGGCTGGGTAGCCACCTGGCAGCTGTCGCAGCGCGCCTTCGACCCGGTCAGCGTAACCTCGCTGACCTTTTCCGGGCCCTCGGCCGGCACGCTGATGTTCTTCCTCGATCGCCAGGGCGTTCCCAGCTTCGACATCGGGCTGGTGCCGGGCGTCTTCCTCGGCGCCTTCGCCGCGGCGGCGCTCGCCGGCGAACTGGAATTCCAGGGCTTCGCGGGCGAGAGCCAGATGCGCCGCTCGATGGCCGGCGCGGCACTGATGGGCTTCGGCGCGATGCTGGCCGGCGGCTGCGCGATCGGCAACGGCGTGACCGGCGCCTCGGTCTTCGCGCTGACTTCGCTGGTGGCGCTCTGCGCGATGTGGGCCGGGGCGGTGGCGACCGACCTGCTGCTCGACCACGGCGCGGAACCGGCGGCCGGCGTCGCCTGAGCCCGCTATTCCGGCTGCGCGCCGCCGATCAGCCGGTGCAGTCCGAAGGCCGCCCCGGCGGCGATCGCCGCCAGCGTCACCGGGCCGGACCAGGCCAGGACGGCGGTGCCGCTGACCCCCTGCCCGACCGAACAGCCCATCGCGACCACCCCGCCGATCCCCATCGCCGCCGCCCCGCCGACCTGGCGGCCGAGCTCGCGCGGATCCTCGCAGGCCTCCCAGCGGAACATGCCGCGGATCAGCGACCCGGCGAAACCGCCCGCCATCACGCCGGCCACCGAACCCACGGCAAAGGACAGCCCGCCCGCAGTCGAGGTCATCAGCCACAGCAGGCTCCGTCCCAGCGGCGCGACATAGGACAGCCCCTCCACCGGGATGCCGCCGAAGCTGCGCGCCGCCAGCCAGCTGGTCGAGACGAAGGCCCAGGCCACGGCCAGCCCGGCGGCGATACCCCAGGCCACCTGGCCGCGCGCCTCGCGCAGCGGGCGGTGCGCCAGCCCCCAGCCCAGCAGCGCCAGGCCGATCGCCGCGGCGGCCAGCGGCTCGGGAATGCCGGTCACGGAAGACAGGCCGAAGGCGATGCCGGAGGGGCCCTCTGCCGCCGCCTGCGGGAACAGCGCCGTGCGCAGCGGCGCCAGCGGACCGGACAGGGCGGCGAAGCCCGAGATCGCCGTCACCACGACGATGACCAGCGAGCGCATGTCGCCGCTGCCGAAGCGCGCCAGCGCGCCGAAGCCGCAATTGCCCGCCATCGCCATGCCATAGCCGAAGAGCAGCCCGCCGGCGATGCTGCCCGCCGGGCTCCACGCCACCGAGCGGTAGAGCGAGGCGCCGAGATCGGCCCAGCCCGCGAAGCCCGCGGCCTGGGTCGCCAGCACCGCGGTGCCCAGCACGATTCCCCATTGCCGGAGCCGCCGCCTGTCGCTGCCGTAGAGCGCATGCTCGATTGCCCCGAGCGTGCAGAAATTGCCGAACCGTGCGGCCAGTCCCAGCACGCCCCCTGCGGCCAGCCCGGCAAGTGCCGCCAGCATCCCGTCCGTCATGCCGTCCTCCCAGCGGCTGTCAGACCGCCCCGGCGCCGTCCCCTGCGGCGCCGTCGGTCCCGCCGAAAAGAGTATCCAGCAGGCTTGCGACCGCAAGCACCTTCTCGTCGAGCAGCGAATAGTAGATCTGCTGGCCGTCGCGGCGGGCCTGGACCAGCCCCTCCATCCGCAGCCGCGCCAGCTGCTGGCTGACCGCGGCCTGGCGGCTGGACAGCAGCGTCTCCAGCTGGGTGACGCTCTTCTCGCCGCCGGCGAGATGGCACAGGATCAGCAGCCGCCCCTCGTGCCCGAGCGCCTTGAGGAAGGTCACCGCCTCCTCGACGCTGGCCACGATCGCGGCCAGCTCGGGCGGCGCCGCAGGCGCGTCTGCGGCCGCGTCCCGCCCGTCTCCGCGCGGCTGCGCAAATCCGCCGAACCCTGCTGCGATGGCGTCACTCATGACCGTTCTCCGCAATCAGCCTGCCGAGAAGCCCCCAGAAGAAAGCTTCGCCGGGATAACCTTCAATTCTGCCCATTTCCGCCCCGTCCGCAAGCAGGACGAAGGTTGGCGTGAAGGCCGGGGGCCGCGCGAGCGTCACCCCGGCGGGAAGCGGATCATGGAAATCGGCTTCCTGCAAGGGCGCGGCACGGCCTTCCGCGGTCTTGGGATAGACCGGCCCCACCTCGCGGTCCCATTGCCTGCAATAGCCGCAGCCCTCCTGCCGGATCATCAGCAGCGACAGCTCCGAGGCCTGGGCAAGGGAAGTCAGGGCGAGGCTAGCGGCAAGCGCGAAAGCAGCGGAACGGCCGGGCATTGACGTCTCCTGATGGATATATGAATATCATAATGTCTCGACCTTCCGGCGGCAAGCTCCGGAGTCGCGGCGGGGCCGGGGGAGGGCTCCGGAATGCTCGACATCACTCTGGGCGGCGCCGCGCTGGCGGGCCTGCTGTCATTCCTGTCGCCCTGCATCCTGCCGATGGTGCCGTTCTATCTCAGCTACATGGCCGGGCTGTCGATGCAGGAGCTGCGCGGCAGCGAGGCCATCGCGCCGGGCGCGCAGCGGCGGCTGGTCCTCTCGGCCATGGCCTTCGCGCTCGGCGTGACGACGATCTTCGTGCTGCTCGGGCTCGGCGCCACAGCACTGGGATCGCTGTTCATCCAATGGAAGGACGCGCTGTCCTGGGTGGCGGCGGCGGTGCTTGCCGTCTTCGGCCTGCATTTCCTCGGGATCGTCCGCCTGCCCTTCCTTTACCGCGAGGCGCGGATCGAGGCGGCAACCGATCCTTCGACCGTTTTCGGCGCCTATGTCATGGGGCTGGCCTTCGGTTTCGGCTGGACGCCCTGCGTCGGCCCCGCGCTGGCGGCAATCCTGTTCGTCGCCTCGGGCACCGGAGACCTGATGCGCGGCGCCACGCTGCTTCTGGTCTACGGGCTCGCCATGACCCTGCCCTTCGTGCTGGCCGCGTTCTTCGCGCGGCCCTTCCTCGGCTTCGTCGCGCGCCACCGCCGCGCCTTCGGCCATGTAGAGAAGGCGATGGGGCTGATGCTGATCGTCTTTGCCATCCTGATCGCCACCGGCCAGGTCAACCTGATCGGCCAGTGGCTGCTCGACACTTTCGACTGGAGCGCGACGCTCGGCTGAGCCGCGCCCGCCCGATTGCGGAGGAGACCGACATGAAGACCCTGATCGCCGCCACCCTGGCCGCCGCGCTGGCCGCCCTGCCCGTCCTGGCTGAAGTGCCGGTGGGCGATGACGGCCTGCACAAGCCGGACTGGCTGCAGGACACGTTCAAGGACCTGCGCGAAGACCTCGGCGAGGCCAATGCCGAGGGCAAGAGGCTGATGCTGATCGTCGAGCAGCGCGGCTGCATCTACTGCGCGCAGATGCACGAGGAGGTGTTCCCCGTTCCGGAGATCGACGCGCTGATCCGCGAGCATTTCTTCGTGGTCCAGATCAACATGTTCGGCCAGACCGAGGTCACCGATTTCGACGGCACGGCCCTGGGAGAGAAGGAGATGGTCAAGCGCTGGGGCCTGGTCTTCACGCCGACCCTGATCTTCCTGCCCGAGGACGTTCCCGAAGACGAGACCGCCGTCCAGGCGGCAGCCGTGGCCATGCCGGGCGCCTTCGGGAAGGGCACGACAAAGGCGCTGATGGAATGGGTGCTGGAGCACGGCTACGACTCGGGAGAACTCTTCCAGGAATACCTGATCCGGAAAACGCAGTGATCCTTCGCAGTTGCAGAAACATGCACGGATATGAATATTCCTATTGCAAAGATGTCGCAGACTCGTTTAGCCTCGGTGAGTGGATAGGGAGGAGATCCATGAGAAAGACCGTCTTTCCCCTGGCCGCGGCGGTTGCGCTCGCGGGCAGCTGGGTTCTTGCGGACACGCCCCCGGGCGAGGTCGCCTTTGGCGAATCCGGGGCAATCGAAGCCTCGCTGACCGGTGCCCCGGGCAATCCCGACGAAGGCGCCAACGTGATGTCGAGCCGCGCGCTCGGCAACTGCGTCGCCTGCCACCAGGTGTCATCGCTCAGCGCCGACTTCCAGGGCAATATCGGCCCGCCCCTCGACGGCGCGGGCGACCGCTGGGACGCGGCGCAGCTGCGCGGGATCGTGGCCGATGCCAAGCACACGTTCGAGGGCTCGATGATGCCCTCCTTCTACAAGACCGGCCCCTATGACCGGCCCGGCGACGCCTATACCGGCAAGGCCGCTCCGGCGGAGCTGCCGCCGATCCTGTCGGCCACGCAGATCGAGGACGTGGTCGCCTATCTGGTGACGCTCAAGGAGTGACGGCGCAATCGCGCCAGAGGAGGAACTGAATGGAATTGACCAGACGCAACACGCTGGCCCTGGGTCTCGGCGGGCTCGCCGCGGCGGCGCTGCCGCTGCCGGCCGCCGCCGCGGCTCTGGACGAGGCGATGGCCGCCTTCACCGGCGGCGCAGCGGCGGCCGAGGGCGGCGGGATCACGCTGACCGCGCCGGAAATCGCAGAGAACGGCAACACCGTCCCGATCGCGGTCTCCGCGCCGGGCGCCACCTCGATCGCGCTCTTCGCGGGCGGCAACCCCGAATCCGAGGTGTGCACCTTCAATTTCGGACCCGCGGCCGGATCGCAGTCGGCCTCGACCCGCATCCGGCTCGCCAAGACCCAGGATGTCGTGGCCGTGGCGAAAATGGCCGACGGCAGCTTCGTGAAGACCAGCGCGACCGTCAAGGTCACCATCGGCGGCTGCGGCGGCTGAGCGGAGGAGGACAAGGACATGGAAGGCGTCAAACCCCGCGTGAAAGTGCCGAAGACCGCGTCTGCCGGCGATGTGGTGACGATCAAGACCCTGATCTCGCACCCGATGGAATCCGGCCAGCGCAAGGACTCGGACGGCAATCTCATCCCGCGCCAGATCATCAACCGCTTCACCTGCGAATTCGCCGGCGAAATGGTGATCGACGTGGACATCGACCCCTCGGTGGCAACCAATCCCTATTTCGAGTTCGAGGCCAAGGTCGGCCAGACGGGGGATTTCAAGTTCACCTGGACCGATGACGACGGCTCCGTCTACGAGGACACACAGAGCATTACCGTCGCGTGACAGGCAGGGCCGTCCGCGGGGAGGCGGACGGCTCCACCCAAGGGAGGAGCACAACATGAAGATGCATCGCTTGAGCCTCGCCGTGCTGGCGATCGGCCTGGCGGGCGCAGCCCTGGCCGATCCGGATCTGGACGCCGAGCTGGTCATCAACGGGGAAGAGACCCTGACGACCCGCGCGCCGGCGCCGGACTATCTCGACGGCGCGCTGCCCGAGCTGCTGTCGGGCTGGCTCTACCGCGACGAGGCGACCCGCGCGATGGAGATGGACGATTTCGACAACCCCGGCATGATCGCCGCCGATGCCGGGCTGGAGCTCTGGGATACGGTGGATGGCAGCGAGGGCAAGGCATGCTCGGGCTGCCACGAGGACATCTCCTCGATGAGGGGCGTGCGCGCCTCGATGCCCAAGGTCAATGCCTCGGGCAAGCTCTGGAGCATGGAAGACTACATCAATTCCTGCCGCACCGAGCGGATGGGGGCCGAGGCCTGGGGCTGGACCTCCGAGCCGATGAAGGCGATGACCGTCGCGCTCTCGGTCCAGTCGCGCGGCTTGCCGGTCAACGTGGCCATCGACGGGCCCGCCGCACCCTACTGGGAGCAGGGCAAGGAGATGTACTACACCCGCTACGGCCAGCTGGAGCTGTCCTGCGCCAATTGCCACGAGGACAACAACGGCAACTACATCCGCGCCGACCATCTCAGCCAGGGCCAGACCAGCGGGTTTCCCACCTACCGGCTGAAGCAGGCCGGGATCATCCCGATCCACAACCGCTTCAAGGGCTGCATCCGCGACACCCGCGCCGAGACCTTCAAGGAAGGTTCGGACGAGTTCCGCGCGCTTGAACTCTATGTCGCCTCGCGCGGCCAGGGCCTCGCCGTCGAAGGCGTCTCGGTCCGGCCCTAGGCGCCGTCCGGCACCGGCCCTGCGCCGGTGCCTCTCCCTCCCCCTCACACGGAGTATTTGCCATGATCTCGCGCCGCGAGTTCATCCAGGCGGGCTTTGCCGCCTCCGCCCTTCTCGGCGCGTCCGGCTACGGGAGCTGGGGCCGCCTCGCCGCCCAGCAGGCGCTGAGCCAGGACCAGCTGCTGCAATTCGACGATTTCGGCAATGTCACGCTGATCCACGTCACCGACATCCATGCCCAGATGAAACCCGTCTGGTTCCGCGAGCCTTCCGTCAATCTCGGCGTCGGCGAGGCCAGGGGCCGCCCGCCGCACCTGACCGGCAAGGAATTCCTGTCGCATTTCGGCATCGCGCCGGGATCGGCCGGCGCCTATGCGATGAGTTCCGACGATTTCGCGGCGCTGGCCCGCGGCTACGGCAAGATGGGCGGGCTCGACCGGGTGGCCACCGTGGTCAAGGCGATCCGCGCGGCGCGGCCCGAGTCGATCCTGCTCGACGGCGGCGACACCTGGCACGGCAGCTGGACCTCGCTGCAGACGAAGGGCCAGGACATGGTCGAGGCGATGAACCTGCTCGGCGTCGAGGCGATGACCAGCCACTGGGAATGGACCTACGGCTCGGAGCGCGTGAACGAGATCGTCGGCGCCCTGCCTTTCCCCTTCCTCGGCGCGAACATCTTCGACGTCGAATGGGACGAGCCCGCCTTCGACGCCTGGACGATGTTCGAGCGCGGCGGCGCCAAGATCGCGGTGATCGGCCAGGCCTTCCCCTACATGCCGATCGCCAATCCCGGCTGGATGTTCCCGGAATACTCCTTCGGCATCCGCCAGGAGCGCATGCAGGAGGTGGTCGACGAGGCCCGTGCCGCGGGCGCCGGGCTGGTCGTCTGCCTCAGCCACAACGGCTTCGACGTCGACCACAAGATGGCGGCGCAGGTCTCGGGCATCGACGTGATCCTCTCGGGCCACACCCATGACGCCATCCCCGAGCCCGTGCTGGTCGGCGAGACGATCATCATCGCCAGCGGCTCGAACGGCAAGTTCGTCTCTCGCGTCGATCTCGACGTCCGCGACGGGCGGATGATGGGCTACCGCCACAAGCTGATCCCGATCTTCTCCGACGCGATCGCGCCGGATGCCGAGATGGCTGCACTCGTCGACGCGCAGCGGGCGCCCTATACCGGCGAACTCTCCGAGGTGCTGGGCACCGCCGAAAGCGTGCTCTACCGCCGCGGCAACTTCAACGGCACCTGGGACGACGTGATCTGCGACGCGGTGCGGTCGGAACGCGACGTGCAGATCGCGCTTTCCCCCGGCGTGCGCTGGGGACCGACGCTGCTGCCCGGCGATCCGATCACCTTCGAGGACCTCTTGAACGCCACCTCGATGACCTATGGCGAATGCTACCGCACCGAGATGACCGGCGAGCAGCTGAAGCTGATCATGGAAGACGTGGCCGACAACATCTTCAACACCGACCCCTATTACCAGCAGGGCGGCGACATGGTGCGCGTGGGCGGCATCTCCTACGCCATCGACATCTCGGCGCCGATCGGCAGCCGGATCAGCCAGCTGGCCCTGACCGATACCGGCGAGGCGCTGGACGCGGCCAAGACCTATACGGTCGGCGGCTGGGCCAGCGTGAACCAGGGCACCGAAGGCCCGCAGATCTGGGACGTGGTCGCAGACCACATCAGGAAGCTTGGCACCGTGAAGCGGGACCTCTCGGACACCGTCACCGTGACCGGCGCCTGAGCGGAGGAGTTCAGATGAAAAGCAGAGACGACAAGACCCACGACCCCGCCCGCCGCGCCTTTCTGGGCGCCGCCGCCGCCAGCAGCGCGGCGCTGGCCGCCGGGGCCGCCCGCGCAGCGGGCCCCGACCCGCTGATCACCGAGGTCCAGCCCTGGGCCAGCGAATTCGGCGATCCGGTGGACGCCTCGCCCTATGGCATGCCGATCCATTTCGAGAGCCAGGTGGTCCGCCGGAATGTCGAATGGCTGACCGAAAGCCCGGTCTCCTCGATCAACTTCACCCCGATCCACGCGCTGGAAGGCACCATCACCCCGGCGGGCTGCGCCTTCGAACGGCACCATTCCGGCGCCATCGAGCTTTCGAAGACCGACTACCGGCTGATGATCACCGGACTGGTCGACCGGCCGCTGGTCTTCACCTACGAGGACCTGACCCGCTTCCCGCGCCAGAGCCGCGTCGCCTTCCTGGAATGCGCCGCCAATGGCGGCATGGAATGGGGCGGCGCGCAGCTGGAGGGCTGCCAGTTCACCCAGGGCATGATCCACAACATGGAATATGTCGGCGTGCCGCTCTCGGCGCTGCTGGAAGAGGCCGGGGTTCGGCCCGAGGGCAAGTGGATCTACTTCGAGGGCGCCGACGCCTCGTCGAACGGCCGCTCGATCCCGCTTGAGAAGGCGATGGAGGACGTGCTGATCGCCTTCTACGCCAATGGCGAGGCCCTGCGGAAGGAGCACGGCTATCCGGTCCGCGCTGTCGTGCCGGGCTGGGAAGGCAATCTCTGGGTCAAGTGGCTGCGCCGCATCTCGGTCTACGACCAGGCGGTGGAGAGCCGCGAGGAGACCTCGAAATACACCGACCTGATGCCCGACGGGCGGGCGCGCAAATGGACCTGGGTGATGGACGCGAAATCCGTGATCACGTCCCCCTCGCCGCAGGCGCCGATCTATCACGGCCCGGGACCCCTGGTGATCACGGGCCTCGCCTGGTCCGGCCACGGCCGTATCCGCCGCGTCGACGTCTCGCTCGACGGCGGCAAGAGCTGGCAGGAGGCCGAGATCGAGGGCGACCCCCAGCCGAAGGCGCTGACCCGGTTCCGCCTGCCGATCCAGTGGGACGGCTCCGAGATGATCCTGCAGTCCCGCGCGATGGATGAGACCGGCTATGTCCAGCCGACCAAGGACGCGCTGCGCGCCATCCGCGGACTGAACAATGTCTACCACAACAACGGCATCCAGACCTGGTGGGTGCGCGCGAGCGGGGAGGTCGAGAATGTCGAAGTGGGTTGAAGCGGGCCTCGCCGTCCTTCTGCTGGCCGGTCCGGCCGCCGCCGAACCGCTGGGCCTCGGCCGCCCGGCCCTGCCCGAGGAGATCGCCGCCTGGGACATGACCGTGCTGCCTGACGGCACCGGTCTGCCCGAGGGGTCGGGCGATGTCTGGACCGGCGACGAGGTCTTCGCCGAGAACTGCGCCATGTGCCACGGCGATTTCGCCGAAGGCCTGGACAACTGGCCGGTGCTGGCGGGCGGCGCGGGCAGCCTGCAGGACCGGCGGCCCGTCAAGACGATCGGCAGCTACTGGCCGCATCTTTCCACCGTCTGGGACTATGTCCACCGCTCCATGCCCTTCGGCATGGCGCAGACCCTGACGCCGGACGATGTCTATGCGATCACCGCCTTCCTGCTCTATTCCAACGGGATGGTGGAAGACGACTTCGTGCTCTCGAAGGAGAACTTCGCCGAGATCGCCATGCCGAATGCCGGCGGTTTCTATCCCGACGACCGGCCCGAGACGGAATATCCGGAATTCACCGGCGATCCCTGCATGAGCGCCTGCGCGGCTGGCACCGAGATCACCAAGCGCGCGGTCAAGCTGAACGTGACGCCGGTGGGTCCGGACGGCCGCCCGGCGGGCACCCTGCCGGACCTGCATCTCGCCGCGGCGGGAACGGCGGCCCCGGCGATGGAGACCTCCGAGCCCGAGGCCCCGGCCGAAACCGTCACTCTGGCCGCGGCGGAGGCTGCCGATCCGGCGCTGGTCGAGGCCGGCGGCAAGGTCTTCAAGAAGTGCCAGGCCTGCCACAAGGTCGGCGAGGGCGCGAAGAACGCCACCGGCCCCGAGCTGAACGGCATTCTCGGCCGTCCCGTCGGCTCGGTCGACGGCTTCCGCTACTCCTCCGGGATGGAGGCGCTCGGCAGCGGCGGCGCCGCCTGGGACCACGACCTGCTGGCGGGCTTCCTTGCCAAGCCGAAGGACGTGGTGAAAGGCACCAAGATGGGCTTTGCCGGGCTGAAGAAGGACGCCGACATCGAGGCGGTGATTGCCTACCTGTCCACCTTCCCGGCAGAATGAGCCCGGGCGCCGCGTCCTTTCCCGGGGCTTCCGGCGCCCCCGGCAAACGGGAGGAACCGGAATGGGACTGATCACGGGATGGGCGCGCCCCGCGGCGCTGGCCCTGGCCCTCGCCGCCCCGGCGGCGGCGGCCGAGGATGACTGGCTGCACCACCTGGCGCTGCAGCTCAGCGACGGCGGCGAGGCGGCGATGCAGGAGGTGCTGAACGTCGCCGCCAACGTCTCGCGCTACTACAGCGGCAATGCCGAGGAGGTCGAAATCCGCGTCGTCGTGTTCGGCGCCGGGATCGACATGCTGCGCGCGGACCGCTCGCCGGTGCTGGAGCGGCTGAAGGCCTTCGAGCAGTCGATGCCGAACGTCGCCTTCATCGCCTGCCAGAACACGATCGACACGCTGGAACGGATCGAGGGCGCCGAGATCCCGATCCTGCCGATGGCCGGGAGGGTCGAGGCCGGCGTGGTCGAGCTGATCACATTGGACGAAGCCGGCTGGACCATCGTCCGGCCCTGAGACCCGAACCCGGAGCCTGCCATGATCCTGACCCGCCGCCGCTTCCTCGCCGCCGCTTCCGCCCTCGCCCTGCCCGGCCGGATCTGGGCGGGGACCGAGATCGACCTGGGGCAAGGCCGGAAGGTCCTGTCGCTGTCGGACGGGCATCTGGAACTGCCCCCCGCCTTCATCTTCGGCGACATGCCGGAGGCGGAGCGCAAGGCCATCCTGACGGCGCATGGCATCGATCCCGCCGGGCCGCTGGTCGCGCCCTGCAATGTCACGTTGCTGCGCGACGGCACCAACACGGTGCTGTTCGACGTCGGGGCCGGCCCCGATTTCCAGCCAAGCGCGGGCGACCTCGCCGATGCGCTGGCCGCCGCCGGGGTGGCCCCGGAGGACGTCACGCATGTGCTCTTCACCCATGGCCATCCCGACCATCTCTGGGGCGTGCTCGACGATTTCGACGAGCCGGCGTTCCCGGAGGCGCGCTACCTGATGGGCGGGACCGAGGCGCAATACTGGAGCGACCCGGCAACCGCCGACAGCATCGGCGCGGCCCGCGCCGCCTTTGCCGCGGGCGCGAAACGCCGTCTCGACGCGCTCGGCGATCTGGTGGAGCCGCTGGCCCCGGGCGACAGCCCCCTGCCGGGCATCTCCGCCGTGGCGACCCACGGCCATACGCCGGGCCACCTGTCCTTCGACCTGGACGGGCTGATGGTGCTCGGCGACTGCATCGGCAACGGCCATGTCTCCTTCGACCAGCCGCAGGCGCTGCTTGGCGCAGACCAGGCGCCGGAGGAGGCGGCGGAGACGCGTGCGAAGCTGATGGCGGATCTGGCGGCCAGCGGCCTGCCGGTGCTGGGTTTCCACCTGCCCGGGGGCGGCATCGGCCAGGTCGTGCAGGACGGGGACGCCTACCGCTTCGCGCCCTCCTGACAGCGCGCCGTCCGGGCCTCCGCCACCCGCGCAGACGGCGAACGCCGAAAGGGAACCTCAGGCGCCCCGCCGACACAAGCGTGCCGGGTCACGCCGAGGCCGTTGCCTGCGCGCAGGGCCTCCGGTCCTGCATCTCCACCTCTGGCCCTTCTGGTCTCCGCCGCCTCATCTCCCGGACCGGCTTCCCGATCCGGCCTCTGCAGCAGCCATGCCAAGGACAACCTGTCGGGCCGAGATGGCAGCAATAACGTTCGCCATGGGCAGGAACTGCGGCGGCGGCCCGCGCAAGTCATCGGCCCGGCCTGCTTCGGCAGCGGCAGCGGCAGCGGCAGGAAGACATTGAAGATGCCCGAGATGGCGGCAACTTGCAGCGATGTCGACGACACTTCGATTGCCGGGCAGACCTGCACCAGACTCTCTGTTCGGCCTCCTCATCGCCCAAACGCCTGAGCCGCACCGACCCAGATCCGGACAAGGCTACGGCGTCATTCGGGCGGCGTGGATTGGCCGGGCGGCGCGGCTTGCATTGGCTTCGGCTGCATCGCCGATGCGCGGGGCAACCGGCTCCGGCGGCAGCGCTTGCGCAATGTCCCCGAGTCGGCACGGACGGGAGAAACCAAACGCTCCCGCAGCCCTCCGCGGAAGCGCGCCCCGGCACTGCACAGTCCGGACCGGTGCGAACACGGTCCCGGCGGTGCCGGAGCCCGCAGCTGGTCCCGGTGCCCGGCAAGGCGTCCGCGACGTTGTACGGAAGGCAGCGGACGACCCGGCACGCCTTTCGTGCGTGATGCGTGTCTCCGCCCACCCGGCCGACCTCGATGGAGAAGGGGGGTGCCCCGGCCGAACCCCCCGATGGCCGCTGCGTGGCGACCATGTCCGGCTGGAGACACGGCTCGCTCCCGCGGCTTGCGGCAACTGCCGCGGAGCGAAAGTCATGGCCCGGGAACCGGCAGGACCGCGCCTTCCCCGGACCGGCCGCCGCCGAAGGTTCCGCCATCCGCGCGCCCCCTTGTCCCGCAGGCTCCGGAAGCGACGGAGCGCAATTCGGCATGCCCCGAGGCGGCCATGGCCGAGGAAGGGACGGTCCGGCGACCGCTCAGCGCGCGGCACTTGGCCCATCGTGTCCGCGTGTACAGGACGCACCGTCGGTCTCGCCGCGTTCCCGGTCCGACGGCCTCCTGCGGTCATCTCCGGAGACGCCGGACCACACGAAGGCCTGCCTTGTCTTCCGCCGCCCGGCCGGCGCAGAATCCGCTTCGCACGGCGGAGAATGACCATTTCCGGCGTGGCCACCGCCTTCAAGGCCATCGCCACTGCGCCGGCGCCGCTCTGCCAGCATTGCCGCGGGCCTTCGGCCGCCGCCCGGGCGCGCTGACAGCGGTCTTCGCGGTCGATGCGGACAGCCTGCTCGCCGCCGTCGCCCAGTTCGACCAAGCCCGCGGCAATTTTCGCCGCCTCCTGCCCAAATCGGTCGGGATGATCCACTTCGGCTGTGCAGGCCCGGCCGCAATGATTGGTGCTGCGCGCAAGATACAGGACTTCAGCACCGGGAGAGCGCAGGAGTCGCCGCGATCTTCGATGCCGACCACAGGCATGGGGCCCTCGCGACCAGCGTGACCGGTTTCGCCGGGCTTGTCGGCCGCGCGGTCGGCTCGGCGCTGTCAGCCCGTGTCACCCCCGAACGCGAGACCCTCGCCTGCCTCATGCTGCTCCCCTGGACGCCGGAGACGGCGCCGCCCGTTCCGAGGCAAAGCGCTTGCTGCTGCCCGGACCCTGCCTACCCTGCGAAGCTTGCTGCATCTCGCGCCGGTCAAGATGGCGGCCCGGGGCCTTGGAGCGCTCCACTTCGCCTTGCTGCAGCCGCTGGTCACGGCGGCCGACGGGTGCCGCGCGCCGATGGCCGGGGCAATTGTTGCCGGCGCCGGTCTGCGTCCCGCTGCTGGAGGGCGCCCCCGCGGGTGGGCATTGCCGGGCGGCGGTTTTGACCATGGCGCGTGCGGGGCGGCCTGCGAACTTGGCAGGGCTGAGATGGACCGGTG